>NZ_CP033070.1:3256168-3907402 GCF_003669035.1 Chryseobacterium sp. 3008163 | reverse complement strand
AACATTCAGTTTTTCTTCATTAAAAGATTTTCCGCTCCAAAACATGAGACGGATTCCCTTTTTCTGTTTGCTATAACCAACGATTGGATTTCCTTCTAAAAACCAAACCGGATGCGCATGCCAGATTTTATTTTCTGAATCTTTCAATTCTAAATCAATAATTTTTGAAAGCAAAGCGCACATTTCCTGATCTGAATCAGATTGCTTATCGTTGTAATCAAGAATATCGGGATTGATCATAATCTATTGATTGGTATTATTTAACATCGGCACAAATTTGTAGGCGCCAAACTCTTCTTTTTCAATTTCTGTAAGCGAAATTTTTGTAAACCTGTACAAAACCTGCTCGTCCGTAGGACCTAATGGAATGACCATTTTTCCGCCTACTTTTAATTGTTTTAATAATTCTGTCGGTAAAACTGCAGCTCCGCAAGTCACGATAATTTTGTCAAAAGGTGCAAATGTCGGAAGCCCGGCAAAACCATCCCCAAAACTCTGAAACTTCGGGTATAAATGCAGTTCTCTGAATTTCTTTTTAGAATAATCAAACAAATCTTTCTGCCTCTCAATCGTATACACCAAACCTTTCATGGCCAATAAAACTGCAGTCTGATAACCACAACCAGTACCAATTTCCAGAACTTTTTCACCTTGTTTTAATTGTAAAAGTTCAGACTGCTCTGCTACCGTTGAAGGATGCGAAATCGTCTGATGCGCCAAAATAGGAAAAGCCCGGTCTTCATAAGCAAAATCTTCAAAAATACTTTCGATAAAAAGATGTCTCGGAATCTCATTCATCGCAGAAAGTACATTCTCGTCAGAAATCCCAATTTGCTGGCGTAAATAATTGATTAAATTCTTTCTTTTCCCTTTGTGTGCAAATGAATCGTGCGTCATCAGATCGTTGTTATTAGTTAGCAGGCGCTAGTTTATCACAAAAATACTAAAACAATCATTATTTGTCAACCTAAAACCTATCATCTGTTTCCGAATATCTAAAATTACTATATTTACACAAATTAAAAAGCTATGTTGAAAGCAGGTTTGGTAGGTGCCGGACATTTGGGAAAAATACATTTACGACTTCTGAATCAGTCTGATAAATATGAATTCATTGGTTTCCACGATAAGGATGCAGAAAACGGTAAAAAACTGGAGACTGAATTTGGTTACAAATATTTTGAAAACCTTGAAGATTTACTTAACCAGATTGACATGTTGGATATTGTAACGCCAACACTTTATCATTATGATTACGCTCTGAAAGCCATTGATAAAGGTCTTCATTTTTTCATAGAAAAACCTATTACCCAAACTTTAGAACAGGCAGAAGAAATCCTTTATAAATGCCGTGAATTTGGTATCAAAGCGCAGGTTGGGCACGTTGAAAGGTATAATCCGGCTTTTATCGGAGCCAAAGATTACATCCAGAATCCGATGTTTATTGAAATTCACCGTTTGGCAGAATTTAATCCTCGCGGGACTGACGTTTCAGTAGTTTTGGATTTAATGATTCATGATTTAGATATTTTATTGAGTGTCGTAAAATCTAAAGTTAAAAATATTCATGCAAGCGGAGTTTGTGTGGTAAGCAAAAGCCCAGACATTGCCAATGCAAGAATCGAGTTTGAAAATGGATGTGTTGCCAATTTGACAACCTCAAGAATATCCATGAAAGCGATGAGAAA
Organism: Chryseobacterium sp. 3008163; assembly: GCF_003669035.1. Lineage (NCBI taxonomy): Bacteria > Pseudomonadati > Bacteroidota > Flavobacteriia > Flavobacteriales > Weeksellaceae > Chryseobacterium > Chryseobacterium sp. 3008163. The sequence continues at coordinate 3,905,714 of NZ_CP033070.1, read as the reverse complement.
AAGCAGATTTTTCCAAAAAGACGCTTATGTTTCTGTAGATTTTTTAGAGAAAAAAGCAGAAGTCATCCGAATGAAAGATGCTCCGGAAAACCCTACTCCATTTGATATGATTATTGAAAATGCTGAAGGTGAGAAGAATCAGATTTTATTTGAATACCCAAACATTCAGCCTAATAATGCAATTTTGGATGAATTAAATTCTTTTGCAGATGCCATTTTGGAAGATAAAAATGTGGAAGTTTCTTTGGAAGACGGAACTGAAGCTTTGAAAGTGGCTCTGGAAATTATGAAATTGATTTCATAAGTCAAAATTCCGCCTTAACTCATTTTTAATTTAATTGAAATAAATAAAAATATTAAATTGCAAATCCCTTTTAGAATCTAAAAGGGATTTATTTTAAATAAAAATTTCCGCTAAAAATCTTCGTATGAAAAAAACAATTCTGCTGTTTCTTTTAATTTCAACCTTTAGTTTTGGACAAAAATTGAGTCTGCACGACAAAATCAACGTCATTCTTTTAAATAAAAAAGCCACAGTAGGAGTTTCTGTTTTGGGCCTTGAGAATGGTTTTAAATACAATAGAAACGCAGACAAAAAACTTCCGATGCAGAGTGTTTTTAAATTCCATATTGCAGTGGCCGTTTTGGATTTTGTAGATAAAGGAAAACTTTCATTAGATCAGAGAATTTATTTAGACCAATCTAATTTGCTTGAAAATACCTGGTCTCCTCTTCGAGACAAATACCCAAACGGCGGTGTGGAAGTTCCTTTAAGTGAAATTTTAGAATTAACGGTCGCAAAAAGTGATAACAACGGCTGCGATATTATGTTGAAATTGCTCGGAGGTACAAAAACTGTTCAGCAATTTATGGATTCAAAAGGAGTAAAAGGTTTTCAGATCAAAAACAATGAAGCTGAAATGCATAAAGATTGGAGTTTACAGTATAAAAATTATAGCACCACACAATCTGCGGTTGATGTTTTGAAAAAATTCTATGATGGAAAATTACTTTCAAAAAATCAACAGATTATTTAATGAGTGTAATCTTATCAACATCTACCGGACTCAATAAATTAGTGGAGCAACTTCCAAAAAACACGCCGGTTGCAAGAAAAACGGGAGCTTCAGGGAAAAATGATGCAGGATTAACAGGTGCAGAAAATGAGATTGCCATTATCACTTTACCCAACGGTAAACGTTATGCAATTGCCGTATTTGTAAGCAATTCTACAGAATCTGATGCGGTAAACTGTAAAATAATTTCAGACATTTCAAAAGCAGTTTGGGATGATTTTAGTAAGTAAATATTAAAGCTTATTTTTAAAACAAATTTTATGAAAAAATAATATTAACATTCGCACTATTTAGCTTTACGCTTTTTTTTGCGCAGAAAAGCGAAAGCTATCTAAAACTGAGTTATGGCAGCATGTGTTGCGGAACTCCTTCCACAGCTCCTGTGATGAATTACATTGAAAGTTTTCAAGGTAAATCTAAAGCAAAAAAGGTTGAGATTTTCAGACAATCCGGCTTAGGAAGAGAAGGTGAATTTGCACTGTATATCGGGATTGACGCACTTCCAAAAAGTAAAAGAATGAAATTTGTGAAAGGTTTGGAAACGACTGTAAATTCGCAAAATGACTCAAGAGACAAAAACAGTGGCGGAACTATTTTTTTCACAAGCTCTGAACTTGTGAAGAAAAATGATTTAACTCAATTAAAAAATTTAATTCCACATAAAAAAGAACAATTAAAATGATCAAAAACATTGTAGTTATCGGGGCTGGAACCATGGGAAATGGTATTGCACATACCTTCGCACAAAGCGGTTTTAGTGTAAATTTGGTAGATGTTTCTCAAGATGCTTTAGACAGAGGATTGAAAACCATCACCACCAACCTTGACAGAATAATTGCAAAGGGAAACCTTACAAAAGAACAAAAATCACAAACTTTAGGAAACATCAAAACTTTCACTGAGTTGAAAGATGCGGTTACCAATGCAGATTTAGTGGTGGAAGCAGCTACAGAGAATCAGGATTTAAAACTGAAAATCTTTGCTCAGATGGATGAATTTGCTCCTGAAAATTGTATTTTGTCTACCAATACTTCTTCAATTTCTATTACTAAAATTGCAGCTGCAACAAAAAGAGCTGATAAAGTAATCGGGATGCACTTTATGAATCCGGTTCCTATTATGAAATTGGTTGAGATCATCAAAGGTTACTCTACTTCTAAGGATACTTTTGATGCTATCTACGAAATGAGCAAAAACTTAGGAAAAGTTCCTGTAGAAGTGAATGATTATCCGGGATTTGTAGCCAACAGAATCTTAATGCCAATGATTAATGAATCAATTGAAACTTTATACAACGGCGTTGCAGGAGTAGAAGAAATTGACACCGTTATGAAATTAGGAATGGCGCATCCAATGGGACCTTTACAGTTAGCTGATTTTATTGGTCTTGATGTTTGCTTGGCAATCTTAAATGTAATGTACGACGGTTTCAAAAATCCAAAATATGCTCCGAATCCATTATTGGTAAATATGGTAATGGCCGGAAAACTGGGAGTAAAATCCGGAGAAGGTTTTTATGACTATTCTGAAAGTAAAAAAGCAGAAAAAGTGGCAAAAATGTTTTCAAAATAGCCTCTTAATTATGAGTTGTGAATTTTAAGTTATAAATTTGGCTGCAATCTAATGCAACCTGATGAAACTTAAAGAAAAATACATTCAAATATCAATGGTCATCATTACTTTAGTGATGACCATTTTGCGTTTTTTATTAAATGAAAAAGGAAGAGTAACACCCGATTCTATTCGGTACATGCGATTTGCAGATGCTTTACCAACGATAGATAATACAATTACTCCATTAGGCTATCCTTTGAGCATCAGATTTTTCACTTACTTTGCTTTTGATGAATTTTGGAGTAGTAAAATTGTCGGAATCATTTCATTTCTTTTGATTGTCATCTTTGCATGGAAAAAAGATTTTTATCTCAAAGAATCTATTGTTGTTTGTTCATTTCTAAGTTTTGTCAGCATATTTTCAGCGACTTTAAGTGAAGGTTTAATGTTGTCTTTTATCTTTATTTTGATGTATGTGTCAAATTGTATCATTCAAAAAAATGGACAAAAACAAAAAGCATTCTCTACCTGACATTGTCTTTAATTTTAATCTTTAATATTCGATATAGTGCTCTTTTCATGATTGGAGGTGTAGGATTATTTGGACTTTTGTCATTCAGAAAAAATTATGCGATGATCTTTATTACTTCTGCATCTTTGGCAGTTATATACATTGTTTTGTACAAGTTTTTATTTATAGATCAATTCAACCAAAATTATGTGAATCAAGTTTTAGAAATTGGTCTAAAACCTACATCTCAACTTCTTACGGAACTTTTCCAAGGATTAGCAACCTCATTCAACCCATTCATTCACATGTCTAATCCTAATGGAGGAATTATTAATTATGGAATTTACGGAATAGGAATCTTAAACGTATTTCTCATTATATTTTTATTCTTAAAAAACAAACTTACCGAAACTGAAAAGTTTATCATTCTGCTTGGCGTTTCGGGAATTATTTGTTCTTATTTCGTACAGTATTTTTATGGGATTGATCCTTTAGATTATCGCTTATTAGCACCTTTTACTTTTCCTATTTGGTTGGTTTATTTGAAAAAAGTTTTTGAAATTTTCAGATTAAAAACTTATATAATCGGGGCATTAAGTCTTTTATCAGGACTGGCTTTTACTTGGCTTTCAAAAGGTTTTTACTTAGAAAACAGAGAAGAAATGTCTACCTTTTTAAAATCAGAAAAACTAGAAAATTCACCACTTTTATTTTATGTGGATGATATGGAAGATCTTGAAAAAGTGCAGATTGCAGAGCTAATAAGCACTGTTAATCCTAAAGTTAAACTCACTTTCAAACCACAGGATACATTACAGAAAACGACCATCACAACGTATAAAGTTTTGCGAAAAATTAAAATTGACAAGAACAAATACCAATAATTTTATTTATCTTTGAGAAAGTTTAAACATTAAAAAAATGAAATTACCAAAGTTTTTATTAGCAGACAATTCGGAATTTCCTGAAGATTTATTTGTAGTTCACACAGAATATCCTAGATTCATTTTGAATGTTGAGGAAGAGGAAGTTGAATGGTTAGATGATTTAGAAGGAGACGATGAAGAAACTATGGCAGATGAAGCTACAAAAGTAGTAGAAGCTGCTTTCAAATGGTGTGATGAAGAGTTGGCGAAATACGACGACGAGGAAGACGAAGAATAAGAATTTATTACTCATAAAAAAAGGAACTCAAAATTTGAGTTCCTTTTTTTTTATTCAGCTTTATTAAACTTTAGAAGTAATAGGTTATCCTGATACAATTCTAACGTATTCCCCGAAACCACATATTTATTCACTTTTCCCATCATGCTCATAAAATTCTGCTCTACACTCATATTTTCGCAAGCCATTCTTGTCGAACCCAACTGAGATGCTGTAAAACTTCCTGAAGCAGCATCTGTAGATAATGTTCCGAAATAACTATTACATCCTGCATTTCCGTTTACTTTCGTGCCTTCAATCTGTAATGTCGGTATTTTACCTTTTACATTATCGGCTAAAGTCCATTTTGTGTTAGAAATTGATGGCTGAGCCTTTCCCACTTTAGATGATGATGTATTTGACATTGTTCCGCACGATGCCAAAACAGCAACCGTACATAAACTTAAAAAGAATTTTTTCATTTTAGATTTTTTATTATTTGAAAGTCAAATGAAACAATTGTTACATTCTTCTTTTTGATTTAAACCAAATTTACGGAAATATTATTGTTTAGAATTATTTATAAATAAGATTCCACAAAAAAACGGACAAAAGCCCGTTATATTGTATCGTTGAAAAGTTGTTTTCTTAAGATCTCAATTCAGCATTAAATTCTTTCTGGAAAGATTTAATTAAAGAATCCATCACTGCAGAAATTTCTTTTTCTTCTAAAGTTTTTTCTTCGTTTAACAATTCAAAACTCATTGCATAAGACTTTTTGCCTTCCGGAAGATTTTTCCCTTCGTACACATCAAATAAATTGATATTCTTAATAAAAGGAGATTTGTTCTTTTTAGCAGTCTGATACAATTCCTGATATGTAATATTTTTATCAATCAACAACGCTAGATCTCTTCTGATTTTGTTGAATTTCGGAATATCATTAAATTTCAATTCTTTGTTAAAACGTAATTTCTGAGCCAGTTCCAATTCAATTTCTGCATAAAAACAATCCTGATCAATATCAAAATCTTTAAGCATTTGAGGAGCTACCTTTCCGATTCTTACTAAAGTTTCACCTTCAGATTCGTACGCCAGAGCATCAGAAAATCTATCATCAGAAAGAGCCACTTCTTTATAGTCGATAGCTAATCTTTCTAATAAAACTTTCACAAAAGCTTTCAAGTTATAGAAATCTGTTGCAGATTTTGGCTGTAGCCAGTTTTCAGAAACATTTCTTCCACTTACTAAAATGGCTAATTGTTTTCTCTCTTCGTATTTCTCTTTTTTATGGTAAATCTTTCCAAATTCGAAGAACTTAATATCCTGATTCTTTCTGTTGATATTGTAGATTGCATTTTGCAAAAGCCCTTCCAATAAAGACTTTCTCATAAATGCAAGATCATTGCTTAAAGGATTCAACAGTTTCACTGCATCCGTTTCATCTTTCACAGAAGTTAAAGAATTGTTCATCACTTCATTAAAACCTAAGCTCTGTAAAGTTCTCGCCCAATTATTCTCTAGCTCGTCTTGATCTTTTGCATTGAGCTTTACTGGGGTAAATGCAATCTTTTGCGGAGCTTCGATTTTATTGTATCCGTAGATTCTTAAAATCTCCTCAATAACGTCAATTTCTCTTGTCACATCTGCTCTGTAAGCAGGAACAGAGATTTCAAAACCATTTTGAATTTCATTTAAAACCTGAATTTCTAAAGCTTTTAAAATTTCTTTTACTTTTTCTCTGTGAATTTTCGTTCCTAAAATCTGTTCGATTTTGAGAATCTGATGATCACATAATTATCTTCGATTTTCTTCGGATATTCTTCCAAAAGATCTCCAACCAATTTCCCTTCTGCCAAATCCTGAATCATCGTGATGGCATGAGTAATGGCTGTTCTTGTGATATTAGGGTCAACTCCTCTTTCAAATCTGAAAGAAGCATCAGTATTTAAACCATGCGCTTTTGCCGCTTTTCTTATCGCAACCGGATTGAAATAAGCACTTTCTAAGAAGATTGTTTTAGTCTCAGAAGAAACTCCAGAATTGGCACCACCAAAAACTCCGGCAATACACATCGGATTATCTTGTCCGTCTTTGATGATGATTTCAGAACCGTTTAATGTTCTTTCAACACCATCTAAAGTGGTGAATTTTGTTCCTTCGGCAACAGTTCCGACTTTCACTTTTTGTCCGCTATTTTATCTGCATCAAAAGCATGAAGCGGTTGACCAAAACCGTGAAGAATATAGTTGGTAATATCTACAATGTTGTTAATCGGACTTAATCCAATTGCTTTTAATCTGTCTTTTAACCAAGAAGGAGATTCTGCAACTTTTACATTTTCAATCACCGCTCCGATGTATCTTGGTGTTAATTCGGCATCTTCAACTTCTAAAGAGAATTCATGTGTTCCTTCATTATTTAAAGCAACTGAAGATACTTTTTCAAAATCACCTTTTTGCTGATTCGTTGAAAGAAATGCATACAAATCTCTTGCAACACCGTAATGAGACATTGCATCGGTTCTGTTTGGCGTTAAACCAATTTCGAAAACTTCGTCATTTGTCAGTTCAAAATAATCTGAAAAATTCTTTCCGACTTCATATTTGGTTTCGTCTAAAACCATGATTCCGCCGTGATCTTCGCTTAGACCTAACTCATCCTCAGCGCAAATCATCCCTTGAGAAACTTCACCTCTGATTTTAGCTTCTTTAATTTCAAAAAAGTTTCCGGTTTTATCGTAAATTTTAGTTCCGACAACTGCAACAGGAACAGTTTGTCCTTCTTCCACGTTCGAAGCGCCACAAACGATATTCAAAACTTTTCCGCTTCCAACGTCTACGGTTGTTTTCTTTAATTTATCGGCATTCGGATGCTTTTCGCAGGTCAAAACTTTTCCTACAACTACACCTTCCAGACTTCCTTTGATGCTTTCAAATTTCTCTATTCCTTCTACCTCAAGACCGATATCTGTAAGAAACTCTCCTATTCTTTCAGATTTCAGTTCCGTTTTGATATAATCTTTCAGCCAGTTATTTGATATTTTCATCCTTTAATTTTGAAAATTTATTTTGAATTTTTTCAAGTTACAAATGTCGTGTTTTTTGAGAAACAGAGAAATTTTTAACCTTTCAACTGAGTCTAAAAAACAAAAAAGAGGCTGAAAAATCAACCTCTTTTAGAATTTATTTAAATTAATCTTACAATCCGATAACCGGCATTGATAACATTAAGATATTTTCGTTTTCTTCAAGACCATCAAGCGGCTCAATGATTCCTGGTCTGTTGGGTTGAGACATTTTCATAGTGATATCGTCTGCACTCAAAATACCTAACATTTCAGTTAAAAATTTAGAACTGAAACCGATGTTGATATCTTCGCCGTTATAGTCGCAAGGAATCTGCATATCTGCTTTGTTTGCATATTCTGTGTCTTCTGCATGAAGGTGAAGAATGTTTGCTGACAATTTAAATCTAACCTGATTCGTAGATTTGTTTGACATAATAGAAGCTCTTTTGATTGCTCCTAACAACAAGTTTCTGTTGATCGTCAAAACGTTCGGGTTTTCTTTAGGGATTACCGCAGTATAATTTGGATATTTCCCATCGATTAATCTACAAATCCAAACGTGTTTTCCAAAAGTAAATTTAGCCATGTTTTCGTTGAAGTCGATGGTGATGTCTTCGTTTGAACTTGCTAAAATATTTTTGAAGATGTTCAGAGGTTTTTTAGGCATGATGAATTCCATTGGCTCGGCATTCATCAGGTCTGTTCTTTTGTACACTACCAATCTGTGAGAATCTGTAGAAACAAAATTCGTTTCATTTTCTCCAAACTGGAACAAAACTCCTGTCATTACCGGACGAAGAGAATCATTACTTGTTGCAAAAAGTGTATTCGTTAAAGCTTCAGATAAAACTCCCGCAGGCATTGTCACGCTTTGAGCAGATTCAAATTCCGGAAGTTCAGGATAATCGTCTGCGTTGTCTAATGCAACGGCAAAATTATCTTTCTCATCTAAAATCTCAAGCTGGCTGCCAGTACCTTCTGCATTGTCTTTTACAACAAGCGTCAGCGGCTGTTCACCATAAGTCTTGATAAAATCCTGAAAAATTTTGGCAGGAACTGCAAATTTACCTGCATCATCAGATTTTACATCCAATGAAGTTACCAAAGTTGTTTCGCCATCAGACGCTGTAATGGTAAGGTTATTTTCGTTTAACTCAAAAAGATAGTTTTCTAAAATCGGTCTCGATTGAGAGCTTGATATTACGCCACTTACAGTTTGCAATGCTTTCTGCAGTTCACCACTTGAAATAATAAATTTCATAGATTTAAAAATAAGTTTTTACAAATATAACAAATAGAACACAGATAGAAAAGAATAATACTGAGAGTTATTAACATCCATCAAAAGAATTTATTTTTTCTGAAATATTTAATCCACTATCTTTGCTAAGCATCAATTTTAAAAATGAGAAAACCTCCCATCCATAAAAGTTTCATCAACTCCTTTCGGGGAATTTGGTTGATGCTTATCTCTGAAAGAAATTTTCAGATTGAGGTTGCAGCTTTATTGATTAATATTTTTCTGATTTTTTATCTAAAACTTTCCAACATCGATACTGTTTTAGTTTTAACAGTTTCTATCGGAGTTCTAGCCGCCGAAACTTTCAATACAGCAATCGAAAAAATTTGTGACATCATACATCCGGAGTTTGATAAAAGAATAGGTTTTATTAAAGATGTTTCAGCTGGAGCAGTGACTTTAATTGCAGCAGCTTCTATAATTGTGGGAGTTTTTGTGTACTGGAAATATATTTTCAATTAATTGTCCCACAGATTTTTCAGATTATCACGGATCTTTGTGCTACAATTCGTTGAAGAATGTTTTAAACCTATTTTCCAACGTAAATAAATCCTTTTTTTCCGGATTTAAAAACAGTTTCAATTCTTTTATAATCGTCCACCTCATATTCATCAGCTTTAAAAATTTCTTCATCGCTCACTTCAAACAGAACACCTTCTACTTCATCTTCAGTATTTCCTGAAAATTCTAAAATCGGATGGTATTTCTGATTGCTTTTCCTTAAAACTTCAGGATCTGTAATTTCCAACATTTTTAAGCGATATCCGATAAGAATATCATGTTTACCTTTTAAAATTCGTCCAAAAGTTTCGAGCTGAACCTGCTCTTTCTGTAAGGTTCCGTAAGAAAATAAATGCGGCATTATAAGTATTTTTCAATAATTGGAATTGCAATTTCAGCCATCATCCCATATCCTTTTTCATTGGGATGAACACCATCTTTGGAAAGTAAAATCTCTTTGTCTTCTAAAAACGCTGAATGAAAATCAATGTAATTTAAAGAGTTTTCTGCTACAATATCTTTCAGAATTTGATTGTAAACCAAAACATCTTCGTTCGTTCTCACTTTTCCGGTTACAGAAATTTCACCATTAATTTTATCTGAAATAGGAAGAATACTTACCAGATAAATTTCTTTGGAAAATACTTTTGCATGTTGAATTGCCTTTTCAATATTAGCTTTAAATTGTCCAGGATTTACGATTTGATTTCCATCTTTCACAGCCAAATCATTAGCACCATAGCCGAGAAAAACTACATTTCCATCCTCCGCATTTCTAACTGACATTTCATTCTGAATTCTTTTGACTAAACCTTCTGACGTTTCACCACCAATTCCCAAATTAAAAAGGATCAGTTCACTGCTTCCTTCATTGTATTTCTGTAAAGCAAATCTTTTAAGAATATCAACCCAGCCTCCAAACACGCCGTCGTATTCGCCGTAAGTTACACTGTCACCGAAAAATAATCCATACATCATTTTCTTCTTCATTTTTTAATTTAAAACTAAGGTTATATTTTTATGAGATTCAATAATTTCAATCAGAATTTCAAATAAGGTTTGTCCGTTTCCTGCAATCAAATCATCAAGTTTTTCCTGAGCTAAATTGATATTGAAAGGTTTTCCCTGTTTAATTTTATTTTCGTAAAAAACTTTGGTAGTTTCTAAGCCTAAATCTTCTTTTGATTTCTGAGAATCTTTCCAAATGATTTCTCCTTCAAATCCATCGAGCGTTCCAACTTTCCAATCTTCATTTTTCATCAACACTTGATAAATTTCTTCATAGAATCCTGACAAATCAGAAAAATGGCTGCCATTGATGACAGCCGTTTTCTTATTATTTTTATTTGAAGTATTCAACTCCATTTTTAAAGATGTTGTGGTAATTCGCAGTCGGAATATTTTTCATCAACCCTTCTGCAAAACGTTCCGGGTGTCCCATTCTACCATAAATTTTTCCGTCCGGACTAGTAATCCCTTCAATTCCAAACAATGAGTTGTTTGGATTGAACGGCATTCCGTGAGCGATGTTTCCATCTAAATCTAAATATTGAGTAGCGATTTGTCCGTTTTCATACAACTTCTGAATTTCCACTTCCGAAGCCATAAAACGACCTTCACCGTGAGAAATCGGAATGGTGAAAACCTGATCTTTCATACCTCTCAACCAAGGTGATTCGTCATTCAGAACTTTCACATTCACCATTTGAGAAATATGTCTTCTGATCGCGTTGTGAGCCAACGTCGGAGAATTTTTATCCAAGTCCTTAATTCTTCCGTAAGGCAGCAATCCTGACTTCACCAAAGCCTGGAAACCGTTACAGATTCCGATGATCATTCCGTCCCTGTCCAGTAATTCGTGAACGGCATTTCTCATCTTTTCATTCTTCAAAACATTCACAATAAATTTAGCAGAACCGTCCGGTTCGTCACCCGCAGAGAAACCTCCGGAGAATGCTAAAATCTGTGACTGTTTAATTTCTTTCACCCATGCATCAATGCTCTCGTCAAGTAACTGATGATTGATATTAATCAAAGGCAAACTACTTACAATTGCACCTTCTTTTTGGAATGCATTCAATGTATCGTATTCGCAATTTGTTCCTGGGAAAACCGGTGCGAAAACTCTCGGCTGAGCGATTCCGTGTTTTTTGATTTGAATATTTCTTGGGTTGATTGAGTTCAGTTTTGAATCCAGTTCAACCGTTATTTTTTCTTTTTCTACTGTGGAGAAAAGGTTTTCAAAAGTTTTTGTATTCGATTCAAGTAATTTTTCGATTTCAAAATTCAAATCATTGATTTTCAAAATATTTGAATCTTTAACTTCACCGATTAATTGAAGATCAACAGAACTTAATTCTTCAATTGATTCTATAATTAAACTTCCGATATTTTTAGCTAATAAAATGTTCTCATCAGCGATATTAATTTCCGCTCCTAATCTGTTTCCGAAACTCATTTTCGCTAAAGCTACTGCAACTCCTCCTTCTTTAATTGTCTTTACAGAAACTACTTTTCCAGCCTTGACATTTTCAAAAACCAATTCAAAAACAGTCTTCAGATTTTCATAGTTCGGAAGTCCGTTTTCCTGAGGAATATGATTGAAGAAATACAGTTTATTTCCTGCCTTTTTGAATTCCGGAGAGATGACATTTTTCTTTTCTCCGTTAGCACAAGCGAACGAAATCAACGTTGGCGGAACATTCAAATCCTGATACGTTCCACTCATCGAATCCTTACCTCCAATGGCAGCCAAACCAAGATTAATCTGCGCATCATAAGCTCCCAAAAGAGAAGCTAAAGGCTTGCCCCATTTCTCAGCATTCTGACCTAATTTTTCAAAATATTCCTGAAAACTTAATCTGATATTTTTATAATCGCCACCCATTGCAACGATTTTTGCAACGCTTTCAACTACGGCATAAGAAGCCCCCAATAAAGAGTTTTGCTTTGAAATTTCGGCATCAAATCCCCAACTTGCAAAGGAAACTGTTTCGATGTTTTTCGCTCCTAAAATCGGTAGCGTCTGAGCACTTCCTTCCATCAAAGTCTGCTGATATTTTCCACCCAAAGGCATCGCAACCGTAGTTGCACCAATCGATGAATCAAACATTTCCAATAGACCTTTTTGAGAAGCCACATTTTTATCTGCTAAGATTTTTAAGAAGTTTTCTTCGTTAAAAGCAGGTGTTTCCTCTTTCACTTCATTAAGATGAGTAATTTTAACTTCCTGACTTTTAGAACAGCCGTTCGTATCCAGGAATTCTCTTGAAAGGTCAACAATCTTATCACCTTTCCAGAACATTTGCATTCTTCCTGAATCTGTCACCTTTGCAACTTCCACAGCCACGATATTTTCAGCTTCACAGAACTTGATGAACTGTTCTTTATCTTTCGGTTCAACCACAACCGCCATTCTTTCCTGAGATTCAGAAATAGCAAGCTCTGTTCCGTTCAAACCTTCATATTTTAAAGGTAAAACATCGAGATTAACTTCCAAAGAATCAGCGATTTCACCGATTGCTACTGAAACTCCACCAGCTCCGAAGTCATTCGATTTTTTAATCAGTCTCGTCACTTCAGGATTTCTGAATAATCTCTGGATTTTACGTTCTTCAACGGCGTTTCCTTTCTGAACCTCAGAACTCATTGTGTGGATAGAAGTTTCGTCCTGTTCTTTCGAACTTCCGCTTGCTCCACCAACACCGTCACGACCTGTTGCACCACCTAAAATGATGATAGAGTCACCAGCTTCAGGCTTTTCACGTCTCACCCAATCTACAGGAACGGCGCCAGTTACAAAACCAACCTCCATTCTTTTTGCTTTGTAGCCTTCATCATAGATTTCGGAAACCATTGTAGTCGCCAAACCGATTTGGTTACCGTAAGAAGAATATCCGTTAGCCGCCTGTTTTGTAATTGTTTTTTGAGGTAATTTTCCTGGCAAAGTTTGGTCAACCGGTTCCAAAACATCAGCAGCACCCGTCAATCTCATCGCCTGAAAAACGTAAGAGCGTCCAGACAAAGGATCTCTGATTGCACCTCCTAAACACGTTGAAGCACCTCCGAAAGGTTCAATTTCCGTTGGGTGATTGTGCGTTTCGTTTTTAAATAACAAATACCACGGTTCTTTTTTACCATCGTATTCAGCTTCAATTTGGATCGTACAAGCGTTGATTTCATCAGAAACCACCAAGTTTTCCAAGTTGCCTGTTTTATGGAAATATCTTCCGCAAACTGTTGCCAAATCCATTAGAGAGATTGGTTTCAATTCGCGTCCTAAGAATTTTCTTTTTTCGATATAATCATTGAAAATAGTTTCCAATGTATGTTTAAACTGTCCTTCAAACTCAATATTTGACAATTCTGTTTCAAACGTTGTGTGACGGCAATGGTCACTCCAATACGTGTCTAAAACTTTCAGTTCAGTTTCGGTAGGATTTCTCTGTTCAGATTTAAAATATTCCTGAATGAATTTTAAATCATCCAATCCTAATGCAAAACCGTGATTGTTGAAGAATTCCTCCAACTGAACATCATCAAAATTGATGAAATTTTCGTGAACCAAAACTTTTGATGGAGTCTCCTCTGCAGGAATATTTAAAGTGGTTAAATCTTTCTCCTGAGACTCTACTTTATTGATTAAAAGGTCTTTAATTTTTGCTAAATCAGATTCAGAAATGCCTTCAAATTCGATAAGCTTGCCGCTTCGTACTTTAGATTTCTCATTTCCAGTCAATAAGGCGATACACTGTTGAGCAGAATCAGCACGTTGGTCGTACTGTCCAGGTAAAAATTCTAATGCGAAATGGGTTCCTTGTGCAGGATTTTCTTCGATTAAAATATCGGTAACCGGATCAACGAAAGTGCTATTGACCACCTTTTCGAACTCACCATCGTTCAAATTGAAAATATCGTACACATTGTACACTTTTACATTTTTGATCGACGAAACTACCGCTTTTACTTCATCAAAAATCTTTGGACTTTCTACATCGAAAATTCCTCTTTTTTCTACGAAAATTCTTTTGTTTTGAGACATTAGATGTCAGATATTTAAATATTATTAGACTTTATTTACTTAATTTATTGGGATTATCCGGATGATCTTTTTGAAAATTTTCAGCTTCTATGACTTGAGTTTCCACCCAGTTTTCAAAAGGAATTTTCCCATTTTCAAAATCCACTGCATAGATCGATTTGCCATCTTGTGATGCTAAGAATTTGAATTCATATGATAATCCTGCTTCCATTTTTATGTAATCATAGGTATTGATCTGGTAAAATGGAAAGTTTTCTTTTGGTTTTTCTATGATTTCAAAGAATAATTTCTTTTGATTTTCAGATAACTTCGTAAAGTGATTTACGTAATATAATTCTGAAAGTTTCTTATTGTGTTTTTCAAAAAACCGAAGGATATCATTCTCCTTTTCATTATATTTGAATGGATATGGGAAATATTTACCTTCAACCTCAATCGCATTTTCAGATTTTGCAACAGGTTTCACTATTTCACCTTTGAAATTCATTACTCCCCAAGTTCCACCAACAATTGCTTTGTGCTCGTCTTCGGTTTGTTCCCAATCACAACCGTCACAAAAAGCAGCATATCCGTAATTGAAGGGCGACACAAAATCATGCTCAGGCTGTATGATAACCACCCCATTTCTATCTACAAAACCAATTTTTTCATTTTTAACGAATCTTCTTACGCCTTCAGAAAAATAATCTGCCCCGTTGTCATGAAAGAAAGGCCTGTACATGAAGTTTCCTTTTCTATCATAGATATATCCCCATTCATTTTTTTGACGCTTTTCACCATTTTTATCCCCATCAAAATAGATGGTTTCCCCCTTTACCAATTCACCATCTTCAATATTTGAGAAAATTTTAAATTGTGCAGGCACGATGATTTTGCCCTCTTGATTTTTAACCCCAACCAAAGAATCCTTTGATTTAAAATACTTTAAAACTTCTTTTCCCTGAGAAAAAGAGAGTATTGGAATTAATGAAAATATTAAAAGTATTTTCTTCATGTTTTAGTTAAAAATAAAAAAAAAATGCAGCCCAAAAGACTGCATGTAACTTATACTTTCAGGTCAGATTCTAAACCAATCAATTCTTTGTTTGCATCCAGAATAGGCTGAACTTCATTGGCAATGAATTCCTCCGTTTGAATAGGTGCAAAACCGATAAAGTTTTTAGGATCCAGAACTTCTTTCAGTTTTGATTTATCAAGCTTCAAAGAATGGTCGTTTAAGATTCTTTCAATCAAATCATTTTCTTTCCCTTCTTCTTTCACTTGTTTAGAAGCTTCCATTGAGTGAACTCTGATTATTTCGTGGATTTCCTGACGGTCGCCACCAGCTTTCACTTCTTCCATGATGATGTATTCTGTCGCCATGAAAGGAAGTTCTTCCATAATATGTTTGTTGATTCTGTTTGGATATACCACGATTCCGTTCATGATGTTGTTCCAGATCAATAAAATTGCATCAACGGCTAAAAATGCCTGTGGAATAGTCAATCTTTTGTTGGCAGAATCGTCCAATGTTCTTTCAAACCATTGTGTTGAAGCGACCATCGCAGAACTTGTCGTCAAAGACATTACGTATTTTGCCAACGCTCCTATTCTTTCACTTCTCATTGGATTACGCTTATAAGCCATTGCCGAAGAACCGATTTGGTTTTTCTCAAATGGTTCTTCAACTTCTTTCAAATTTTGAAGCAAACGTAAATCGTTTGTGAATTTATGTGCAGATTGAGCGATATTCCCTAATAAAGCCACCACTTTAGCATCAATTTTTCGGTCGTACGTCTGTCCAGAAACGCCGAAAACTTTCTCAAAACCGAATCTTTTTGATAATTCTTTATCTAAATGTTTTACTTTAGAATAATCTCCGTTGAAAAGCTCCAGGAAACTTGCTGCAGTTCCTGTTGTCCCTTTTACTCCTCTGAATCTTAATGTTTCTAAGAAGAAATCAAGCTCTTCGATGTCAAGAACCAAACTTTGTAACCAAAGTGTTGCTCTTTTTCCAACTGTTGTTAACTGAGCGGGTTGGAAATGTGTGAATCCTAAAGTGGGAAGATCTTTGTATTGAATCGAAAAATCAGCCAGATTTTTCATCACATTAACCAACTTTTTCTTTAAAATTAAAAGTCCGTCACGGATTTGAATTAAGTCTGTATTGTCTCCTACAAACGCTGAAGTTGCTCCCAAGTGAATAATTCCTTTTGCAGAAGGCGCAACGTCACCATAAGCGTGAACGTGAGCCATCACATCATGACGGAATTTTTTCTCATATTCTGCTGCTTTATCGTAATCGATGTTGTCAACATTGGCTTTCAACTCTGCAATTTGCTCGTCTGTGATGTCAAGACCAAGGTCTTTTTCAATCTCAGCTAAAGCGATCCAAAGCTTTCTCCAATTCTGGAATTTGTTGTTGTGAGAAAAGTTAAACAACATTTCTTGGCTGGAGTAACGCTCTTCCAATGGATTTTTGTAGGAATTCATTCTTTCTTTTACTTTTTAGATGCACAAAAATACGGATTTTGATTGAGAGAGAAAAATTGTGAGAATGGTTTTAAGTTTTGATTAAAAAACAATGTTGAAATGTGAATAATTAATTTAATACATTGAGAGAATCATCGATTATCTTTTAATCATTCATCTATAGTCTGCCTAAATGTCCTGATTTTTTCTTTGGCAAAATCTTTGACAAAGATGTGTTATAAAAAGTTATTGAAACATGGAAAATCAGGATATCAACGAAGAAAATATCAATAATCAGGAAGAAATCAATCCTCAGACGGAAACTACAACAGAAGAAAATGTGACAGAAATTCCTACTGCAGAAGAACTTTTGGCAGTAGAAAAAGACCGTTACATCAGATTGTACGCAGAGTTTGAAAACTATAAAAAAAGAACTTCAAAAGAGAAGATGGACTTCTTCACTTACGCCAACCAAGAGATGATGGTCTCTATGCTAGGTGTTTTGGATGATTTTGAAAGAGCTTTAAAAGAAATCGCTAAAAACGGTAACGAAGCCGATCTTCAGGGAGTTGAGTTGATTTACAACAAGTTTAAAAACAAATTGACTGAGAAAGGTTTAAAAATCATGGAAGTAAGAGCGGGAGACAGCTTTAATGTTGACTACCACGAGGCGATTACACAGATTCCTTCGCCATCTGAAGATTTAAAAGGTAAAATCGTAGATGTTATTGAAACGGGATATACTTTAGGTGACAAAGTGATTCGTTTTGCAAAAGTTGTAACAGGAAATTAATTATCAGCAATGGGTAATAAGTAATTAATAATTGCTCATTACCCATTGTTCATTACTTATAAATATATGTCAAAGAGAGATTATTACGAGGTTCTTGAGGTCAGCAAATCTGCAAGTGCCGACGAAATAAAGAAAGCATACCGAAAAATGGCGATCAAATATCACCCAGATAAAAATCCGGGAGATAAAGAGGCTGAAGAAAAATTTAAAGAAGCTGCAGAAGCCTATGAAGTCCTGAGTGACGACAACAAAAAAGCTCGTTACGACCAATACGGACATGCCGGAATGGGCGGTGCCGGAGGTTACGGCGGCGGTGGCTTTGGTGGCGGAATGAACATGGAAGACATTTTCAGTCAGTTTGGCGACATTTTCGGCGGTGGTTTTGGAGGATTCGGCGGCGGTGGCGGAGGCCGTCAGCAGGTGAAAGGTTCTAATTTAAGAATCAGAATTAAGCTGAATCTTGAAGAGATGGTGAACGGAACCCAAAAAACTCTTAAAGTAAAAAAAATGAAGATGGCAGAAGGTGCCACTTCCAAAACCTGTCCTACTTGTAACGGAGCCGGAGTTCAGATGAAGGTAATGAACACAATGTTCGGACAAATGCAAACGCAGACCACTTGTGGAACTTGTCAGGGAATCGGGAAAGTTGCCGACAAAATTCCTGCCGGAGCTAATGCACAGGGTTTAATAAAAGATGAGGAGGAAATTTCGATCAACATTCCTGCAGGTGCAAGAGACGGCATCCAGTTAAATGTAAGAGGAAAAGGAAATGATGCACCTTTCGGTGGAATTCCTGGTGATTTATTGGTAATCGTAGAGGAAGAAGTAGACAAAACCATCAAAAGAGAAGGTGACAATCTTCATCAGGAACTATATGTTTCTTTTGCCGAAGCGGCTTTAGGAACTAAAAAAGAAATACCAACTGTTGGTGGAAAAGTAAAAATCACCGTAGATGCAGGAACTCAATCCGGAAAAATCTTAAGATTGGCAGGAAAAGGTTTACCAAGCATTGACAGCTATGGGAAAGGTGATATGTTTATCCACATCAATGTATGGACGCCGCAGACGCTAAACAAAGAACAAAAAGATTTCTTTGAAAAACAAATGTCTAGTGGTGATATGGTTGCAGAACCATCCGGAAAGGAAAAGACTTTCTTTGATAAAGTGAAAGATCTATTCAATTAAAAAAAATATAAAAGAGGCTTTGCAAAAAGTCTCTTTTTCACTTTCATCGTATATTAAATTATTTATATCTTTAAGGTAGCAATTCAAAATGAACTATCAACTTCAACTTCGTACACCAGATTCTAATGGTAATTTGGTCTTTAATACAATAATTTTTGATGCATTCAAAGTAAATATTGTAGAACGATATTATGGCCTTGTTCCAAAATCTTGTGAAGTATTATTTAAAGTGAGAACTTTAGATGATCAACTGATCAAAAGAAAAGACGGACATGTGAAAATCAGAATTAAGGATGAAGATTATAATACTTATAAAACCTTGATAAAGGTTTTCGGAACTTACGAATACAAAAATAAACTTATCAGCAGGAATGATGCACAGCAAGATTTTGTACATTTTATTTTGAGACTGGTGATTATGAATTATAATTTAAACTAAAATTTTTCTCTGTTTTCGTAAAACTAATTACGGAAGTTCAATTCATGAGAAAATTTATAATTTTTACATTATTCAGTGCAATCGGTTACGCGCAAGAAAGTCCAAAATATTTATTTGATGATTTATATTTTGCAGACCCTTCTGTGCATGTTTTTGATGATAAAATTTACATCTATCCGTCTCATGACATTCAGACTGATGTGAAAGATGCGACCAATGGAGCGCATTTTAACATGAAAGATTATCATGTTCTGACCTTAGATAACGTCAATGAGAAAGCCAGAGACAACGGAATTGCATTGAAATTGGAAGACGTTTCCTGGGTAAAACAACAGCTTTGGGCTTCTGATGTAGCTAAAAAAGGGAATAAATACTACCTTTATTTTCCTGCAAAAGATCAAAATGATTTATTTAAAATTGGGGTAGCTTCAAATAAAAGTCCTTAGGACCATTTACATTTCAGGGTGAAATCCTGACGCCTATTATTGGCTGGACAACCCATCACAGCATCGTAGAAATTGATAAAAAATGGTATCTTTTTTATCATGATTCTAAAAATTCAGGCGGGAAAAGTTATCTGAGAAGCCTTAAAGTAAGAGAACTGAAATATGATCAAAACGGAATGATCCTTCCGATGAACGGCCAGGATTAATTTAAAGCAGATATTTTAATTTTTTATTGAGATAAACTAAAGCCAAGCTTACCGGAATTAAAATCACTAAAAAAATCAGGATTTTAAATGATTCAATATCTTTATAAAAATCAGATTTCATAATAAGCGGATGTACAACATATATCGCTGTAGAAAAACTGGCTAAAATTTTTGATGTGGTTTTAATATAGATTTTCTGGCAATACAAAAACAATAGCGGGCTCGCAAAAATTAGAGAAAATAAAATATCGGTACTTTCGGTGCTTATATATTTGTAGTTGAATAAAGCTTCGGCAACGACACACAAGACAGACAGAATTACCAGTAGCGAAGAATTTTTATATTCTGATAAATCAACTTTGTGTTTATTGATCAAAAAACCAATGGTTAAAAAGGAAAACACACAAAAAGGAAATTTCGGTAGAGCAAATACATATTTAAAACCGAATCGTTTTCGTTTTTAAAATAGTGAAGATTTCCTAAAACCTGAACTCCATAACCCAATAAGAAAAAACCTACGGCTAAAACAATCAGTAATCTAGAATTTTGGTTTCTTAAAAAGTAAAGAATAATTCCTGAGAAAAAAGTTCCTATCAAATACCATAAATGATGATATCCAAAAATGACAGTCAGCCAAATTTGTTCGTTATCTTTCCAATAAGAAATATAGATCAACATCCAGATTGCGTACAATAAAAACGTTCTGAAAAGCCATTTTTTCAGCTTCACTTTATTATCGATATGGAAAAAATAAAATCCGGTAATGACTAAAAAAACAGGAACGGCAATTCTAAAAAGTCCGTTGACTAAGATGTAACTCAAGGCAGGATACGTTTCTTTCAGAAAATTCATGTGCAGAAATACGACAAAAAATGCCAGTATGATTTTCAAAACATCAATTGATAAATTTCTACCCATAGTTTATTGAAAGTGAAGTCCATTAAATTTAATGATAATTCAATGTTTCAATTTCTGCAAAAATAAATATTTAATACTAATTACAGAACGAATTCTAAGTTCTACTCATTTTATTTAAAGAAAATAATTCATATTTTTTAAGATATAATTTAAATTTGTCTTTTTAAACCATTTATTGCCATCTATGAACTTCAAACTGAAAGCATTAATTATAATCAATTCATTTTTCGCTTTTTTTGCAAGCGCACAAGGGCTTAAAAATGGAAATTTCACAGAAAAAATCGACGGGATCAGCATCAACTACACCATTAAAGGAAGCGGTCCGGTGATGTTTGCAGGACATCCTAATTCAGGGAAAACAGGATATGAATTGACATTAAAACCTTTGGAAAAAAAGTTCACGATGGTTTATTATGATTCACGCGGAACCGGAAAATCTTCTGCACCAAAGAACGTGGAAGATTATAGTCTTGCGAAAAGTGTTGTAGAAATTGAGGAACTAAGAAAGAGACTCAACGTCGATAAAATATGGTTTTTCGGGCATTCTGACCAAAGCGGAATCGCCATGCTTTACAGTCTAGAACATCCGAATCATGTTGAAGGAATGATACTGACGGGAACTTCTTTAATCGCATCACCAGAAGAAATTTACAACAGAAAAAAAGAATCTGAAAACAAAAGAATAAAAGAATCTGAATGGTTTTCGCAGGTCGTAAAAGACTGGAACTATATGTACACCCACAAAACCGAAAAAACTCCGGACGGAAGAGATCTGTCAGAAGCTCCTCTGAAATGGTGGTGCTATGATGATGAATCTTCACAAAAAGTAATTCCTATTATGAAAGAAATTTCAAAAGCAGGAAGAAGAAAACCTGTGAACGGTCAATTACCTCAGCAGGAGAAAGAATTGAAGTATTATTATAATCAACAGAAAAGATTCTCCGAGATCAAAACAAAAACATTGATTCTGAATGGAAAATCAGATACCAATAATTTACCCGAATTCGCTGAACAGCTACACAAAACATTACCTAATTCTAAACTGATATTGATAGAAAAGACAGGTCATTTTCCGTGGGTAGAAGCTCCAGCTCAAAGTTTTGCTGAAATTAATCAATGGCTTAAAGAAAATTAGTTTTTCATAAAATTTAAAAAACAAAATCCTGCTCCAAAAGACTGAAGCAGGATTTTTATAAAGATCTAACAATTATTTCTTTGTTGCTAATGAATAAATTTTCTTCCCGCCTGTAATCAAGAACAAAGCGATTAATCCGCCTGCCAAACCAAAAAGAACTTGTTTCAATACTTCATTCCAGGTTGGTAGTGCATGATGAAGATAATCAATATTGTGGTCAAAAATTCCGCCTGCAACCAAAATCAATGCGATGGTTCCAATGATTCCTAAAGCTTTTATCACAAAAGGAAGTGCTTTAACCAGCAGATGCCCTAATTTCCCAAAAAAGCCTTTATCATTACTTTTTTTAATTAATTTAAAGCCGGCATCATCCATTCTGACAATTAATGCTACAATTCCGTAAACGCCAACTGTGGCAATAATAGAAACTACTGAAACGGTAACTATTTCTACAAGCAATGGATTAAATTCAGATTTCAGAGCTTCGTAACCATCTTTTGCAGCTGCCAATGCGATAATGACAATCTCTAGCGACAATATAAAATCAGTTGTAACAGCAGATTTCACTTTAGTTTTTTCAGCTTCTTCGCCTTCTTCAATTACATCGTCCGCCTCTTCAATCACCTCATGACCTTTTTTTCTCTGTGAAATAAAAATTCTACAATTTTTCGACACCTTCATAAGCCAGATAAAATCCACCAATGATTAAAATAATTTTAATAGCAGGCGAATACAGCCACTCTAGGAGGAAAACAAAAGGAACAATAATTAACTTATTGATAAACGAACCTTTCATAATTTTCATCAATACAGGAATTTCACGTGAAGAAAGGAAACCCGTCGCTTTTTCTGCGTTTACCGCCAAATCATCACCCAAAATACCTGCTGTTTTTTGGGTTGCAATTTTACTTGTTACAGCAACATCATCCATCAAAGCAGCGATATCATCTAAAATCGCAAAAAAACCAGAAGCCATAGTATTTTAATATTTTTTTAATAAATGTTAAGTCTTACAAAAATATAGATTTAATTTGATTTTGTTGATTGATTTGAGATTATTAATTTAAACATAAAATAAAATTCTCCTTACCTTTACTCTATGAAAAAGCTGATTCTCAATTACCATTTCTTTGTTTTAGGATTGATAGGCTTGGTTTTAAATTCATGCAATACAAAATTCAGAGTTTGGGTGGGAAAAGACAGTCAGAAAATTTATAATCTAAAATATGGCGAACACAAACGCCAGAAAATGGATATTTTTCTCCCTGCGGATTATGCTACAGATTCGCCAATAGTTTTAATTCTTCATGGCGGTGCATGGAAGTACGGTAGAAAGGAGCACATGATTAAAATTCAAAAAATGCTTTTTGAAAATAATATTCCGAGTGTGAATATGAATTATCGCTTGGTTTCAAAGCATTTCACTTATAAAGATCAATTGGAAGACATCAAATCAGCAATTGAGACATTCAATTCACTTTCTGAAAAAGCCGAACTTCTTCCCGACAACTATATTCTTTTGGGTGAAAGTGCGGGTGGACATTTAGCATTGCTTTACGGCTATCAGAATTCAGATAAGATTAAGAAAATTATTTCGCTGAGTGGCCCGACAGACTTCTATTCTTCTGAATATTTAAATTCATTTTATTCAAAATATACTTCAGGAACGGTTCAGAAAATGGTAGGAAGTAAATTTGACCGAAAAAATTTATCAGAAGAATTCCAAAAAGCAAGTCCTATTGCTAATATTACCAATGTTCCGACCCTTTTATTTCAGGGAAATCAGGATTTTTTAGTGAATCAAAAACAAGGTTTGGCACTAGATTCTGCTTTGACAGCGATGAATGTACCACACAAATTGGTTTTTATGGATAAAACCGGTCATGCACCGAGATTTTTCAACAAAACTAAAAGAGACAGTATTATTTATCCCAACATTCTGGAATGGATAAAAAAATAACCCGCAAAACTGCAGGTTACTTTCTATATTTTAAGTTGATTATTTTTCTTTGTCAATCAAATCATCCAAAACCTCATCTTCCAATTTTGGGTTTTCTTTGGGTGCTCCAAACACAAATTTAAGAATTACAGGAACCGTTGTAACAAGTACAATGATAATGATGATAAATTCTAGTTTTTCTTTCAGATTAATCCCAAACTGATCCATGAATAATTTATCAAGATAATGTCCTGCAAAAATCAAACTGAAAGACCAAAGCACACCACCGATAATATTATCACGAAGAAATGCTTTTTTATCCATCCTTACGATACCAGCAACGATCGGCATAAAAGTTCTTACCACAGGTAAAAATCTAGCCATAATTACAGCTAATGCACCATTTTTTTCAAAAAAATCATGTGCCTGATAAAGGTATTTTTTCTTAAAAAGAAAAGTATCTTGTTTCTTGTACAAAGCCGGGCCTGTTTTGCTTCCAAACCAATACCCTACCTGATTCCCTATGATTGCGGCAATTGCAACAGCAGATGCCAAAAGAGTAGTGTCTAAAAAATCACTTCCCGTAGAACCAAATGTTTGTGAAATAATATCTACTGCATAAATTCCTGACACAAAAAGCAGTGAATCTCCCGGAAGGAAAAACCCTACGAACAAACCTGTCTCGGCAAAAATAATGAACAAAATAACCCAGAACCCACCCATGTTGATGTAAAATTCGGGGTTTAATAAATCTCTCCAGCTATTGTAATCTTCCATATGTAATGATGATGAACAAAAATAAGCTTAATAAAATTATGCTGAAAACATATTAGCATATTTTAACAAAAATGTAAACATGATATTTTATAGGTCGAGATCGTCATCCGAAACCGCCGTTCCGTCTGCCATCAGAAACGCTTTGAGGAAGGGTGTAAGATTTCCGTTCATCACTCCATCAACATCTGAAGTCTCGTGCCCCGAACGTACATCTTTTATTAATTTGTAAGGGTGCATCACGTAATTTCTGATCTGGCTTCCCCACTCGATTTTCATTTTTCCGGCTTCTATTTCTGTACGTGCTCTCAGTCTTTCTTCCAATTCCATTTCATACAATCTTGATTTCAAGAGTTGCATTGCTTTTTCTTTATTCTGAAGCTGAGAACGAGATTCTGAGTTTTCAATGATAATACCAGTTGGTGCGTGACGAAGACGAACGGCAGTTTCTACCTTATTTACGTTCTGTCCACCCGCTCCTGAACTTCGCATGGTTTCAAATGAAATATCAGCAGGATTGATGTTAATTTCAATTGTATCATCCACCAAAGGATAAACATATACAGAAACGAAACTCGTATGACGCTTTGCATTAGAATCAAAAGGAGAAATTCTTACCAATCTGTGAACTCCATTTTCACCTTTCAAATAACCAAAAGCATATTCGCCGTCGATTTCTAAGGTCACAGTTTTTACACCTGCAACTTCACCTTCTTGGTAGTTGAGTTCTTTTATTTTATAGCCTTGCTTTTCTGCCCACATATTATACATTCTCATCAGCATGGCTGCCCAGTCACAACTTTCGGTTCCACCTGCTCCCGCCGTAATCTGAAGAACAGCAGAAAGTTCGTCACCTTCGTTGGAAAGCATATTTTTGAACTCGATATTCTCAATTTTTTCCATTAAAACAGGAAAGCTTTCATCTAATTCTTTTTCAGAATCTGGATCTTCTTTGGCAAATTCCATTAAAACCTGCAAGTCTTCAAACTGAGTACTGATTTCTTCAAAATCTTCAACCCACTTTTTCTTTGAACGCAGTTGCTTTAGGAAAACCTCAGCTGTTTTAGGATTGTCCCAAAATTCCGGAGCTGCTGTTTTTTCATCATCATTAGAAATTTCTATCTTCTTTTTGTCTATCTGAAGATATTTATGAAGGTCTTCAATTCTTGATTGAATTTCTTTTATCTGGTCGTTGTTGATCACGAATAATTCTTTTTTGCAAAAATAAGATTTAAAGTTGAGAGTTTTGAGTTTCTAAATCCATACTTAAACCTCACTTTCATCATTGTGCTGAAAACCTATTTCTCTTCTCGGTATTTCCACCTCTTTGTAAGATTCCAGCTCAGATTTTAGCGAGTGAATTCTCATCTGGAAATCATCTAAATTATTGATGATGACATCATTTAAAAACTGTGCAATTTGGTTCAGATATTCTTCGGTTAATTTTGCACCTGCATCACGCAAAGCACCATTCAAAAGCGTTTCGTCAATGATTAACTTTTCGTTTTTTGTTTTTTGATACCGGTTTTTAATCCGTTTTTTTAAGCTTTGGGTAAAATCAATTAACATGGTGTTGCTAAAGACTTTCATTTTAGAAGCAATGTCGCTCCAGAAAGGAATTTTATCAGCTTTATTATTTTTAAGAATTTTAAAAAGCAAAGAATCTTTATCCAGATTTTTAGTCATTGAATATAAAATAATCTCTGATCTTTCTGCAGCATTCGGTGGAAAAACAGGAATTACCACATCAAATCTCCCAGGTGCCAGAATTTCTTCATCAATATCAGTCACTGTATTTGCTGAACCCACCATCAAGACATCTTCACTTTCAAATTTTGAAATATGATGCAGGATCACTTCCTGAGACTCAAGATCACAAGATGCAACATTATTTTCAGCGCTTCTCGCCATCATAATGTCATCAAAATCTTCGAGAAAAAGCAAAACCTTGTCTTCTTTCATCATTTTTAAAAGAAAATCGTTGAAATTGGTTTGAATTCCGTCAACAAATGAAGTTCCGAGGTAATGTTTCTTGACTTCTTTAAATTTATAATTGATGATTTCAGCAATTTTAGTTGCCCAAAAAATCTTACCACTTCCGGGAGGTCCGTACAAAATAATCCCTACAGGTTTGTTAATGCCCCAATCTTTGATCTGTTGCGGATTTAAAAATGGTTCTAAAATTCCGGAAATATAAAAGAATAAATCTCTGTAACCGATGAAATCTCTTTGCTGAAGCTTGGTTTTATTGCCAAAATAATTATAGACAAATTGATAATTGCCACCTAATTTATTATCAATTCCATAACTTGAAACCGACGAGCGGAAAAATCCGTTGTCATAAATATTAGTTTGACCTTCCTGAATCGCTTTTTCAATCTTTTCTTTCGGCTGATTGATGGTTTCTGCGATTTGATCGACCGTTTTATTTTCGTCTAAATCATTCTCATATTGTTTTAAAAAATCTACGTTTTCACGGGCAAATTTTTCAAAATCTTCTTTCACTTCAAATTGTGTTGAAATACAGTCAATCAGATCCAGATCAAAATCCTGAATAAACTGTTTGATACTTTCCGGTGAAACATTCAGCTCTTTTGCAAGTTCTATTAACTTCATAAATCATCTTTGAATCAAATTTAATGAAAATTATTATAGAGTTGTTAGTTGTTGGTTTTTAGTTTTTGGAACTTTATCACTTTTCACTTTTTTAACAAAATTTAAAGATAGCTTGTAACATTTCACGAAAAAGAGAAACCTATTGCATATACAATATATAACATGGAAAAAGTTTTATCGGTCAAAAATCTGACTAAAAAATTCAAGAGAGTTGTTGTCAACAATATTTCCTTTGATGTGGAAAGAGGCAACGTGTACGGACTTCTCGGCCCGAACGGAAGCGGAAAATCTACTACTTTCGGAATGCTTCTCTCAACAATCAATCCCACAAGTGGCGACTGGTTCTGGTTTGGCAAAAAGGTACAGATTCTGAAACGCTGAAAAAAATAGGCGCCATTATCGAGCAACCTAACTTTTATCCATATTTAAGTGCGGAAACCAATCTTAAAATCGTTGCTGAGATCAAAGGAACACCTCACACAAGAATCGACGAAGTTCTGAATACTGTCGGACTTTTAGAAAGAAAAAAAGACACCTTTAAAACCTTTTCTTTAGGGATGAAACAACGTCTGGCTATTGCTTCATCTTTATTAAATAATCCTGAAGTTTTAATTTTAGATGAGCCTACAAACGGTTTAGATCCTGAAGGAATCATTCAGATCAGAGAAATTATCGGGACGATTGCAAAACAAGGCATCACGATTATCATCGCAAGTCACCTTTTGGATGAGATTGAAAAAATATGCAGCCATGTGATTGTTTTGAAAGAAGGAAACGCCATCTACTCAGGAAGCGTAGACGGAATGACCACCAACACCGGATTTTTTGAATTGAAAGCTGACAACAATACTTCACTCTTGAGCGCTTTAGAGGAACTTCAATGGTTTACTTCAGTGAAAATTGATGGTGAAATAATTAAAGCTCAGATTCGTGATGATGCTTCGATTTCCGCATCCGGATTAAACCAAAAACTGGCCGAGAAAGGTATTTTCTTATCCCATTTAGCTAAGAAAAAACAATCGCTTGAAACTCAATTCCTTGAACTTGTAAAAAACAAATAATCATGATGAAACTATTAAAACTAGAATATTATAAAAACCTGAACTACAGACCATTTAAGGTTTTCACCATACTTTATTTTGCGATTCTGATTGCTCTTTTATTTATTGGTTTAGCAGAATTTACAATATTTGGCAGTACCATTAATTTTAAAGAACAAGGAATGTATGATTTTCCAGCAATTTGGCATTTTACAACATGGTCGGTCGCATTGCTCAAGATTTTCTTAGGACTAATTATTGTGTTTTCCATTTCACAGGAATTCAGCAACCGAATGTTTAAGCAAAATACAATTGATGGACTGAGCCGAGAAGAATTCATTGGTTCAAAACTGATTACCATTACGATTTTCACCGTGATTTCTACAGTAATTGTTTTTGGAATTACACTATTTTTAGGGAAAAGTTATTCTACGGTTACAGATTCTGAAATGGTTTTTAAAGAAATATTTTTCATTGGAAATTATTTTTTAAAACTTTTCACATTTTTCTGTTTCTTTATGTTTCTTTCAATTTTGCTAAGAAAATCAATCTTTGTTTTTCTTGCTTTCTTTGCACTTTGGGTTGCAGAGTTAATTCTTGGAGGTATTGAAACGTTTTCGAAAGTAAGCGGAATGCAGGAAGCACAAAGAAATGAAGTTCTTCAAAATGAATTTTTCTTTAGCAAGCTTTTACCTTTAGAAAGTATGTCAAGCTTAATTCCAAACCCGATGTTGAGATTGAATATGGCAAAAATGATGGGTCTAAAATACGAATTCACCTACCCTACTGAAAGCTTAATTGCTTGTTTGGTATGGTGCGCCATCTTCATCGTTGGTTCTTACTGGATTTTAAAGAAAAGAGATTGGTAATTTTTTAGTTATCAGATATAAATTATTCAAATACGAAAGTGATTCATTATTGAGTCACTTTTTTTGTTTAAATTTAAACCAATGATTTCAGGAAAGAAAATATACTATGTTCCGGGCTTAATAAGTGCATTATTGATTCCTGTTTTGTTTTGGTATTATGGAAATCAAAAACTAAATGAACCAATTCCTAATGTCATGGACTTGGGTTTACCTGCAAAATACAATCCCAATATTCCTTTAAAGGAGCAATACTCTACTTTCGAGCAAGTAAGAGATTGGGATTATCAAAAAATAATCGTTGAGCCAAATTCCGCAAAAAACAATTCTAAATTTTACGTTTCAAAAATTAAGGAACTTCAAAAGAGAAATGAAAAAGAAACCGGCATCGAATTTATTTTAGATGACAACAACACTTACGGCGATTTTGCTTCTTTGCTTAATGATATGGCTATTGCTAAACATGACTGGTATGGTTTAGATTTAAACAAAACAGGGCATCTTTTCGCAACCGTTAATTATCAAGACCCTGATATAAAAGAGATGGATTATGTTTCAATTTGTGGTGGGGTTGTCTATGCGTATGTAGATGAGAGTGATTACTTTAAAGGTTATACAAAATTCAAATTTCAACTGAGCCAACTTCCAAAAGAAGCTTTCTATTTAATCTTTGGCTTCCTAATCTTCCTAAACATCTCTATGTTCAGCATTAAAGAAAGGTTTTTAAACTAAAAAAAGTTGCCTTTCGACAACTTCCAATTTATTTTTTCGCTTTTGGCGGGTTTGCTTTTCTGGCTTCTTCAAAAAGTCCCGGTTCAATGTGACAATATCCACCAGGATTTGCGTTCAGATAATCCTGATGATAATCTTCAGCTCGGTAGAAATTCTTTAAAGTTTCAACTTCTACAACGACCGGTTTAGAATAATTCTTGGCTAATTTTTCAACTTCAGCTTTTACAATTGCTTCTGTATTTTTGTCTGTAAAATAAATTCCACTTCGGTAATTATCTCCCACATCATTTCCCTGTCTGTTCAGAGTTGTCGGATCGATTGATTTAAAATAAAGTTCAATCAACAGTTTCAAATCTACCTCATCAGCATCGTATTTCACTTTTACCGCTTCCGTAAAACCTGTTGTATGACTTACTACTTCTTCATAAGTTGGATTTTTAGTTTTTCCGTTGGCATATCCCACTTCAGTTCCCACAACGCCTCTCACTTGTTGAAATAAATGTTCGGTTCCCCAAAAACATCCGCCTGCAAAATAAACTTCTTTTACATTTCCTTCTTCCATAATTTTTTGATTTTCTTCTTTAGTTTCTGTTGGTTTTACTTTTTTAGAATCTCCGCAGCTTGCTGCAAAAACGGCAATTCCGAGAAACATTCCGAGTAATATGAATATGTTTTTCATTTTTTGTTTGTTATGCTTAATCATTTTGTTGATATAATTTTTTAAAACACTTTATTTAGATGCAAATTTCACGCTAAAATTAAATTTGATTTAGTTTAATTTTCAACAATCAATTTCTTTTATAATATATACGAAAAATCTTGGGAAATAGTTTGTTTTAAATGGTTTAAGAACATTTTTTTTAACCATTAAGTACATTAAATTTTTAAGAATAAAATACTTTTATATTTTTTTAAGATTCACCACGGTGAATGATTAAGCAGCATGCTTACATCAGTTTTAATTAATTCTTAATCATCCTTAAAAAATTAATTATCTTAATGTTGAAATTGAACCTTGTATTTCTTTATTAAGTGAAACGCCTTTGTTTTACTTAAAATTAAAGATTTTTTTGTCAAAAAAACTCAGTCTTTCTTTGCGTTAAAAATAAACGCAAGGTTAAAAACTTGCTTAAAATTAAAGTTATACAAATCGAAGATTCGCTGATTCCTCTTTTAATAATATTAAAGCTGAAGCAAAGCCACTTCGTTTATCTAAGAAATACAAGAGGTTTAGAATAATTACATTCAAACTTTAAAATACACTTGATAATTTTCATTAATTCACAGTAACTCTATTTCACAATCACTTAAAAATATTAAATTTGCATCCTTATCAATTTTTTTGATATTAAAAGCTATAAAAAATGACTTCACAGGAAATACGCCAACAGTTTTTAGACTATTTTAAAAGTAAAAACCACCTCATCGTTCCTTCAGCACCAATCGTGTTGAAAGATGATCCAACACTGATGTTTTCCAATTCGGGAATGACGCAGTTTAAAGATTATTTCTTAGGATATAAAACTCCGACTGCCCCAAGAATTGCCGATACCCAAAAGTGTCTGAGAGTTTCCGGAAAGCATAACGATTTAGATGATGTGGGTCGTGATACCTATCACCACACCATGTTTGAAATGTTGGGAAACTGGTCTTTCGGTGATTATTTCAAAAAAGAAGCGATTTCTTGGGCTTGGGAATTATTGACAGAAGTGTACGGAATTCCGAAAGAAAATCTATACGTAACCATTTTTGAAGGTGACGAAAAAGAAAATCTTGAAAGAGATACTGAAGCTTATGATTTGTGGAAGCAATTTGTTTCTGAAGACAGAATCATCAACGGGAACAAAAAAGATAATTTCTGGGAAATGGGTGCAAGCGGACCTTGCGGACCTTGTTCGGAAATCCATGTAGACTTGAGAACTCCTGAAGAAAAAGCTAAAATTTCTGGTTTGGAGTTGGTGAATAACGATCATCCTCAGGTTGTCGAAATCTGGAATCTCGTATTCATGCAGTTCAACAGAAAAGCGGACGGTTCTTTGGAAAATCTTCCAGCAAGACATATTGATACCGGAATGGGATTCGAGCGCCTTTGTATGGCTTTACAAGGGAAATCTTCCAATTATGATACTGATGTTTTTACCCCTTTGATTGCTAAAGTGGAAGAACTTTCAGGAAAAAAATATACAGGAATTTTAACTGACGAAAAAGATATTGCGATCCGTGTTGTGGTGGATCACATCAGAGCGGTTTCTTTTGCGATTGCTGACGGACAGTTGCCTTCAAACGGAGGAGCCGGTTATGTGATCAGAAGAATTTTAAGAAGAGGAATTTCTTACGCTTATAGATTTTTAGATAGAAAAGAACCTTTCCTTTTTGAGTTGGTTGCTGTTCTTCAAAATCAAATGGGAAAATTCTTCCCAGAGCTTGAAAAACAAGGTAAATTAGTCACTGAAGTCATTAAAAGTGAAGAAGAATCTTTCTTAAAAACCATTGAAAACGGTTTATTAAGAGTAGAAAAATTAATTCAGCAGACAATTGCTGAAGGTTCTAAAGTTTTACCAAGTGTAGAAGTTTTTGAATTGTATGACACTTATGGTTTTCCGGATGATTTAACGAGAATTATCGCAGAAGAAAAAGGTTTGACGATTGATGAAGCCGGTTTTGAAGCTGAAATGGCAAAACAAAAGCAACGTTCTAAAAAAGACTCAGCGTCTAAAGTGTACGATTGGGTTGTTTTGGAAGAAAAACCTGAAAATTTCGTAGGATACGATCAAATAGAAGCAGAAACTTACATTACAAGATACAGAAAAGTAGAAAATAAAGACGGCGAATTTTATCAGGTGGTGTTGAGCAACTCCCCTTTCTATCCTGAAGGTGGTGGACAAATCGGTGATAAAGGCGTCTTGGAAAATGCAGTTGAAAGCTTTGAAGTTTTAGAAACAAAAAGGAAAACGGATTGATTATTTCCTTAATCAACGGACTTCCGAAAGATGCAGGAGCTGTTTTCTACGCTAAAGTCAATGCAACCGAAAGAAAAAACTCTCAGGCAAACCACTCGGTAACCCACTTGTTGCACGAGGCTTTGAGAGAAGTTTTGGGAACTCATGTTGAACAAAAAGGTTCATTCGTTGGTCCTGATTATCTGCGTTTTGACTTCTCACACTTCAGTAAAATGACGGAGGAAGAACTGGCTTTGATTGAAGAAAAAGTCAATGCAAAAATTAAAGAAAATATCGCTCTTCAGGAGTTTAGAAATATTCCGATTCAAGAGGCGATTGACAAAGGTGCAATGGCATTGTTTGGTGAAAAATACGGAGACAGCGTGAGAATGATCCAGTTTGGAAGTTCGAAAGAACTGTGTGGTGGAACTCACGTAAAACATACAAGCGAAATTGGTCATTTTAAAATCAACTCTGAAGCTTCTGCTGCTGCAGGAATCAGAAGGATTGAAGCGATTTCCGGAGACAAATCTGAAGAATATTTCAAGAGTTTAGAAAAACAGGTAATCGAACTTTCTCAATTGCTTAAATCTAAAGACGTTGTAAAATCGATCGAGAAATTGATCGAAGAAAATTCAGCATTAAAATCTGAAGTTGAATCTCTGAAAAAGGAAAAAGCAAAAGGCGAAATCGGTGACTGGAAAACGGCTTACGAACATAAAGGCGATAAACAGCTTTTGGTGAAGAAAACTTCTCTGGATGCAGGTTCTGTGAAAGATATTGTATTCCAACTGAAGAAAGAAATCCCGACTTCTGTGACGATTGTTCTATCAGATTACGACGGAAAACCAATGATTACTGTTGGAATTTCAGATGATCTGGCTGCAAGTTATCAGGCAGGAACGATTGTAAAAGATTTAGCAAAAGAAATCCAAGGCGGTGGTGGCGGAAATCCAGGCTTTGCAACAGCAGGAGGAAAAAATCTTGATGGTTTGGAAAATGCGTATCAGAAAGCTTTGAATATTTAATTAACTTCTAATAAATAGTACCGCTTTGCGGTTTTTTATAATAACCAATCCCTTTCAAAACTGAAAGGGATTGTTTGTATTTAATCCTCCCGTCACTGTCTCCGTCACTTCGAGTAGGTTTTATAAAAACCGTATCGAGAAGTTTTTGATTCACAGGCAGCCCGTACTCCACGGGTTCTCGATACACAGGCGGCCCATGCTCCACGGGTTCTCGATACATTTTTCTTCGTTTCACTACGAAAAACACTCGAACTGACGAAGCGACTTACAAAGCATATTTGGTATCGTGTAAAGAAGTTGTCACTTCGAGTAGGTTTTGAAAAAAACCGTATCGAGAAGTTTACACCAGATCCGTAGGCGGAGTTTCCGGAAGGCCGCTTGGGGTATCGTAGATGATGTAGTCGTTGTATTTGGCTTCGTTGGTTTCGTAGAAAATATCCTGGCCGGTGCCGGCGTATTTGGTGAGCAGTTGGTAGAGTTTGTTGAGGGCTTCTACACGACCTTCTGCGGCTAGGTCACGATCAGAAATTCCTTTTGCCTGTGCGTCGATGGCAACATCCAGAGCTTCACGCTGCGTCATCAGAGTATTAATTTTCTCTGTGGTAAGACCTTCATCAGCAAGTTGGGGAAGATATTTCTCTGCCGTCACGCTCATCATTTTGGCAATGCGCACCACCTCGGCATCGCTGAGCTAACTGACTCCTGCATTTCCGAATTCCTTGTATTTGGCACTGTAGAGTCCGAAAACATTTTCTGCCATCTTAAAAATACTGCGCATCGATTTTTCGAGGGCCTTTCTGGCGGCATCTTTTTGTTCGGTAAGATCCATTTTGATGGATTCCAGCTGTTCATCGCTTGGGAAGTTGTCTACCGTGGTGCGTGCTGTGGTCAGTTCGGTCTTTTTGTCGGCGTTATAGCCACGGTCTGTAAATTCGTTGATGTCTCTGTCGATCAAAGCGATCAATTCATCTGCCTTTTGTTTCAGTACAGAATCTGCTAATCTGAAAGTACGTACTACCTGCTCTTTTTTCATAATAAAATTATTTTTTGTGTTTAAAAATATGATTGAAGTCTATTGTATCTTGTTTATTGAATCTACTTACTTTTCCGAAACGGCTGTAAAGTATTGAAATATAATAAATTGTATTTGATTGCCTCTTCGAACTGCTTGATTGTCTCTTCGAACTGGTTGATTGCTTCTTCGAAACACTTGTTCGCCTTTACGAATCACTTGAACGCCTTTACGAAGTGGTTGATGGTCTCAACAGAATGCCTGAATGCCCTTTCTAAGCGGCTGAAGCGCTTATCGAACTGCCTGAACGAACCAACGGAACGGTTTACCGTTTTTTGAGATAAGCAATGGGTTGAAAAGTGTTGAGTTGAATTTTTGAACCGGAAGTGCCGGAAGCCTGCGCATGAACTGCGGGGTTATTTCTTAATATCATCATTTTATTTTTTCTTGTTCTTAAAACAAATATAAAATATTTTTGAACATCATGGGATTCGAATTTTAGTTTTTTTGAAATGAGAAAACCTCGCGGGAGGGCGAGGTTTTTGTTTTACATTATTTATCCTTACTCTAACTATCTAATTGCTATTTGTGTTGCAAATTAGTATGTACAATAAATACTTACTAATTATTCTTTTAGCCTAAATACAATTAGTTTGGCATCAATTAAGTTCGCTGGATTATTCGGGTCTTTTACTTGAACATTTTCTGTAGTCAAATTCACATTTCCTAAAGTTTCAAGTTTTGTTTTACTTTCAGACGGAAAACTTTCATACTTTGAGGTTGGAATAATAGCAACTAATTCAAAAATACTTGAAGACGGTGTATGCAAATAATTGAAAACTCGTCTCGGATTTTGAATCTGCCACATTCCTCGGATTCTCAAGTTAGTAATTCCTAAAGGGTCTACACGATTTACTCGTCCTAATTCATTTGTTTCAGCAAGTTCAACATTTGGAATTTCATTGATTCCTTCTGTGATTTTTTGTTTGATGATTTGATACGTTTCGTGGCTTGCGGCATAAATATTTCCGTAAACCATCCATAATGATTTTATACTATCGTCAGTTGTATGTCCAACACAATATATCAAATCTTTTTCTGTCCAATCTTCGCAAGTTCTGCAAGATTGGGTAATTAATTTACTAATTGATTGAACCGTGGATTTGGGATATGAACTATTCAAAGCCAAATCAGAATTTGCACTTTGTGTTTTCTTAACTTCAATTGCATCTCCGCCTTTTATCATAATGTCAGGCGGATGATTTTGATTGCCTAACCAAGAAAATTCTTCACTGTATCTCCGCATTTTTTCTAACTCATCTTCGGTCTGAATAGAGTTTACAAAAGCATCTTTTACAAAAGTTTCCAATGCTTCCCCAATATTATTTACTCTATTTCTTCCAGAATAAAGACTTCTGATTGTATAAATCGGATTTTGAGCAATATTTACAATGGCTTCTAAAATATTTGTCATACAGTAATTAATTCGTTTGTTGTAATTGCTGCTTGATTTTGAATTTCATTTCTCAAAATTTGTTGCCTAATTGAGTTAGCTAAAAAATGAGCTAATTTAACGGGTACAGCATTTCCAATCATTTTGTAACCTGCAGAAATATTATCATAATGAAATATAAAATTATCCGGAAAAGTTTGAACTCTTGCACATTCTCTAACGCTTAATCTTCGGTATAAATGTTCTTGTCCAGGAACGAAAACTCTAATGTTTTGCTCAATAAATTTCATTTTTGGAGCTTGCGGATGAATTGGAGCGTGTCTTCCTCCTGCTTGTATTGTAAAAGATTGTTCGTCCCAACTTCTCACACGGTTTCTTGACATAAAAATGGTAGAAAATCCCCCCGTCATATATTCGTGATTTGGAATTGCACAGTCATTTCCGTTTGTTTTGTTATTTGTTTTTGCTGGTAAAACATTTTCTTTCAAATCAGAAATAGCATTTTGTAAAGTTAACTTTGAGAAATTTGGTTTTTCAAATTCATATTTAAAGCCTAAATCTTTTCGAATTCCTACAAAGATTACACGTTTTCTATCTTGTGGAACATTATAGTCGCAAGCATTTACCATTTCAAAAGAAAGTTCATAACCAATTCCTGCATTTCTGAATAGTTCTTTAATATTTTCTAAAGCAGATAAGTGTCGCCCCAGAAGCATCCCACTTACGTTTTCTGCAAGAAAAAATTTGGGTTGTTTTGCTTCTAATATTCTAATAAAATCAAAAAACAATTGTCCCCTTTTGTCATTGATACCTTTCATTGCACCAGCTTCGCTCCAACTTTGACAAGGTGGACCTCCGATAATTCCGTCACAGTCAGGAACTTCATTAGAAGGAATATTTACGATGCTTCTCTTGTCTAAGACCGTTTGAGGATGGTTATTTTGATAAGTTTCCCAAATTTCTTTGTCATATTCATTTGCCCAAACCACATTAAATCCTGCATTTTGGAATCCAAGGTCAAGTCCACCTGCACCTGCAAAAAACGATACTATATTCATAATATTATGAGTTTTTAGATTTTAAATAAGCAACTTTTTCTTCAGCCAAAACTAAAGTTTCTTCGTCGCAATTGTTTTCATAAATTTTTTTAGCAATAAAATCACTAAAAAATTCAGTTCTTAGTTTGGCAATATCTAAATCGAAAACTTTTGACAAAAGAGTCAGTCTTTTTTCATCAAATTCACGTTTATTATTTTCGATTTTGCTTAGATTAGCAGAATCTAAATCTAATTTAGCGGCCAATTGAGTAAGCGTAAAACCATGTTCGGATCTTAATCGCTTTATATACTCTCCAAAAGTTTCTCTCATTAGACTTGTCAATTTTGACAAATATAATTTTTATTTTTGAAATTTTAAAATTTTTCATTGTATTTCTAAACCATAATTATCAGAATATTTAACATCAATTTTATTAAAAATATTATGCATTAAAAAATAACCTTACTTCAACTCCAAATAAAAACAATTGTGTATCGAGAACTGACGGAACTGTAAACAGTAGAAAAATCATTTAGTTATAAAAGCCTTAAAAACTCTTAAACAAAACCCCATTTCTCATTCCTACGGGAAATGTAGACTATAAAAATTAGCGGTATTGCATTGAAATACCGCTGATTTTATTTTTAACAAAAGATTATATTTTCTGTTATGGTTTTGTAACCTTCTTATCAATAGTTTTGTCTTATTAATAAAAAACTCAATGACCAAACTTCTATCTCCGTTCTTTTTATTTTTTGCGGTGTTCTATTTCGGGCAGACTTCAGTGAAAGTTTTCAGTAAAGCCGATAAAAAACCTATTCGTGATGCAGCCGTTTACTGCGACGACAATCTCTTGGGTAAAACCAATTTTGACGGCGTTTTATCTTTTAAAACAAAATGTAAGAAAGTAGAAATTCTCGCCAGCAATTTTGAAGATGTTACAGCTGATGTTAAAAAATCAATGGAAGTGGCGATGCAACCACTGTCTGAAAAACAGAGCAATATCGATAAAGTGGTGATCATCGATAAAAGTGACCCGAGAGCATTGAGAATTCTGGACGAACTGAATAAAAGAGAAAAGGAAAACTCGCCCAAATCTTTAGATACCTACAATTTCAAATCGTACTCTAAATTTTCTATTGATGTAGACAAAGATTCAATTGATACCTTTAAAAATTTCCTGGCAACGAGAAAAGATTCTCTTTCGAAGGTTGACAAATCTGAATTTAAGCAAAAAGAAAGCGAAAAGAAGGATTCTCTGATTGACGAAGATTTGCTCGACGCTACCCAGGAAAGTCAGATGTTCCTTTGGGAAAAAGCGACGGAGTACAAATATTCTCAGAAGTTCGGGGAGAAAACCAATATCATCGACAACAGAATGTCGGGTTTTAAAAATCCGATTTATGAAGCGGTGGCAATTAATCTTTCTCATCTAGACCGAACTCCAAGACAGGTGAGACCGGAAAACAGAAAGCTTTTTAATTATTATCTATCAGATACTTTGCAGTTGGACGGCAGAAAAACCTACGTCATTAAGTTCAAAGAAATCACCGACAAGAAAAAGCAAAACCCTAGAAAGTTTAACGGAAAAATCTATGTGGATTCTGAAACCTATGCCCTGAAAAAGTTTGAAAGTGCCAGTAAAAAGAAAAGCGAAGCCGACATTGTCTCTGTCTGGAAACCGATTGACGGAAAATGGTTTCTGGATTATGAAGATATTAAACTGAAAATGGGAGACCAGACATTTAATACTTCAAAAAAAGACAGCGTAAAAACCGATACTTTGAAAAAAGGTCAAAAACTGAGCGACCGAAAAAAGTACAACCAAAAAACTTTTGGAAATTATCTGTACGTGAAAAACCGTTTCTTCGATTTCCAACTGAATGAAGCGCAGAAAGCATCAGAATTTAAAGGCTATTCTCTTGAGATGAAAAACACTGACGGAAGTTTGCTTCAGCAATACAGAACCGACAGTCTGACGGCAAGAGAAAGCGCAACCTACGTGAAAATCGACAGCTTTGTACAGAAACATGATTTTGAAAAGAAACTGAGCTTTCTGACCCAACTAATGCGAGGAAATCTGCGGTATAAAATCATTGATTTTGACCTGACTAAATTTTTCAGCTACGATAAATACCAAGGTCTTCGTTTGGGAGCCGGTGTAAAACTGAATGAAAAATTCAACAAAACATTTTCTCCGGACGGTTATTTCGGCTACGGATTTAAAGACCACACCTGGAAATACGGTTTGGGATTAGACATGAAACTGTCTTCAAAAAGAACTTCTGTTTTCAGAATCGATTATGTGGATGATGTCTTTGCAGCAGGCAGATTCAACAATACTATGTGGGATATGATGATGAAAGTGAATGATCTGAATTTGGATCTGCACAACGCTAATTTTTACAAAAATCAAAAATGGGGAGCATCGTTTTTATATGACATTTCAAATTCATTAAGCATGAAAATTGCCGTGAACAAAGAGAAACAAGAAGCGCTTTTTGATTATCAGTACAAGAATTTAGGTAACCGTTTTGACAATGTGAGCACTACTCTATCGTTAAAATTCTCTCCAAACGATAAAAATATCATGACACCAAGCGGAAAATACACCTATGAAAAAGGCTTTCCTCAGGTTTACATGAATTTCGAAAAAGGAATTGATGCATTAGGCGGAGATTTAGATTATTACCGAGCCGATGCATTGATTATTCACCAATTCAGATCAAAACTGGGAATCACCAATTTGAAACTTTTCGGAGGAATTTCATCAGGAACGGCACCAATCTGGAAAAACTTTGAGATTGCCGGTCAGAACGACAGAAATCCGGATCATTGGTATTCAAATATCAACACTCCGAATAATTTAGCGTTTGCAACGATGCCTTCGGGAACTTTTTTTGCCGATAAATTTGTGGCGTTTAAGGTTTCACAAAACTTACCTTTTAGATTTAAA
Organism: Chryseobacterium sp. 3008163; assembly: GCF_003669035.1. Classification (NCBI taxonomy): domain Bacteria; kingdom Pseudomonadati; phylum Bacteroidota; class Flavobacteriia; order Flavobacteriales; family Weeksellaceae; genus Chryseobacterium; species Chryseobacterium sp. 3008163. The sequence continues at coordinate 3,865,552 of NZ_CP033070.1, read as the reverse complement.
ACGATTGGTTCGAGATATTCAAACATCGAACTGGAATATCAATCTGCCATCGGAGATTTTAAAAACCGAGGTGACCATCAGTTTGATTTCCAGGCTTTGGATCACTATTATCAGGAAGTCGGTGTGATCTGGAATCGATTTTTAGGCAGAAGTTTTGGGGTTGGGTTTTCTTACAGATTGGGACATTATCAGACGTCGCAGTTCAAGGATAACTTTGGGATTAAGCTGAGATTTAGTGTTTTGAATTAATTATTTTCTGATTATTTATTTTAACGCAAAGTGCGCAGAGATTTTTTTAACAGTTGGCTGTTTTTAAGTTACACAAAGCCGTTCCACTTATAAAAGTTCACTAAGTTTTCAATTTGAGATATTTTTCAACATTAAGATTTTTAAGTTCTTTAGAAATTTTAAGCTTAGCGTTGCTTTAAGAATATTGCTAAAAAATCCGTGAAAATCTGTGCGATCCGTGGGACAAATTAATTTCAAAAATAAAAATTTGGCAAAGCAGAAACTTTTTGGTTTCTGTTTTGTTATTACCTTGCCTTAAAATATTATTTATGAAAAACATTCTCGTTATCTTTTTTACCTCGTTGATGCTGATTGCGTGTCAAACGAAAGAAGACAAAGTTCAGGATTTTGTCAAAATGTACAACAACTCATCCTCGATGATGATTAACCAAATGATTAAATCGACCAAAGCAAGTTCTACCTCACCGGATTTGGTTAACATCGATGTAACAACGACTTACCAAAGTGGTGACATGGAAAGTGATCTGGTCAGCAAATCTCTTCCTGATTTGATTGCTCAGGCTATTAAAAGTGAAAAAATCGGTAAAGAACTTTTTGAAAGTGGCGTAAAATTTAATCTGAAAGTTCACAGTGCAGATTCAAAAGTGATTATTGATAAAACAATCGACGATAAAAATCTAAAAGAATCGGTTGATTTTAACGCTATTGCTAAAGGAGAAAAACCAAGCACGGATGATTTAAACAAAATTTTAGAAGCATTTAATAAAAACTTACCGATTATTGATCCGGCAACAGGAACTAAAATCGTGAGTATAAAAGCTGATGCAGAAAAAAATCTTATTTACACCAATGAAGTTCCGGACAGTTATATTCCCATGTTGAAATTAGAAGGTTCAGATAAAATGATGAAAGAAGAAATGATCAAAACACCTCAGGTTCAGCAGGTTTTCCAACAGACTGCAGTTTTAGGGGTGAACAATTTAAAATATGTATACACCGATTCTAAAGGAAAAGTGATTAAAGAAATTGTGATTTCTAAAAGTGATTTGAAATAAACAGTTAATTTTTTAATTAAATATACTAATGTCGGTTCATTCCGGCATTTTTTATTTGTATTCATTCTAATTATTGAAGTTCCCGTAACAATATGAACGTAATCCTACATTAAAGTTAATTTTTTTGTGTTCTCGCTGTAACCTTAAGTTCATACTAGACTCATAGTTTTGTCACAACCTAAAACTATAGAAAGTATTATGAAAATTTCTCAATCTATTGCTGTATTATTTTTATCAGCAGCGGTGTTCACGAGTTGTAATGACGACAAAGACAACGCCGAGAATCCGGTGAACGAAAACATTAAACTTGAAAATTTTTCAAAAGAACCTGCTTTCGCATTCGGAATGACTGGTTTTGAGAATTTAAATATTACGACATTGATTTCAAGTTCAGATGTATTGGCTGGAAGTCCAAACTTTGTATTTGCAGGTCAGCCGGACGGAATGGGAATCATGAAAGATCCTGCTTCAGACGGATATTTGATGATTACCAATCACGAAATCACGCAGTCGGTTTCAAGAGTTTATTTAGACAAAACATTTAAGCCAGTAAAAGGAGAATATATTTTAAACGGAATTGGTGGTATGACAAGATTATGTTCTGCAACTTTGGCAACGCCTCAGGAACATGGTTTCAGCGCCTTCTTAACTGCAGGAGAATCTGGTGAAGAAAGTATGGTTCACGCGATCAATCCAATGGCTGCTACATCTCAGGCTTCAGACCAGACAAGAGTAAAACCTGCATTGGGAAAAGCTTCTATGGAAAATGCAGTTCCACTTCCTAAAGATGTATCTAACGGAAAATCTTATATCTTAATCGGTGAAGATCAATCCTACTCTACGGCTCACCAATCTGCTGGTCAGCTAATCATGTATGTTGCCAATACTCAAGGAGATCTTGACAATGGAAAGTTATATTCATTAAAAAGAACCAACAACAATACAACTGAAACCAATATGGCGAAAGGTTCTCAGTATGATGTAGAGTTTGTTGAAATCACCAATGCTAAAAACCTTACCGGAGCTCAGATCAATCAGAAAAATTTAGATATCAATGCGATCCGTTTTTCAAGAGTTGAAGATGTAGATTACAGAAAAGGTGCAGGAAAAGGGAGAGAAATTTACTTTACAGCAACCGGAGAATCTTCAGATGGTGTGAACCCAAAACCAGGATTGACGATGTGGGGAAGAGTGTACAAATTGGTTTTAAATGAAAGCAATATGCTGACAGGAAAACTGGAAGTTGCCGCAGAAGGAGATTCAAACCCTGGAAACAACCTGATCAATCCGGATAACCTTTGTGTGACAGAAAATTTCGTTTACATTCAGGAGGACGGAGATTCTTACTACACCGCTGCAAATCATGATTCTTACATTTGGCAACTGAACATCAGCACAAAGCAGTACAAACCGTGGTTAAATATGAAGCATAACAGAAATGATACGGCATGGCAGACTGCTTACAACCAATCTGGAAATTTAAGTAAATTCGGATCTTGGGAATACGGAGCAATGATTGATGTTTCAGATATCATCGGTGTTCCAAACACTTTTGCGGTAAATATTCACTCTCACACTTGGCAGAAAGATGCTTTCAAAAATGCTGACGGCGCTGGTGTAAACACGAACAAAGAAGGTGGTCAGATCATTCTGATCAGAAACGTTCAAAAATAATTTTTATAACCATTAATTAAGCAAAGTATCAGTAGAGTTTTCTCTATTGATGCTTTTTTATAAGCAATGAAATTTATTCTCAAATATCCTCTCGCCATATTTCTCATTCTCACCTTTGTTTTCTTTGGAATTTTGCAGTGCCAAACCGATAAAAAACCAATCGTCAACGATTTGACCGCTGTAAAGAAGGAAATATTTAAAAATAATGTTGAATTTTTGAGACAGACCAATGAACTGATAACGTTGGTTTCAAAAGATGCTGGCAACAAAATTCTTCAGGAGAAATTTCAGCAACTCAGGAAAACCTACAAGAAAATGGAATGGGCGGTAGAATATTTCCTCCCAAACACTGCAAGATTCATGAACGGTTCGGCTCTTCCGGAAATAGAAATGGAAGAACATACCGAAATTGAACCTGAAGGTCTTCAGGTGATTGAAGAAATGATCTATCCGTATGAAAAACAGAACAAGGACGAATTGATCAGAATTTTAAAAAAGCTCACCAACAAAAGCAATACCATAAAAGCTAATTTTCTGGTCATTACGATTAGCAAAGATCAGGTTTTTGACGCTTTAAGACAGCAGGTTTTTAGGATTTCTAGTTTGGGAATTGCAGGCTTTGACACACCCATTTCAGGAACATTCTTGGAAGAAATGCCCTTTGCTTTGGAAGGAGTACGATGGACTTTAGAACAAATTTCAACGGAAAAATCTAAACAAAAATCTTTAAAACAAATCGTCAGTGAAATTGGTATTGCCAATGGAATTTTAAAGAAAAATTCAGATAAAAATACATTTGATTATATTCATTTTGTTCCCGATCATTTAAATAAGATATCGACTTTACTTCTTCAGTTTAAAAAAGAAGAAAACATTCCGGATGTTGAAGTGACTTCAGCTTTAAATAAAAATGCATCGACTTTCTTTTCTAAAGATGCATTTAACCCAAACGCTTTTGTTCCCGGAAAGGAATATGAAATGTCACCTGAAAAAGTTAATCTCGGGAAACAGCTTTTCAGTGATAAAATTCTTTCCAACAGCAATTCGAGAAGTTGTGCGACCTGTCACATTGCTGAAAAAGCATTCACCGACGGTTTAGAAAAATCGATGTCGCTGGAAAATGTAGCACTGCAGAGAAATACGCCTTCACTGAGCTACTCCGCTTTTCAACACGGACAGTTTTGGGACATGAGAAAAGATGACCTCGAAGGACAAAGTTCTGACGTAATCACCAACAAAGAGGAAATGCACGGCGATATGAATGCGATTATTGCTAAGATTAATCAGGATAAAAAATACCAAAAAGATTTCGAGAAAATTTACAAAACAAAAAATACCGAAGTTTGGCAGCTGCAGAATGTTTTGGCGAGCTACATTCGTTCTTTGGCAACATTCAATTCAGATTTTGACGACTATATGCGCGGAAAATCATCTGCCATGACCGAAAAACAGAAAAAAGGGTTTAATCTTTTTGTAGGAAAAGCACAGTGTGCAATCTGCCATTTTATTCCGTTGTTTAACGGCACTGTTCCACCCACTTTCAATAAAACCGAACAGGAAGTTTTGGGAGTTGCAGAAAATGCTTCAAACAGAAAGATCGATAATGATTTAGGAAGAGGAAAATTCCACGAGACGGTAGCGTTTCTTCAGAATTCATTTAAAACTCCGACGCTTAGAAACATTAGTAAAACGGCTCCGTACATGCATAATGGCGGTTATAAAACTTTAAAAGAAGTCATGGACTTCTACAATAAGGGTGGTGGAAACGGTTTAGGATTATCGATTAAAAATCAAACGCTATCAGACTCAAAACTTAATTTAACCAATCAGGAAATTGATGAAATTATTGATTTTATGAGTGCTTTAAACGACAAATAAACAATTCCCGAAATCATTCGGGAATTTGTTTTTCTGAAATAAATTGAATTACAAAACTTCGTTTCAAAAACTTTCTTACCCAAAGAAATATCAGTAATTTTGTGGTAGATTTTTTTCATGAAAAGAGGGCTTATTTTTATATTTCTGTGGATGTTTGTTTTTGGTTTTTCGCAATCAAAACTCACAGTAATTAACGAAGCCAAAGGAACACCTATTCCCAACGCCATTATTTCATGCAACGATAAATTTTTAGGAAAAACGGACGATAACGGATTTTTGGAATTTAAATCTAAATGCAAAAGTATCCAGATTAAAGCGGCCAATTATTTCAAAGAAAGTGCAATAGTTGAAGATGAAATGACCGTTACCCTTATCAATACTTCATCGAAAACACAATCCATAGAAACCGTTATTCTTGAAGACAAAAGTGATCCAAAAGCACTTGAAATTTTAAGAAAAGTAAATCAGTTTTTTAAAAGTAATTCTCCCCAGAGTTTAGATTCTTACACTTACAAATCTTATGATAAAATCTCGTTAGACATTGATCAGGACAGCATCTCTGTGTACACAGAAATTTTCAACAACAATTTTAATCTTTTCAAAAAGCAGAAAGCCAAAGATTCTGTTAACGATGTTTCGGCGCGAAGAATATTTTCTAAAAGTAAATTATTTCTTTGGGAACGCGCTCAGGAATATTTGTACTCAAAAAAGTACGGTGAAAAAGTTAATATTTTAGACAATCGTATCTCAGGACTGAAGCAGCCCATTTATGAACTGATTGCCTTACAGGGAAACAGAGATAAAATTCCGGAACAGATCAAGCCGGAAAACCGTGGACTGTATCGGTTCTATTTGACTGACACGATTGAAGTTGAAGGCAGAAAAAATTTTGTGATCCGCTTCCGTGAAGTGAGCTACAAAAAGAACGTTAAAAGGAGGAAATTCAGCGGATATTTGTATATCGATATCGATACGTATGGCATCAAAAAAATAGAAAGCATCAGTAAAGATAAGAACGATGGCAACATTACAAGTACATGGATTTTCTTCAATAATAAATGGTTTCTGTCTGAAGAAAGCGTAAAACTGAGAATGAGTCGAATGATGATGAATAATACAGAATCAACTGAAAATTCTGAAAATCATTTAAAAAAACATAAAAATAGCTTTGGAACCTATGCTTATCTGAGTTCAAAATATTTTGATTACGAATCTCCGATTGAAGAAAATCAAAAAGACTTCAAAGGCTATACTTTTACCGTAAAAAATGCTGATGGAAAAACGCTTCAGAAATACAGAACCGAACCTTTGTCTGATCGAGAAAAAAATACCTATTTCGTCATTGACAGTTTAGGAAAAAATACAATGTAGACCGCAAAGCCAGAATTTTAACCGGTTTAATTAACGGACAGGTTCGCTCTGGAAGTTTCGATTTTGATATTGGTGAAATCATCAATTATAACTTATACGAAGGTTTCAGACTGGGTTTAAAAGGAAAGCTAAATGAGAATTTCAATCCTTATTTTTCGCCGGATTATTATTTTGCGTACGGTTTGAGTGACGATAAATTTAAGTATGGAATTGGGCTCGACATCAAAACGACACTCGATAAAAACTCTTTCTTTAGAATTGAATATTATGATGATGTGAACTCTTCCGGTGAGTTTTACCGCAGACTATGGACGTTTAGAATGCGGATGATGAACTACGGAAACAACATCAACAACGATAAATACTACCGATACGAAGGTGCTTCTGTATCTTATCTAAATGACGTCACCAATGGTTTGACATTGGCATTTGCCGCAAGAAGAAATACGGAAGAAGCAAAATTTGATTATAATTTCAGAAACAGCGGTGCAACTTTTGAAAATTTCAATACATTGGTTACCTTGAAATACTCTCCGAATTCTACCAACATCATGACGCCGCAGGGAAAATCTCTGATTGATCAGAAATATCCTGAGCTGTATTTTAATTTTGAACAAAGTTTTAAAGCGTTAGGTGGAGATTTTAATTATACTCGTTTTGATGCATTATTTGTGCAGAATTTTAAAACCGGTTTGGGAACTACAGGCCTCAGATTATATGGCGGATTGGTTTTAGGGGAAGCTCCAATTTGGAAACATTTTACAATGAATGGTCTGGCGTCGCCGAGTCGTGACATTAATTTTAACCTTACTTCCTATTTGGGATTTGCCACGTTGGAAGGCGGAAAATTTTATAATGATAGGTTCGTCGCCTATTATTTAACGCATAGATTACCCTGGTATTTTAAAAGCATCGGGCAGAATGTTTCGAGTTTAGATTTTGTTTTAAGAGGAACCATCGGTGATATGAAACATCCCGAATATCATGATTTCAGGTTCAGAAAATTAGATCATCTGTATCAGGAAGTTGGATTGGAATGGAATAATTTCCTTTCTTCGTACTTTAATTTAGGCGTTTTTTACAGAGTCGGATATTACACAACATACAATTTTAAACAGAATTTTGCATTTCAGTTTAAATTAAAGCTTTTGGAGTTTTAAAATAAGTAATCGGTAATGATTAATAAATAATGAAAAGAAATCAATGAAAAAAATAGAAATAAAAGCAGAACAGTTTTTCGAATTATTGAGATTAAAAGATACTTCGATGTGGGCAATTTTCTCCCAAATGATCGATGGTGAAGAAAAAGAAATGATTTTCTTAGACAGTGAAGATAAAATTTTATTCAATTATGTCTTGCCCGACAATCAGGAGCAACTGGAAGAAGACAGAATAAAGTTCTCTAAAGAATTTGCCGAAAAACAGGCACATCTCAACTAATAATTAATTTACATTAAGAATTTTTAACATCTGCGGCACTTTATTTGCCATAGCTGATTTGATTTACATGATTTTCAACTTAAAATAAAAAGAAAAGAAAATTCATCACCAGCCAATCAAATTTAATCGTTAGAAATTCTTTATGAAAAAATTGTATTTATTGCTGTTATCACTCGGATACATCAGCACTTTCTCACAGTCGAAAATCATCGTTAAAAGCTCAGGAGATCAGTCTGTGATTTCTAATGCTTCAGTGACCTGCAATGATAAATTGGTCGGAAAAACCGATGCCTCAGGTACGCTTAACTTCAAAACAAAATGTAAAAAAGTAGAAGTTTCTGCGAGAGGTTTTTATGAAGATGATGTCGTGGTTGACAAAGTGATGGAAGTTTTTTTATCAAAAGCTGATCCTAAAACTCAAAGTATCCAGACGGTAATTCTCGAGGATAAAAGTGATCCCAGAGCTTTAGAAATTCTGAGAAAAATCAACGACAATTACAAGCAGAATTCTCCGTTAAGCTTAGATTCTTATTCATTTAAATCGTATGAAAAAATTTCTCTGGATTTTGATGAAGACAGCATTAAAGCCTACAACACATACATTGCCAACCGAATTGACTCTTTAAAAAGTCTTCCACAGCAGCCAATGAAAACTCAGGAAAGAAAAGATTCTCTAGAATCTGTCAACCTGATGAAATTGGTTGGGAAAAGCAAAATGTTTTTGTGGGAAAGAGCTTCACAAAGTTTATATTCAAAAAAATACGGCGAGAAAACCAATATTTTAGATAATAAAATTGCAGGTTTAAAAGAACCTATCTACGAACTGATGGCTTTCCGTTCCAACAGAAATGTGATTCCAAAAGAAATACGTGAAGAAAACAGAAACCTTTACCGCTTTTTCCTGACTGATTCGATTGAAATTGAAGGAAGACAAAATTATGTGATCAGGTTCCGTCAGGTTGGTTACAAAACAACTGCTGACAGTAGAAAATTTAACGGATATATCTATGTAGACAAAGAAAGTTATGCCCTTAAAAAATCGAAAGCAATAGCAAAATCAGAAGCGAAGGCAGCATCACCAGTATTTGGAAACCTATTGAAAACAAATGGTTTTTGGTGAAAGAAAACTACAAACTCAAAATGGGCTCCACGTCTTTCGACAGCGATGATAAATCTGATAAAAAGAAAACCAAAGAAGAAAAAGAAGCAGAAAAAAATACCAAAAAGAGATTTGGAAGTTATGCATTTGCTACTGCTGATTATTTCGATTTTAAAACACCTATTGAAGAAAAACCACAGGATTTTAAAGGCTACACGATTGATGTAAAAAACTCTGACGGAAAATTAATTGATCAGTACAGAACTGAAAATCTGACAGACCGTGAAGTGACGACCTACTCCAAAATTGACAGTTTAAGCAGCAAATATAAGCTTGACCAAAAAGCAAAAGCTTTGACAGGTTTATTAAAAGGAAAAGTAAGACTAGGAATTGTAGATTTTGATTTGGCGAAATTAATTGGTTATAATAAATATGAGCATTTCCGTTTTGGAGCAGGAGCAAAACTGAACGAAAAATTCAATAAATATATTTCTCCTGACGCTTATTTTGCTTACGGAATTTATGACAAAGACTTTAAATACGGAGCAGGGGTTGACATTCGCACCACATTAAATAAAAATTCATTTTTCCGTGTTGAATATTTCAATGATGTTATGGCAGCAGGTCGTTTCTCAGAAAACTTGTGGAATTTCAGAATGAAAATCATGAATTCCGGAGTTGCTCTGAACAATGGAGTTTTCTATGGCTATGAAGGGTTTAAAGTAAGTTATGAAAATGACATCACGAATGGCTTAACCGTAAATGTTTCGGCGAAAAAAACTCAGGAAGAATCTAAATTCGCCTATAATTTCAAAGGTTTGGGGAGCCAGTTTGATATTGCATCATCAACAATCACTTTAAAATATTCTCCCAATTCAAAGAATATCATGACACCTACCGGAAAATATACCTACGAACAAAACCTTCCGGAATTATACCTGAATTATGAACAGGGATTTAAAACGTTAGACGGAGATTTTAATTTCAGCAGATTTGATGCGCTTTTTGTTCACAATTTTAAAACGAAATTGGGTGTGACAGGCGTGAGAGCTTACGGCGGAATCATTACCGGCGACGCTCCGATCTGGAAAAATTTCACAATGAACGGTTTAGGAAACGGACATGGCGGATTGAATTTTAACCTGACTTCATACTTAGGTTTTGCCACAATGGAAGGTGGAAAATACTATAATGATAAATTCGTTGGTGCTTATTTGACGCATAGACTTCCGTGGTATTTCAAAAGTTTTGGAAAGAACGTTTCAAGCTTTGACTTCATTTACAGAGGAACGATCGGTGATATGAAAAATAAAGAATTCCATCAGTTTGAATTTGAAAAACTAGATCATCTTTATAATGAATTAGGTTTAGAATGGAATAACTTCCTATCCTCACAATTTAACCTAGGATTTTTCTACAGAGTAGGACATTACAATACTCCGAAGTTTAAAGATAATTTCGCCATTCAGTTTAAATTGAAATTATTAGGATTCTAATATAAGTAATTGGCAATAAGTAATAAAAACCGGAGCAAAACATTTTTGTTCCGGTTTTTTTATTTTGAATAGTTCAAAAAATCATTTTTTATGAACAATTAAAAAAGATTTTAATTAATTATATTTATCCTTCAAATCTGAAAAACGAGAAGAAGACGTACGAAATAGAAAGCAGTTTTTCAGAAATTAATACAATTAAGTAAGATAAAATAATGAAAAAACAAACCTTCTTTTCTTTAATAGGATTACTTGTTTTCATCCTTGGAAACGCACAGAATTACAAAAAACCATTAGTTTCCGCAATTAAAGAAACTGATCTTAAAAAAGATATGTATGAAGTGGCTGCAGATCAGTTTTGGGGACGGGAAGCAGGAACTTTGGATGAGCTCAAAGTATCGATGTGGCTTGCCAATAAAGCTAAAGAAGCCGGAATGAAACCCGCAGGAGACAACGGAACATTCTTTCAGTTTTTTGATATGTACAGACATCAGATTATTCCGCAAAGCAGTTTGAAAATCGGAGAAACTCAGTTGAAAATTTGGAAAGATTTTCTCGTTGCCGAACCGGTAAATGCCAACATCGATGCTGAAATCGTCTACGCCGGAACTACCGAACCTGAAAATTTATCTCAATTAAATATTAAAGGAAAAATTCTGGCCATCAACGCTTCCGATAAAAACATCGATAAAGAAATGACTCTTTTCGTGAGACGTTATCCTGGATTTGTAAGAACAAAATATTACAATAAAGCTTTTGAATTGGGTGCAAAAGGAATTATTTTCATCACAGACGAAACGTCTGATAAAAGTTGGGTTGAAGTTCTGCCGCAAATGACCAGAGGTACTTACGGTGTAAAAGGTTTAAGGGAAAAAATCACAAATAACATTCCTGTTTTGTGGATCAAAAGGGAAAATGCAGATTGGGTAAAAAGCAATCCTAAAATTTCATTAAATATCATTACTGAAACTTATAAATATCCTTCCGTCAATATTATTGGGAAGATCGACGGAACCGATGCAAAGTTGAAAGATGAGTATGTATTATTAAGCGGTCATCAGGATCATGATGGAATCCGTCATCCGGTGAAAAACGACACGATCTACAACGGAGCTGATGATAATGCAAGTACCTGTGTAGCAATGTTGGCAATGGCAAGAGCCTATAAAAAACAGCCTTCAAAAAGAAGTATTCTGTTTGTATTTCACGGCGCAGAAGAAAGAGGATTATTGGGTTCAAGATGGCACGCTGCACATCCCGTTGTTTCTAAAGAAAAAATTGTAGCCGTTCTGAATGGCGATATGATTGGAAGAAATGACAACAACGAAGCGGCGCTTTTGGGAGGAAATGCACCTCACAAAAACTCTGAAGAATTAGTGAAAATGGCAGAAGATGCCAACAATGAAAGTACAAAATTTACTTATCTGAAAGATTGGGATTCTCCGAATCACGCTGAATATTTTTATTTCAGAAGTGATCATCTTCCGTATGCGAAAGCAGGAATTCCCGCCATATTTTTTACAAGTGTATTGCATGATCAATATCACACTCCACAAGATGAATCTGAAAATATTAACTACAAAAAACTCTACAAAATGACGGAATGGATGTATAGAACTTCATGGAAAGTGGCCAATGAAACAGAGCGTCCGAAAGTCATTCCGACTTTTACTTTGGAGAGATAATCAATTTAATTGAAAAGAATTTGAAAATAGTAAAGCTGAGTTGGTCTCAGCTTTTTTTGTGATCAACAAGTATAGCTGTGAGATTCTATAGTTTTTGTTTTCAGTAGCGGCGGCTACGCCGCCGCTACTGAAAACAAAAAAGGGTTATAATACTAAAAATTCATCAACAGTTTTCTTAGCTTCTGCAACATCATGCACACGTAGAATTTTCGCACCTTGTTTTAAAACCTTCATGTGCAACTTTTGCGTTTCTTCATTGATATCTAAAGCAGATTTTCCTAATGGTTTGTAAATAAATGATTTTCTCGAAATCCCAATCAACATAGGAAAACTTCCAAAACCGAAAAATTCTACTTCATCAATCATTTTCATCTGATCTTCTACCGTTTTTCCAAAACCAAAACCCGGATCAAGAATAATATCTTTGATTCCTTTATTCAATAATTCATCGGTTTTTTTTGAAAAATACTGATTGACCGTCAAAGTAATATCTGCGAAAGAAGTTTTTTCATGCATCGTTTGATATGACGGATTCACGTGCATCAAGATGTAAGGAAGTTTTGTTTCAGCAACTGCATCAAGTATTTTTTCGTCAAATTGGCCGCCTGAAATATCATTTACAATATCAATTCCTTCATTAAAACCAAATTTTACTGTTTCAGCATAAAAAGTATCGAGTGAAATTAAAGCTTCGGGAAATTCTTTTTTTATTAAAGAAATAACATTTCCTATTCTTCTGATTTCTTCTTCACTGCTCAGAAATTCCGCATTCGGACGTGTAGACTGCGGACCAATATCAATTATTGAAGCGCCATCTTTTAACAACTTTTCAGCTTGTTGCAATGCTGATTTTTCATTATTAAATTTTCCACCATCCGAAAAAGAATCTGGTGTAAGATTTAAAATTCCCATCAATTGTGGTGAACTTAAATCTATTAATCGTCCATTGCAATTGATTGAATGAAAGGATTTCAGCGTTTGAGAATTTGAAGACATGGGTTTTAAAATTGTGAATTTTAAGTTTAGTTTTTTATGACATTTGCAATGCAAAAATAACCAATAATCAATATGCTTGAAGAAAAAGTAGATCAAAATTATAAAAATAAGTGCTTCAACAAACAAGTTTAGAACTCTTCCATTCAAACTCAAAAACTCAGCGCCTTATTCCTGCTACCTAAAACCTAATTCGTATATTTGGGCTATTAAGAGAATGTATGTTAAAAACTTCAATCCAGTTCGAGAAAATCATCAGCGAATGTCGTGATCTTTTCAGTAAAAAATTACAAGATTACGGTGCAGCTTGGCGAGTTCTTCGACCGAGTTCGATTACCGACCAGATTTACATTAAAGTTAACAGAATCCGCACGTTACAAATGACGGACGTGAAAATGATTGACGAAAGTGAGGAAGGAGAATTCATCGCTGTAGTCAACTACTCGATTATCGGTCTGATTCAATTAGAAAAAGGTTTTTCGAATGATTTTAATGAAAATAAAGATGAAATTCTACATCTTTATGACAAATATGCTCAAGAAGCTAAAGCTCTAATGGAAAGAAAAAACCACGACTACGGCGAAGCTTGGAGAGATATGAGAATTTCGTCAATTACTGATTTAATTTATCAAAAAGTTTTAAGAACAAAACAAATTGAGGACAATCAAGGTGTCACCATCGTTTCCGAAGGTTTAGATGCCAATTATTATGACATGCTGAATTATGCCGTGTTTTGTCTGATTAAATTTTCTGAAAAAGAAAACAATGTAGAACATCAAATTATATAATATGATTAAAGGTTTATTACGTTTCATCGTCGCCATCATTTTCATCCTTTCCGGATTTGTAAAAGCAGTAGATCTGGTAGGATTTTCATTTAAAATGGAAGAATATTTTGAACCCTCGGTTTTTGACATGCCGTTTTTTGTGAAATTTGCTTTGCTTTTTTCAATCATTGTGGTGGTTTTAGAATTGTGGTTAGGTTTTATGCTTTTGCTTAAATTTAAACTGAAATTCACGCTTTCTGCACTGATTGCATTGTGTGTTTTCTTTGGATTTCTGACGTTTTATTCAGCCTATTTCAATGTCGTAACAGATTGCGGATGTTTCGGAGATGCTATTAAATTTACACCTTGGGAAAGCTTTGTAAAAGACATTGTTCTTTTAGTCGGACTTTTAATTCTGTTCGTATTGTACAGAAAAGAATGGAATAAAAAAGATGATTATTCAAGCTCAACAAAACCAAGAAACAATAAATTTCCGTCAATTGCATTTGGACTTTTCTCAGGAATTATGATTTTCATTATGGCACAGGGGCTCATCAATGAACCGATTATCGATTTCCGTGATTATAAAATTGGAACAGATTTGAAAGCTGAAAAAGTAAAAATCAACAAAAATCCTTCGGAATACAAAACTTTTTATTCGCTGAAAAATTCAAAAACAGGAGAAGTTTTAAAGGTCAATCAAGACGATTACATCAACCAAACAAAATATTGGGAAGAAGGCTCACCCTGGAAAATTGAAGAAGATAAAAATGAATCTAAACTGATGAAACAAGGATATAAATCTGAGATTGCTAAATTTAAGATTGAAGATCCCACAGGAATCGATTTAACGGATGAAATTATCAATGCTCCTAAAGCAATTTTAGTGTTCTCTTATCATCCGAAAGAAGTTTCAGCCGACTTACTAAAGAAAGTTGAAGCCAAAGTAAATACTGACAAAACTGCAGTTGTTTATGGAATTTCTACCATTCCAACTACTTTTAAAACCATTAAAAATGCAATGATGGACGGCACTGCCATCAAAACCATCGCAAGAAGCAACCCATTTGTATTAACTTTACAAAACGGGAAAATTGTAGACAAACAGCCTGCTAAAAACTATGTAGATTAGTTAAATTTACAATGAGTTGAAATTTTCTTTCCACTAACGCTAAAGGGTGGAAAATTTCTTTAAAAATTAAATTAGAATTTTAAACTTTAATATTATTAAATGCAAAAATCAAATAAATCAATCGCCGGTTATCACTTATTAATGATTCTTTCATCTGTGGATGGCGAATTTGCTCCAGAAGAAGGAATGCTTGTTCAGCAATATCTGGCTGACGAATTTCCTTTTAAAATCAATTTAGATAACGAATTGGAAACCATCGCATTGCTTCAGCCTGAAGAGTGGAAAGATCATTTTGAATTTCACGGACGTTGTTTCTTGGATGATTCTACAGAAGAGGAACGTCTAAGCTTCATTCAGTTTGCAAAAACGTTGATCAAAGCTGATGATGTGGTGACTGATGAGGAGCATACTTTCTATGTACTTTTGAAAAATCTTTGGAATCTGGCTTAAACTTTTAAAAATACAGTCATGAAGAAAATTTATTTAGGATTATTAGCTATGAGTATTTCAGCAACTTATCAATCTCAGAAATTCCCTGATTTGAAAGCTCCTGTTGCAGAGAAGCAGGAACACATCAGAGAAATACATTCAGATAAAGTAAACGATCCCTATTATTGGATGATTGATTATTTTAAAAAAGCAAAAGATTCAACAAAAGTCGTTGATTATCTGAAAGCGGAAAATTCTTATTGGGAAGGGATGATGAAAGACACAGAGCCTTTCAGAGATCAGCTTTTCAAGGAAATGAAAGCCAGAATCAAGGAAAAAGATGAATCTGTTCCTGTTTTTAAAAGCGGATATTATTATTACAGCCGTACCGATACAGGAAAACAATATTTTAAATATTGCAGAAAAAAAGGAAATCTCAATGCGCCCGAAGAAATTCTTCTCGATGTCGATCAAATGGCGGAAGGTCATGCATATTATTCTGCCTCAGGTTTTAGCATCAGCTCAGATAACACCAAATTAATCTATGGCGTAGATGATGTTTCCAGAAGACAATACAAATTATTCTTAAAAGATCTTTCTACAGGAAAAACGACTGATCTAGGAATAAAAAATACCACAGGTTCTGCGACTTGGGCAAATGATAACAAGACTATTTTCTACACTTCAAAAAATCCTGAAACCCTTTTAACAGAGAAAATTTTCAGACATTCTTTGGGAACAGATGCTTCTAAAGATGTTGTGGTATATGAGGAAAAAGACAAAACCAATTACATCGGTGTCGGAAAATCCAAAAATGAAAAGTTCATTATGATTTATTCAGGGGCAACTACTTCTTCGGAAACTAGATATATTGATGCCAATAAACCCAATGAAGCATTCAAAGTTTTCCAACCGAGAATGAAAGATGTTTTATATGATGTAACGCCTTTGGAAGACCGTTTTTAATCACAACAAATAAAGATGCCTTAAACTTCAAGGTTGTAGAAACTCCTTTAGACAAAACAGGAGTAGAAAACTGGAAAGATTTTGTTCCGCACAGAAAAGATGTCTTGATGGAAGGAATCAGCGAGTTTAAAAATTATCTGGTTTTCAGTGAAAGACAAAACGGACTTTCGCAATTGGTCATCTATGACAGAAAATCAGGAAAAAAAGAATTTCTGAAATTCGACGAACCTGCTTACACTGTTTATCCATCTGGAAATCCTGAATATAATACGGATAATTTCCGCTTCGGTTATACTTCGTTGGTTACTCCAAGTTCTCAGTTTGAACAGGATTTAAAAACAGGTAAAAGAACTTTACTTAAAGAACAGGAAGTTTTAGGTGGATATAATAAAGCAAATTATACAACCGAAAGACTTTTTGCAACAGCCAAAGACGGTACAAAAATTCCGATTTCCATTGTATATAAAAATGGATATAAAAAAGACGGAAACAGTCCGCTTCTACTCTATGCTTACGGATCTTACGGAAATTCGATTGATGCTACTTTTAGCAGTACAAGATTAAGCCTTTTAGACAGAGGTTTTGCCTATGCCATTGCTCACATCCGTGGAGGTCAGGAAATGGGAAGACAATGGTATGAAGACGGTAAAATGATGAAAAAGAAAAATACTTTTACTGATTTTATCAATGCCGGAGAATATCTTGTAAAAGAAAAATACACCTCATCAAAACATTTATACGCTCAGGGAGGAAGTGCAGGAGGCTTATTAATGGGAGCTATTGTAAACATGAAGCCAGAACTGTGGAACGGTGTGATTTCTCAGGTTCCTTTTGTAGATGTTGTTAATACAATGATGGATGAGAGTATTCCATTGACGACAAATGAATATGATGAATGGGGAAATCCGAGCAATAAAGAAGCTTATTTCTACATGAAATCGTATTCTCCATACGAAAATATCGAAAAGAAAAACTATCCAAATATTTTGGTAACGACAGGTTTGCACGATTCTCAGGTACAGTATTTTGAGCCTGCAAAATGGGTGGCAAAATTGAGAGATTTAAAAACGGATAAAAATGTGCTCTTATTAAAAACAGATATGGCTTATGGTCATGGCGGTGCTTCGGGAAGATTTGACTATCTGAAAGATACTGCTTTGGTGTATGCTTTTATGTTTAAATTAGAAGGAATTAATAAATAATTTTAGATAAACTATGAGAAGAAAAATAGTTGCAGGAAACTGGAAAATGAACAAAAATGTAATTGAAGCACAGCAGTTGATGATTCAATTATTAGGTTATAAAAATGAAAATAAAACCAACTGTGAAGTTTGGATCGCTCCCCCATCTTTATATTTAATGATGGCAAAAGACATCTTTGAAAAAGACGAAATTGGAGTTTTTTCTCAAGACATGAGCGAGTTTGAAAGCGGTGCTTACACAGGCGAATTATCTGCAGATATGCTGGAATCTATCGATGCAACAGGTTCTTTGATCGGTCACTCTGAAAGAAGACAATATCACGGTGAGAACGACGAAAGCTGCAATAAAAAAGTAAAATTGGCTTTAGATAAAGGTTTAATTCCTGTTTACTGTAATGGTGAAACGCTTGAACAGAGAAAAGCAGGTCAACATTTAGATGTTGTAAAAACTCAAACTGAAACGGCTCTTTTCACGCTTTCTGCTGAAGAAATCAAGAAAGTAGTGATCGCTTACGAACCGGTTTGGGCAATCGGAACTGGCGAGACTGCAAGTCCGGCACAGGCTCAGGAAATTCATGCTCACATCAGAGGAATTATCGCTGAAAAATACGGACAGGAAGTTGCTGACGAAGTTTCTATTCTTTACGGTGGCTCTGTAAAACCTGACAATGCAAAAGAAATTTTCTCTCAACCAGATATCGACGGTGGATTGATTGGCGGAGCTGCTTTGAAATTGGAAGATTTCTCTAAAATTATTGAAGGATTTAATCAATAAAATAATAATTCTATTCATAATTGCTGGTTAAACTTGCAGTTAATGGATAATAAAATAACAAATGATGAAAAAATTTATTTCAAAAACTTGGTATGTTTTTGTATTGGCTATATTGCTTTCTTGCCAGACAGAAGAAGCTCTAACGTATAATACAATCTATCAAAGTAGTGAATATACCAACAAAAATCCTTGGAAAGAGGATGAGGTGTTTATCAAAAATGTAAAAGAAATTTTGATAAAAATGCAAAGGAAAGAATACAATCTCAATATGGAAAAGTAATATGGGATCGATCATGCTACATCATTAAATACTTTCAACGAAAGTTATCTTATTGCTCCAATGATGAAAGAGGGCAATATCATATCTTATGTTGAAACCAGGCGTATTGGTAATAAAATATTTTTCGAGTTCACCGAAAATGACAAAAGCACTAATGATTTTTTCAATAATCTAATCTTTACTGACAATGAAAAATTTTCAATTTCTGAAAATTTGTCTGTCAGTAATAATCCTAATTCACTTCCCTCTAATTTAAAATCTGGAACAATAAGAGTGTCTCAATGTAAAAGTGTTACTAAAACTTTTATTGTTGGTACAGCACCGGGAGATCCTACTGGTCCTATAGAATCGACATATACTTACACGGTTTGTAAATTTGTGGATGTTGCTCTTCCTGAGGATTAATGTATTGGTGAATACGATGAAAATGGAAATTGTACCGGTGGAGGTAATGGTGGAGGATATGATTACACTCCCGACCCGGATGACAACCCGTGCAATGAGCTTAAAACAACTCTTCAGGATCCGGCTTTAGTACAAGTTTTAAATACATTAGATAATCCTAATAATTTCAACTTGAACCATGAAAGACTTTTTATAGAAAAAGATAATACATATAAAGAAAAGCCTTCTTCTAATTGTGGGGACTTTGCTTATGATGATCCTGTAGGGAGCTGTATTACAAAAATAGTACATACCCACCAAAACTTCAGATGTGATAAGAATGGGAATGCTACAATCCCTGTACAGGGCATCCCATCTGCAGCAGATATTGTATCATCAATTCGAAAAGCTGGATATTTAAAAGAATTCTGCGGATTAGAAACTACGGATTTTAAAGGAATTACCATTTCTCAAAATGGAACATATATCGTTAATTACAATGGAGCCTCGATTGTAAATCTAGGTAATATTGATAACTGGAATAAAATATATGATAAAGAAATTGATATTATGATTAAAGATGATAAATTTTCGGCGACAGAGCAGGAAGATTTTTTAATGACATTTTTAAAAGATCAAATGAAGATAGATGGTATAGAAATCTACAAAAAAGAAGGCGATGTCATCAATAAAATAGAATATAATGAAACGACTAATCAGACAACCAAAACACCTTGCCCTAATTAATAAATATAAAATTATGAAAAATACACTCATTATATTATTCAGCTTAATGATTAATCTGTTATTTGGACAAAAACCTATTTCACCATTTACACCCACTTGTCCATCTTATAACATCATTCCTTTAAGAACATATACAGATATTCCCGAAGATCAGTGTTACTACATGAAAGACACTGACAACGAATTACCTGATTATGTAGGAATTTGGTCTGGAGCCTGGAATAATAAAACCATATATATTACATTTAAAAAAATAAACACATACAATACCTTTAGAAAATACAATAAAGACATATTAATTGGAAAATTTAAAGTGGTAGATTCAAACGGAAGTATTTTATTTGATAATACCATGATATCAGATGATCAGGCAAAAATATGGGGGGGGAAAATTTGCAAAAGATGAGAATAATCTATACGGTTTAACGTATAACGATAGAGATGTTTGTAATATAAGTGGAAGAATTCGTATTCATTTCACAGATGCCAGCAAAACCCAAATAGAGTGGCAATTTTCTTATAATTCAATGATGATTTCCGCAGACTGCCAATATTATGCGACAGGAATACCTGAGGTTTTACCTAAAGGAATTGTGTTAACAAAGCAGTAAGAATGAAAAATACACTCATTATATTATTCAGCTTAATGATTAATCTGTTTTTTGGACAAAAACCTATTTTACCATTTACCCCCACTTGTCCATCTTACAACATTGTTCCTTTAAGAACATATACAGATATTCCCGAAGATCTGTGCTATTACATGAAAGATACAAACAATGAATTGCCAGATTATGTAGGAACCTGGACTGGAAGCTGGAATAATAAGACCATTTATATTACATTCAAAAAAATGGAAAAGCAATATTATGAATTTGGAGAATATTATGAAGACAAATTAATTGGAAAATTTAAAGTGGTAAATTCTGATGGCAGTATTTTGTTTGATAATACAGGGATACCTGATGACAAAGCAAAATTACGAGGGGGTGGATTTTACAAATTAGCACCCAATGATTATTCTATAACATATACTGATAGAGATGTATGTAATATTAGTGGAAGAATTATAATTCATTTCACAGATGTCAGCAAAACCCAGCTAAAGTGGCAATTTTCTTATAACTCAATGATGATTTCCACAGACTGCCAGTATCACGCCACAGGAATACCTGATGTTTTACCTAAAGGGGTTGTTTTAACAAAGCAGTAGGAATGAAAAATACAATCATTATATTATTCAGCTTAATTATTAATCTGTTTTTTGGACAAAAACCTAATTTACCATTAACACCTACTTGCCCATCATACAACATTGTTCCGTTAAGAACATATACAGATATCCCTGAAGATCAGTGCTATTATATGAAAGACACCAACAATGAATTAGCAGGTTATGTAGGAACGTGGGTTGGGACGTGGAACAATAAAACAATTTACATTACATTCAAAAAAATGACAAACCAATATTATGCTTTTAGAAAATACTATGAAGACATATTAATTGGTAAATTTAAAGTGGTAAATTCTGACGGCAGTATTTTGTTTAATAATATAGGATTAACCGATGATAATGCTAAAATAAATGGAGGAGGATTTCAAAAATTATATCCAAATAAGTATTCAATGCTATATAATGATAAAGATGTCTGTAATACCAGCGGCAGAATTATGATTCATTTTACAGATGCCAGCAAAACCCAAATAGAATGGCAGTTTTCTTATAACTCAATGATGATTTCCACAGACTGCCAGTATCACGCCACAGGAATACCTGATGTTTTACCTAAAGGGGTTGTTTTAACAAAGCAGTAGGAATGAAAAATACACTAATTATATTATTCAGCTTAACGATTAATTTGTTCCTTGGACAAAAACCTATTCTACCATTTACACCCACTTGTCCATCTTATAACATCATTCCTTTAAGAACATATACAGATATTCCCGAAGATCAATGTTACTACATGAAAGACACTGACAACGAATTACCTGATTATTTAGGAACATGGACTGGAACGTGGAATAATAAAACTATTTATATTACATTTAAAAAAGCAAATAGGTTTAACGCTTTTTTTAAATATAATAAAGATATATTAATTGGTCAATTCAAAGTGGTCAATTCTAACGGCAGTATTTTGTTTGATAATACTGGATTACCTGATGATAAAGCAAAAATATGGGGGGGAGGGTTTGTTAAAGATGAAGATAACCTATATGGATTAACCTATACAGACAGAGATGTTTGTAATATAAGCGGCAGAATTATGATTCATTTCACAGATGCAAGCAAAACCCAAATAGAATGGCAGTTTTCTTATAACTCAATGATGATTTCCACAGACTGCCAATACCACGCCACAGGAATACCTGATGTTTTACCTAAAGGAGTTGTGTTAACAAAGCAGTAGGAATGAAAAATACACTCATTATATTATTCAGCTTGACGATTAATCTGCTTTGGGGACAAAGTAGGGAAGAAATAAATCTTTTACTTAACGATATTTCTAAAGTTTCGAATTCAAAAGACATTAGAGATTTAGAACAAACTAAAAAAATTTGTGATTATGGAAAAGATGCTATACCTGTTTTAGAATTATTTTTTAAAGATTCAACAAAAACAAACGTATATTCTGATTATAAAAAAGCAAATCTTCGTAAAGGAGAAATTGCAATATTAATAGTTAATAATATTGATAAAATTTCTTTCATGGTTTTTGGAGTACGGCCTGCTTGCGGATACCCAAGCTCCGTCTTAGACAAACTTAATATAGAATCTTTTCTCCCATCAAGTGAAGAGTCTATACAAGGATTTATTAATAACTATATTTTATGGAAAAAGATGATGACAGCTAAATAGTTTTGCTTACTTATAATGAAACAGATAAAAAAGTGGCGCATCTTTTTGAGACGCGCCACTTTTTCTATCTTAAAGTTAAAACTAAATTATTTCTCCTTTTTAGCTCTCTGTAAAACTTCATCGACCATTCCGAATTCTTTTGCTTCAGTAGAAGTCATCCAGTAATCTCTGTCAGATGCTTTCTCTACCCATTCGTAAGTTTGTCCAGAATGCTCAGAAATGATGTCGTACAATTCTTTTTTCAGTTTCAACATTTCTCTCAAGTTGATTTCCATGTCAGAAGCAACACCTTGTGCACCACCTGAAGGTTGGTGAATCATTACTCTCGAGTGTTTCAACGCAGAACGTTTGCCTTTTTCACCTGCAACCAATAATACAGCTCCCATTGAAGCGGCAATACCTGTACAGATTGTGGCAACATCCGGCTTAATGATCTGCATCGTGTCATAAATTCCTAATCCAGCATAAACGCTTCCACCAGGAGAGTTGATATAGATCTGAATATCTTTTGCAGAATCAGAACTTTCTAAGAATAATAACTGAGCCGTTACAATATTAGCAACTTGATCGTCAATTCCTGTTCCCAAAAAAATGATTCTATCCATCATCAAACGAGAGAAAACGTCCATTTGAGCAACGTTCATTCTTCTTTCTTCCATGATGTAAGGTGTAAGGTTTGTAGGACCATACATTCCCATATACTGATCGGTAGCAAGACCGCTGTTTCCTAAATGTTTTACAGAGAAATCTCTGAATTCTTTTTTAATGTCCATATTTCTATTGGTATATTTTTAAATTTAACTAAGATGTAATTTACAACTTTTATTCCTAAAATTTTATAGGACTTTTTGGCAGTTTAGGTAGCAGATTATTATCTTAAAATTAATTTTTTGACTATTTAGTTGAACCCTACCATCTAATTCCTGCTATCTTTTCACATAAATTCCTTTGATCGGAGAATAACCTAAAATCTCAGACAGCTGCATAGAAGCCTGTTTCAGCAGAGTTATTTTTTTGATAGATTCAAAATATTTAGTTTCATCATTGCTGTGATTTTGTAAATCTTCGCCAACTTGTTTAATTAAATAATCGATGTATCTGAATTTATGAATGAGAATATCACCTTCCACCTGAGTATTGATTTTGTCACCATAATTAGGCGGGAAAATATTTCTGGAAGCCCAGTTTTCCAAATCATTTAGAGGCATAATGGCATCAACAACTTTTGAAGTAATATTTTCGTCCATAAAAGTGACAAAAAAGTTTCCTTTTCGCAGCTCTTCATTGGCAATACCTTCTTTAATGCTGTCAATGATAATTTTATTGAGTTCTACCTGAAACTCATAATTTTCTTCTTCAAAATGATGAAGGATTTCTTCAATGACCGTGATGTCATATTTTTCATTCGCTTCATTTTCTCTGTGAAGCACGACATCGCCAAAATTCAACATCAGATTAACTAAATTATTTTCCTGATTAAGTAAATCAAATATAATCGGATCCACCTGTTCAACACTAGCAGGAACAATTTCCAGTTTTGGCTGAACATTTTCTTTTGGTTGATTTTTAGGCGCTTGATTTTGAGTAATCTGCTTCTGAATATCTAATTCATTAAACAAACTCTGCTCAGAAAGTCCGAATTTTGTAGAAACTTCTTTTAGGTAAACCTCTCTTTTTAAGCCATTTTGGACGAAACCAACAGATTTTACGATATTTCTGATGGCCTCTGCTTTTTTTATCGGATCATTTCCAGCTTCTTTTAAAAGAATTTCGGCTTTAAAATCGATGAAATCCATCGCTTCATTTTCGATAAATTTTTCTACATATTCCTGCGGATGTTTTCTGGCAAAAGAATCGGGGTCATCACCTTCAGGGAAAAGTAAAACACGAATGTTCATTCCTTCCGTAAGCAACATATCGATGCTTCGGAAACTCGCTTTAATTCCGGCATTATCACCATCAAAAGAATGGTTACATTTTCGGTAAGTCTTTTAATTAACTTGATTTGTTCGGTCGTCAGAGAAGTTCCCGAACTCGCCACAACATTTTCAATTCCTGAAAGATGAAGTGAAATCACATCCATATAACCTTCCACCAAAAGACAGATGTTTTTTCTCGAAATCGCCTGTTTACCTTGGTTCAAACCATATAAAACATTTGATTTGTGATAAATTTCTGTTTCGGGAGAATTGAGATATTTGGCAGTTTTAATATTGCTTCGAAGAATTCTCGCTCCGAAACCTAAAACTCTTCCCGAAAAACTGTGAATCGGGAACATCACTCTTTCACGGAAACGGTCAATCCCAGCCGGAGAATTTTCAGGAAAAATTGACAGTCCTGATTTTTCTAATATTTCTTTGGAATAACCTTTATTTAAAGCAAATTCTGTAAACGCATTTTTTTTCTCAGGAGAATATCCCAGCTGGAATTTTTTGATGATATCATCTTTCAGTTCACGTTCTCTGAAATACGACAAACCAATCGATCTGCCTTCTTCATTTTCCCACAGAATATTTTGAAAATATTCATTGGCAATTTCATGAATCTTATAAAGAATATCTCTTTCAGACTGCGCATTTTTTGCTTCTTCGGAAAATTCACGCTGGTCTTCTTCAATCTCAATTCCGTATTTTTTTGCAGCGTGGCGAAGTGCTTCAGGATAGGTGAAATTTTCAATTTCCATCAAAAAGAAATCGCAGTTCCTCCTTTTCCTGTGGAGAAATCTTTCCAAATCTGTTTGCTTGGAGAAACTACAAAACTTGGCGACTTTTCATCATGAAACGGACTCAACCCTTTGAAGTTGGATCCCGCTCTCTTCAACTGCACATATTCGCCAACAATCTCTTCTACTCGGATTGTTGAGAATATCTTATCTATCGTTTGCTTGGAAATCATTAATGCAAAAATACAAATTTCAGTATTGGTTTGGACTAATTTTGTAATGCTCTAAAATTTTCTTTTTCGAAATATCACTGAGCTTCACTGCCAAACCTCTGTCTTTATATTTCCAAAATTGCAATCCGCTATCAGCAAATAAAGTGTCTTTTTCAGTAATAAATGCAAATGTATAATAACCATCATCAAAATCTAAAATCTGATTTTTAGCTACAATTTTATCTCTAATATCAAAAAGTTCTTTTTTTAAAGTTTTATTCTTGATTTTAACTAT
Source organism: Chryseobacterium sp. 3008163 (assembly GCF_003669035.1). Classification (NCBI taxonomy): domain Bacteria; kingdom Pseudomonadati; phylum Bacteroidota; class Flavobacteriia; order Flavobacteriales; family Weeksellaceae; genus Chryseobacterium; species Chryseobacterium sp. 3008163. The sequence goes on along the minus strand of NZ_CP033070.1, from coordinate 3,839,901 downwards.
TGCATTTCCTCATCCGATTCAAAGAAAATTCGAGTAGATGATGCCAAAATCCAATTATTATTGTAACTCAGACCATTATAATAATGTAAAGAAACTTTCTAATTACGGCAAGACACAGCAATCAAAAATAACATGATAAAATATTTAGCTTTTTTCATAATTTTATATTTTTGATTATGAAATATTTGAAACGTACTTTAATATTCGCATTTTTTTTATTTATCATTTTCTTAACCTACATAGAATTCGGAGGCATATATATTTTAAGCCATGATGACAGAAGAGTAATTACTTTTAAAATTAGAAGTACTCATAAATTACCTCAAAATTTCACCACTTTTTACAGTGTAATCTACAAAAATTCTTTAACTAAAGACTCTTGGAACTACAATCTAAAAGTTTTATTAGGACAAAATAAAATGTTGGAATGTCCCTGCAGAGAAATGGGTTTCAGAATATTTCCTTCTTTGGATATTAAAAATAAAAATTCTTTAGATTATTTCCTAGTAACAAGATATCTTGAGCAGAATTACAGTCAGACAGATTGTTTAAATTTTAATTTCAGTAATTTTGACTTTTTAGAAAATAGAAAAGGGATTGACGAAGTTTCAAAATCTCTTTTTGATAAGGATATAAAAGATTTGACTTCTTTAGAAATTGCAGAAGTAATTGCTTTGTACGAAAATCCTGTTAAGAATAATCGAATCAGATATCCTGAAAGAGCCTTGGCAAGAACAAAATATTTTCATGAATTATATTTGAAAAATTTAAATAAAAAATGAATTTCAATATTACCAAATTAGACGACTGGCAAAACGTTGTAGAAGAAATTACTCCTCAGCTTCAACATCCCATTTTATTACTAAAGGGAAATTTAGGAGCCGGAAAAACTACATTTACTCAGTTTTTGCTTAAAAATTTAGGTAGTGAAGACGAGGTAAATTCACCCACCTACTCTATTGTAAACGAATACAATACATCTAAAGGAAAAGTCTATCATTTTGATTTGTATCGATTAAAAAATATTGAAGAAGTTTTTGATATCGGTATCGAAGAATATCTAGACAATGCCTATTTGTGCATTATCGAATGGCCTGAAGTTTATGAAGAAGAACTCTATGGACTAAAGTACCACACGATGAGCATCCACAATAACGGTGAAAGCAGAGAAATCAGTTTCGACTAAATATTATGTATCTTTGTTCTAATAAATCGATTGTATTAGTAATTTTCAGTAAGTCATAATTGAATTTAAAATGAGTACCACAAATATTTTTACTCCTTTTTCCGAGGAAGAACTAATGCCAAAGGAGGAAAAGTTGGAAGTTATTAAAAAGGGCAAACAATTCAGTATAGGAATTCCTAAAGAAACCTGTCTCAACGAAAGACGAACTTGTATAACACCCGACGCAGTGCAGGTTTTGGTACAGCACGGTCATGAAATCATTGTAGAATCTGGTGCAGGACAAGGTTCTTTTTTCACCGATCTTCAGTACTCAGAATCGGGAGCAATTATTACGAAGGACCCCAAAGAAGCCTTCAGTCAGGATTTGATTTTAAAAATCAATCCGCCTACAGATGAAGAAATTGATTATTTAAAACCTAATACCTACCTCGTTTCCGCTTTACAGATCAATCTTAGAGATCAAGATTATTTCATAAAACTGGCAGAGAAAAAATCAACGCTATAGCCTTTGAATTTATCGCTGATGAGTACAAACAATTGGCTTTGGTAAGATTAATCGGCGAAATTGCAGGTACGGTTTCTATTTTATATGCCTCAGAATTACTAGCCCTTTCAAACGGACTCATGCTTGGCGGAATCACAGGAGTGAGACCTGCAGAAGTTGTTGTTTTAGGTGCAGGAATCGTTGGCGAATTTGCCACAAAAGCTGCCATCGGTTTGGGAGCAAGCGTAAAAGTTTTTGACAATTCACTTTCAAAACTGAGAAGACTTCACACATTGGTTGACAGCAGAGTTCCCACTTCAATTATTGATCCAAAGGAATTAAGCAAAAGTCTCAGACGTGCCGATGTTGTCATCGGAGCCCTTCCAAGATTGAATATGCAACCTATTGTCACCGAAGAAATGGTTTGCAAAATGAAAAAAGGTAGCGTCATCATCGATATTGCCATTGATTACGGCAAAGTAGTTGAAACATCAGAATTGACGACAATGGAAGATCCTTACATCATCAAACATGGTGTTATCCATTGCGGACTTCCGAATCTGACCTCAAAAATGCCAAGAACAACCACGAAGGCAATCTCAAATTTTTTCCTTTCTTATATTCTAAATTACGATGTGGAAGGAGGTTTCGAAAATATGCTGATCCGCAAAAACGAAATGAAGCAAAGTCTCTATATGTACAAAGGAAGACATACCAAGAAGGTAATCTGCGACCGTTTCGGACTTACTTATCATGACATCAATCTTTTAATTTTTTAGTGGATATTTTATTTTCTTATGAAAAAAATCAAATTCTTTTTAATTGGTCTAGTTCCCGGATTGGTTATTGTATTTTTTGTTCTTAATAAAAAAGGTGTGAGCTGCAGTGGATATTTGCCCAACAGCCGTGTAATCGCCGAAACTTTATCTAAAGATTTTAAATATTCTGAAAATTTCAAAGCTCAAATGACTGCTTTAAAAGTAGATGAAAAGTTTATAAAAGACAGCATCATTACACAAGGGAAAGTTGATTTTGATAGAAGTCATGCTCAGAAAAAACCTTGTCCGGATTATCTGATTTCTTATCCTGAAAATAATCCTCGTTACGAAGTTACTTTCGAAAAATGTGCTGAAGAAACTCAGTTATTAGGCTTAAAAAAAATAAAATAATCTACTGAGATGGACGGCAATTACTACATGATTCACGATTATCTGATTTTCGTTGGAGTTTTTGCTATTTTCTTTTTTCTCACGGTAAGTATTTATTTATTCAGTCAAAATCAAAGTTTCAGAAAGAGAAATGCTAAACTTTCTGAAACCAATAAGTTAATTGAGCAGCGATTAAACGAAGTTCAGCTCGAGCATATTGGCACAAAACTGAATCCTCACTTATTCAAAAACATTCTGAATTCGGTACAGTCTCACGCCTATCAAACGTATATGTCATTGGATAAACTGGCGAATGTTTTGGATTATATTTTATACGAAAGCAACAACAAATTTGTAAGCCCAAAAGAAGAATTTAGTTTTGCTTTAAGCCTGATTGAAATTAATAAAATCAAGATCAATCCGCTTTTTGATTTCAGAATTAAATCTAAAATTGATAAGTCTGATGCGATATATGAAGAAAAAGTTTTTGCACCTCTGATTTCTGTAGATTTAATTGAAAATGCCTTTAAACACACAGATTTCTTGGCACAAGATTCTTTCATCGCCATTCATCTTGAGCTGGAAAACAGAATTTTCACGATGAAAGTCAGCAACAAAGCTTCGTTAAAAAATATTTTGGAAAAAGAGCACAGTGGTTTTGGAAGTCAGTCTTTGGATCAGCGTTTAAAAATGATTTACAACAATTTTTACACGCTTCAAAAAAGCTCAAAAAATGGTATCTTCACAGCAGAATTAACAATCAATTTAGGCGAATTCCATGATAAAATGCGTTATTCTTGATGATGAACTTCTTGCCATAAGTTACTTAAAACTTCTGTGCGAACAGATTGACAATGTAGAAGTTGTAAAATCTTTTAATGATCCTAAAATTTTCCTGAGTGAAATCAATTCTATCGATTGTGACCTCTGTATTTTAGATATAGAAATGCCGGGAATGACCGGACTTCAGGTCGCAGAATTAATTTCAGATTCAAAAAAAATCATTTTCACAACGGCTTACAAAGAATACGCTGCCGAAGCTTTTGATTTAAATGTTGTTGATTACGTACGGAAACCCATAAAAAAAGAAAGACTGCTTCAGGCTTTTGAAAAAGCTGCAGATTTGTTCAGTCATCTCCCGCAGAAAGAATCCATCGAATGGAACAGCAATATCGGAAAATCGACCATATTCACAGAGCAGATTGCTTACATTAAAACCTCAGAAATCGACAGCCGCGACAAAGATATTATCCTGAAAGACGGAACCACTATCGTGCTGAAAAATCTGAATTTCAAATCTCTTTTAGAAATGTTGCCTTCCAAAGATTTTGCGCAGGTCAACAAAAAAGAAATTATCGCTTTATCATCTGTAAAAGTTTTGTCGACGAGTGAAATTATCACGACGATTCCCGCAGAAAACGATCATTATTTAAAATTACAGATTGGCGAAACCTATAAAAATTCACTGATGGAAAGATTCGGAAAATAGGATTTTTCAGACTTTTCAACTTTCACTGCATAATTTTGCTGTTTCATTACATTAACTTTAAACGGTTGTTTAATCAAACTATTTTTGCGTCCTGATTAAATAACGTACAATGAAAAAAATTCTATCCATCTTTGGAATTCTTACATCCGCTCTACTCTTTTCGCAGGAAACTGATTCAAAAATAAAAGTTTCACTTTTTGATGGAATTGCCGTTGCAGGATATGTCGACCATGGTGCATTCATCAATTTCACAGGTCCGAACGTCAATTTCAAATATAAAAACACCAAAATGATGATCGGAATGTTACCTTCACTGAGAATTAAAGAAGACCAATCAACTGGAACAAAAAACTCACCGATTATGCCTACACTAGGAGTTGGTTTAGCAGTGATTTACAAAAAAGTAGCATTACAGATTCCGTTCTATTATAATACGAAAACATCCACAGACAATGGCGCTTGGAAAATGGGAATTGGGTTGGGCTACAGCTTCAGATAAGTTTCGTTACATTATTCTGTGCATTTATTACATTTCAAAAAAACAACTTTTACCATCCGTTTATTCTTTAGAAATTAGCGTTCAAATAAAATGATTATTGATTATGGGGAAATACAAAAATATTATCTTTTATATCAGTACCATCGCATTCTTTTCATGCTTGATGTACTGGTTTTTTATCGAAGGAAAAACTTTAGAAATAGGAGAAAATATTGCTCCAAGTAAAGCGACAGGATCTACGATGTGGGAGAATTTCACCGATTCTTTTATGACGAATCTTCATCATCCACTCGCACTTTTATTAGCTCAGATTGTGACCATCATTCTTGTCGCAAAACTATTTGGCTGGATTTGCGTTAAACTAAAACAACCTTCCGTGATTGGTGAAATGATTGCCGGAATCGTTTTGGGACCTTCACTTTTTGGACTTTATTTCCCAGAACTTTCGGCATTCATTTTCCCTAAAGAGTCACTTGGGAATTTACAGTTCTTGAGTCAGATTGGTTTGATACTTTTCATGTACATCGTTGGGATGGAACTTGATTTAAGCGTTCTACGTAAAAAAGCACATGATGCAGTGGTCATCAGCCATGCAAGTATTATTTTTCCGTTTGCTTTGGGAGTTGGGCTTTCTTATTTTATCTATAAAGAATTTGCTCCTGAGGGAATTCAGTTCAGTTCGTTTGCCTTATTTATAGCCATTGCGATGAGTATCACCGCATTTCCAGTTTTGGCAAGAATCGTCCAGGAAAGAAATCTTCATAAGACAAAAATCGGAACCGTTGTAATTACCTGCGCCGCTGCAGATGATATTACGGCGTGGTGTATATTGGCAGCTGTAATTGCGGTTGTAAAAGCAGGGTCGTTCTCAGGTTCAGTATTTGTTATTTTAATGGCGATATTGTATGTCTTTTTTATGATTAAAGCCGTACGACCTTTCTTACACCGAATTGCTGAATCGCAAAAAGGCAAAGGTTTTATCAGCAAACCATTGGTTGCTGTATTTTTCCTAATCTTAATTATTTCATCATACGCAACAGAAGTTATCGGAATTCACGCTCTCTTCGGAGCATTTATGGCAGGTGCCATTATGCCAGAAAATGTAAAATTCAGAAATCTTTTCATTGAAAAAATTGAAGATGTTGCTTTGGTTTTATTGCTTCCTTTATTCTTTGTATTTACGGGATTGCGTACTCAGATTGGTTTGTTAAACGATCCCCATCTTTGGAAAATCGGTGGCTTCATTATACTAACTGCTGTTACCGGGAAATTTGTAGGAAGTGCACTGACTTCAAAATTCCTCAAAATGAGCTGGAAAGACAGTCTCACCATTGGAGCATTGATGAATACGAGAGGGCTTACAGAATTAATTGTACTAAATATTGGTTATGATTTAGGAGTTTTAGGTCCGGAATTATTTGCAATGTTGGTCATCATGGCATTATTTACCACTTTCATGACCGGCCCTTGCCTTGATCTTATCAATTATCTTTTTAAAGGAAAGAAATCGACAATGGACGATGAAGAACAGGAAAATGATGATGCAAAATATAAAGTTCTCTTATCTTTTGACACTGCCGAATCCGGAAGTACATTATTAAGATTAGCCGACAATTTCACTCACAAAATGAACGGAAACAAAAGCGTAACCGCGATGAATATCGCGCCGGTAGATGAATTGCACGCTTTTGATATTGAAAATTTCGAGAAAGAACAATTTAAAAAAGTCATTCAAACCTCAGATGAACTTCAGTTGGAAGTGACCACCCTTTTCAAAGCATCAACCGATATTGAAAGTGATCTTACAAGCATTTCAAACAAAGGAAATTACGATTTACTTTTAATCATGCTCGGGAAATCGATGTATGAAGGAAGTTTACTCGGAAGACTTTTAGGCTTTACCACAAAAATCATCAACCCGGAAAAATTACTGAATACTGTAAAAGGGAAAAGTTATATTTTCAACAACTCTCCTTTTGATGATTTCACCTTGCAGATTTTGGATAAAACAAATATTCCGGTGGGTGTTTTGGTTGAAAAAGAATTTACTTCAGCCGAAAAAGTATTTGTTCCTATTTTTAATTTAAGCGATTTTTATCTGCTTGAATATGCGAAAAGATTGATCAACAATAACAATTCGCAGATTATTATTTTGGATGTTGCCGGACAGATAAGAAGCAATATTGAGGTAAAAGAGCTCATCAGAAGTATCGAACAGGTTGCACCCAATCACATCACTTTATATAACGAGAAAAAAATTGAGAAGGAATTTTTAAACTCACAGGATCTTATGCTAATCAGCAAAAAAAGCTGGCGAGGTCTTATCGACTCAAAAAGTCTTTGGCTTTCAGACATTCCTTCAACATTGATTATCTCTAATCCGTAATGTTTTTAACTAATCATCAATTAGTACTCATACATTAAACGATTAAATTTTTTAAAGATCGAACCCAAAAGTTTGGTCTTTTTTATTTCAAAGAAACAAAAAATTACTATCTTCGCTTTGTGATTAACAAAAACAGAACATATTATTATAGAATTTTCAGCTCAAATTTGGGATAGAGATTCTTGTTATATAACTTAAAACCTCGTCCTCGGACGGGGTTTTTTATTTTTAAATTGAAAAAAATGAACATAAGCATTATTGGTGTAGGATTGATTGGAGGCTCAATCGCCTTAAAATTAAAAGAAAAAAAAGCGGTCAACTTCATTTATGGAATTGATAACAATACAGATAATTTAAACGAAGCTTTAGCTTTAAACATCATCGACGAACAGACAGATTTTGAACATGGAATTAAAAATTCAGATTTAATTATCATTGCGATTCCTGTGGATGCGGCAAGAAAAATTCTGCCTAAGGTTTTAGATATAATTTCAGAATCACAAACCGTGATGGATGTTGGTTCTACGAAAGCAGGAATTGTCAACTCGGTAAAAAATCATCCAATGAGATCAAGATTTGTCGCTTTCCACCCAATGTGGGGAACGGAAAATCACGGGCCGAAATCTGCAATTGCAGAGAGTTTTTCGGGAAAAGCCGGAGTAATTTGTGATCTTGAAGATTCTGCAGAAGATGCGTTAAAATTGGTTCAAACCATTGTTGAAAAATTAGATATGCATTTGATTTATATGAATGCTGAAGCACATGATCTTCACACTGCTTACATTTCACATATTTCGCACATCACCTCTTATGCGCTTGCCAATACGGTTTTGGAGAAAGAAAAGGAAGAGGAAACTATTTTTCAATTGGCAAGTTCTGGTTTTTCGAGTACAGTTCGTCTCGCAAAGTCTCATCCGGAAATGTGGGTTCCAATCTTTAAACAAAATAAAGAAAATGTCTTGGATGTTTTGAACGAGCATATTTCTCAATTAAAAAATTCAAATCTGCTTTGGAAAAAGAGAACTTTGAATATCTCGGTGAACTCATAGAAAATGCAAACAAAATACGTGGAATCTTAGATAAATAAATTTTCACTTAAATCTTAATTAAACTTCTTTCGGGAAGTTTTTTTCATGTCAAATTTCATAACAACCTTTAACTTTATTAAAAAATATTTTAACTTTATTAAAATTATTATTACTTTTACAGAAATAAAACTCAATGAAGTTACCCATTATTTGTCCGAGTTGCGATCACACACTTCAGGTCAGTCAGATGAAATGCCCTGACTGTAAAACTGAAGTCAACGGAAATTACGAGCTTCCAGTACTTCTGAAATTGGCACGGGACGAGCAGGATTTCATTCTCAATTTTTTTCTTTCCAGCGGAAGCATAAAAGAAATGGCAAAACAAGCCGAACTCTCCTATCCGACCATGAGAAATAAAATGGACGATTTGATTGAAAAAATAAAAAGATTAAACGGTTAATAATAAAAATCTATCTATGAAAAATATACCTGCAAGAATTGGTTGGGAATTGATAGTTCCTATTTTTCTGATTATTTTATTGCCGATTTCTCTGGATGTGAAAAATGGAAATTGGGAAATTGTATTAGTGCCATGTGCGATTTTCGTAGCGATACTATTATTGATGCTGACCATTCGGTATAAGATTGATGCTGAGTTTTTGTATGTGAAAAATTCAATTTTCGGAACCACAAAGATCAAGGTAAATGATATTTACAAAATAGAAAAAACCGGAAATATGATTTCTTCGCCGGCTCCCAGTATTATCGGGAGAGTAGAAATTTATTTCACAAATGGAAGCATCATTATATCTCCTAAAAACTTCAGTGATTTTGAAAATGATCTGCTTAAAATAAATCCCAACATTATTGTAAAAAAATAAAACATGACCTGGAAAACTATTTTTAATCCTTTTGAAAAGTTCGATGACAAGGCTTTATTTATTGTCGGTATTATTTTCTTCCTACTAACGATCCCGCTTTGCTTTTGGACGAACATATGTTTTATAAGCATATACAGAATCGCACCGTTTACCACAAATAATTTATATGATTTAATTCTCCCTACTTTTATAAGTTTTGCAGTAATGATCACTGTTCTGTTTCTACTTGGCAAAGTTTTTTACCGTAAAACAAGAATAATTGACATCGCAAATGCCGTTCTTATTTCGCAGATTCCTCTTATCATTCTTATACCTTTTGAGGGAATTAATTTTGTGAAAAATACAATAGAAAATGTGGCCAACTATCAACAGCAGCCAACCGAAGTGTTTCCTTTTGTAGATTTTTTGGTTATGATTTTATATACAATAGCAAATGTAGGTTGCCTGATATACAGTATAGCAATTTTCTACAACGGATTTAAAACAGCAACAAATATTAAAAAATGGCAACATACAGTGATATTCTGCATCGTAACATTTGTTACTGTAATGATATGCCAAATACTTAACAACTAAACATTTAATTCAATGAAAACCAAACTATTACTCGTGCTGATTTTATTAGCACAGACTTTTTATGGCCAGGAAATTACAGGCTCATGGAAAGGAGAACTTGATCTTGGAGGGATGACTCTCCCATTAATTCTCGACATTACGAAAGAGAACAACACCTATGTTTCAACAGCGAAAAGCCCAAAGCAAGGTAATCAAATCATTAATGTTGACAAAACTGAATTCATCAATAACGAATTGGTTTTTGAAATGAAAGCGCTTAATGCGTCTTATAAAGGACAATTTAAAGCCGACCATTTTGAGGGAACTTTTTCGCAAAATTCAAAATCATTTCCGTTAAGTCTTTATAAAAATGATGGCAAAGAAAAACCTGCACCAAAAGTTTTAATATCAAAAGACATCAAAAAAGCAGGAATTAACACCGCCAAAATTGATGATTTTCTAAATTATATTACCCAAAACAAAGAAGGAATCGGGAGCATCACACTCTTCAAAGACGGAAAAGAAATCTATCAGAAAAACTTCGGGCAAGACCAATTATCTAATGTAAAATGGGATTCTAATACAGGTTACCAAATTGGCTCAGTCAGTAAACTTTTTACTGCAATTATGCTGATGCAATTGGAAGAAAAAGGAAAATTAAATCTTAATGATAAACTGTCAAAGTATTATCCTGATGCTCCCAATGCCAATAAAATCACTTTAGAACATATCATGAACCATACAAGCGGATTGGGAGATTATGCAGGTGGATGGCTGTTCGGGAAATCTGTTGGTGACAAAGCAATTCTTGACACGATAAGAAAACACGGAGTGGAGTTTCAACCGGGAGAGAAAGAAAGATACTCAAATTCGGGTTACTATCTATTAAGCAGAATTCTAGAGGACGTTTCTAAGAAACCGTACAATGTTTTGTTGAAAGAAAACATCACCAGTAAAGCCAATATGAAGAATACATTCTCGGTTTTAGATAATCAAAAAAACATCTTCAAATCGTACGAAAACACCACCGGAAAATGGATGGAGGTAGAAGATTTTGATTTCCGTAACTGTATTGGTTTGGGAGACATTACTTCTACAACCCATGATTTGAGCTTATTCATTAATGCTTTATTCGATTATAAATTTGTAAAAAAAGAAACATTAGACAGAATGCTTCCGAAAGGTGAAAAACCATTTGGGTTAGGTATAATGAAAGCGCCGTTTTATAACAAAGTTTCTTATGGACATGGTGGTGATACTGCCGGAACCCACACACTTGTTTCTTACAGTCCGACTGAAAACTATTCTATAGCAACAGTTATTAACGGTGAAAAATTATCACACGGAAAGATATTTTTAGGAATTGTAAGCCTTATTTATGATCAGGAATATGAATATCCAAAATTTACAGAGCTGAAAAAAGCCTCTGAAAAAGAATTACAAAAATATGAGGGTAATTATTATTCAAAAGAGACTAAGTTGGACTTTAAAATCTTCATAAAAGAAGAAATCCTTTTTGCCCAATTAACTTATCAACCGTCATTTCCTTTAGAATATGTGGAAGGAAATACATTTAAATATGATAATGCTGGTGTAGAAATTATTTTCTCTCCGGAAAACAAACAATTAAGCCTTATCCAGAACGGGAATACACTTGTTTTTGATAAGAAATAAACAGCCAAATAAAAAAGATGCCGACGTTTTCAATGAAACGTCGGCATCTTTTACTAAAAACGTCCTGAGGTTTTAAGCAAAACGTCAGAACGTTTTTAAATTAAGCTCTGTTGTATCTTATTTTAACATTCCGGTACATTCACGGCAATAGCTAAACCACCCTCAGAAGTTTCCTTGAAACGGTCGTTCATCGACAACGCAGTTTCCCACATCGTCTGAATCACCTGATCCAAACTCACCTTCGCTTTTGTAGGATCACTTTCAAGAGCAATATTCGCTGCAGTAATTGCTTTTATTGCACCCATCGTATTTCTTTCAATACAAGGAATCTGTACCAAACCTTTAATCGGATCACACGTCAATCCTAAATGATGTTCCATCGCAATCTCTGCTGCCATCAATACCTGACCGACACTTCCACCTAATATTTCGGTTAAACCTGCCGCAGCCATCGCTGATGACACCCCTATTTCTGCCTGACAACCTCCCATCGCTGCTGAAATTGTAGCATTTTTCTTGAATAAAGTTCCGATTTCTCCTGCGACCAATAAAAATCTCGCAATATCATCGTCACTCGTGTAAGGTGTAAAAGCCTGCGCATACATTAAAACTGCCGGTATCACTCCACTTGCACCATTGGTTGGCGCTGTGATGATACGTCCGAAACTTGCATTCTCTTCGTTCACCGCCAACGCAAAACACGCAATCCATTTATTGATATTGGTGAAATTTTCTTCAGCATCAACAACCTGCTGAAACCATTCATCTTTATTTTTGTAAATCTGTTCGCCCAATAATTTTCGATTCATTCCGGCCGCACGGCGGGTAACATTGAGTCCGCCAGGCAAAATGCCTTCTTTATTGACCCCTTTATAAATACATTCTTTGATGTTTTCCCAAATATTCAGAGCTTCCTTTCTTGTCTCTTCCTGCGTTCTCCAGCTTTCTTCATTGATTAAAATTAAGTCTGACATTTTATCAAAACCTAATTTCTCACAATATTTTACGATATCTGAACCGTGATGACAAGGATATATCGTACGAACACACTGTTTCTCAATTGAGTTTTTTTCCTGGCTAGCGATAAATCCACCGCCTACAGAATAAAAATCCTGAACGAGTTCTGTACCGTCTTCAAAAATTGCCTTAAAAATCATTCCGTTGGGATGAAAATCTAAAGATCTGGACATATTCAAAATTAAATGATGTCCGTAAACAAAAGGAATTTCTTTTTCTCCGCCTAAATTAAGAATCTCAGACGTTTTGATATGATGAACGATTTCGTCAATCTTTGAAGTATTGATAGTTTTAAAATCTTCACCATTTAAACCCAACATTCCGGCGATATCTGTGCCGTGACCTATTCCCGTTTTAGCCAGTGAACCGAAGAATTCTAAGAAAACTTCTTTCACCTCAGCGATTGACCGTTCTCTTTTTATAATTCTGATAAATGCCGAAGCAGCATTCCAAGGCCCCATTGTGTGCGAGCTGGAAGGCCCAATTCCTACTTTTATAATCTCAAAAACCGATATAGATTCCATACGTGATTTTCATTTTCATGAAGAGCAAATATACACGATAAATTCTAAAGAAATGAAATGTCAGAAATGGTTTATCACTAAATCTAAAACAAACAAATCTCCCATTTTATAAACGTCTCTTGAACTCTGCACAAACTACACAGCCCGGCTTGAACGGAGCCCTTCGACAAGCTCAGGATAAATTACAAGCGGATAAAGCTGCCCAAATAAAAATTATTATAATTAAAACTAAACTACCATTTCAGGCTTTCTTCATGCTGAGACATATCCAATCCTATATTTTCAGATTCTTCGGAAACTCTGAGCGTGATAATTCGGTTGGTGATTTTATACAAAAGCAATGACCCGAAAAATGTGAATACAGAAACCAAAACCAGAGCAATCATGTGGTGGGTAAAAACTACGATTCCGCCGTGAAGAAGACTTGCGTTTTCGCCGTGGGCAAAGATTGCGGTCAAGATCATTCCCATAATTCCTCCTACCCCATGACAGGCAAAAACATCTAAAGTATCATCGATTTTCTTTAAGGCTTTCCAGTTCATCATTAAATTTGATACAATGGCCGCTGCAAATCCGATGAAAAGACTTTCCTGAATTGAAACAAAACCGCACGCAGGAGTGATGGCAACCAAACCCACAACAGCACCGATACAAGCTCCCAACGCAGAAACTTTCCTTCCGTTGATTCTGTCAAAGAAGATCCATGTCATCATTGCGGAAGCTGAAGCAATGGTTGTCGTTCCGAAAGCTATTGCTGCCGTTGCGTTGGCACTTAAAGCCGAACCGGCATTGAAACCGAACCAGCCAAACCATAACATTCCTGTTCCTAAAATGACATAAGGAATATTGGAAGGCTCATGATGCGGATTTTTTCTTCGCCCTAAAACAATTGCACCCGCCAAAGCAGCAAAACCAGCACTCATGTGAACCACGGTTCCACCTGCAAAATCTTTGACTCCGAAAAATTTATTTAAAAGGCCTTCAGGATGCCAAACCATGTGACAAAGCGGCGTGTAGATAAAAAGACTGAACAAAACCATGAAAACCAAATACGAAATAAACCGAACTCTTTCAGCAAATGAACCCGTAATCAAAGCTGGTGTGATCACTGCAAATTTCATCTGAAACAATGCAAATAAGATAAAAGGAATGGTGGAAGCCATCGTTTTGTGAGGATAAACGCTCACATGATTAAAAAATGGATAGGTAAAAGGGTTCCCGATAATTCCGTAATGTTCACCATTGATTTCAAAGCCTATAGAATCTCCGAAAGACAGAGAAAAACCAACCACAATCCATAAAATAGAAATGACTCCTAAAGCGATAAAACTTTGCAGCATTGTAGAGATCATATTTTTCTTACCGACCATTCCGCCGTAGAAGAAGGACAGTCCGGGAGTCATGAGAAGAACGAGTCCGGCAGCAGCTAAAATCCATGCTACATCTGAGCCGACAATACTTTCTTCGCCTAAAAAATCTCCGGTGTTTGGAAAATCAACGCTGGGCTTCCAGAAAAGTCCACCAATGGCTACCAAAGAAATTATTATAAATGAAACTTTCCATTTTAAACCAACTTTCATAGAATCTAATTTTTAAAAGGTATTTGAAATAACTTAGCCAAATTTCGAAAGTTATTTCATTATTTTCAACTTAACCCCCACAAAATTAAATATAAATTTCAATAAATTAGTATTAAAACAAAATAACCCCAATAAAAATTAGGGTTATTTTTAAAATTTAAATAAAAATTTCATTTAACAGCGTTGAAACTTCTTTATATTTGGTTGCGGGAAAAAGATGGGTTCCGCCTTTGATGACATAATTGGGTTTTGAATTTTTAATTGGGAAAACAATATCCCGATCTCCCAAAATCTGAATAACATTTGGGTTTTCTTCAAATTTCCACTCTGAAATTCTTTCGACAGACCATTTTAGATAATATGGATCACGTACTCTAAAATATTGTGTAATTCGTGGATTTTTAGGATCAAACATTTTTCTTACCACAGAATAGAAAGTTGTAGTTCGGTCACTGAAAAAGCTTATAGGCATTATTTTGGGAATTCGAGTGATTTCTCCAGCTTTTATCAATCGGGATTTCTCTTTATCAGATTTAATGCTTCCCATGATGACTACTTTTTCGGCGGGCTTCAATTTATTCAATTCCTGTACCATAATTCCGCCAAATGAATACCCTAATAAATAGAACGGTTTGGTTGTATCTATTTTCTCAGCCATTCTGCCAACATAATCCGCAAAACTTTCATCCAGCTCGGGAATCATCCAGTCGATGAAGACGATTTCATGTTGTTCGGGGAATTTTAGTTTTTCTAAAACTTTAAAATCTGCTCCCAAACCACTTACTACATATATTTTCATCTTGTATTTTTAAATTTTGTCTAATTTTTATTTTTAATGATTAATATTTTAAACGCAAACCTCGCTAAGATTTTTTAAATACTAACTGTCTTTAAGTTCGCAAAGGCGTTCCACTCAGCAAAGTTCTCAAGGATTTTTGACTAATTATTAATACATATGGTTTTCGTATTACTAAAATAAAAAAAATGCACAACTTAATAAAAGCTGTGCATAATGATTTATGAAAATTTTAACCTTACAAAGGTCTTTCGTTATCCAATTTTTGAGTAGAAACTTTAAACTGAATATCCATCTCGTCTTTTATGAAATAATCTTTCAAAGAATTCTGATAGAAAATTCTGAAGTCTTTTCTGTTTAATGAGAATACTGAAGACTCAATCTCTACCGTAAATTGCGTAATATGAGCGTTTGCAGGGAACGAAATTGTTTTTCTGATTCCTTTGATGGTAATATCTCCTACGATGGTAGAATTGTACTCGCTGTTCGCCAAAGGAATAATTTTTTCAAATGGAATTTTGCCGTCGGGAATTTTTTAACTTCGAAGAAATTGGTTCCTTTCAATTCGTTAGATAATTTTACCTGATCGTCACCAGAAAGATCAGCTACCACCAAACTTCTCATATCGATCACAAATTCACCATCAACAAAAACCGTTTTATCAAAATTAAATTTTCCGCTTTTCAGTTTCAAACTTCCGTAATGAGAAGATGCTTTGGTTTTTACAACCTTGTGTCCCCACCATTTGATCTCAGAAGTGATCACTTTAGAAATTTTATCTCCCTTTTTTGAGCAAATACAAATGATATGCTCGCACACATCATAACAAACAATAATAATCTTTTCATTCTTTTTATTTACAATTCAACAAAAATAAAAAAAAGTGTAGAACTTCTACACTTTTAATAATATTTTTTGATTAAATTATTTCGCAGTCACTTTTACAAGCATATCGATATCATCTTTCACAAAAACATCTTTCATTGAAGATTTGTAAGCAACATCAAATTTTTGTCTGTCGAAAGAGAATTTATTTGACTCTAAACTTACCACTCCGTTTGCATAAGAAACTTTTGCAGGGAAAGAAACAGGGCTAGTTTTTCCTTTTACCGTAAGATTTCCTGTAACCAGTTTGTTGTAAACTTTATCACTGTTTTTCTTTACAGAAGTGATTTTGAAACTTGCTGACGGGAATTTTTCAACTTCGAAGAAATCTCCGTTTTTCAAGTGACCATTCAGTTTTCCTTGGTATTCTCCTGAAAGATCTGTAGCGTTGATAGAATTCATATCTAAAACGAAATCACCTCCTACAAGCTCATTTCCTTTCATGATCATGTTACCGGATTTTACTTTTACCGTTCCGTCGTGAGAACTAGATTCAGTTTTCGCAACTTTATAACCCCACCAGTGAACATCAGATGTTACTACTTTTTTGATTGCCCGAAAGCCAAACCACTAGCCAAAACTGCTAATAAAAATATTTTTTTCATGAATAAAAATTGTTTAATTATTTATTGCTGCAAATGTAAATATCTTAATTGGTAGTTTTTGTTGATGTACATCAATTTTCAAAAATATTTCTATGACTAAAATCATCCATAAAAAAACTCCGAATTTCTTCGGAGCTGTATTTTTATTCTTTATAGTAAGCGGCGTAAAGCGCAGCACCATCAATGCTCGTGCTGTCTGGATTGATGAGATAAATAGGTATGTTCTTCAACATGTCTTCCATCTTATCACTTATTTTAAATTTCTCGTAAAATTTATCTTTATCGATATATTGTCTGATGATTTGCGGAATATCTCCGGCAATCAATAAACCTCCTGTTGCCTTTAACTTCAACGTTAAGTTATTGGCTTCTCTCGCCAAAAATTCTAAGAAGGTATCTAATGCGATTTTACAAATCAGTACATCTTCCTCAACTGCAGCTTTGAAAATTTCTTCTGTGAAATTTCCGTTGGCGTTTGTCAGCTTTTCAGAAAGCCATTCAGGTTCCGGATGTCTTTTTACGTCTCTTAAGAATCTGTAGATATTAAATAAGCCTGTTTTAGACAATACGTTTTCCCAACTTACAATTCCGTAAATATTATTTAGGAACTGATAAAATTCTACCTCAACATTTGTTCTTGGAGAAAATTCTGAGTGACCGCCTTCTGTAGCGAAAGGTCTTAGGTATTTTCCGTCAAAGAAATATCCTGCCTCACCCAATCCGTTTCCTGGTGCTAAGATGGCAACATTTCCTTTTTCCAGATGACCGCTGCTGTAGATTGCATCAAGATCACTATCTTGTAAAAGTGCGATACCGTAAGCCGAAGCTTCCTGATCATTCAGCATAGTAACTTCTTCAAAACCGAATGCATTTTTATATTCTTCAACATCAAAGCTCCAGCCTAATCTTGCAGGATTACTTTTTCCGTTCAAACAGGTCCCGGAACTGAGATTCCCAAACGTTTTACGTTCTCTAACTGCTCTTCCTGAATAAACTGGGTAAGAATTTCAGAAAATGCAGTATATTCTTTTGTGGGATAATTTTTCTGAGTTTTAGTTTCAATTCCACCATTACTAGAGACATAATAAGCGATCGTAGTAACATCTTCACGTAGGTTTACACCAATGATCGAAACATTATCATTACTGCTGTTTTTTACTCCCGGTAAAAAAAGTGGAAATTTTGGATTTAAGTTCATAATCGCTAATTTTATCAAATATAATAATTGTTTTGGTAATCTGTGCTAGGTAAAACAAAACCTTTTCAAAAATCGAAAAGGCTTGGTTAATAATTGATTATATAGGTTGTAATTATTTTCCTAAAGGAATGTTGTAAGAAAATCCGGCTCCGATGCTTCCCACATTATAGTCTTGATTAGCGATATCACCGTTACTTCCCGAAAATACTTTCTGATATTGAAGGAAGAAATTCCAGTCTCTGTTGTGATATCCGATCTCTGGTTTTAGGTAAAAACCTCCGTCTGGTCGGTCTGCTGTAGAGTTTGAAGCAACTTTGTCATCACCTACTAAAAACCCATAACCAAGGTCAGCTCCGAAATAGAAACCAGTCTGCTTAGGGTAAATTCTGAATAGCGCCGCTACCGGAACTACACCTACGTCATTGTTATCATATCCGTTATTATTCTTTGCAAAATAATGAGTATAACCTGTTGCAATACCTAACCCAAATCCTGGAGTAATTAGATTTTGATATGCTACATCTACACCTACCGCTGCAGAAAGGTTGTCTGAAGGAACCGCAATACCTGCCGTTGCTCCCACTTTAATCATATTATTCATACTTGCACTCTGTGCACTTAACAAACCTGCTGTTAAAATCCCTGCTCCTAATATTGTTTTCTTAATCATTTTCATAACACTGATTTTTAAATTTTACTGAAATGAGACAAGGAAAAATCATGCCAAAACAATTCACACATCTTAAAAGTAAATCTTAAAAATCTCACAAAATAATGAAAATCAATTGATTAAATTTTATTTTAATTAAATAGTTGTTTAACTTTACATGAAGGCAAGCAATAAATGATCATTAATAATTGTTTATACACTTTAACCTCCGCATTTTTTATTCATCAAAAAATAAAATCAGGATTATGGTTGCTTCATTTATTAATAACAAACATCTTCTATGGCGCGCTGGTTTCGGACCGGGAATTAACGAGGTAGATGATCTGAAAAATAAACATATCAAGACGATTTTGAAGGAAATTTTCAATGAAGAAGCCTTCTCTCCCATTGTGTATGAAACTACCGACGTCGAACCCATTGAATATACCGATCCTAAAGCCACTGCCCAGCAGAAAAGGGAAATCCAAAAGGTGAATCAAAAGCAGAATAATGAGCTCAATCTTAATTTTCTTAAAAAATTTACAACCAGCAATGAACAGCTGAGAGAAAAAATGGCTTTTTTCTGGCATGGGCATTTTGCAACGAGAATTAACAATTCAAAATTCAACAAACAACTCTTGAATGTAATTCGGGAGAATTCCTTAGGTAATTTTAAAGATTTATTATTTGAAGTCAGCCGTTCTCCATCAATGCTAAGCTTTTTGAATAATCAACAGAATAAAAAAATCATCCCAACGAAAATTTTGCCCGCGAAGTGATGGAGCTTTTCACGATGGGAAGAGGAAATTATACTGAAACAGATATTCGTGAGGCAGCAAGGGCTTTTACAGGTTGGGGTTATGATAAAGAAGGCCAATTTCTTGAAAGAAAAAAACAGCATGACGAAGGCACAAAAGCTTTTCTCGGAAAAACAGGAGATTTTACAGGAGATGATGTTTTAAATATTATTTTAGAACAAAAAGCAACTGCAAAATTCATCACAACAAAGATTTACACCTTTTTCGTTAATGAAAACCTGATTTAAAAATCATTAAAAACCTCAGCGAAAACTTTTATGAATCAGGATATGACATCAAAAAACTAATGACCGAGATCTTTTCAAGTTCATGGTTTTATGATCAAAAAAATATCGGCAACAGAATAAAATCGCCAACAGAACTTCTTGCAGGAATGATGAGAATTTTACCAATGGAAATTCAAAATCCTGAAAACATTATTGTTTATCAAAAGCTTTTGGGACAAATGCTGCTCTATCCACCCAACGTATCAGGCTGGCCAAACGGAAAATCCTGGATTGACAGCTCGACTTTAATGCTGCGACTTCAGATTCCGCAAATATGGTCAGGATTGCGACCGATGGAATATTCTGCGAAAGAAGACGATGATATGGATATGGGAATGAAATCAAGAGAAGCTCTAAATAAAAGTTTTAAAAACCCAAATATAACAATCGATTGGAGCAAGGTTGACAAAGCTTTAAATCAGAAAAAAGCAGAAGATTATCTGATCGTCAACTCAGAATCTCTGGATATGAATACTGTTAAACAATTTTCAGATCAAAGTATCAAAATGAATGTCATCAATCTGATGTCAACCCCTGAATATCAGTTGATGTGAGAAGTTAGAGAAATTAGTTTTTATTAAATCTAAGCAAAGAAATTATGATCATCAAAAGAAGAGACTTTTTAAAGATCAGTTCATTGGCAACAGCTTCATTGTTTGTTCCGAATTTTCTACAGTCGATGACTTTAGACAATGCCTTAAATCCGAATCAGAAAATACTGATCGTCCTGCAGTTCACAGGTGGGAATGACGGTTTAAACACGATTATTCCGACAAAAAATGATATTTATTTTAAAGAAAGAAAAAATATTGCCATCAATGATTCTTTAGCTTTAAATGATGAAACAGGAATCAATCCGGCTTTGTCTTATTTTAAAGAATTATTTGACAGTGGTGAACTTTCCCTGATGAATAATGTCGGCTACCCAAACCCTGATAAATCACATTTCAGAAGCATGGATATTTGGCATTCTGCCAGTAAAAGCGATGAGTTTCTGGAAACGGGATGGCTCGGAAGATTTTTGGATGAAGAATGTTATAAATGTGAACATCCAACACAGGCTTTGGAAGTTGATGATATGTTGAGCTTAGCTTTGAAAGGAGAAAACAACAAAGCTTTTGCCTTTAAAGATCCCAAAAAACTATATCAAACCAGTCAGGAAAAATATTTCAAATCGTTGTATGAAAGCGATCATCACCACGATAACGAAACGGTGTCTTACTTATATAAAACTTTAGGTTCAACCATCAACAATGCCGATTACATTTTTGAAAAAAGTAAAGCAAAAAATCAACTCAGGAATATCCGAATTCTAAACTAGGTAAAGACTTTAAAACCGTCGCTTCATTAATTAAATCAGACATTAATACGCAGGTTTATTATCTTTCCATCGGAAGTTTTGATACGCACGTCAATCAAAATGAAAAACAGCAAAAGTTATTCGGAGAAATTAATGATGCGGTAAAATCTTTCGTCACCGACATGAAAGCAAACGGATTATTTAATGATATTTTACTGATGACTTTTTCAGAATTCGGAAGACGTGTTGCCCAAAACGCAAGCAAAGGAACCGACCACGGAACCGCCAACCAAATGTTTTTCATCAGCGGTGGATTAAAAAAGAAGGGAATCCTCAACGCTCTTCCCGATCTGCAAAACCTGAAAGAAGGAGATTTAATTTACACTGAAGATTTCAGAAAAGTCTATGCAACCGTCCTTAAAAATTGGCTCAATGCCGATTCGTCAAAAGTTCTGGGCTGGAAAAACGGTGTGTATGATTTCATATAAAAAAGCCTTACAATTTTTTGTAAGGCTTAGGCTATAATTGATTAGTTATTAATGTGGAGAAGGAATCTGTTTATTCGGATCTTTCACTTCTCCTTTTTTTTCTGTAAATTTCTTGATAACATATTCAATGACGATAGGTACAACCATTGCAAGTACCGCTTTTAATATTCTTGATTTCATAATAATTTTATTTTCAAAAACAATTACAAGTTTCAAGCCAATTTTTACAACTGAACTAAATTATAATTCTTCATTCCCCGTTTCATTACTCTGATAATTTGAATGTGCCGCTTTAATACTTTTGGCAATTCTCTGTTTCAGTTTTCTCGGACCTAAAACCGTTAAAAACTCTCCCATTCCCAAAATCATTCGTTCTAATTCAAAATTGAGCTGAACACAAATTTTAAAAGTTGTGCCCTTTTCATCTTCTTTGATAATTTCCTGTGAATGATGAAAAGGCTTGGTTTTTACATAAGGAGCATGTTGTGAATTGACAAAAAAGATAACATTTTGCGGTCTTTGCGTCTCAGAAACCGTTGCTCCGATGACTTCACCAAAGTAACGATCTGCATCAAAATCCTTATCAATATATTCCGTAGTTTCATCAATCTCAATTTCCTCCATTCTGTCTAAAGCGAGATTATAAATCGCTTTTTTATGCCAGCAAATCAAAAACCATCGGTTGTTATATTCTTTCAACAATTGAGGATGAACGGTGATAATATTAGATTCTCTCGCCTTAAAACTTTTGTAACAAATCTTTAAAACCTTTTTATTTAAAACACTTTCATACAAAACATCAATATGCTCCAAACCTTTCAGTTGCTCATTTTTATCCAAATGAATAATCGATTTCTGATTGGTCGAATGAATAGAATCTTCCAACTTCTGGATAACACCATTCATTTCCTTAAACATGGAAAAATCTTTAAACTGCTTTAAAATCTGAATGGCATTATTCATCGCTTTCAGATCATTTTCATTGACAGAAATTTGATGAATACTGTACTCCGGATCACTGTAGCGGTAATATCTTCTCTCATAAACCTCAATCGGCGCTTCATACCCGAATTTTTCACTCCGCATATTCTGCAAATCCAATTGTACGGTACGTTTGCTTACAAAAGATTCCTTGCCTTCAAATTCAAACAAAGCCTCAGAACATTCATCGATTAAATCTTCCAAAGTGTATTTTTTGTATTTATTCTTGAGACATTTATCTAAAGTTTTGTAGCGGATAAGGGCGTTTTTGTTGGATGACATAGTTAAAGGTTAAGGTTAAGATTAAGGTTGAGCTAAAGCGTATAGCATTCCCCTCCCTTGGAGGGGTGGCGAAAATTCATAGAATTTTTGACGGGGTGGTTAAAAAAATGAACAGTCACTTTGTCATTCTGTAGGAATCTAGGCAATTGATTATTACGAAACTTTGCAGAGATTCCTACGGAATGACAAACTAGATGTACAAAAAAATCACTTCCTCTTCAAAGCCTTCCCCTCAAAAGAAATCCCATCCCAGCCATATTCAATAAAATTTCTGATATTCTGATGATCTGTACCTTCAGGATTTTTCAAAACATCTTCCCGGTAAAACTCTCCGAAAAGATTTAAAGTATCTTCTTTTGGCAAATCATTCAGCTTTGCAAAACTGAAAACCTTGCATGATCCGTTATTTTGATCTGCTTCATTTACCGTATTTCCGTTGGTAAATTTTGTCGGAGTAAAATCATAATGTTCGTCAATAAATGCAATGACATCTTTAAACTGTATTTCTTCCGCTGATTTTTCTAATTGTTCGAATAACATATTTTTTATTTTTTTATATAAAATTGAAAAGACTTACAAATTTCTTTTAACACATTAGGATCTTTGAGTTATCATCTTTGAAAACATAAAGAACACATTAGAAAAAAATCAAAGATTTTTTAAAAACTTAAGTGCCCTTTTACTCGTTAAGCTTTAAACTAAAAAAACTAAAGTGTTCTAATGTGTTGAAAAATTTCAGTTAATTAATTTCAAAAATAATTAAAATAATTTTATCTACGCAAAAAGATTGCACACTTGTGTTATTACTTTGCATCAACAAAATAACAAACAATGGAATTTAACGGAAACAACTTAATAGAATTAGGATACAGACCATCAAAATGGTTTAAAGATGCCATCGAATATATCAACGAAAATAATTTAGATGAAAATCAAATTACAGCATATTTGGAACAATTCAAACAGCCGGACTTGATTCCGCTTCATGAAACGCCAAAAGATTTTATCATCAATATCAGAGCTGAACACGAAAGTGAAAATGATAATGTGGAAAAAGTAATCAACACAATGAAAGTTCTGATGAAAACACCGACTTTGGTTGCAGGTGCGATCATGCCCGATGCCTGTCCGACAGGTCCTGAAGGTCAGATTCCGGTTGGTGGAGTTGTTGTGGCGAAAAATGCGATTCACCCTGGATTTCATAGCGCAGATATCTGTTGTTCAGTTATGCTGACAGATTTTGGAAAAGCTGATCCTAAAGAAGTTTTGGATGTAGCCCATTCAATTACACATTTCGGACCCGGAGGAAGACCGAGAGGTGAGCAAATGGAAATGTCTCAGAAATTAATGGATGCTTTCAGAGAAAATGACTTCCTGAATGATGAGAAATTAATCAGCATTGCCCGTTCTCATATGGGAACTCAGGGAGATGGAAATCATTTCTTGTTCGTTGGAATTTCTAAAAATACAGGAAATACCATGTTGGTCACTCACCACGGATCAAGAGCTCCGGGAGCCGCTTTGTATGATAAAGGGATGAAAATCGCAAACCGTTTCAGATTAGAAATTTCACCAGAAACTTTAAGGGAAAATGCCTGGATTCCTTATGAAACGGAAGAAGGAGAATCATATTGGGAAGCGTTACAATTGATAAGAACATGGACGAAAGAAAATCATACTTCAATCCATGATGCCGTTTTAAACAAAATGAACATCGAAAAAGAAGATAGATATTGGAATGAACATAATTTTGTTTTCAAGGATGGAGATTTGTTTTATCATGCAAAAGGTGCGACTCCGTTGGATGACAAATTCATGCCTGATATTACGGGACCAAGATTGATTCCGTTGAATATGTCAGAACCCGTTTTGATCGTTCAAGGGAAAACCAATGAGAGAAACTTAGGTTTTGCTCCACATGGAGCGGGAAGAAATTTTAGCAGAACACAACATAAAAAATCATTGGCTCATAAAACGATTGAAGAAGTTTTTGCAGAAGAAACAAAAGGTTTAGATATCCGTTTTTTCTCGAATGAAATTGATATTTCTGAACTTCCAACGGCTTATAAAAGTGCCAAAAATGTAAGAGCACAAATTGAAGAATACGGACTTTGCGAAGTTTTGGATGAAGTGATGCCTTACGGATGTATTATGGCAGGTGATGTGCAGAAAAACGCGCCTTGGAAGAAAAAGAAGAAGTTTAGAAAAGCATAAATAAAAACTTTTTATAAAGGTGGGAACAGTAGCTCAGATGGTAGAGCAACAGTAATACTTTTCGCTTATGGCAAATAAAGTTCCTATGAATTAAGTTTGTTGGTCGCAGGTTCGAGCCCTGCCTGTTCCTCAAAATATTGAAAATGTTTATATTCAACGATTAATCATTTTCATTTATTAAAAATAGTAAGGCAAAGAAAGTTCCTATTGATTTCCCACATTTACTTTCCGCCTTTTTAAGAATTCTAAGGCAAAGGGAGTTCCTATAATTGGAAAAATACTCCCCGCCTTTTTGTAAAACTGTAGGTAAAAGGAGTTCCTATAACATTCACTTTAAAGAAAACTACTCCTCACTTATTTTTTTAAAATTTAAAACAATGAAAACATTAAAATTATTCAATGCTGTATTAGCAAAAGAATCTGATGCAAAAGCGTTTATTTCAGAAGATGGTTTTATGATTGAGCCCGATGCTGTTTGGGCAAAAAAGAAATTACGTCTTATTACAAAAAGAAAAGCTCAATGGAAATGATTTAAATAAAACCTTTCATAAATCCTGGCAGAAAATCAAAGACAGCACAAGATTTCAATTACTTATCGAACAAATTAATCATTATATTTCAACGTATGGAAGCAATTTTCAAAATGAAATCTATATTCCGAATGAAGTATTAAATGTCCCCGATTTGAAATTAACCTTTAAAGTAATTAAAGCTTACAGCATCGAAGAAATGCAGGAAAAATGCCTTTCCTTATTGAAGTCCGGAATTGCCCTGAAGGAAGAAACAATTGATGATGTACTATATATTTTGCATAACGAATTAGAATATGATTTTACAGGAAAAGAAAATATCAGAAACAAAGAAGCAATCATAAAAATAGCTGACCGTTACGATATTTATCCAGAAAATCCGGTAGAATTTTTCCGTTATGTGATTTACAAAACGACCAGAACAACACTTCTGATCAAAAGTGATGATTTAATCGATGAAATAAAGCAAAGTAAATTTAATCCAACTTATCTGTTTGAAAAGTTCGAATTGGAAAAACTGGCTGAAATTTTTAACCGTTTCAAACCTCTGTTTTTAGCATTTAAAAACAAAGCACCGAAAACGATTAATAAAATTTCAAAACTGTCAAAAGTTTATCATCAGCCATTAATTTCAAATCCTTTAAATAATGCAACAAATATTTTGCTGGAAAACAGTGATTTGCATTGGCTGGAAAACGCCACTCCGTTTGCATTATTCAAAGCGTTGTCAGCGTGCTACTCAAGAATGTATGGTCAGGATACTTTTGTTTACAGAATCAGAAATGGTAAATCGTGGACGAAAAAAGCCACATCAACTTCTGTGAACGAATTGAATTATGATTTTATTTTAAACTACTTAAAATCAAAATATAATCTTTCCGGTAAGAAGATGTATTTCCCTAAAGATGTAGAATTTGCGTTACCCACATCCGAAAAAATGTTTGTAGGAAATATCCCTACAGGAACAAGATTTTACGGAGACAGATTGGCGATCGGAATCTACTGGGAAAATGCTTGGGGCGCTTATGACCTTGATCTTTCAGGATTGAATATTGCCGGAAAAATTGGCTGGAATGCATCTTATAATCAAAATGAAGGTCAGTTGATGTACTCTGGAGATATGACTTCCGCACCACAAGGTGCCGTAGAATATCTATATGCCAACAAAGGTTTTGTAGCTCCGACTTTGGTCATGAATAACGTTTTCAGCGGAAGCAGTGATTGTGGTTACAAAATCGTGATCGGAAAAGGCGATGCTGTTTCTTACGATTATATGATGAACCCAAACAATCTGTTTGCAGAAGCTCAATGCAACTCAGTACAGAAGCAAACGATTCTGGGAATTCTCTTGCCGAAAGATGGAAGACAATGTTTTGTTTTGTTGAATTTCGGAGCTGGGCATTCTCATGTTTCAGGAAGTTCTGAAGTTTCTATGATGGCTACGCAGGCACTTTATCAGCAATGGTATGAACCAATTTCTTTTAACAAACTTGTAGAAGAATTGGGAGCAACAATAACTAATAAGAAAAGTGAATCAGATTATAGTTTTTCCATAGATACTCTGGAAAAAGATAGCTTTATGAGAATTTTTAAAGTTTAGAAAAGATATTTTCACTATAAAAGTTAAACTTTAAACTAACTGTGCAAAAAGGCTGCGCAGTTAGTTTTTTACTTTGTAACTCAATATAAATTAATAACAATGACACCAAAAATATTAGAAAAATTAAAAGAAATAGAGGCAAAAAGAAACATAGAAATACTTCTTGCCGTAGAATCGGGAAGCCGGGCTTGGGGTTTTGCATCTCCCGACAGCGATTATGACATACGATTTATATACCGCCACGAAAAAGACTGGTATCTGTCGCCGTGGGATAAAGATGAAACGATAGAATTTATGACTGAAGACGATTTAGACGGTTCGGGATGGGATCTGAGAAAGACTTTTCATCTCTTGTTAAAGTCGAATGCGGCTTTGTTGAGTTGGTTCTACTCTCCTATCGTTTACGTAAAAAATGAAAAGTTTTATGAACTTTTTAAACCTTTGGCAGATTCCTGTTTTTCTCCGATAGCGGTTTCTTACCATTATCTGAGCATGAGCAAAAAATATTTGGAAGCCTGCAGAACAGATGAAGTAAAACTGAAATCTTATTTCTACTGCCTTCGAACGGCCTTGACAGGAAAATGGATATTGGAAAAAGGAACGGTACCACCAGTTTTGTTCAGTGAATTGCTGGTTTTGGTCGATGATTTTACAAGAACCAAAATAGAAAATCTTGTTGCCTTAAAAGCCACAAAAGGAGAATCTTATTACCATCCGAATGATTGGGAATTGTTTGGATTTTTAGAGAAAACAATATTGGATAATGAAGAAAGAGCTAAGAATTTAAAAGGTGGGAGTTCAGATAAAGGTGAGATGGAGAGGGTTTTTAGAGAAATATTAATATAAATATTGAGAGATTACGGTTTGTCGTAATCTTTTCTCGTAAATAGGAAATATTTTTGTTAAATTTATTTGATATAAAACTTAAACCATGCAGAATAAAAACTCAGAAATTAATCAAGATGAAAACACAGATATTTCAAATAAAAATTAGAGAATCAATCCAATATCTAATTCATTAAAAAAATATTCATTTTTAACTGTAAAATTGAATAGACTTTATTTATCGCAAATATACCAAATCTGAAGGAACTAACTTAGGGAATTAAAGTAAATGAATATGAATATTTTTGGCGAAAAGTATATAGAATTATCAACACAAATTTCTCTTAATTTCATAAATATTGAAAATTATTCAGACAATTTATTTTCATTAATTAATGATGAAATTGCTAAAATTTGGGATGGGGATCTAGATGACAACGATTTAGATACTGTAAAAATCGAATTTATTGAATGGTTAAATAACAAAAGACCAGAACAAAAACATGGCTTTATATCAGAATTTATATGTCATTTATTTTTAAGAAGCCAAGGGTATGAACAACATTTTTTGTTTAGAAATTTAGAAGAAAAAGGTCCAAAGAAAGGTTTTGATGGAGTTTTTGTGAATAAGGAAGAGTTTTGGATTTATGAGAGTAAATGTACTCTACCTGAAACTAAAATTTATAGTCATAACATTAATATTGGAGATGCCTATAATGATTTAAAAAAGAAAATTACTGGTGTAAATAGTAAGAATAATCCATGGAAGAATGCCTACACTCATTGTAATAATAATTCAATAAAAAAAATCAATCTTTGATAAATGCAGTAAAGGATTTATCCAAAAAATATGTTAGAAAAAACTATGAAATAATAGATAATTTTAACATTATACCAAGTTCTGTTATTTATATGGGAAATAAATTTGATTTGATTAATAATAATGACTTAGAGAGAAATCTAAAAACTTTATTAAATAGATATAATGCAAAAAAAATAAATGTAATATGTATCAATAAAAAACTATTTCTGATTTTGAAAAGTTTTTAGAAAAATAGTAAAATGGAAAAAAATATAGCTACTAATTTAAATTCTTTATTAAAGGATGATTTTTTTGAAAATTCATTTCAGAAACTTTGTTTAAATAAAGAATTAAACAATATGGAAAAGGAATATATTTTATCTTCTGCAATTCTTTTTTTTCAATTTTATGACCAAGACAAAAGAAATAAAATTTATTTTAAAATTGGTTACTATATTATTTTAAAATACACTTTAAAATATAAAAACTATCGACCTCTTTATGATATATGTCTTCAAATAGGTTTTTACCCAATAATTGAATTCATTACAAAAACCAAAAAATTATTAAATGTTGAAGAAGAATCAAAAAATTTAATCACTGACGCTATTGCTTTTATTTCTTATCAAAAAAATTCATTTCTAATGAAGGTTATATTGAATCATTAGAACAAAATAGTTCGAGAAAATCAATAATTAATAGTGAAGAAAATGAAATTGCATATATAGCTCCAACTTCATATGGTAAAAGTTCTTTGATAGCTGATTTTATTGAGAAAAATAATCCTAAGAAAGTAGGTATCATTGTTCCAACAAAATCTCTCCTAGTTCAAACTTATAATGATATAAAAAAATCTAACAATTATTATAAACTTGTTTTACATGATGAAATGTATAATATAGATGATGAGAAATTTATAGGAATCTTAACGCAAGAAAGAGCTACAAGAATTTTAAATAGTAAATCAAAATCTTTTTTTGATGTTATTTTTATTGATGAAGCTCACAACCTATTTAAAAGAGATTCAAGAAGTTTTATTTTGTCAAGATTAATTCAATTAAATTACAAGAGAAATCCTAATCAAAAGATAATTTACTTATCTCCATTAGTTGAGGATGAGAGTAATCTGAAAATCAAAAAAACAAAAGATGGAACTATTTATACTAGAAAAGTTCAGCATGATTTTAAATCTTTTGAATTGTTTTACTTTGATAAAAATAAAAGTTATTTCTACGATAGGTTTACAGGAAGAAAATATGACTTAAAAAAAGATAAAAATTATTTTGAATATATCATTGATAATTCATCTAATAAAAATTTTATTTACCAACTTAAACCAAAGTTAACTGAAAAATTAGCTTTAGAATTAAGTTCAAATATAAATATTGATTTATCCAAGAATGAGAATATTGAGAAAATCATAAATACATTAAAGAAAGAGGTTCATCCTGAATTTCAAATGATAGAATGTTTGAAAAAAGGTATTGTTTACATACATGGTAAAATACCTAATTTAATAAAAGAATATATTGAAAGACAATTTAAAGAGATTGATGAAATTGAATTTATTGTAGCAAATACAGTTATACTTGAAGGAATAAATTTACCTATTGAAACTATATTTATCACAACCAATAAAGCTGGAAAACAGAATGAAAGATTAGATATAAAAAGTTTGATAAATTTAATCGGTAGGGCAAATAGACTAAATTATGTATTTGATGAAAACTCTAAAGATATTGATAAACTTATTTCAAGAATACATTTTTTAGAGCATGATACCTATCATGGCAAAAAGGGTGATAAAAATCAATTTTCAATTTTTCAATCACTAAAGAAATTAAATGAAAATAAACTATTTGATTTGGTGAAAAATCCTATAATAGAAACTTACGATATTGAAAACCTAAAATTTACCGGAGAAAATAAAGTTGCAAATAAAGAAAAACATCGAAAAGAGGATAATAAATTATTAGAGCATTCAGATTTTGTACTTGAGCCACCAAAAAGTGAAAATGAAAGAATTAAAAAATATTTTATTGAAAACTCAATTGAAAAGTATTTCGATAATTTAGAAGAAGTAATAGAAATAATTTTAATTAACATTCAAAACTATGATTTTGATTTTAATCATAAAATAGTTGATATTATTTATGAAATTTTAATAGTTAATAATGTACATAACTTAAATGACTTTGAAATAGACAGGTTGAAAAATGAAAAAGCTAGAGATTATTATAATTATTACATTGACGTAACTCAAAAGCAACATTTAAATCAAAGAATTAATTCTGTTCTAAATCATTTTCATAACAAAATCAAACATGAAGATCCGTTTTTATATATTGGAACAGGATATGGTGATACGACATCTATTGACGCAGGAAAGTCTTCAAGATATGAACAGTTAAATAACAAATATAGAGATTGGAAAAATGTCTATATTAATTTAAAATATACGGAACAAAGTTGGGTTAACTTAGCAATTGTGAAGCTAAAAATAGAAGAAGATTTTGTAAGTTTTCAATTAACTTTATTAATGTCATTTTTATATGATTTTAATATTATTCCAAAAGATTACTATTACCAATACATTTATGGAACGACTGATGAAAGAGTTATAAATCTGGTAAGATTTGGATTAACTGTCAGTGTAATTAATAAGTTAGAAATTGATAATCAAATTGAAAATTTAGAATTAGATAAAAATGGTAATTTAAGACCAAAAAACAAGATTGAGTTTGAAAATTACCTGATTAATCAAGCAGAATTATTTCAATTTGAAATTAGAAAATATTTGAATTAATAATTTAAAATGACCATCCAAACACTAAAATCCCGCAACCTCATCCTCCTCGAATCCATCTCCGGAAGCCGCTCTTTCGGGCTCGCAACGGAAAACTCTGATACAGATATTCGGGGAGTGTATTATTTACCAAAAGAAGATTTTTTTGGTTTAAATTATATTCCGCAAATTTCTAATGAGACAAATGATATTTCGTATTATGAGATCGGGAGATTTGTAGAATTGCTACAAAAAAACAATCCGAATATTCTGGAAATTCTGGCAAGTCCGGAAGACTGTATTCAGCATAAAAATCCGTTAATGGATTTGTTGAAGCCTGAAGATTTCCTTTCCAAATTATGCAAAGATACGTTTGCGGGTTATGCGATTTCGCAGATCAAAAAAGCAAAAGGACTCAATAAAAAGATTTTAAATCCTATTGATAAAGAAAGAAAATCGATTCTTGATTTCTGTTATATTTTAGAAAATAACAGTTCAATTCCATTAAAAAAATGGCTTCAAGAATTCCCCTCCTCCGTAGGGGTGTCCGCTGGACGGGGTGGTCTTTCACAGAAAAAATGCGGATTGGTGAGCATCGACAATACCAAAGGAATGTTTGCCGTTTTCTACAATGAATCGGGAGATTTAGGCTACAAAGGAATTATTCAGAACGAAGAAGCCAATCAGGTTTCTCTGTCATCAATTCCAAAAGGAGAAAAATCGGTGGCTTTTATGTTCTGTAATCTCGACGCCTACTCCACGTACTGCAAAGATTACCGTGAATATTGGAAATGGGTTTCCGAGCGAAATGAAGACCGCTACAACGTCAATCAAAACCACGGACAAAACTACGACAGCAAAAATATGATGCACACGATTCGATTGCTGCAGTCGTGCGAACAGATTTTTAAAACCAATTCTTTAAATATCCGTGTAGAAAACCGTGATGAATTATTAGATATCAAAGCCGGAAACTGGTCGTATGATAATGTAATGAAAAAAGCAGAAGGATTGATTCAGTCGATTGAATACTATCATTCGATCTCGACACTTCCAGAATATCCGGATCTGGAAAAAACAACAAAAATCTTAGTCGAAATAAGAGAAAATCTTTACAAATAATTTGTTTCTAAAAATGTTCAAAATAATTATCTATGTACTGATTTGCAATTCCTTTTTCCATTTCAAAACAACAAAACCCCAGTCTATGTATCGGGGTTTTTCATTATCCTATTTAACATAATACACTGATTAACAAAATATTTTACACCAAAAACTATTTTATTCAAAATAATTTTTATATTTGAAGTACTAATTTAAAAACACAAATATTATGTCAAGTACCTCCGAAGTTGGGCACGCTAAAAATGTAGCGAACCTTCAAAAAATTACACAGCAAGTTACCACTTACAGCCTTTACAATCCTCCGGTAGAAAACATTACAGTAGCCAACCTTCAGGCATTGTACACCAATGCCGCCGCAAAATTAACTGAGGTGGAAGACAAACGAAACGCCAACAAAAACGCAATCATCACACGTCAGACCGCCTTCGAAAATCTAAAATCAACATGTACCAAAATCGTTAATCTGCTCGAAATTTTAGGATTGCCACAAGGAACATTAGATCAGGCAAGATCATTGAACCGCGCAGTTCAGGGCGGCTCAAAGAAAGTCGCCACTCCACTTGAAGAAGGTAAAGAAGCGCCCAAAACAGCTTCCACTTCCCGCCAGTCTTTCACCCAGCAGGCTGAAAATTTCGGGATTCTTCTGCAATTATTGGCAACCCTTCCGGGCTACACACCAAATGAAGAAGATTTAAAATTAAACAACCTGACCACCTACCACGCATCATTAATGAGTGCTACCCAGGCTGTCGACCAGACTGAAGCCGAGCTCAACACAAAATTGATAGAAAGAGACAAAATTTTATATGCAGACGATACAGGCTTGTACACCATCGCCCAGAACATCAAAAAGTATGTGAAAAGCCTCTACGGTGCAACTTCTCCCGAGTACACAAACGTTTCAGCAATAGAATTTACGAATAGAAAATAATGTTTTTTGTGTTCAAAAGAATGTTGAAACACAGTAACTCAATATTCTTGCATTGTAAAGTTACATTCTTGTAATGTAGCTTTATTTTTTTGCGATGTTATTTCACATGGGCACGATGCAAATTAATATTCTTTCGTTGTAGAATCATATTCTTGCAATGTTAAACCATATTCTTCCGATGTCGAACTATACTCTTGCACTGTAGCATTATATTCTTGAATTGTGAAATCATATTTCCGCATCCTGAAATTACATTCTCACTCCGGAATATCCAGATCTAGAAAAAACAACATAAATTTTAGTCGAAATAAGAGAAAATCTTTATATATAAAAAGAAAACCACCTCATTGCTGAAGCGGTTTGTTTTATATATAGTTTAAAAAACTATCTGATGATTTTGATATTGATTGCAGAGAAACCTTTTGGTGATCTTTCTTTTTCGAAAGATACTTTGTTTCCTTTTTTGATGATATCAATACAATTGTTGCTGTGGAAGAATACATTTTCTTTAGAGTTATCTTCAGTGATAAATCCGTATCCTTTGTCGCTGAAAAAAGTAACGATACCAGACTTGATTGGATCTTCTTCCTGAATAGGAGCTGCACCCAATTGAATGTTATCCAAATCAATGACACTTTTGTTGCTGTTATCAGGAGGTGTACTTGTTAACTGACCATTTGCATCTACATACATAATCATGTCATCAAGACTTTTCCCTTTGTCATTGGTGTTCTTTCGGTCCTCGCGACGTATCGCTTTTTCCTTTTGCTTCTGTAATTTTTTCTTAAAGTTTTCTTTTTTGAGAAAGAATCCGCCATATATTATTTTATATTAATTGTTATTCTTGAATTTAATTTTCTGATGATTTTCCAGTTATTTCATCAAAGGGTATTGTTTACCATCACAAAAAGATTTCTATTGAAATTCTTCTAATGATTCCGCTGCATTAAGATAATAAATTTTTTAGAATTTACGATCGTTACCAGAAAGTTTTTCGATTATTACAACCATTTCAACTTCCCGAAAAGAAGTAAAAAGGTGTTCTACAGGTGGTCAGTCGTGGTGATTCGT
Source organism: Chryseobacterium sp. 3008163 (assembly GCF_003669035.1). NCBI lineage: Bacteria > Pseudomonadati > Bacteroidota > Flavobacteriia > Flavobacteriales > Weeksellaceae > Chryseobacterium > Chryseobacterium sp. 3008163. The sequence goes on along the minus strand of NZ_CP033070.1, from coordinate 3,805,299 downwards.
ATTGCCGGCACTAAGATTCATTTACAAGAAATAAAAGTGAAAAACGGCAGTCAGAATAAAGAAAACTGAGGGATAAAGGGTATTCTAAACTGTTATAGTTTAAGAAAAGCAGAAACCTTCTTCTTAATTATAGTGCAAATATACGACAATTCCACGGATTTTGAAGACTATTATTTAAATAATTGAATTTCAGATTATTTAGAATACAGAAAAATGACTTTTTAATTGCTTTTCCATTAAAAATTAGATGATTATCAAATTGCTTAAAACACTATTTTTTAAGTGCGTAAAACTACTTAAGTATATTCCGCCTTACAGAAGTACAAATACCTATTATCAATTTGGGTATTTTCTACTCTACCAGTTCCAATTCTTTAGAAGTTACTTTGTGCTGTTCATTAAGAGAAGCTTCCAATGAATTGAGGCGGCCTCCGAAAAGCCTGATATTTAAAAGAGTAGGAAACCAAAAAACTAATATTATGTCACAAGCACAAGCAGCAATGCAAACTCTAACTCAACAATGGTACAATGCCTTAGTTACAGGATTATCTTTAAGTCCTAATAACTTCCAGCTTTACCAGGGAACACAACCTGTAGGACCAACTTCAGACTGGCTTTGGAAAATTTTTGATGCCGTTCCTCCAAAATCTGTGAACAACAGCTATGACCCAAGTCAATCTAACAATTTTTCTCAGGATTATCAGGCAGTAATTGCTAACTTAAAACCATTATCAGATAATAGCTTCCAGAATTGTATGGGAGATTATTATACGAATTGGCTAAATTATATTCAGTCTCCTAAATGTCCTTCTAATATTTTTGACAGCCCGGATGCTATGCAGTCTGCATTTAAAAAATGGGCAATGATTTATGCTCCTTCTCAGATGGGATGCAGCGCATCATTAATCCAATCTTTCTATAATGATATCGTAACGATTGCCAATACGATGTTTGCTTCTGCTCAGGCTGCAGGGAAAGGATATGCTTATAATACTACGATTGCAGACTTAAGTAACGCAATCCAGTCTGCTCCGGCAAAAAGCTTTACGATGGATAGTAAAACACAGTCTTCTGATGTATCTCACACATGGGCAAGCGGAAGTACATCTGTGTTTTTCGACTTGTTTGATTTTGGGGGCGGCGCAAGCTATGACAATCTTACACAGGAAGCTACCTCAGCAGGTATTAATATCAGTGCAAGCTTCAAACATGTGTTGACATTACCTGGAGCTCCTTTAGCAAAAACGTCTACAGATCCTATCCTTAGCCAATACACGCCTTGGTATAACAGTGCAGCATTGTCAAGAGCTTATGGTACCAGAGACAACACGGTTTGGAAAAACGGTTTGCCATCTTGGGACACTACTTTCGGGCCTAATGGTAACTTACAGCGTTCTGCAACTTCTTTGATCATTGTTGACGGAATTGATATTACAATGACTTCTGCAACAAGTTATTCTTCAAGTGACCAGCAGGTAATCACCGCAAGAGCAAGTACAGGTTTCTGGCCTTTCTTCAGTGCTAGTGGATCTGGTGGTTCTTCAACTTCAGTAAGCTTTTCAGATAGCGGTCAAATGACTGTAAAAATCACTTCACCAGCAGGAAATCCTCAGCTTTTAGGAGTATTGGTTTCTGCTATGTCGGAAATTTTAGGTTAAAAACCATATTTGTTTATTAGGAATAACTCCACTGAGATGTCAGTGGAGTTATTTATTTTTCTTTAAAATATAATAAACAGCCTTATCTTTTTCATCATTTGTGGTATAAGCGAATTGGAATACATAGCCATTTGCAGACATAAAATTCAGAGCATCCATCATCGAATTAAATTTCACATTCCGTCCTCTTTCGTCTTTAATATTGGTTTCGTTTTTAAAGGATATGGATTTAGTTTCCTGTCCGAAATCGATTTCCACATTTACTTTTGTACTTAAAGAACGACCAGTCCCGATAATCTGAACGTAATCTACATCGATATCTCTTAGCGAAACATCATTTACTGTTTGAGAAAATACTAATGCAGATGCGTTGATTAAGAATAGAATAAATAATTTTTTCATAGTTTATATTTTAAGTTGTTAAAAATAAAACAAATATTGAAATTTTTGAATTAAATATCACCGGAATTAGTGGTTTTATATAGTTGATTGTAATAATCTTAAGCTTCGTACAAAGGCTCGTGTTCTCCAAGCCGGTCTTGATCTTAAGGATTTACATTTCCTTCATTTCTTGGCTTTTGTGCCGGTCTTTCTAGTCTTGGCCATAAAACTTTTCTAGAAAGTTTTATTTTTTCACGGTCATCATAACCCTCGCTTCCGCACAATTGTATCGTGTGACTTTTATTTTCTAATCGCTTTCTTAAAAAGTTTTTATCTTTATAAAAATATAATTAACAAGTCGTAACTATAAGTTCCACAATCCTAAAGGATTTATCAAATCAAAATAATAACCCTTAAAATTTAAAAACCATGAAAAAAACACTATTCATTTGCTCCCTTCTATTTAACCTTTCTATTACATGTGCTCAAACTATTGAATCGGGAAGCCGTAATACAGCAGGTTACATCAAATCAGACGGAACAATTGAAAACAAAAGTCATTCTACAGTAGGTTATATTAAAAGCGACGGTACGGTTGAAAACAAAAGCCACAGCACAATTGGGAGAATCAAAAGCGATGGTACCATAGAAAACAAAAGTGGTTCTACTGTTGGTTATGTTAAAAAAGACGGAACAGTCGAAAACAGCAGCCATTCAACCCTTGGGTACATCAAAGACAACGGAACGGTGGAAAACAGCAGCCACGGTACGATCGGCAATGCTAATGGAATTAAAAAAGAATGGGCGGCAGTAGCTTTTTTCTTCTTTAAAATGGAATAAACTACCTCAAGGCAAAGCCCCAGGTATAGAACATTGATAATTCTGTTCTCTCACCTGCAACCAATAATCTATATCCTCAAACAATAATTTCTTTACCTAAAAAATCAATACCCCCACAAAAAAACCACCGAAAATTCGGTGGTTTCATATAGTTGATTGTAATAATCTTAAGCTTCATTCAAAGGCTTGTGTTCTCCCGGTTGGTCTTTACCTTCAGGATTTACGTTACCTTCATTTCTTGGCTTTTGTGCCGGTCTTTCTGGTCTTGGCAATAAAACTTTTCTAGAAAGTTTCATTTTTTTACGGTCATCATAACCCATAAATTTCACCTCAACTTCGTCACCTTCTTTGTAAGGAACTTTGTCTAGACGAGCCCATTCGATTTCAGAGATATGAAGTAGACCTTCAGTACCTTTTGCAATCGCTACGAATGCTCCAAAATCCATCACTTTTACTACTTTACCTTGGTAAACTTCACCTACAGTTGGTACAAAAGTAATCTCGTTGATTCTTGCAATCGCTTCGTTGATTTTCTCTCTGCTAACACCAGAAATTTCAATTCTACCGATTTCGCCAACTTCTTCAATTGCGATAACAGTATCAGTATCTTTCTGCATTTGCTGAATGATTTTTCCACCAGGCCCGATAACTGCACCGATGAAATCTTTAGAGATCTCAAGCATTACCATTTTCGGAGCGTGAGGTTTCACGTCTTCTCTTGGAGCAGAAATTGTCTCGTTTAATTTATCAAGAATATGTAATCTTCCGTCTCTAGCTTGTAGAAGCGCTTTTTCCATAATGTCCATCGACAATCCTTGAATCTTGATGTCCATCTGACAAGCGGTGATTCCATCTGCTGTTCCGGTTACTTTAAAGTCCATATCTCCCAAGTGATCTTCATCACCCAAGATGTCAGAAAGTACAGTGAATTTTCCTGATTTTACATCAGTTACCAATCCCATTGCAATACCAGAAACCGGTTTCTTGATTTGAACACCTGCATCCATCAATGCTAAAGTTCCTGCACAAACAGTCGCCATAGAAGATGAACCGTTTGATTCTAAAATATCAGAAACGATACGGATGGTATAAGGATTTTCTTCCGGGATCATATTCGCCAAAGCTCTTTGAGCTAAGTTTCCGTGACCTACTTCTCTTCTTGAAGTTCCTCTCAAAGGACGAGCTTCACCTGTTGAGAACGGCGGGAAGTTATAATGTAAGAAGAATCTTTCGTCATAGTTTACCATTACGCTGTCTACCATGTTCGCATCTTTTACTGAACCTAAAGTTACAGCAGTTAAAGATTGAGTTTCACCTCTTGTGAAGATTGCAGAACCGTGAGCTCCAGGTAAATAATCGATTTCGCTCCAGATCGGGCGAATCGTTTGAGGATCACGACCATCAAGACGGATTTTATCATTTAAAATCATCTGACGCATCGCTTCTTTTTCCACGTCATGGAAATATACTTTTGCGAAAGGAGTTACTCTTTCTAACTCTTCAGCATGTTCTACATATTGAGATAAAAATTCAGCCAATACAGCTTTAAATTTCTCACCCCTCTCTTCTTTTCCTGAAGGAATTTTTGCTACTTCGTATACTTTATCGTATGTTTCTTTCCACACTTTCTCACGAATTGCTTCGTCGTGATTTTCGTGGCTATATTCTCTTTTTGGTAAAGATTTGCCTACTTTTTCAGCTAATCTTTCCTGAGCTTCAACTTGTTTTTTGATTTCAACATGAGCGAATTGAATTGCTTCAAGCATTTCTGCCTCAGAAATTTCTTTCATCTCACCTTCCACCATTACGATAGAATCTTTAGTTGCACCCACCATGATGTCAAGGTCAGCCAATTTAAGATCTTCATAATTAGGGTTTACCGCTAATTTCCCGTCAATTCTTACTACTCTTACTTCAGACATTGGTCCGTTGAAAGGAATATCAGTAATTGCAATCGCTGCCGAAGCTGCAAGACCTGCTAAATCGTCAGGAATTGACTGTCCGTCATAAGAAATCAATGAAATCATCACCTGAACTTCCGCATGGAAATCTTCAGGGAATAATGGTCTTAGAACCCTGTCTACCAAACGCATTGTCAGGATTTCCTGATCTGAAGGTCTAGCTTCTCTTCTAAAAAAGTTTCCAGGAATTTTTCCACCTGCATAGAATTTTTCTCTGTAATCTACTGTCAATGGTAAGAAATCTACACCATCTTTTGCTTCTTTGCTGGCTACAACAGTTGCTAAAAGCATTGTTCCGCCGATTTTTACGACTACAGAACCATCAGCCTGTTTTGCTAATTTTCCTGTTTCAATTGTGATCTCTCTGCCGTCTGCAAGAATGATCGTCTCTGTAATTGCTTGAGGTATACTCATAAATTGTTTTGTGTTGCACTCCGTATTGAGCGCTTTAGTTATTGATATTTCGTCTAAATTTCGTTTGCAAAGATAATGTATTATAATGATTTATCGAATTTCAGATATACATTATATGATGATTTGAACAACTTTTATTGAAATAATAGACGATTTTACCTTGTTTTGATATATTTAATAAAATAGAATCAAAGCATAAAAAAAGCAACCTCTTACGAAGTTGCTTCTTATTTTTGGAAATCTAATAGATTATTTTCTTAATCCAAGTTCAGCAATAATTGCTCTATATCTTGTGATATCCTTGTTTTTAAGGTAATCTAACAAACTTTTTCTTTTACCTACTAATTTTACCAAAGATCTCTCAGTAGCAAAGTCATGACGGTTAGCCTTCAAATGCTGAGATAAGTGGTTGATTCTAAAAGTGAAAAGAGCAACTTGTCCTTCAGCTGTTCCTGTGTCTTGTGCAGATTTTCCATGTTTTGCGAAAATTTCTGCTTTTTTTTCTGTTGTTAAGTACATTCCAATATTGTTTAATGATTATTATGTAACGGGTGCAAAAGTACGACTATTTTCTTACTCAGCAAAACATAATTGATTCTATGTATTAAAATAGATAGAAAAATATGTTAAAATTTCCTTAATAAAATTATGCAATTCCACTAAAAGACAGTACTTTTGCAAGTGACAAAGACATGAAAAAAATCTTCTTCTTTACGCTTATTTCTACTGTATTCATCATCAGTATTTCTTCTGTAAAAGCACAGAAAGCTCATACTGCTGACAAAATAAAGAAAATCTTATACTTTAATCCTGAAGTAGAACCTGATCTTGAGGAGATTAAGGAACCCACCAATCATGCATTTTTCAGCGCTGTTTCAGATAAAGTGAGCGGATTTAGAAAAAATAAAATGTTGAGATCCGAGGTTCAGGTTTCTTATGACAGCATCGATTCTAAGACTATTTCAGAATACAGCAAAAACAACGATGCTGATTTTGTAGTGGTTCCTAAAGTAAAATATTTCAAAGTAGGTTTAGGAAAATATGTATTTTCTAATCAGGTTGTTGTGAGCATGAAACTCTTTGACGCTGAGGGAAACTTCATTGCCTCATCAGATTACGACACCTACCGTAAAAACATGCGTCTTTTGGGTTCTGCAGAAAATTCAATTAAAATAGGTACCAATGGTGCGATGAAAAGCATTCTGAAAGAATTGAGAAAACAGAAACCCTCTTCTGAAGCCGGTTTTTAACCTTTAATAAATCCTTAAATTTACGTTATCGTTCTTGTTTGTTGATATTTTGGATTATTTTTGCATATCCAAAAAATTCAGGTTTTGAATCATACAGACGAACTTACCTTTAATCCAGCCGACATTGCCGAAAGACTTAGCGAACTTCATGCTGATGAAAGGCTATTGGCTTTTCTGAAAGTTCCAAAAGAGTACAAAGCCGATGTTTTTTCCCATTTAGATCCTGATTTCCAAGAAGAAACTATCCGAAGCATCGGCAGTGACGAAGTTTCTGAGATCCTGAATGCGATGACACCCGATGACAGAACCGCACTTTTTGAAGATTTTCCTGATGAATTGATTAAATATTCAATCAATCACCTTAATCCTCAAGAAAGAAGAATTGCCCTGAAGCTTTTGGGGTATGATTCTGATTCTATTGCCCGTCTGATGACACCTTATTACATCCAAATTCGTAAAGAATGGACGGTAAAAAGATGTCTTCAGCAAATCAAAAAAGTCGGAAAAAGAGTGGAAACCATCAACCATTTGTACGTTGTTGATGAGAGAAATCGCTTGATTGACGATTTAGCACTTGGAAGTTTGCTATTAGTTGAAGATGATACTTTGGTTTCAGATCTTACCGACAATCAGTTTGTAGCCATCAAGACAACAACTTCAAAAGAAGATGCCGTAACCTACTTTGAAAAATATGACCGTACCGCACTTCCCATTATTACGGATGCAGGAGTTTTGGTAGGAATTGTGACGATTGATGACATTTTAGATCAAATTGAATCTCAAAACACTGAAGACATTCAAAAATTCGGGGGTGTTGAAGCTTTGGATGATCCTTATATTCAAACACATTGGTTTGAAATGATTAAAAAAAGAGGGCTTTGGCTGATTGTTTTGTTTTTCTTACAGTTGATTACCGCTTCTGTGATGGGATATTATGAAAACGAAATTGAAAAAGCTGTGGTCTTGGCACTTTTCATTCCATTAATTATATCAAGTGGCGGAAATTCAGGTTCGCAGGCTGCAACTTTGATTATCCGTGCAATGGCACTTCAAGAAATCACCATCAAAGACTGGTGGATTGTGATGAAAAAGGAATTGGTTACAGGCCTAATTCTGGGAACATTTCTTGGGGTAATCGGTTTTTTCAGAATTATGATCTGGCACAAAATGGGCTGGTTTGATTACGGTGATTACTGGTTTTTCATCGCACTCAGTGCTGGAATGTCATTATCGATGATTGTACTTTGGGGAACTTTATCGGGATCAATGGTTCCTTTTATTCTTAAAAAATTCAATCTTGACCCAGCAACTTCTTCTGCACCATTTGTTGCAACGTTGGTCGACGTTACAGGTTTGATTATTTACTTTACGATTGCCGGACTTTTCTTAACCGGAAAACTTTTGTAATTTTAGGCAAAGTCTAAAATCTAGTCATGAAAGTTATTTCTCTGGTACCTTCAATTACTGAAGCTTTATTTGATTTGGGATTAACCGAAAACGAAATTATCGGCAGAACGAAATTCTGTATTCATCCCGAAGACAAAGTAAAAAATGTGGAAATTATCGGTGGTACAAAAAACTTGAATATTGAAAAAATTAAAGCTTTAAAACCCGATTTAATCTTAGCCAACAAAGAAGAAAACGTAAAAGAACAGGTTGAAATTTTAATGAAAGATTTCAAAGTGATTGTTTATAATACGGAGACGATTGAAGACAATTATTATTTAGTTAAAAACCTGGGCTTACTTTTTAATAAAGAAGAAAGAGCACAGATTTTTAATCTTAAAATTTACGAAGTTCTTAATGGTGCAAAAATTCATACAAAAATAAAGACTGCCTATCTGATTTGGAAAAATCCTTATATGACGGTAGGTTCAGATACTTTTATTCATAACATTCTTGCCGAAATAGGTTTTGAAAATATTTTTAAAAGCCAAACCCGTTATCCTGAAGTTCAGATTGAGGATTTAGCTGAAGCGGATGTGATCATGCTTTCATCAGAGCCTTTTCCATTTAAGGAAAAACATATTGCGAAACTTAAAGAATTTTATCCCGAAAAGAAAATTATCATCGTTGATGGTGAAGCTTTTTCTTGGTACGGAACGCATATTGCGAAGTGTGAGAATTATTTTAAGGAATTAATTGCTGAATTTAATCACTAAGTTTTGGCCAAAGCCAAATGATTTTTTTTCATTCTTAAACGGGCTAAAGCCCATTCCTATTGATGTTTTCATTCACAAAAAAACTCCGACAAAAAATCGGAGTTTATATTTTAGTTTTAATAATTAAGATTACAAAATCTTAGAAACTTCATGACAAAGCCATTCCAGCAATTCTAAATCTTCTTTTGTAAATGGATCGATGGTGTGAGAATCAATATCAATTTGTCCAATATTTTCACCATTTTTAAAGATAGGAACTACGATTTCAGCTTTGGTATCAATTGAGCAGCTCAAATAATTATCCTGCAAATGAACATCAGGAACGATGAAAGTTTCGTTTGAAACGGCAACCTGTCCGCAAATTCCTTTTCCGTAAGGGATAATGATATGATCTGTTTCTGCACCAACGTAAGGACCTAACTTCAACTCGTCTTTATCACCGTTTTTAAAGTAAAAACCAGTCCAGTTGAAATATGAAATTTCCTGATCTAAAAGATGACAAACCTTTTCAAGTTTCTCCTCAGTATTATGTTTTGGACTCTCAAGAATCGATGAAAGTCTTTTTTTTAATTCAGACATTTTAAATTTGTTTTAAGAAAATTGTTTTAGAGAAAGCTCTTGTTTGTAACCGAACATTCCTCTTTCTTTTATCATTTCAGCAACACCTTCCGGCACCTGATTTTCCCAACCGCTTACGTTGCAGGCTATTTTTCTCAGTATTTCTCTCGAATAAATTTCCAAAAACTCCGGATCGTAGTTTTTAATATCTACAATACGGTTATTTAATTTGAAATATTTATATAATTCTTTCAGACTTTCTTCTACTTTAAGGGTTTCAGAATCAAGCAATTCGTGAGTTTCAGGATCTTTGTAAGGATAAAGATACACTCTCATTCCGTTACGGAAAAACTTACCAAAAGCTTCCAGAATTCCACCAGAAAGGTCTTTATAATATTTCTCATCGAATACCATCAACATATTATTTACCCCCATCGCTACACCAATGTCACCATTCGTATAATGAGAGAAATAATCAATCAATCTGTAGTATTCTGAGAAGTTTGAAATAATTACGGTATATCCCAATTTACCCAGTACGTCTACCCTATCCAGAAAATCTCTTTCATCAATATCTCCATCTGCACGTAGGTTAGAGATGGTAATTTCAATTAAAACTTCTGTTTCTTCCTGAGTACAGATCGCATCTTTCAGAAACATATCCATTCCGTTTCGGAGCATATCAATATTTACCCTTGTTACCGGTCTGAAACTTCCTCTTACCGCGAAAATATTCTTTTTATACAAAACATCTGCAGGAAGCATATTGTTGCCTTGAGAATTAAAGATTACTGCATCGGTCATGTTATTTTTCACCAATTGCAAAGACATCAATCTGTTGTCAACATAGGCGAAAGCTGGACCGCTGAAATCGATCATATCAATCTCAAGATTGTCTGTAGCCACGTCATCATAAAGAGATTCAATCAACCTTCTCGGGTTATCGAAATAAGTAAATGCGCCGAAAATAAGATTAACACCTAAATTCCCAAGAGTTTCCTGCTGCAAAGTAGCATCATTTTCTTTGAATTTTACGTGAATGACAACCTCATTATAGTCTTCATTTTCTTTTACCTGAAAACGAATTCCTACCCAACCGTGACCTTTTACCGTTTTATCAAAATTGATGGTCGTTACTGTATTTGCATAAGAAAAAAACTTTCTGTTTGGGCTGTTTTCTCTGGAAATTCTTTCTTCAATCAACGAAACCTCATAACGAAGCATCTTACGAAGTCTATTCTGAGTTACATACCTATTTTTCGCTTCTTTTCCGTAGATGGCATCACTAAAATCTTTGTCGTAGGCTGACATCGCCTTAGCAATCGTACCGGAAGCTCCCCCTGCTCTAAAAAAGTGTCGTACAGTTTCCTGCCCTGCTCCAATTTCTGCGAAAGTACCATAAATAGTAGGATCTAGATTAATTGTTAATGCTTTTTGTTTAGGAGTTAGTTTCTGATACATTAGGACATTAAATTTTTCGTAAATTTACCAAAATTAAACCAACCTCAAAACAAAATGAAGTTGAAATTTTTAGGAACCGGAACTTCGCAAGGCGTTCCCGTTATTGGTTGCACCTGTGAGGTTTGCACATCCCAAAATCCGAAAGACAACCGTTTTAGAGCTTCTGCAATGGTGACAACTGATGAAAATAGAAAAATTCTCATCGATTGTGGGCCCGATTTTCGTCAGCAAATGCTGATTAATAAAGAAAATCATATCGACATCGCTCTTCTCACCCACGAACATAACGATCATGTGATTGGTCTTGACGATATGCGCCCATTAATTTTTAAAAGCGGAAAAAATATGCCGCTTTATTGCAGCGAGAGGGTCGGAAATGAAGTCAAAAATCGTTTTCCATATGCTTTTGCTGATGAAAGATATCCGGGAGCTCCTGCATTTGATCTGCATACGATTGAGAATACTCCATTTGAAGTTTTAGATTGCGAAATTATCCCGATTGAAGTTATTCATTATAAAATTTCAGTTTTCGGATATAAATTTAAAAACTTAGCGTACATCACAGATGCCGGCTTTATTTCTGACATCGAAAAAGAAAAATTGCAAAATTTAGATGTTCTTATCTTAAACTGCATCCGTAAATTTGATCCACATCCTGCTCATTTTATATTGCCGGATGTGATAAAACTCTATGAAGAGCTAAAACCTAAGAAATTATTTTTGACACATTTGAGTCATCATTTCGGCCTGCATGATGTTGAAGATAAGTTACTTCCTGCTGGAATACACCTTGGTTACGATGGTTTGGAGATAAATTTTTAAAGAAAAATTAATAAAAAGTTTTTGAACATTAAAAAAAGTTCCTATATTTGCACACCAATTTAAAACAAACATCAAGCCCAGTTGGCGGAATTGGTAGACGCGCTAGACTCAAACTCTAGTATCGAAAGATGTACCAGTTCGATTCTGGTACTGGGTACTTAAAACATTAAACTCTAATTGATAATCAATCAATTAGAGTTTTGTTTTTATAACATTGTTCCCAAATTGTTCCCATATAATTATGGTTTATATATTTTCACTATCTAAACTATAAAATTACAAAGTCTTTCCTAAAAAACTTTAATACAATTTGTTTATATGGTTTTTATCCTATACGTCTTTTATGAATCGCTATTGTATTATTTTCACAAAAAATCTCTGATTTGCTTTTCAGCAAGGTATTGCCAAAAAATATGGAATACTGAGGCATCGCATCTTTGCAATGAAATTTTCAAAAAAAAATTATTTAGTAGGTATTAATACGTAGTTGATATAATTATTTTTTGTGTAGTATTGTAAGAATGGAAAGAGAAATAATAAATTTTATTGTTCAATATAAAATGTTTAGATCTAATATAGATAATCTCGAAATAAAAACAATCTAGATATATGATTTAACTTAACAAATTAGACTAAAGAAGTTCAAAACGTATTTTCTACTTTGGATGTCAAAATTCAACCTTAAAATCCTACTATCACAATTCTCAAATTTCCATAATAAATAATTAAAACTATGCAAGAAAACCAAATTAGGACATTAAGTATAACAGAACTTTTGGGAAATAACTTCTACATTCCGGAATATCAAAGAGGTTACAGGTGGACTAAAAATAATGTACTACAATTACTCAATGATATTTGGGAATATCGACAAGAACCCAATAACCGAAATACATTTTATTGTTTACAACCCGTGGTTGTGAGAGAAAGAGAACCTGATTGGCAAGATATTAACGGAAATAATGTAAAAGGTTATGAGCTAATTGATGGACAACAACGCTTAACGACGCTTCATCGTATTATTACATATTTGACATTAGAATATCTTCAAAACAATTTAAAATCAGAGGGATATCCCAATGATTTATATTCTATTTATTACAAAACTAGACTTGAATCCAAAGCTTTTTTGGAAACTAATGATACTAACAATACTAAGCCTGATTTATACTATATGAGCGAGGCTTACAAGTGTATTAAAGAATGGTTTGAAGATGGAAAAAAAGGTAATTTAAGAGAGCTGAAAAACAAAATGCTTGAAATAATTTTGCCGAGCATTTTAATTAGTAACGAAGGGGAAAAACAGCTTCCTGAATGGAGTGTACAAGTAATTTGGTATGAAATTAAAGATAAAGAACAAAAGAGCGAGGATTTGTTTACACGTTTAAATCGTGGTAAAATACCTTTAACAAGTGCCGAGCTGATTAAAGCAAAATTTGTAAATTCTGATAGTTTCAAAGGAATGCCGGAAGACGATAAAATTAAACGCAGAACACAGTTAGTACAGATTTGGGATGAAATTGAAAACCAGCTTAATAATCAAAAATTTTGGGCTTTTGTGTCAAACGAAAAATTAGATAGGTATAGTAATAAAATTGAATATTTGTTTGATATCGTTTCTAGAAAAGCTCCAAATGAAAAAGACCCATTATTTAGTTACATCCATTTTTTTGATGAAAAAGAGACTGCTAATTCCCTTTGGCAAAAGTGGGTGGATGTGGAACAAATATACCGTTCATTAGTGTATTGGTATTCAAACAAAAATCTTTATCACAAAATCGGTTACCTGATAACCACAGGAACAGCAATTGGTAGTTTGATACAGATTAAAAAAGATAATACCAAAGAAGATTTTGAAACAAAAATAGACCAACTAATTGCAAATAGCATTGATGATGATTGGGAAGATTTAAGTTATAGTAAAAGAAGCGATCACGACAAAATCATCAACGTCTTACTTTTAGCCAATATAGAACCGACTAGAGCTAATAAAAATAACAATGAGTTTTTTCCCTTTGAAATGTATAAAAACATTACAAAAAGTTTAGAGCATATTCACGCACAAAATATTGATGGGATTAACGAAAATAAACGAGAAGAGTGGTTTAATTGGCTTCGCTCTCACTCCAATATATTATTGAATGTATCAACTGATAAAGAAAAAGCAAATAAAATCATCGCAGAGGTTGATTTAATAGATGAGAAAACTTATCGATATGAGGAATTTAAAACATTAAGTGAACGAATTTTAAAGCTTATTCCATCTGACGACACAAATGAAAATGAATATTTACATAAAATTCAAAATATGGCATTGCTTGGACTCACAGAAAACATCTCATTAAGCAATTCTGTGTTTGAAGTAAAACGCAGAAAAATCATTGATTTAGACAGAAGAGGCGAATTTATTCCTCTGGCTACAAAACGTATTTTTTTAAAGTATTACGCTTCAGAAAATGGTCAACATTATTCTGTTTGGACAAAAGACGAGCGAGAAACTTACTCAAATGAAATTCGCCGTTGTGTAGAATTATATAAACCTAATATTATTGAAGAAAATGAGAAATAATTTTTTAGAAATATTGAATAATAAGGTAGAAATACCAATAATTCAACGAGACTATGCACAAGGTAGAACAGATAGTAAAACTAATAAAATCAGAAAAGACTTCTTAGATGTTTTATTTGACTTTGTTTCTAAAAAAAATCAAATCCTGAGACTGAGATTGAACTTGATTTTATTTATGGATTCAATGAGGTTGATTCTAATAACCAAATTACATTTGTCCCAATTGACGGTCAGCAAAGATTAACAACACTCTGGTTATTGTACTGGTACGTTTCAGTGAAAGAGGTTATTTCAGTTAGTGAAGTAACTTTTCTATCAAATTTTCTTTATGAAACAAGACATAGCACTACTCAATTTTACAAAAATTTAATTCAATTCAGACCTAAATTTTCACACGAAAATATTAGCAAAGAAATTACAAATCAATCTTGGTATTTTGAAACTTGGGACTATGACCCTAGCATACAGGCAATGCTTGTTGTTTTAAAGGATATAGAGGTAAGATACAAAGCTTTAAATATCGATTCTGTCTGGGGCATAATAGATGATTCTCCTTTCTATTTTTATAAGTTGGATATGGACAAAGTTGGATTAACTGACGATTTGTACATTAAAATGAACTCTCGTGGAAAACCCTTAACCGAGTTCGAATATTTTAAGGCAGGATTTGCAGAAATAATTTCAGAATTAAAACAAAGAAAACGTTTTGAAGAAGCAATTGATGGGATTTGGACAGATACTATTTGGAATATTATTTTTGAGTTAGGTATATTAACAGATGACGACGACATTGCTTTAACCGTTGATAATTCATTTCTCAACCTCTTTAACTTCATTACTTCGGTAATTTCTATCAAAAAAGATTTAAGAGACTCAAATGATTTTCGTTATACAAATACAATTGATTCCGCTGAGTTATTAAAAGAAATTTACAATGACGTAGAGAATCAGAACTTTTTGTTTGATACATTAGACTCTATTTGCAAACAAGAAAAAGAAAACCCGTCATTTTGGAATGATTTATTTTATGTAGACGAGGTTAAATTTGAATCAGGTAAAACAAGATTGTTTTTTCAACAAAAGGAAACAAATCTTCTAAAACGCTGTTTATTTCATTTTTCAGATTCTAGAGGTCTTTCTTTTCCTGAACAAATATTGTTATTAGCTTGTCTAACTCATCTCAAAAGACCAAGCAACATATTTAATGACCAAATCCGGACTCTGCGAAATTTAGTTGTAAATTCTGAAAATGAACTACGTGAATCTATTTTAGGAAATAGTTTTGAGGAAGCTGAACAATTTGTTACAAATGGAGATTTAGAGATTTTTAAGAACTTTAAAACTGACCAAATTGAAGAGGAAAAATCTAAAAAAGATTACATTGCCCAACATTCTAGTAATAAGGAAATTCTTCATCGGCTTGAGGATAGTGATATTTTTCGAGGAAGTATCTCTCTAATTCCTTTAGTTGATGACTTTAAAAATAGAGCAGAGAAGTTTTTGTCATTATTTGATGAGAGTAGTATTCTTTCAGACTTCAACACAAAAAGCAATCTTCTTTTAAGTTTCGGGGACTATTCACAAAGAGATGGGACGTTGGCTAATTTAATGTCGAATAAAAATCGTGTTATCAGAAACTTTCTTACAACACCAGGATACAACAAATCTCATTTCTACGAAAAAACACAAAAAGTAGTGTTGCAGTGTTTAGATTTTTTCATTAATAATAAATTGGGTTCAAACCAGCAAAAAATTGAGAAAGATCTTACTGATTATTCTAATAAGCCAAAAGATTGGAAATATTATTTTATGAAATATCCCTCATTCAGAGATAATTGTAACCAAGGATATTATTCCTTCAAGGAAGTAGGCGATTATTGCATTTTCAAAATGAAAGAAAGACAATTCAATGGCTGGCATTGGGATCCTTTTTTGCAGGAAATTGCTAAGAATACAAAAGTGAAAAATTTGAGCATAGATAATTTTGGTGGAAAACTTGTTCTTTCCCAAAATCGCAAAAAGATATTAATATCCTCAGTTCCAAACGGTTTTCTATTTGAAAATGGAATGAGTAATCGTAACGTAAACACATTATTAGATGAAATGAAGAAGAACGGAATAATTGATAGTGAAGGATATTATTTTGTTCCTCAAACCGAGGACTTAATCGACTTACAAGACAGAATAGAATTACTCCACAAAATATTAATCCAAATTGGAAAAAAATAATAAATAATGAACGAAAATAAAATTGAATCAATTGCTGAATTTGAAAATGTTATTTCAGAAATAAAGTTTGGAAGATTACCTTTCATTGGTGAAAACTATCAAGAACTCTATCGTGGACAATCTAAAGAATCATATGAATTAAAATCGGGGATTTCCCGTTATGCAAGTTCACCCGATGATATTGGACAATTAGAAAAAGAAATTATAAAAGATTTTCAAGACTTAATAAATGAATCAACCAATCCAAAAAAGTTTATCCAATTATCTAAGCAAGAAGATTTTGAAAATGATTGGCGCTGGCTTGAACAAATGCAACATTACAGACTACCGACAAGATTACTGGACTGGACATTGGAAGCCAAAATAGCTTTATTTTTTGCAGTAGAGAGAAATTTTGAAGATGATGGACAATTTTGGATTTTTAAAAGTCCTTTGAACTGGTCTTGTGACGATCATTTTGACATCAATCCATATTCAGAAGAATTGGATATTATTTCTAATAGCAGTTTCTATGTTGAAGATGATTATTTGGATAAAATTGCTGAACAACGTAGAGGATTTCAATCTGGAAAGTTTACAGTTCAGGATTGTAATAAATCTATGATAGCTCTGGAAAATCAAAATGAGATTAAAGATAAATTTATCAAATATGTAATTCCTGCGAATTCAAAAAGAACATTTTTAGATTACGTGGCAAAATGCAATATCACGGAAGAGACAGTATATGTAAAATATGATGATGAAATCGAAAATCTGGTTTCGAAAATCAAAACTAAATACAATTTCAAATAGAATAACAACTTTACCATAAAACTATATAATGAGAGAAATATCTAACCTTGATTTAAAACTTCAGCTAATCAATGAATATTTAAGGACTGGTGGTGTGGAGAAGATATTCGATAGTAACTTATTACAAGATTTAATCAATATTAAATTTCATAAAAATGGTAAAGCAGACCCGAATACAGTTACTCCTAGAGCAAATGCATTTATGTTAGCAATTCTTGGCTCCCATTCACTACCACCATTATTGCACGAAGAATATATTTCAGAATATAAAAGTCACATACAAAAAAGTTTGTTTTTCGATCAAATAAAAATTGAGACAGAAGAACAAATTGAAGAATTATTTGAAAAATATAAAGGTGAACAGAAATTTTTATTCAGAGGACAGCGTGAAGCAAAATGGCGTCTATATAGTTCTTTGCAACGTTTTTGGGTGTGGGATAAATTCAAAAAAGAACAAATAGAATATGATGATTTTTTAAAAAATATTGTTGCAAAAGGCAAAAAGGAGTTTTCTAAAGAAATCAATGAGATACTAAATCAAATTCATATTGACTCACTAAATGAATTAGCTATTCTTGGTTTCTTACAACATCATAATTGTCCAACTCCTCTGTTAGATTGGACATATGATTTTAATAATGCACTATTTTTTGGAATTGACGGAATTCAACAAAGTGATAGTGTTGTGGAAATTGATAATTATTTCAGTATTTATTTCATTGAAGAAGACCATTTCGGACAAGGAGGAATGAGACAGATAATGGACGAAAGTTTAAAGACTATCGGTGAAGAATATAAATTGAATTTAATAAAAATGATTGCGAGTACTCCGGAAATCGAGAAGGAAATGATAGAGAAATTTCAAAGTCGTAGTTTTTTTGATAAAGAAAAATTGACCGGTTCAGGATTGATTTCAAAAATGACTGAAATTGATACATTAACAAATATTCCAGTAACTTATTTTAGTGACAAAGACATTTCCAATGGTATCGCATTTTCTTTATATAACAGCCAAAATATAATAAAACAAGATGGGGTTTTTATTTGGAATAATTCATTTGATAAACCATTAGAAGTTATTGGTCAGGAACAATACAATGAAGAAAAAGAAAACAGTGATCAGAATGATTATAGATTTTCAGAGTGTTATAACATTAATAAAAGTTTGGAACCATATATAAGGAAAAAACTTGGCAATTTAGGAATTACAAGTGAAACTATATATCCAGATAAAAATTTTGATGCAAACTCAATCTATTTAGAAGCAAAAAAAGAATTCTTATGAAACACAAAAAATAGGATGAAAGTGCTTTTTGGATTAACGAAACCTTATAAAACGAATGTTTCTCCTAAAATAATTTACTTATGACTTAACTGTAATGTTCGAAAATTGCGCAAACTGCTTTCTTAAATATTGTGTAAGATGTGTTATTTTTTATGAGTCCAACCTCGGGCAACTGCCAAATTTTTAATTTTCTTAGCTTTCTTCTTGACTTGTGTAGAACTTTCAACACTAGAATAGTCAATAACTGAGTGACCATCAAATGGATCATTGTCTTCATATGCAACTAAATCCCCTACAGATGTGATCTCCTCACAACTAACCGATAATACACCAGCCGACTGAAAGCTCTCAGTAAAATGAATATATGATTCTTCAGCAGTATATTTGTCTCCATTATATACAGAAAGTTTATTGTCGTCTTTAGCTGATGGTGTAAAAGAAAGTGATGCAATAACTTGTTCACTTAAAAATGCTTGTGAAGATATTGAGTCATTCTGAACCCAGCTCGGATGAATTTGTCGATGTAATAAAGTTTCGTTATTCATAAATTTAAAGTTCAGAAATTATTGAATTAAGAGTTGACCATTCCTCGTCAATTTTTAAATCAATATCCTTTTCGTAGTCATTTTCATCCAAATTCATATCAAAGTAAAAGATCTTACCTGTCAAGTCTTCTAAATTAACTTCAAAAGAAACTTCAATATTTTCATTTTTCCACTCTAGGACAATATCACCTTGTATTGTTGGAAATATAGCAGGCAAGATTAAATCTGAATCAAAATAATTTTCAAATAAATTTTCGAATAAATTTACTTGTTCTTTATTAAGAGATTTACCATCAATCCCATCATACCACCGATCATTCAACTTTATAAGTTCGTTTAAACGAACAGAAACATCAAATGGATCTAAAATATCCATTGATTGAATTTCTTCTATATGGATTAGTTTGTTTTGTTCGTTAAAAATTCCAGTTGCGTTAATAGAAACTAATGTTTTCTTTTCATATTCGTTAAATGCACTAATAATTGTTTCTGCAAAATCTGAAATTATTGAATGTTCAAATATTAGCCCATCAATTTCAATATTAAAAGTTTGATTCTTTTTATCTACGGACGAAATTAGTATATTCTCCTGAATATTTTCAGAATATTCAAGTTTCTCTTCCCTCGATAAAAGAATCTTTCTTCTTGTATTTCTAGTAAATTTTACATTCCGCTCAGAGCCTGCAACATTTAAAAAATCTATAGTTTCGCCTTCTTCTAAATTTTTACCGATACGATTAAAATAATTAAGATACTTACTATCAATATCAACCGATCTTCCTGAATTTGCAGATTCTACTACTTCAAAAACTTTATCTCTAGCGTCTTCAAAATAATTAAAATATTCTGTATTTGGAACTGGTATTGTTGGTGTCGTCATACTTGTCACAACAGCAATTAAGAATTTTGGTATTGTGCTACCTTCTTCCAAATCTGACAATTTTAAATATACATTGTCTGTGAATCCCTTAGGAACTCTCTTTCTTTGGGGATTCTGTTCGAGATAGATTTTTTTAGCTAACTCAAATATTAATTCTTCAAACGCAGAAAAATCCTCCAATATCTTTACAGGCAAAGTATGATCATCAAAACGATGACCTGTTAATCTAGGAGCTAAAAATTCTTTATCTGTAGACATAGTATATTCAGTAAGCAATATTAACTATTTACAATGATTTAAACCTATAACTTTTACAATTTTATTACTTTACTACAGTTTTTATTACACGTTACAGCATTTTTTTTGAAATCTAAAGACTTTACACATTTGACTAAACTAAAAATCCGTGTAAACTAATCAGCAGTAAAATATTTTCGAATAACACTCTCTGTAAGAAAATAGAGAAATTCCATAATCAATTCTGCTTCCTCTTTGGTGATAATTTCACCTTCGCTTCTAAAGTGCTCGAGCACCTCCTCTATCGGTAATTTTTTTATTTCTTTTAATTGAGACATATAATTAGATATTTAAGTTTGAATTAAAAAATGCTACGATTATAAGTATGCATTATATTTGGAATTTTTTGTTGATAATAGATCGAGAAGTGACTTTCAATGAATTTTTTGATGATTTAAAACTTTTAAAATTTCTTACTAATGATTTCATTTTGAATAGTTTTGTTTTTTCAGTCAATTTTCTTGTAAATTTTGCATTAGTTTTTCGACAATCACTTTCATTTGAGTCAGCTCTTCTTTTTTCAAAAGAGTAATATGATGATGAAGAACCATATGATAGTCTAAATATGGAAAGAACTTAGTCAAGAATTCTTCAAATAGATAATTGTATTTTCGTAATTCAGGATTTGCAAACTCACATAGTCGCCACAAACTGTAATTTGATAAATAATTCGGCATATAGTAAAGCTTTGCATAAATATATGTTCTGCAAAATGAAAGAAAAAACAGTGTGAAAAAGTATGGTAGACCCTGATAATTCTCTTTCTCATCATCTGCTATTGCAAGGAATTGTTTAGAAAATTTCGTTGTCGATTCAAAGTAATAGTCAAGATCAGCATAGGTCGGAGTATGTGGATATTCCCAATGAGGCTCTGGATGAAAAGGATGAGATTGGTAAATTTTATTTTTGCTTTGAATAACGTTTACAAAGAAGCTTTGATAGAAGTACAGATTCTTCTGAATCCAATATCGGTCGTGACTGATTAAAACAAAATCAGACTGATCACCAGTGTGACTTTTAAGTGACTGCGTTATAGATTTCAATTTATCATTTCCAATATTAAGACCAAGCAACAGTAAATAATAGGTTGTATTACTACCGTAGACAGCTTTGTGGAAGATATAGATTTCTTCGACCTCGATGGACTTTACAATTACTTCCACAGCCATATCTAGAACCTCATCTTTATCGTTTGCCTCTGCTATTTCATTAATGTCTTCCTTTTCAGAATAACCTATTTTTATCATTTGTTTTAGCTGATGCAAACGTTTTTCAATCATTCCGGAAAGACTATCCTCAGCTATACGGAACGCTTCGAACATTTCACTTTTAAAAAACAGATCATCTTTTGACGCTTCTCTCGCTTTTCCGATTAAATGAATCAGGTAATATTCGCTTCGGCTTTGCGAAACGAAATGGCTTTGTATCTCGGGAATATGTTTTGAAAGGCTCCTAATTCTTTCGTTCAGATTTTCTGAATTGGAACTATTTCCAGTATATAATTCTTCCAAGTATCCCAAATCATAATTAAAAACATTTTCATAAGCTAACAAGGCACTTACTGATGATTCGTCCGTGACAAATCCTCTAACCTGTGTAAATAAAAGATCGTGATCGTGAAACAGAGAATCTTTATAGTCCTGAAACTTACTACTGAATTTTTTCCAATTCCTTTTACTAACCAATGGTTTTCCATAATCAGCATTTTGATAAATGATTGCTGATGGTCTACAATAAAGCTGAATGAAAGGATCTCCAAGAGAAAATCTATGGTTTATTTGTGAAGAATAAAACATACAGACTTTGACTTTGTACTCTCTGAAAGCTTTATCTATCCATTTTTTTCGCATTAACTCATCAACATCCTTTTTGTGTTCCACCACAATTATGAGATAAGCACAGCCTGAATCTTCAGTCTGATTGAAGAATATCTGAAGAATAAGATAATGTTGTCTGAAAAGTTGATTGATTGAACTATCTAAAAATTCGTTACCAAGCTGTGTAAGATGAAATTGATTTGAAGTTTTCATTGTAATGGTTTTTTGGTATTGTAATTTTCATCATTAAAATAAAAGTAAACAGATTCTAAGAATAATCGAATTACCGCAAACCACGCCATCAGATCGATGTGTTCTTTCAACTCTGCATCATTTTCAAGATGAAGGATATGTTCGTTTGCAAAATTCTTGCTTCCTATTTTTTGCTGAAATGCCGTATAGTATACAACACCTACTATAGAAATTATGCTATACAGCAAATATTCTAAAAGATCATCTAACGCGATAGAACTTATGATATATTCAATTGCTGATACAGCAATATTCTCTTTTGGTATGTTGCTTAGTGGAATCATTCTTCCTTCATTATCTAAAAGTTCTGAGCTGAAGGCGATCAATGCCAGCAGGCAGGACATTATTGCTGCTGTCTTGGTGTCAAGCCTGCTTGCATTCAGGACTTCAATGTTTCCATAGAGCAGATCTTTTAGATCATAATTCTGTATGAAATCTTCATAATGGTCTAAAAGTCTGTCAATCTCAGGATTTTCTAATTTTTGGATTAGTTTGAATATCCCGTCTATCAATTCTTCTCTCTGCCGTTTCTCCAAAAGCATTGGAAAAGTAATTTGCGTTTGATCAATATTTGTGATCAAACGGCTTTCAGTTTTCTTTTTCATATCAATTTTTTAGTTACTTAAAGTTGGGAAAGCACGAAAGCCTATTCAAGTTTGAAAGTGTATGAATTATCCGAAAGAGAGCATATCTTACGTTTTGATTTTTTCAATCCCACGTTCACGAATGATTTGTGCAGCATCCAGCATTTTGTTTAGGTGGATAAAAAGAGTAATGATATTAGCTTCCGGTTCATCTGAATACGCTCCTAGAGAGAAATAAACAATCTGTGTATTGAAATACTCAAACTCCTGTAAGGTAAATTCTTTAAAAGCGTTCTGGAAAACAAGAAATGGATTATCATACTCTTCATTGGAAAGTGAGCCCTGTAATAATCTGGATGTATATTCCAGAGGATCATTCAATTTCCATTTTTTTGCTTTGAATTGTAATAGATAACTTGCTCTAACAAATGAGCGCATACATAGGTAATAGTGAAAGACGAGCGAAGGATCATCCTTCATCAGAACTTCACATTTCGTAGAATAATTTATGATGTCAAACAATCTATCTTTTACGGCAGATAGGTAATCCATTTCAAAGAATGCCTCAATCAATGACAGACAAGTATGTTTTCTGTAGCTGTCCCAGAACTCAGCTTCAAAATCTATTTTCTTCTTTTTCATAATAATTAAGTTTTTATCTTAGTGCGAATTACAACTATCAAGAGTGCATAATCAATACTTAAACTGCATATTATATCTGCTAAAGTGGATATTTTACAGGATAATTTTTTAACTTTACAATTCAGACGATTTAATAGAAATGGCTTTATCTTTAAGCCTTTAAAATTTGATAACCGCTATGGAACAGAAAGTACATCAGGGAAGAAATGTAAAACGTTTTAGAGAAATGCTTGGGATAAAGCAGGAGGCTTTAGCTTTTGACTTGGGTGATGAATGGAATCAGAAGAAAATTTCTTTGTTGGAGCAGAAAGATGTGATTGAAGAAGATCTTTTAAAAGCAATTTCTAATGCACTTAAAATTCCTGTGGAAGCATTCCAGAATTTTGACGAGGAGGCAGCAATAAATGTTATAGCAAATACATTTAATAATCACGATCATTCTAATCCACAATTTGCAGGCGTTATTAATAATTCTCCAACATTTAACCCATTGGATAAGATGGTTGAATTATATGAACGTATGATACAACAACAAAAAGAGATGATTGAAAAATTAGAAAAGCTCATTAACAAATAAAATATAAGTAATTCGGGATAATTACTTTTTCATTGGAGAGGCATTGCCGTATGGTTATGTCTCTTTTTTTGTTGAATCATTTGATCTAAAAAATCAGATAAATGATAATTTATTTTACAAAATCATTCCACTTTAACCTGCCATTCATCAGCATTGGTAAAAGCCAGTCGCGGATAGAGCTAAGTTGCTGGTTTTGTTGCTGATTGCTCATAATTTTTTCATAAAATGAATAGACTTTCCTATAATATTTATTTTGATGTCATTGGTAGAGTCGAGAATCGTAATTTCTGAGAACTCAACTTTATTCATATTTGAAAGAACGGCTCCTTGCTTTGCACCTTTGTTAAATTCAAAATACATTTTTAGAGCATTTAAAAGAAATATCTGTTACTGTTATTGATGTTAGAAATAGAATTAATTTGTTGATTAGTTGACATTTTTTCCCACAATTCCAATGACACCAACAGTTCCTATACAGGAAACACAAATATCACCTTCGTATAAAATTTAGTTGATTGAGTTGAAGCACCTAATTCAGTTAGTGTTCTGTAACTTTTTAAAATAAATAATTGTTGCCTAACATCATCAATAGTTACAAATGGAATATCACCTCCAAAATATTCTTCAACTAAGGTTGACGGTGTCTTTCCTGTAATTATTTTGATTCAATTTCGCAAAGCTTTCTAACCTCCCAACCAATCGGAATATCTCTTCTCAATTTTCATTCCAAATCATTTTGCCACCACTTGATTTGTAGGGTTTTCCGGTTTCATCTGGAAAATCAAATTGCACAAACCAGTAATCGTACATCGTTTTTGCAAGAAGATCTAAATTATCATTTAGCGTACAACTTTAGCTATTTTTGTTTTTCATTTCTTTGCGGCTCGAAAAATTTAAAAAATAAGATCCCAATGAAGGAATTAGTGAAACAAGAAATTATGAATGCAATGAATGCGGTTTTGAATTTTCAACAGATAATGATGCTGGAAAAGGTAATTCATCAAAGTTTTCACAATGTAGAAATTACTTTACAAAATAAAGAAAATCAAAACTTTAAAGACAGCAATCAATCGATTCTAAGCCTTTTTATTTCTTCTAAAAAAGTGGAAGGTTGCTCCGAAAAATCTTTGAAATATTATTTTTCAACGATTGAGAATTTGCTTCTAAAACTAAAGAAAAATATTACTAATATTTCCACCAATGATTTAAGATTTTACCTTTCTGATTATCAAGAAGTCAGGAAATCAAGCAAGGTTACGATTGATAATATCCGAAGAATATTTTCTAGCTTTTTTTCTTGGCTTGAAGACGAAGATTACATTTTGAAAAGTCCTGTTAGACGAATTCATAAAATAAAATCTCCTAGAATTATTAAAGAAATTCTGAGTGATGAAGAAATAGAAGTTTTGCGAGACAATTGCAAAGAAATCAGAGATTTAACATTAATCGAAATACTCATTTCTACAGGAATAAGGGTTGGCGAACTTGTGAAAATTAACCGAAAAGATATTAATTTTCACGAACGTTCTTGTATTGTGACCGGAAAAGGAAATAAGGAACGAGAAGTTTATTTTGATGCACGAAGCAAAATTCATTTAACACAATATCTAAAATCACGGACTGATGACAACGAAGCCCTTTTCGTTTCACTGTCAAAACCTCATCAAAGGCTTTCTATTGGTGGTGTGGAAAATGTATTACGAAAATTGGGACTAAAAACTCAAATCAACAAAGTACATCCTCATAAATTCAGACGAACTCTTGCAACTATGGCAATAGACAAAGGGATGCCTATTGAGCAGGTTCAAAAATTATTAGGTCACGTGAAAATTGACACCACAATGCATTACGTAATGGTTAATCAAGCAAATGTTAAGATTGCCCATAGAAAATTTATAAGTTAATGACGAAAGAATACCTACTAAAAGATCTACTTAAAATAAAAAATGGTAAAGACCACAAAACTATTCCGAATGGTAATATTCCTATTTTTGGAAGTGGCGGAATTATGCGATATGGCAATCAGTTTTTGTATAACAAGCCTAGTATTTTGCTCCCAAGAAAAGGAACCTTAGATAATATTCAATTTTCGAAAATACCCTTCTGGACAGTTGACACAATTTATTACACTGAAATTATTGAAAACATTACAGAACCTTATTTTCTCTATAACTATTTGAAAATATTAGATTTAAAAAATCTAAATACTGGAACCGGAGTTCCAAGTATGACGTTTGATAGTTATTATAATTTGAAAATACAATTACCTACTCTTGATGTCCAAAAGAAAATTGCCAATATCCTGGGAGATATTGACAATAAGATTGATTTAAACAATCGAATAAATGATAATTTATTTTACAAAATCACTCAATTTTAACCTGCCATTCATCACATAGGCAAAAGCCAGTCTCGTAGTTTGCTAAGTTGTTGATTTTGTTTGTATTACTTTAATTTTTTTCCAATAAATGAAACTTAGACTCAAATAATTGCAATAAATCCTTTTTAGGGTAAGCTAACTCTAATTTTGTAATTCATCCTTAGTCATAGAACAAAGGTTGTTCCTACTAAATTCAAATAGTCAAACTTTTTCTTAAAATTATTCATCTGGTAGATTAAAAAGACTGAGAATGATCTCTGCTATTGAGAGCTGAGAGACCTCGCCAATACAACAGTTATCCATTGCTATATTTATAGTTCCAATTGGAGCCCTGATGCTGAGCAATATATCATCTTCCAATGCATATCTTGTGGTGCAGTTGTATACATACGAGTCTGAGGATATCTCCATCCGAAATCTGTGGAACCTTGAAAAAAATCATCCCATTTTGACCTTCATTGTACGATTCTCCTATTGGAGATTGTCCATAGTGATATTTGCTACATCAATCAATTTTCTATTTCCCAACTTTCCGGGATCTTTCTCTTCAATACTTCATTCCAAATCATTTTGCCACCACTTGATTTGTAGGGTTTTCCGGTTTCATCTGGAAAATCAAATTGCACAAACCAGTAATCGTACATCGTTTTTGCAAGAAGATCTAAATTATCATTTATTTTATTATTGAGCTCAATTTTATCATCTAGTTTGGAAAGTACAGATGCAATTTTTTGTTGGATTGTTAAATCTGGTAAAGTTAGTTTTAATGCCTTAAAGTTTGTTGTCGCTTGAGCCAAAGCAGGTACGCCAACGTGGTTCTTAAATGACAAAAGCTTTTTCTGACCATATTCAGTATGAAATAAATAGACGATAAATTGTGAACTTACTTTTTTGTCATTAAACCTTACTCTAAATTGGCTTTGTGAAATCACGTATTTTTCAAATTTTGAATCTGTAGGAATAAATGAAATTTGTCCTAACGTGCCTCGATGTGTGATTACAATATCTCCTCTTTTTGCAATCGCTTTTCCATATGTATTTGCTTTTTCCTCACTCACATATCTAAAGGAATTTTCAGTAAGCTTATATGCTACTAAATTAGATCCGTTCAAAACAGGTACTCCTACATTAATAAAATTATCCACTTTTATATCTGAGCCAAATGGTCCCATAGAAATTTCATCGATCAAAGTCGAAATTAGTATCTCTTTATTCATCATATTTCAACACTTTTAATTGCTTCCGAATCTCCAAATCTAAAGCAGTTCCTTCTTCAAAAAGAGATTGTAAGTTTGTTTCAAAATCATTCATTTTTTCTGCAAATTCTTCAGCGGTAATGTCAACATATTCTATTTTTACTTCAAAATATTGTCCAGCTGAAAACGAATAATTTTTAGCCGCAATATCTTCTTTGCTAACGACAACGGATAGATCTTCAACTGCAATTTTCTGATTGAATGTATCAATAATTTTCGCTTCTTCTTCTGGTTTTAAAACTGTACGTTGGTTTTTACCTTCTTTTACGGTTTCTCCCAATTTAGAGGCGTCCATCAAGACTATATGTTGGTTATCTGCTTTTTTATCCAACAATAAAACAGAAACATTAGTACCTGTACTTGCAAAAATATTGCTCGGCATACTTACTACACCACGAAGCCATCCATTTTCAATTAGGCGCTCACGAATCTTTTTCTCAATACCGGTTTGTGCAGTGATAAAACCTGTTGGAACTACAATTGCTGATTTTCCATTATCGCTCAAACTGTGCATAATATGTTGGATAAACAATAAATAAATTGACATCGATTCTTTTTTGCTTTTCGGAATATTAGGAATTCCTGCAAAGAACCTTTTTTTAAAAGCGTCTTTATCCAAATCTGCGTGGAAATCAGAAAAATCTAATTTAAATGGTGGATTTGAAACAATGTATTCAAATTTTGTATCCATATAGAAAGGAAGCGCAATGGTATTCGTTTTAATGATATTCGGGATTGAATGCGTCAGGTTATTCAAAACCAAATTCAAACGCAACATATTGCTCGACTTTTGAGAAATATCTTCTGAATAGATAGTACAGTTTTCTTCGCCAATCTCGTGAGCTAAACTCATTAATAAAGTTCCCGATCCTGCACTTGGATCGTAACATTTCACACCTTTTACGGGTTCTGGAACTAAAATTTGCGCCATTATACGAGCAACTGAATGAGGCGTATAATATTCGGCGTATTTTCCTCCAGAATCAGTGTTATAGTCTTTAATCAAATATTCAAAAATAGTGGCAAAAAAATCGTATTTCTGTTCAAACATTTCTTCGAAAGAAAACTCAAATAATTTATTGATTAATGCTTTTGCAAATGCATCTCGTTGCGAAGAATCCGAAATAAACTGTGTAAGTTCATCAAACAAGGTATCTTTTGCACCGGTGAAAGATTTTACCGAAAAAACATCGGCATTTTCAATCGAAACCTGGCGCAAGGTATCATCAAACAATTTAGCAAAATCACTATCATTTTGTTTTACAAACAAATGAGAAATTAAATGCTCTGGTTGTAATCTTGGAATGTTTGGATCTAGTGCATCAATTAAATCTGAGTAATCATCTTCAGAAAGCGATTTTAAGGCAATTGAAAAATTCTCGGATTCTGCTAACTTTGGCATTTCTTTTTTTACAGCATATCGAAATTTATCGTTTAAGAATTTGTAAAGAAATACTTGTGTTATAATTTTAAATTCGTTTCCATCATTTCCTAAGCCATAGTTAGCACAAACACTTTTTAGGTTGTCTATCAACGATTTGGTTTTGGTCATAAAATTAATGTCCTGCGTCATTTTTATTATCTGTATTGAAATTGTTGCAAATATTCATTTGCTATTAAATTACTAATATTATTTTTCATTGCCTGATCCATTTCAATTTGTTCCTTCTTCTTAAATTCCTGTACAACCAATTGCAAAAGATAACGTTTGAAGAAAGCTTCGTTTTTAATTAAATCTTCTTGTCCTTCTAATTTGTCATCGACCTGTTGTTTTACTTGCATCAGTGCTTTATGCAATTGCATTTCTTTGGCGTTAAGATCTCCCTTTTCGCTTAATCTTTTATGAATTCGAGAGTATTTTTCGTCGTTTTCGTATTTGGCTTTCAGTAAAGCATTTTTACGATTAAGCTCTTTGGCCTGATCGTAAAGTTTTTGTAAAAGATGCATATTTTCAATCATATCAGTTTGATTGATTTCACTCAGGTTTTTCTTCTTAAAAATCCTTTCTAGTTCTTGACGTAAACTTACAAATTGAGGATCAAATTGATCGAAATTATTTTGAAGTGATTCTCTGGCTTTGCGCAGGATATTTTTAAACTCATCTGCTAAAACCAATTCACTCTCATCTACTTTTATAAATTGAAAAATAATATCTTCAAGTGCTGTATTCAACAAATTTTTAGAAGCATCATCATTGCCAATACTTTCTACAAAATTTAGATTATCCAATCTGCCTTGAGCTTCTATTAATAATCTATTCCAAATTTCAAAATCTGCAATTCCGTCCAAAGCTTCATAGCCGTTAACAGCAATGATATTTTTTAATTCTTTTGCAGTTCTTAAAGCTTTTATTAATTGAGTAAGCCTACTTTTATCTGTGATTTGGGCAATTTGTTGGGAGAAAATTTCCCTATTTTGAGTATCATAATGAAACAATGTTTCCTTAATTTCTTTAATATCTTGCTGGATTTCTTCTTCTGTCTTGAATAAGTGAGAATACATTTCCATTTCATCACCAAGCTGATCTTGCAATTCATCGAAATACAATTTATTGGTACGATCGAATGCTTTTGAGATATCTGCAAAGTCCACGACATAACCATACTGATATTTTTTGTAAGGACGATTGACTCTTGTCAATGTTTGCAATAAGTTGTGATCTTGAATTACACGCGCCAAATATAATTTTTTCAAACGTTTTGCATCAAAACCTGTCAGCAACATATTGTAAACAAAGAGAATATCAACTTTAGCTTTTTTGTAAGCACTGATTAATTCTTTCCGAACAGACTTATCATTTTCATCGTGAAGAATCAGAGCAGAAGTTAATTTAACATCTTCATTTCGCCCGTATTTTGCTTTTGGTTCTGCAACCATTAATAGACTTGCATCTGTTTCTTGTTCTCCATACTTCTCTTGAAACAAACGAAACAATTCTTTGGCTTGATCTGCTGAATCGCAAACTACTAATCCACCTAAAGAGTTGTCATCTAAATCCCTTCTAAATTTGATTAAATCCTTTGTAATATAATCTAACAAAGGTTCTGCAAACTTAGGATGCGCATAAATATTTCGGGTAGTTATATCACCTTGCAATACTTTAATTTGATCCATCACCTCTTTCATTTCCATCTTAAAGTTTCCTTCAATCTGTTCACGAATTAAACGTAATGTATATCCGTCTGCAATGGACATATTGTAGTAATATTTATGAAAATAATTACCAAAAAGCATTTTAGAGTCATAATCTTTCGCAACTTCTTTTAATAATGGAGTTCCGGTCAAGGCAATAATAACCGCATTCCGATCTGAATTAATAAGATTTGCTAAATAATTACCTTTTGGATTATAGCTTCGGTGCGCTTCATCTAAAAAATAAACACGCTGAATCTTGATATCATAATTGACATTCAATAAAGCCGTTGCATCTTCCGAAAATTTCTGAATATTGACAACAGTAATTTCTGGAATTCCACTGTCATTATGCAAAGCTCCAATAACCTGTAAGTCTTTGATGAAATCTTGTTTAGAATTTACAGAATTAACTTTTAACCCACGATTATTAAATTCACTGGAAGCTTGTATTAATAAATCTAAACGATCAACGATAAAATAAAACTTAGGTACAATTCCCTTTGCAGCATAATGATCAGTGAGATGCTTAACGTTAAAGTAAGCTAAAGCCGTTTTTCCTGAACCTTGCGTGTGCCAAATGATACCTTTGTTTTGTCCAGCATCCAATTTTGTAGCAATTGCCTGCGTTGCAAATATTTGCGGATAACGCATAATGTGTTTCTGGTACGTAATTTTACCTGAATTTTCTTCTTCTATATAAGCAATAGCATATCGCAAAATAAACTGCAAACGTTCTTTGGTAAAAACTGAACTTAAAATTCGATTGGTAGGTGTGTTCTCCTGTTTGTTGGTAATGTATTCCGGACTGTTTTTAATGACAACCAAGTTGTTGTCTTTGAGTAAATCATTTTCATTTTTTTCTTCAACACCTCCTAAGGTTTGTTTTACTGGGTAGTCTAAATCCTCTCGGAAATAATTAAAATTGACTTGTTCATAAGATGGCGTTGCGTAAAATGCACCAAAAATTGGCTCTACAATTCCGTCTTCGTATTCCATATTATTGGAAAAAACTAACAATTGAGAAATGTTTACAAAACGGCGAAATTGTTTATTTTTAAAACGAGTATTGATTCTATTACGTTCATTAATTACACCCTCTTTGTTATGAGGTTTTTTTACTTCAATAAAAGCCAGTGGCAAACCATTAATTATAACTGTAATATCTGGGCGAAATTCTTCATCCCCTGCTTTACAAGTTAATTCTGTGGTAATGTGAAAACTATTGTTATTAAAATGCTCAAAATCAATTAATTTAACTCCTGAAGTAGCCACTAAGCGTTCATAAAACTTTTTCCCAAGATCTTCATAATCCAATTCAAGATTAATATCGTCTAATACACGTCCTGCTTCCTCTTCTGTTATCCTATTTATTTTTGAAATTTGAGAAATAAAAATAGCAGAGAATATATTATTTTCCTCAATTCTGTTTTGTTGATTTAGTGGAATATATTGATAACCTAATCGCATTAAATGCAGCAATGCTGGTATTTTCACTCGTGAATCTTCGTTGAATTTCATTAGGTTTCATAGTTTTCAGATTCTAAATATACCAAAAGAAACCTGAAATAAATAATTATGATGTTACTATCGATTAACTTTCATTTACTTTTGGAAAATTGTATTTAGTTTTTATTTTTATTAGCATCAAATCCATCTTTAAACCTCTGAAAATCTTCCGCTTTTTTAGGATTATTCTTAATCCACAATTGCATCACTTTTGTATTTTCTCTCAAAATTTTAATCTCATTTTCATCGTAAATTTTTCTCCCTTCATCAGCAATTTCATTTAAAATATCTTGACGTAGTTCACTTTTGGCTTTGATGCTTTCTTTGTACCAATTGGTTGCGAAATTGATGGAGACGATCAGTACTAAAACCGCAATAACAAAGACTCCAATTCCGCTCCAAATAAATTTCTTCCTCCATCTTATATCCTTTCCAAAACTTTCCAAATCATCTTTAGTTTCTTTTGAAAGAACTGTCTCTATCTGAGTAGGAATACTGGCGAGGAATTCAGTTCTCTTGGCTTCCTCTAATTTTGAAAAACTAACTGCATCATCATAGATCGAATGCATATCTTGCAAACTCATTTGTACATCGTTCAGCAGAATCGTATGGTCTTCGATAGCAGACTGAAGTTTGATATTTTGTTCAGTATTTTCCGTATTTGATTTGATCACATTTTCTAAAAGCTCCATTCCGTTACTTTTAGATTCTTTATTTTCATTTTCCATATTTATTTTTCTTTAATTTTAATTATCGTCTTAATTTTCGCTTCTTTTTCCAAAGTTCATCCTCGTCGTGGGAAACATAAGTTGGGTTAAGTACGTTACCCAATAATCCGCCTGCAATTTCTATTAAGCTTTCATTTGTTTCTGATTTCAAATAATCACTTACATCATTTTTTATACTACTTTGATTTAATGATTTTACCAGATCACCAAGATCAGAATCTATTGCAGAAAGAGAGAACCCGAAATTTTTCCGGAAAAAGAATCCGTTTTTCTGTTGATTACTTTCAACTTTATTGATCCATATATCTTTAATTTTATTTTTTTGATTGGCTTTAAATTCTCCGTTATATTGGATCTTTACAGAAAATCCTTTTTGTCGTAGATTTTCCCGAAATTCCTTTAAATTGTCAGCATTTCTTTGTACTCCCTTAATCGCTTTTTTAACTTCAAACAGAGATTTTATTTCAGAAATTTTTAGTTGATTTGAGATTTCAGATAATTTGTAACCAGCTTTATAAATTCTTTCAGTTTGAAAATTTTTGTCTTTTTCCATCACAATCCGCATTCCCGAAATCCCGTCTTTAACATTTGAAGACAATTGAATTTCAAAACCTTTTTTCTTCATTGCTAAGATCAGATCATCAAAATTATCTTCTGACCTGATAGCTTCGGTCAAGCCTTGCAGCATCACCGCTTTTTTCTGAATTCCAATTTCAACATCGGTCAATAATCCTTTTTCTTTACAAACTTCTCTGACAGCTTCACCAAATCGTCTTCCGATATCGTGTGCTTTCACTGTGCACTTTCCCGAAATATCAATCCTGTTGACAACAAAATGGATATGCTTATGTTTTGTACTATTATGAATATCCAATCGGTATTGATTTTTATCCGTCACACCTACGTTTACAAGAGCTTCCATCGCAATTTGTTTTAATTCTTCATCCTTCAATTTTCTGCCAATTTCGTCCGGTTGAGAAATATAACCTGTCAATGCCCACTTCTTTACTTTTTGGTTTCGTTCAGCTACAGTTTTCATTTCGTAAAACTGACCTTCCGCAGTATCACTCAAAAGATAATTCGAAGCCACCATCTCCGCTGTTCCTTTGTCGTTCGCATTATATTCCAAAGCGATTTTTGTAATGGATCTTGTGGTTGCGGAATTATTCATTTTTCTTAATTTTTGAATATAAATACTGATGAATCAATTCGATCAGATTTTCAATTCTCAATAAAATTTCTTTCTTATTTTCAAAAACATTCCATTCCCGATTTCGTAAAAGATTGGTGATTTTTTTGAAATGAGTTCCATATTGGAGTAAGATCTCATCGGTTTGAAATTCATTGATTTTTAGTTCTTTTTCGAACAAAACATTCCGGATATAAGCAGACAATTTTAGCGGATATTTTTCTTGTTTTTGAACTAAAACATAATATTCGGAATTGGTCATTCTGATTGAAATCACTTTATCCAATTTTTTATTTTCTTTGGTCTTCAAACCGCCTTTCCGACCAAGTTCCTGGAAATGTTTTCTTCTCTTTTCCTGAGCAATCGTTGCTTCATTTTCTTTGGCAACTTGGTGTATAAATTCTTGTAAAAAGTTTTTTTCCATTGTGTTAAATTTTAGTGTGTTTCAAAACATTTCTGACGATAGGAAGAAATCAAAAATCCCAATTTTGCAATCAGCGGATACGCTTATTGTAAACTTTGGGTACTTTTTGCACTAACATACCACCATATTTTACCTGTATTTATTTTACTCACCTTCGCTTTTGTTTCACTTGTCTTTCAGGTGATGGATTTTTGTGAATCATCCAATCATTTAAGTCTTTAAAATGTGAATATAAAATCCGACAATCTTTCACGTCTTGATTTTGATTACTTATGATTTCAACTGCACGATTTCCGGCTTCGTCATTGTCAAAATAAAGCTCAATATTTGCATAGTTATCGAGTGTTTTTTTAATGTTTGAAATCATCGAAACGGAATTCAAAACGAGATAATCAGAAGGCTCTTTTTCTAAAAGATTCTCTACATTTTTAAATGAAAGAAAATCGAAAAAACCTTCGAAAACCCGAAGCGATTCTGATCCATTTTTTATAGTAGAAACATCTTTTTTGCCTAAACAAATTTTTGAATATTTATTGCGAATTTCGTAACCCTCAGAATCGTTTTTGAAACCAATTCCGAAATAGTTTTTATCGTTCATTCGGTAATGAATTTCTTGTAAGAACTGAGTTTGATTTCCGACATTTCTTTCTCTTAAATATTCCAGAAGTGCAGGATGCTGCATTTCATTCACATCAAGTATCTCATAATTTTTACTCGGGTTTTCGAACTTCTGATCAGGAATATTTTGATTTAGAAAAGAAGAAAACTTCTGATTTTCTGCCCAACTTAAAACTCCATTTACTGAAGTATTCAGATACTTCTTCATAAAGTCAGTATTATTTCCACCGATTCCTTGTGAAAATAAGTACCACTTGTTTATACTTTTATTGATTTTAAAAGAGGCTTGGGATTCGCTGGTAAAGGGGTTGAGATACCAAGCTTCTCTTTCATTTTGTTTCGTGGGAAGGTGTCCGAGAGAAAGGAGGACTTCTTCCAACGATATAATGTTGAATTGTTTGCAGTTCATTTTCTATTTTTTTTTGCTATTTTTTTTCTTTCACCATCAAAAATATTGACGGAGATAATATCCAAATTGTCAACAACTTTTCTATTTTTAAAACAATTGATTTTCAATCCATTGCAAATAAATAATTCTTGATATTTTATCCACAATTATTATTTTAATTATTAAGATTATAATACTTAATAGGTATTAATATAATTAAGCAGATTTTCAAAAGACTTATAAGATTTTGAAAATGAACAGCTTAAAAAGGGGTGAGCCGTTATTATTCGGAGATAAAATCCAGAAATACGGAGATAATATCTGTTTTTTCGGAAATAATATCCAGAATATCGGAGATAATATCTAAAAAAACGGAGGTAATATCCAGAAGTACGGAGATAATATCCTACTCATTTTCCAGTAATTGAAACACTGCTTTTACGTAATCAATTCCTGTCAAATTCGGATCAATTTTTCGTTTCAATCGAATCGATAGCTCTTTGTAACCTCTTACTTCAAAAAGCTTTCGTAGGACGGATAAACTTCTTTCGTCAAGCTTCCGTGTCTTTTTTAAGTATTTCAATGCCCGATCCGTCTGAAGATTGTTT
Source organism: Chryseobacterium sp. 3008163 (assembly GCF_003669035.1). Classification (NCBI taxonomy): domain Bacteria; kingdom Pseudomonadati; phylum Bacteroidota; class Flavobacteriia; order Flavobacteriales; family Weeksellaceae; genus Chryseobacterium; species Chryseobacterium sp. 3008163. Next base: position 3,769,091 of record NZ_CP033070.1, on the reverse strand, counting down.
AATGATGAAAACATTTCTCCGGAACCGACGGAGTTCTTTGTGTAGTATATCAAAAAATTATAATTGCCTTTGTTATAGGCATAATTAAAACTTAGCTCATTATAACTATCCAGATCTGCCTTTACATTATTCAAAAAATCTCTCTCAAAGCGGTAATGCCCTTCATAGTATTCTTTAGGAATGAATAACTCTTTAAGTATCTGCGAATACGATTTTATGATTCCTCCCTGTTGTTTGTATTTCAACAACCATAATAAAAACCTAAGTGTATTCGAGGTTGAAGTTTGGTAAGGGAGATCTTTTTTGATTGAAAAATAGGAACTCATATTGACAAGATGTCTTATTACAGCCTTATCCATTTTGAAAAATATATTTTTCTTGTTCCATCCCGGCTCAATTATAAAAGGGACAGCCTTGTAACCGTTGATAGTTTCATCTTTTAATCTCAGCCAGTTGATATTGGCCATATTGATCAATGCGGATTGGATATACTCATTTTTCATTCTTCGATCCGGATTTAAATCGTTGAGTGGTAATAAAAAATCTACCGTTCCTTGATTTGCCCATCCTTCGTAGTAATCATCAAATGAAAGCTGATTCTCTTCTGTCTTCTTAATTGGCGATTTCACTGATATAAATAAAGACTGTTCTTCTTTTATCGCAGATAAGATGACCACCAAAATTCTCTGTTCAATAATGGTTGTCTCCTGAGAAATTAAAACCTCCCGAAAATCATTAGAAATAAGCACTTTCTTTCGAGTTTTTGGAGTGAAAATTTTACTTTCCATCTGTATGTAATTGCTTTATTTTATAGATAACTCCTTATTTTTTTCCCTCTAATATTTTTTGAATATCTGACATTCGGTATCGAACTTTGTTTCCAATTTTGACAGTATTCAGATAATTTTTTTTGTTCCAGTGCCAAAGTGTTGCATCACAGACGCCACAAATTTGTTTCGTTTCTTCTCTGGTAAGATATCTTTCTTTTCTAGCTTCTGCTATCTCGAGCGATAGCTCATTCTTAGCACGATTAATTAGTTCATTAGAGAAATTCAGTAAATCTTCACCCGAAACTTCAAGTTTAATACTGACCTTCTCATCTTGAATAATTGACAATATATTTTTCATTTTTTATTCCCCACCATTGATTAAACTTTCTTTTTATAGTGGATTAAAAAAAAGAAAGCCACTATCCAGTTATTGGATAGCGGCACAAAATTATATCAAATAAAACCTGATTATCAGCTATTTAAACCTCGTTTAATTCGTGAAATGTAAAAACGAATTAAACGAATTTAGTTGGATAGCATTTCCTTTAATTGATCAATGAATGGACGGTGTTGTTTTAGATCTTTTTGAAATTCTCCATTACTCATAGTGTCTGTTAATGTTTTATATGCACTCTGTATTCCTCTCTCTGAAATAATATTTCCATATTTTTTATTCAAAATTTCTCTAAATGCTTTTATTCCTTTTGGTTTAGAAAATTTTAGTTCCTCTAATGCTATTTTTAAATATGCTAAATGATTTTCAGATTTATTATTTTCGAGATACTTGCCAATTTTTTCTAAAAGATGTTGTGGTAATTCTTGAGTATCAGGTTTTCTTCCAACGTTTTTCTTTTCAGTGATTGAATCTTGAATAAGCCAATTCTCTAAATTATTTCCATCAGCTAACTGTAGTTGCTGAAAATGATTTTCCCAATCTGATTTTATACGCAAACCAGAACTTATTGAAAATTCTATTACCTGCTTCATTATTGAAACAATAAATTGTTTTTCAACATAGTTTAGTGTTTGTTTTTTCCTCATTTCCAGTCCCCGTTCTACCATTCTCTCAAAGCTTTTTCCAAAATATAGCCAAGCAAGCATCGCCGGAATAATAGAATTTTTCGGAATATTCTGAAAATTACTGACTAAATATTCAGCAACATTGTTTTCGGAAAATAAAATGTTAAAATCTGAAATATCGTCAAAAGAACCTTGATTTAATTTTCTCGAAATAGCACTTTTATATTTTGGGATAATTGAGGTAGCCATTTGAAAAATCTTGTCGTAGCCAGCATTATCTTTTCTGTTCATATATTCTTCAAATAGATCATATTGCTCTATATGAGATTCTTTCCATTTTTTATTTCTAGTAAAAAAGTATTTAGTTCCATTTAGATTAAGTTTTGTTTCTGATATGATTTTGAATTACTTATAAAATCAATCTAATAAGTTTACCAATTCTTTTTTCATATCTTCATCTATTTCTCTATAACGACTGAAAGCTTTACTTCCCTCTTTGTGTCCACTCAAAGCCCCAATCAAATTAGGGTCTTTTACTTTTTTGTAAATGTTGCCAATAAACGTTCTGCGAGCCATATGGCTACTAGCAACCTCATAAAGGTATTTTTTGACACCTTCATTAGTAAGTGGGTCAAGTACTGTAACAATTCTATCTATTTCTGCCAATTTAAATGCTTTCTTTATTGCATCATTATATTTCTGCTCTGAAATAAAAGGCAAAAGCATCTTACCATCATATGCTTCGTATTTTTTTAATATATCCTTCGCTTTATTATTAAGGGGAACACGAACAGTGATAGGATTGCCATCTTTTGTTTTTCTTGGGACATATTCAATGGCATCATTTATTATATTTTGTTTAGTCATACGATAAAAATCGCCAATACGACAACCTATCAATGACTGAAATACAAATATATCCCGCTGCAATTCTAAATGTTTATTTTCGGAAAAATCCTTTTCATATAACTTATCACGCTCTTCAATTGTAATATAAAAAGGTGTTCCATAAGTACAATCATCAATTTTAAACTTATCGAAAGGTTTATTTATCGTTTTATTATGTTTATAGCACCATAAAAAGAATGTCCTTATTTTACAAAGACAATCAATTATGGTATTTTTTCCTCGTTGTTTTGGAACTCGCTTTTCAGGAATTTGCTCATATATAGAAGGATACAATTCATAATATATGTGCTCATTTTCTAAAAAATCTGATATGTCATATAATGTATCGGAAGTGATATGATTAATGTTCAAAGTAAATGAACCTTTATTTTTTTTGTATTTCTTACATATAATTCATACCGCAGGAGAATTCTTTTAATTACTCGGAAATTTTTTTTCTAACTTCTGATAGCTTGTGCTTTAGTAGAAAATCATCAAAAAGTTCTGCAAAAGATAGATTTCTTTCAGCTTCTATCTGTTCTTTATTTTTATACTTGTCTGGGTGATGATATTTATCAATCATTACGTTTAGCCATTCTCCATCTGCATCTTCATCATAATTTTGAGTGATAAAAGAAATAATATTTTGAATATCATTTTTCAACTTTATTTTTTCACTATCGCCAATTAACGCTACCCTATCTTTATAACCTTGTTTTTCCGCATTCCAATGATTTGGATTAATAGTTAACTCACTTGCCGATTTAATATCTTTATTCTTATCACGTAAGCGAAAATAAATTGTTGCTTGGATTTCGGTATTATTTTTATTTGCGGACTTCCTTAAAAATGCTGAAACTTTCATAATTAATTGAAATTGATTTATACAAAGATATTAAATACGTTCCAAATATGCTCCCAAATTGTTCCCATACAACCTAAATTCAGTTAAATAAGATTAAATTCAATTAAATAATAAACCCGCTTCAAAACATTAAATATCAGTTACATAAGATAAACATACACTTGAAAAAGTAATATTACAGATGAATAACATTTAACTATTTCAACTCTGGTACTGGGTACAACCGAAAAGCACTAATTATTTCTAATTGGTGCTTTTTATTTTTATAACATTTATACTCAATAAGTAAAACACTGATAATCAAAAAAAATAATTTATGTAATTAATAAAATCCGGCTTCTGGTCTATGTGCTTAACCAAGTTCGAACTATATAATACAAATTATCAAAAACGGTGAGAAATTTCAATACATATTTCTTTCAAGCCTATTCCAACTTCTTCATTAATAATCGAATTTCTGTATTCACAGGAAAAACAATATGGTACAGAAGTGAAATTTTATTATGTTGTTTTAAAATATGATCATCCATAAATCGAAACTACATCTTTTTATTTTTTGAAAAACCATCCGTTTTTCAAACTTTTCCTCTTTTAACCCCGAGGCAGAGCTTCGAGGAATTCTTTAGATTAAAATAAAAAATTAATCTAAGTTAACTTCCTTATGAAAACTATTTAGACTTTTTATTTATTGTTGTCATCTTTCTTACTGGAGAATACATTTTTGATCGCAGAATAGCACTTGTTAATTGGTATGTTCTCAGACATTTACTAAGCTCGAAAAGCAAAACTTGGTAATAATCATACGTTCCCTGAAGTTCAGTAATTCTTTGTCTTAAGATTTTATCATCATCTTCTGTAACCGTAATATTTCCATACAGATCGTAAAATTGTTTATAACGTTCAAAAACATTTATCAGATCCTGATGCTCTTTAGTATCAATTCTTTTCATTATACTTTAATGATATTACTAAATTATTTCTTCATATTAATTCCATGTTGCCAATCGCTTTCCCACAATATTTTCAACGAATAATCCGGCATTTCATTCCCTGAAGTTTTTGAGTAAATCTTGCTCAATGCAGAAGAAAGTATGGTTTCATTAGGATCTCCTAAAGGTAATAATGGCAAAAAAGAAAATTCATTAACAGAAATCTGGGGTGAAATTCCGTTACTATATTCTCCTTCCTCGTTGGCATTATAAACTTTATAAATTACCGGATGAATCTGCCAGGAAATTTTAGGAGGATTACGCTTATCTTCAATAGCAAAACCTGCCATATCTTTTCCTAGAGTAGTTCCACCTACCTGAATTACTTCTATGTAGGGTTTAAGATTATTAATCACAATTTCGGAAGCTGACGCTGTGCTTTCGGAAGTTAAAATATAGACTTTGTTAAACCCTAAAGTATTAGCGTGTAAAATATTAAAACCCGGTGCACTTTTATCATAAGCGATTTGTTGTGAAAAATTCATTTTTACTTCTCCTCCGTTTTTATTCCCTCTATAAATAATGAAAGGAGAATTGGCAGAAATTCCTGCCGGAATCATCGCACAGAGCGCAGCCGCAGAAGCTACCGAACCTCCGTAATTATATCTTAAATCTAAAACCAAAGCCTGAACTCCTAATCCTTTAAACTCAGAGAATTTCTGTAAAAGAAGCTGAGCCATTCCATCCGGAAAATCATAAATATACAAATAGGCGGTTTTCTTACCATTGTATTCAAAAATCTTTGAAACTAAAGACTGATCAAGGGTGAAACCGTAATATACCGTAATGTCTTTTTCGTTAGTAATATTCCCGTTATTCCAATCTCCGACAGAAAGATGAAGAACCGTGGAATTGATGATAGAGGATGATATTGTTCCCATATTTGCAGAAGTAATCACCGCCCCATTAATTTTGGTAATAACCATTCCACGTTTCAGACCTGCATTTTGAGCCGGCGAATTCTGCAAGATCAGTTTAATAACCGTTACAATTTTTCCATCCGGCTGTTGAAGTATCGTATAATCAAAACCATACCTACTGCGAACTGATTTCGGATAAGTAGATGCGTCTTTCGTATCCAAAATAAATGAAAACCTATCCTGTGGAGATAAAAGATTCTTGAAGAAATCTTTTGTAGGAAGACTATAATTAGGTTTTGAAGGCATTTGCTCCGCCCAATAATAATAACGTCTCATACTGTCCTGCACCCACAAGTTAACAGATTCTGTACTGCCTTCAGGAAAATCAGGAATTCCCTCATCATCCCGCCTGCAGGAAACAATCGAGATAAAGGCGAAAAATGACAAAAGCAGAAATTTAAACTGATTTCCGTAAAGATTTTTAATTAATGTTATGTTCATTGTGATTTTGGTTGAAAACAGTCAGTTATAATTTAATAGGATCTTTTTTCAGATTCTTATGATCTCTTTTGTTCAGATAGTTTTTATTATTTACAGATAATCTGCTACATCAATATCGCCTTTTATAACTAAATTTCCGTTTTCCTGTTTTTCCTGTAAAACGATCATATTCACTCGGTCGTTATTGATGTGTACTTGCTTTAGTGTTACCATTACGGAAGTTGTACCGATATAAGGGTCGATAGTTCCAGGCTTGTAGAGTTCGAAATAGACTGGTGTATTGATATTAAAATTGTTGTATACCTGAACACTAGTAAATGATTTCTTCCCGATTTCATCAAAGCTCGCCAGTACAGTCCCGTTATCTCTTTTCAAAATACCCTTCACACTTTCTAAATCTGAACCTGAAAATTCCCCAATATTCGGAAAAATGAAGACATAGCCTACTTTTCCGAGATTGACTGTTGGTTTTACCGCAGAAGCCTGAAGGAAAATTCCCGGCAGGTTGAAGAAATTCAATATTTTATATTGATCAACATTATCATAGTTAATATTGAATATTTTGATTTCTGCTCCGGTATCTTTGTTATAAATCCCAAGTATATCGGTTTCTCCTTTATCCAGCACAAAACTGAGTTTGGTAGTAATACTATTGGTGTAAGACGTATTCCCGTTGATAGACACAGGTTCTCCGTTCAATCGAAGCTGTAAGATATCGGGCTTGGAGTATCCTTTAATATTGACCTCTGCTGGTTTTTGGGCTACATCATAGGGCTGCAACGATTCATCTGTGCAGGAAAACAAGCTCATCAATGCAGTGAGTGCAATTATCTTTTTCATATATAGATTAATTTATAATTTCAATTTTATGTTCGATCTTACTGCTTCATTTTAGACATTTGCAAAAACAGTGGATCCAAAGAGAGCTCCAATTAATAGAATTTTTTATTTTTTTGATATTGAAATAAAGCCCTTCACTGTTAAAACAAAGGGCTATATTTTACAAAACAAGCTCTTGTATATTCGTTCTCTATATACCGTAGCCATAGGTATCATTCAATGGGTTTTTAAAAAGAATATCAGCCATTGTTTTTGATGAGGTGAAAAAAATTATTTCTTGATAAACTTTGTTGTGCTTAGGTTACTGCCTGTTTCTACCGTTAGAGTATAAATACCTTTTGGTAATTCATTTACGTTGATCTGCCCATTGCTTACCACCGTGGAAAGTAACTGCTGTCCTGCCGGATTATATATTTTCACAGTAGCTTTGCTTATATTTTTCAGGTACAGCACATCTGTCACAGGGTTAGGATATACCGTTATTGTAGATTTGGCTTTTGCCTCTGATGTACCTAAAAAATTTGAGTCTGCATAAACCTGTATCTCATCTATTTGAAAGGTATTTGATGAGTTTGTATCTTTAAATGGTAATGTACTGATTGCTGATGAATTGCTTGCAAAGTTAACATTATTCCAAAATCCAATATAGATTTTCTGCCCTGCATATTGGGAAAGGTCAGCCGTTGCCTGGGAGAATAAAGCATTGCTCTCAGCAATATAATCTGCATTGGTAATGCTTAGCAATTTAGGAATTACATTAGGATTACTACCGTTATTATTAGCTGTTGTAATATCAGTACGGAGAGCTTGGAAATCGGCTACACCAGGAACTGGTTTTGTCGGTGTGCTTACATAAACAAAAATGTGTCTGTTGGTATTATTACTTGCAGAAGTGGTGTTATAAGTAATTACTCTTCCAATCATAGCCGCCAGAGTAATGGTTCCCGAAGCTGTCGTTAAATCTATTTCTGGCGAAATTACCCAATCTTCAAAATCGTTGAGATAACCATCCTGAAAATTCGCCGGACCTCCAATAACATTTGGTTTATATGCGCTGTGCCTCAAAACATAATCGGGTGACACCTCCTCATACATATTGGGAGTTGCAGCATTGCGCACCACATGTTTTCCTATATTCCACGTGTTATTATTATTGTTTCCGTCATAGAATATCCACCCGGCTCTTTCCTGTGGAGTATTAAAGGTATTTTCCCAAACAAGTACCTGTGCATGAATAACACCGGATAATATTAGACTAAAGAAAACTAAAAACTGGTTTATATTTTTCATAATTAAAATTATATAAAGAAAGCAGGTGACAGCTTACCGCCGCCTGCTTTCGGGTTAATTACTTTGAGAATTAAAATGAATAATTTGTCCAAGTTCCATTATAACTCCAGCTTCTTGGAGCAATACTCCAGCTACCTTCGTTAAAGAATGGGTTTCCTCCCGTCAGGAAGAAAGTTGCCGCAGGAGTACCTGTTGCTATGTTAGTGATACCTGACGTACCAGTTCCAGTAACAGCAGTTGTAAAACCATGTGCATAAATAGTAGAAAGATTAAGTGTTGCCAATGCAGAACCTGTACCTTCTACTCTAATACCTGTAGGATATCCAGTAACCAATGCGTCGTTTAGGGTAAGCTGCCCATATCTTCTTACATGAACTCCATTTTCATATAAAGCTCCCTGTGTATTATTTTTAGCACCTATAATTGTCAGGTTATTGATGATCGGATGCGTAAGCAATGTTGTAGATGTACCTCCTGAATTGTTGTCTAATTCGATTCCATTAGAATCAGGGTTACCACCACTTAGGCTATGAGTAGAATTGTAATTTGCTAATGAAAGCGCATTGGTAATAGTACCTGTATAACCCTGATCAAAATCAAAATTATCATCATCTGCAGCAAATGACACCAAATTAGAAGCATTTACTGTTCCACCGAAGAACTCGAAAGAATCATCTTTACCATACGAAACCTGAATGCTGTTTAAGGTAGTTCCAGAGCCTACACCCCCTAATGTCAAACCGTTGATCTCATTACCTGAGTTAGGTGCTAAAAGGTCAAAACCGGCAAACTCTATACGTACGTAAGTTAAAGATCCTCCATTATGGGTAGTGTTAGTCCCTCCATACTGGTAATTAGGACCGTTAAGCCCTTCTATTGTAGTAGTGGTATTTCCGTTATTTGTAGGGGCATCTCCCAAAATTACTATTCCACCGAAATCTCCAGGGGCTCCCGTTGTTTCAGCATCACAATCTAATAAGTTATAACTGGTAAATACAACAGGAGCGGCAACTGTACCGTTGGCATTTAATTTACCACCTTTTTGCACTACCAAAACACCACTCGCAGTATTATTTGCTTTCGGCTTAGATTTGATGTAAGTCCCAGCATCAATTGTAAGGGTAACCCCACTTGGTACATTTAAAATACCGTCAATTTCCCAAATCTTGTCAGCAGTCCAATGAATTGGAGCTGTAGAAGATCCTACATCTCCCGAAACAGTCTGTACAGGACGACTACAAACAGATGAATATTCTGCTGATGTAGACTTCATATTAAAGTTCGAATCTGATTCTGCTAAAGAATCATTTTGGCGACAAGCTGTAAATGATAGAGCTGTCATCGCTACCAGAAAGAAATTTTCATAATATTTAGTAATTTAGTAGTTTTGTCTCGGGCTTCGCATTTTATTGCCCGAAACAGGTTAATTAGCCGGGAGACAATGCCTTTTTGTCTCCATTTTTTGTTTATGATCTTCGCAATGCCGAAAGGCACAACATCGTGAAGGTATTACCGAAATTCCAAAATCTTTGCAAAACCAGCACTTGACGAGCACGGTTGTTATGCTATACGCTCTAAGATTTCTCACTCCGAAAGGCGGGTTTTCCTCAGATAATGGTTTTACGGTTGAATGAACGCTGCGCTTTTTCAGCTTACGGGCTGATGTTTATTCTGTTTCTCTGTCGTATCAAGTCTGTCGAGATATTTTATGGATTCGTTAACAGGCCTAAGGTTACTCATCGGAATGACAATGAACATTTTAAAATGTATAATTTATGCTCAATCCTAAAGTTCTGCCTCTGTATGCACGGAACAGGATTTTGTCTATATCCTTATCATACTTATCCGTTGCTCCAGGCATCAGTCCTAAACCCTCCCTTGTTGCAGCGATAGTATTTCCATCTGCTGTTTGCACCGAATAAGAATTATAATTGTTATAATATTCTATTACTCTGTTAAAAATGTTTTTAGCATTGAATTTTATTTCAAGGTTTTTATCTTTAAGCAGTTTATATGACACCTGTGCATCTGCCACGGCATAAGGTCTCTGGATTTCTTCTCCGTTATAGTCATAGCCCACGGTAATATATTGTTCACCTTTAGCATTGTAGAGGAAGTTTAGTCCTAATCGTTCTCCGTCATACGATAATCCCAGATTATATGCCCAAGGAGTCTGCCCATAGAGTGGACGCTCTACTTCGTAGGTTTCAGCATTATTTTCAGTATTGAAACGGTTTTTAAATGCCACAACTTTCGTATCATTATAAGTGAAATTTCCACTCACAAATAAGTTATTCAGCAATGTATTTTCTGCTATGAAGCCAAGATTTTTTCTTACCTCTACTTCAAAACCTTTAAGCTTTGCATTGGCTGAATTTCCGTTATAGAGATATAAATTGCCCTCATTGGAAATATATCCTTCCCTTTCAATAGGGCGGGCAATATCTTTGTAATACAACCCTGCAGAGATAATTTCCCCTAATCCAGGAAACCACTCAAACTTAAAATCGTAATTATCAATTACAGATGAAGTTAATTCCGTATTATAAATCAAAGCATTAGCTACCGGATCAAAGTAAGGGAGGCCTGTTCTTTCGTTAAACTGCGGACGTAATACAGAACGGCCATAGGCTAACCTAAGATTCATTTTATTGGTTGGACTATACGTAAAGTTGGCAGAAGGCATCCATTGCCAAACCCTGTCTTCAATTGGTTCTTTGTTAAGATTTCGTGAATCATCAGGATCTAACTGCTGTGAAATTTGCTCATATTTAAAATACTCTGCCCGAACACCCCATACCAAACGTAGCTTATTTCCCAAACGGTTATCCAACATCAAATAAGGAGCGTGTTGGGTAACCTCGCCCTCGTATTTGCTGTTTTTATACAATGGTTTGGTCTGCCAGCCGATTCCGCCTGTTGTATAGTGAGAACCATCAAACCAATCTGTCAAAGCCCCATACATCATTAAATAATTTCGTTCGTTGATTGGGACATTTGCTCGATTTTCATCTACTTTTAAGAAGAATTTTTCCTGTGCATTGGTATTGTTTTTCAATGCTCCGGCATAACCTACTTTAATATCATTTTTGAAGTTTCCCACATCCATACTCCATTTGAACGATGTCCCAAAATTGTAATCGGTCTCTTTGCTTTCTATATATCCTCTGGAAAAATTATTACCGGAATTATAAATTTGATTGTAGGTTAAAATTTCGTTACCAATAAATTGATAATAGGTTTGATGTTGTGTATAGTCTTTTGTGTCTGATTCTACCCCTGTTCTTGCTGCAAACCAGCTCAGCTCGGCGTTTCCTATTTTATGGCTTCCTTCTAATTTATTTTGCAGTAAAGTCTGATAAACCGGATAAACTGTATTATCCGTATAAGGTCTATCCATCGACTGAAGCTGAGAAGGATCATTATTCGGAATTACTCCGTTATAAAAATAGTTGTATGATGCCTCTGCATTTTCCGGCATTCCGCTTCCTCCGGTATATTCGTTCCATCCGGTTACCCTTGTAAGGGTATTATCATAAATATGGGTATACGAATTGCGGAACGAAATTCTGCTTTTCCCCAACTGCAATCCGAAATTCAACATTCCTGCCACTGTAGAATTGTAAGAATAAGAAGCTCCTTTATTTTTGAAGTTGTAAAATTTTACCGGTGCCAAGCCCTGCTGCTGCTCTTTCCCTATGGGTCCTGCGGTATCCAGCCAGTTTCCTCTACCCGTGTGGTCTATATCTAATTTATTCTGTTCATTTCTTACAGTTACAGCTCCTGCAAATCCCCACTTGTTATTGTTTTTCATCTTAAAGCTTTTTCCGAAAGCCAACTGATAATTTGAGTTTAGGTCTGCTGTTGTTTTAAAAGTAGAAAAGTTGTCCTTAAACTGTTTAGACTGCTCGAAAAACTGAGGATTATTCCAGTCCATTGGCTCCAGCCCTTTTGGGAAATTCCTTGTCCCGTCATCATATCCCCAGTAATCGTTCTTCCCTCTCTGTCTTGTAAGAAACTCCTTAAACGTAGAAATATCGTTATAAGAAGAACCCATACTAAGCGTTAAGAAATCTTTATTCGGGATGTCTTTTGTATGTACTTCCACATAACCTCCTGCAAAGCTGGCGTTCATATCTGGAGTAGCCGTTTTACTTACTACCACACTCTCTACCATCGCAGTAGGGATAATATCGAATGAAAAATTATTGTTATACGCTTCTGTGCTTGGAAGATTGATACCGTCCATCGCTGCCGTATTCCAACGTTCGCCCATAGAACGCACTACCACATATTTATTGTCCACCGTAGTAACACCGGTTACTCTTTTCAGTGTAGCTCCTACATCACTATCCGGTGTTTTGGAGATTTGCTCTGCAGAAATACCGTCGCTCATCTGGGCTGCCTTTTTCTGCTGTGCCAGTAAACCAGCTTGTGTATCTGCCTTTCGGATACCGGTAATCACCACTTCTTTGATAGATGTTTCATTTTCAGATGCAGATCTCATCACAAAAGAAACAGTGTTAGTTTCATTACCTTTTACTGTAAGCTTTTCTACACGCAGTGAGCTGTATTTTTCAGCTTTTACGGTAAGTGTGTATTCTCCAGATGGAAGATCCAGAGAAAAATCCCCATTGTTATCGGTAACCACGATTTTTCCTGCAACACTTACCACTGCTCTTGTAACAGGTTCTCCAACTTCATTTACAATTTTTCCCGAAAGATGCCCGTTTCCCGATACTACAGCATTTGAGCCATTATATTTCAGAGATATTAAATTCCCTCTCATTCTGAAGGCTATCGGAAGCCCTGTTATAACTTCCTGTAAGCAATCGTTCACCGGAATGCTTTCGCATTTAACATTTTTTATTTTAAGTCCTTTAAAATCTTCTTTAGAATAGGTAAACCCCAAACCCGTTCTTGCCGCAAATTCCTCCAGGGTTTTAACTAAAGGGCTACCTGCAGGAAAGGCAAAAGATACTTTTTGTGTCAATTCCTGTGCTTGCAACGATACTGCAAAAAACACAGCCGCTACCGTTAGCCCACATTTTATTTTTCTCATTATTATTTATTTCCTTTTTATTAGAAGAATATTTTATAGAATTGTCTGCTACTTTTTCAGGGTATATGTATTATTATCTTTCTGAACTTCCATTCCTACGGCAAAAGCCAAAACTTCAATATTTTCATCTATATTTCCTTTAAGTTCTGCTGAAATCTTTTTAGTTCCTATTCCTGCAGGATAAAAAATATTGATACTGTAATGCTTTTTCAAGACTTCTATAATTTCACCAAACGGTACCTCATTAAAACTTAAAGATTCTATTTTTGAACTCTTTCTGCCCGATGGTGAATCAGGATTCTTCGTATATACTGCTGCTGTACGGGTTATCCCGAAATTAGTCCACACCTGATTGGGCTTCAGATAAGATATCGGAACACCTGCATAAGAAACAGCTACTTTACCCTCATAAAGATCAACCGCTTTATCATTTCCTGACTGCGAGATTTTAAAAACCGTTCCTAAAACTTTAGTTTTGAAACCATCGGCATTTACAATAAATGGATGTATTTTAGATTTTGCCACAGAAAATATTGCATCTCCTTTTAAAGCAACAATTCTGGTATCTGCAGGAAAAGATTTTTCTACCGTAAGTTCAGCACCGTGAAATAAGGTTACCGTGGAACCGTCAGCCAGATGAATTTTTCGGTTTCCCAGATCTGCAACATATACATCTGGCTTAAAGTAAGTATGATAGGTGAAAATTCCGCCCAATGATATTAAGAACAGCATAATTGCTGCAGCCTGATACCAATATTTTCCAGAGGTGTTTTTCTGATTAATATGTTTTGATTGAATAAAATAAGGCTCTAATGACAATAAAATTTTTTGCTTTGATTCGTTGATCTGATTGACATCCAAATCTTTCCCAACCTGAAATTTCCATTTTTCCAAAATTTCAGTTTCCTTCTGTGAGATTTTTTCTCCGGAAACTTCTCGGTACCAAAGTCTGAAAACAAATGCTTCAACTTTCTTATAATTTAAACTCTTCATAAAATATTTAATTCTAAATGCCTACTACTGATAAGACTGTGAAATTGAAAAACTTCCCCAGAGCCAGTGTAACATCTAATTAACATTACAGCCAACTTGTTCACAATCTTATCCGTTTATGATACATTATCAACATTCCATTCATATTTGAAAGCTATTTCTTCGAAATAATTAATACTGGATTTACGAAAGTTCACAAAAAGTTAATTTTACATTAGGTAATTTTGCAAGTGCAATTATGAACCTGACAGATCAAGCTTTATTGAATAAAATAAAAACTGGAGACAGAACTGCTTTTATGCTTTTGTATGAAAGATATTGGGATAGTCTTTATGCTTTTGTTTTGGGAAGAACGAAGAATAGAGAAATCGCAGAAGAGATTTTACAAAACCTCTGGATTAAAATTCTTGAAGATACAGATACAATACAATCTGATGAGTCTGAAAATGCAAAAGGCTACCTGTTGCGTCATCTGCATTACAGAATAATTGACTTTTATAATAGTTCAAAAAAAGATTCATCAATTATAAGCATTGATGAATCTGACATGTTAATAGAAATCACAGATACAGAATATTTTGAAATTCTTGAAGAAAATGATATTTCTGCTCTATTTGAAATGATTGACACCGTAGTTTCACAGCTTCCGATGACCGAACAAAAAGTTTTTGATATGAGAATACGTAAAAATATGTCTGTTGACGAAACCGCAGAAGCTTTGGGTATAAGTAACAAAACGGTAAGCAACAAACTAAGTAAAACTCTAGGCGAAATACGCGAAAAACTAAATCCCGATTACCAATCTTCTAAGAAACTGATCACTTTACTCCTACTGATGGAAATTCTGGCAAAACAATAGAATTTTAAAGTTTACAAATTACATCGGATATTGGTTGTAAGAATTACCCTTTTCTAAGGCTTTTAGCTTGTAATCTTTACCTTGGACTTTAATTCTGATTTAGATCAAAATTCAGTAATATTTCTGTACTACATAAAATGATTAAATTGTTCTATAAAATCAAAACTGTCAGCAGAATTTCTGCTGACAGTTTTTTTGGAAAGTAAAAAAAATAAGTAAAATTAATATCCTTCGTTCTGAACCAGATATCCTGGCGCACTTGACGCTCCATCGATCGCAGATTGAGGAATTGGAAACAGTCTTTTTCTGACATCAGCATTGGTTTTTGAAGCATACGTATCTTCAAAGTGACCAAATCTGATCATATCTGTTCTTCTGCTATATTCCCAATACAGTTCAAAACCTCTTTCACGGTAAAGCAAATCAAGATTAATTGAAGTTAAAGCGGGTGGCGTAACGAGCGGACGAGCCGTTCTTGAAGCTCTTACAAAATTCACATCAGCTAAAGCCGCACCGTTATTTCCTTTTCTCAATTGAGCCTCGGCTCTCATCAAATAAATATCAGCCAACCTTAGCAAAACAATATCAGCCTGACCTTTGTTTCTTCCTGTATCTGAAGTGCTGCTGAATTGATATTTTGCTACTCTGTAACCGTCTGAGTAATCTTTATTATTAGGATTTTCAAGATCAATATCAATAGTGTGGTTTACATAAGTTGTAAAACCATTTCTCTGCTCAATCATCGGATAAATTTTATACTGGCCGTTTTCCATCTTGAAAGGCTGTCCATTAGCCGGATTTCTTAAACCCCACTGAATACCACGCTGAATACCTCTGTTAATTTGGTACGTTGCACCGTTTACCAGAAAATAATGATCAGAATCATTAGCCGGGGTTATTCCGGTAAGATTCTGTAAATTCTGTGGAATCACTAGGTTCTCTTTGTAAAATCTCGCATCAGCTTGCGCAGGATCTGTACTTCCGTAAGCTTGTACCCAAGTGTTATAGAAATATTTAGTTAAAGCAGGACCGTCTGTTCCGTTTGCTTTTGGGAAAGCTGCTAATGGATATTGACTTCCTGAAAGCGACCAGTATGCTAATCTGTTGTGTGAAGTTGTTAGATTTGAGCGTTGATCGATTGCGAAAATCAATTCTTTGTTTGAATGATTATTATCGTCGAAAATAGAGAAATATTCTGGCGACAAAATGAATAACCCCGAATTAATTACTTTATTGGTATATTCAATTACTTTATCCATATCAGTTGCAGAGAAACTAGCCGTTCCGTAAGGATTTCTGTACACGCCAGCATTTAGATATAATTGAGCTAAAAATCCGTTAATTGATGCCTGAGAAATTCTTCCCGGTCCTTTTGTATTGTCTACTTGATTCACAACCGCCAAAAACTCACTTTCAACATAAGTTACCGCTTCTGCTCTTCTCAAAATAATAGAATTTTGAGCGGATGCATCTTTTTTAAATACAATTCCCCAATAATCAAGCATCAACATATTATAATAAGCTCTTAAACCTCTCATTTCTGCCAAAGCTTTTGCCGCTTCAGGATCAGTTGCCGCCATTGGCTGTAATCTTTCAATAGCCGTCACCGTTCTTGAAATCATTAATGTAAAAGCGCTCCAAGTATCTTTCACGACAACATTGGTAGTTGTTGGTGTATGTTGATGAAGTTCTATATATTTTCCGCCATCATACCAATCGTTTCCGCTTCCTCTCGGTGGCAAAATTGCCTGATCTGAACTCACCAACTGCAAGCCATAGTTTTTGGTATGTGTAAACGCATCCGGAAGAGGACCATAAGCAGCCGCCATTACCGATATTGCAACGTTATCAGTCTGTGCATCAAGAGATTCGTCAATAATTTGTTCTGAAAGATCACTGCATCCTATATTCACTAAAGCACTCAGACTTAAAATTCTTATTAAAAACTTATTTTTCATTTTTTCTTTTTTTAAATATTAATTAAAATGCGACATTTACTCCAAATACAAAACTTCTCGCTTTCGGATAAGTAGCGTAATCAATTCCGAATGACTGCACTCCACCTTGAGAAATACCCGTGTTGATTTCAGGATCAAATCCTGAATATTTTGTAATGATGAATAAATTTTGAGCAGTTACGGAGAATCTGATGTTTCTGATGTGATCGCCGATTCCTAAGAATTTAGGATTCAGATTATAACCTAAAGTTGCGTTATTCAAACGGAAGTAATCTCCTTTCTCAAGATATCTTGTAGAAATTACGTTGGTATTGTTCGTACTTTCATTCGGAAACTGGGTAGCTGCATCCGTTGTGTTTTGAGAAAGACCAAGGCGACCTCTTGTAAATAATGTTGAGGCAGTATTATTATAGATCATATTTCCTGCAACACCATTGAAATTTAATCCTAAATCAAAGTTTTTGTAAGCCGCTTTTAAGTAAATATTATATGTAAAATCCGGAAGTGCACTTCCTGCAGCAACTCTATCGTTATCAGTGATTGTTCCGTCACCGTCTACATCCCTGAAAACATTGGTTCCGTTTTGATTAAGACCTAAAAATTCTTTCACATAGAATGTTCCGATGGGTTGTCCGTTCAAATATCCGTTAATCACCGCATTGGTTGTTCCGGGACCTTGAGCTTCTCCGGTAGAAATTACTTTGTAAGGGGAATCCTTTACTTTATTTTTTATGACAGATGCATTACCACCGATACTGTAAGTAAAGGCTTTATTCAGATCACTGTTGTAATTTAAAGCAAATTCCCAACCCTGATTATGAATGCTTACATTCGGGATATTCTGCCAAATTGTTGGTTGTGCGCTGATCGGGTCTGTAGGAGTCATTTCAAGCAAAACTTTATCTGAAACCTTTTTAAAGTAATCAACCGTACCTGTCAAACGATTATTAAACAAACCGAAATCAACACCAATATTGGTCTGTGTAGTAACTTCCCACTGAATGTTTGGGTTTTCGGCTCTTACAAGATAAATTCCTACAGGATAAGTTCCTGAGTCATCCATCGGGTAAGTTGCTTGTCCGCCACCATCGGAGGCAGATTTATAGCTTCTTTTTGTAATTTTATTGGGAATTTCCTGATTTCCCGTTTTACCCCAACTTCCTCTTAGCTTTAAGTTATTGACCATTTCAACATTCGAAAGGAAATTTTCTTTACTGATATTCCAACCTACGGCAACTGAAGGGAAAACTCCGTATCTGTTGTTTTCACCGAATTTAGAAGATCCGTCTGCTCTTAAAGTTGCCGTCAACAAATATTTATCCTGAAAGCCATAGTTTAATCTTCCAAACCAAGACTGAAGCTCGTTTCTGCTTGCCGCTGAAGATGAAGATAATAATTCTTTATAAGCTGTGATCTGATATTTTGGTTCGATCCCGTTGTTTGGGAAACCTCTGTAATTCCATCCTCTTACTTCCATATAAAGTCTTTGGAATGAATGACCCGCCATCACATTAAAATCGTGATTTTTGACTTTAAATTTATAGGTTAAATAGTTTTCAACCAAAGTATTGTTGTTGGAGAAATATTCTAAGCTTAAACTCCCGTCTTCCTGCGGAATTGCATGAGGAATATTTTGTACAGCTCTGTCTGCTTTTGAGTAATCAACTCCTAAATTTAATTTATACGTTAAGCCCTTAATAATCTCAATTGACGGAGAAACATTTGCCAATATTCTGTTATTATCAGTCAGATCACTGTAAATATCTTGACGGATCAGAGGATTGAAAGATCCGTTATTAAAAACTGTTGTAGGAGAACCGTTTGTAAAAGCAGGATAAGTGGGATTCAGAGTCAACATCGTAGAAACAATACTGCTTGTAGTTGGTCTGCTGTTTTCAGTTTTTGTTCCGTTGATGTTGAAATCAATATTCATTCTTCCGTTAAAGGCTTTCTGAGAAACATTCACACGTCCCGAATATCTTCTTAAAGCACTGTTATAAAGAATTCCTTCCTGATCTTCGTAACCTAAAGCTGCATAATAATTAGAATTTTCCGTAGCTCCTGCTGCTGAGAAATTTATATTTTTAGAAATCGCTGTACGAGTCAACTCATCCTGCCAGTCTGTACTTCCACCCATATCATCAATCTTCGCTCCCATTCCATTTACCTGCTTTCTGAATTCATCTGCGCTGAAAACATTCATTTTATTGGCAAGATTAGAAACGGTAAGCGATGAAGAAAGATTCATTTCTGTTCTTCCTTTTTTCCCTTTTTTGGTTGTGATGACAATAACACCATTTGCTCCTCTCGCTCCGTAGATTGCAGATGCAGAAGCATCTTTTAGAACATCCATTGAAGCAATATCTTCAGGATTGATGAAGTTCATCGGGTTTGAGGCAACTCCAGTATTACTGTTATCGATTACAAAACCGTCAATCACGTATAAAGGCGTCGTTCCTGAACGAAGACTTCCTACTCCACGAATGATAATATTTTGGTTGGCTCCCGGTTCACCACTTACGTTGGCAACATTTACTCCGGCAACCTTTCCTTGAAGAAGTTGCCCTACATTGGCTACAAGACCTTTATTAAAATCTTCACTTTTCACAGATCCTATTGCTCCAGTAACATCAGATCTTTTCTGACTTCCGTATCCCACCATTACTACTTCTTCAATATCTTTCAATTTGCTCTCATCCTTGATAGTATCGGATTCTTTTTTTTGCGCAAATGTTAAACTGACACAACTCATCAAAACAGTCGGCACAAGATAAATACGTTTCATTCTTTTTTTTGTGCAAAATTAGGATCGTCGAACGTCAGAATATGTTAATTAAGCTTTAACAAATGAATATTAAAAAGTTAATACAATGTGAATTTTGTTGCCGAAAATTAAATTTACATAAACTTTTTCACCACCATATTCCATAAGAAACTTTTAATCAATAAAATACTTGTTAACATTGATTTCAAAGCTTTTCATGATGCTTTTGAAAGCATGATTTGTAAGTAATTTTGCACACTGATTTCGCATTAATTAAAATTATCAAAAATTCAATCATTATGAAATTTATTTACATAATTACTAAATCCAACAAAGTAATATTATTATCTTTGCTTCTTT
The DNA here is from genome assembly GCF_003669035.1 of Chryseobacterium sp. 3008163. NCBI lineage: Bacteria > Pseudomonadati > Bacteroidota > Flavobacteriia > Flavobacteriales > Weeksellaceae > Chryseobacterium > Chryseobacterium sp. 3008163. The sequence continues at coordinate 3,749,072 of NZ_CP033070.1, read as the reverse complement.
TCACAGCATTAATTAAAGCTCAAACCCAAAAACCCCTTAATATTATTTTTATGATTGGCGATGGGATGGGTGTTTCTCAAGTCACTTCAGCATTCTATTTTGGAAATTCAGAACCCAACTTTCAGAAGTTTAAAGTTGTCGGTCTTTCTGAAACTTCTTCCACCAGCGATTGGGTTACCGATTCTGCTGCCGGAGCAACGGCTTTATCAACCGGCGAAAAAACTTACAAACGTGCAATTGGTGTTAATAAAGATTCAATTGCATTACCCACTATATTAGAACAACTTCAGAAAAAAAATTATCAGACAGGATTAATAAGTCTTACAAGCATTACTCATGCAACCCCTGCTTCTTACTATGCTCATGTTAAAGACAGAGATCTTCACGAAGATATTGCGCTAGATTTGGTAAAAGCAAACGTAAATTTCTTAGCAGGCGGCGGATTAAAATTTTTCAATAAAAGAAAAGATGGAAAAAATCTTTTGAATGAATTTAAAAAACTTAATTACAATATAGACACTTTGAAACTTTCAAAACCTATTCAAAATAAAAACAACTTCTACCTCCTAGCGCAGGACGAGCTTCCCAATAAAGTTCAGGGAAGAGGCGATTTCCTTCCTGAAGCTACACAGACGGCTTTAGATTATTTATCAAAGAATAATAAACCATTCTTTCTTATGGTGGAAGGTTCTTTTATAGATTGGGGCGGTCATGCAAAAGATGGCGAAATGATGGTGAAAGAAGTTTTAGACTTCGACAAAACAATTGGTGTGGTGATGGAATTCATCAAAAAAAATCCAAATACATTATTAGTTGTTACAGCAGACCACGAAACTGGTGGCGCAAGCATCGGAAAATATTCGGAAAAAGATCCGGTGACAGGGAAGGAAAAAGAAATCGGAAATAAAGTACAGGTGAATTTCATCGATAATCAACATACAGCGGCTTTGGTTCCTGTTTTTGCAATGGGAAAAAATCAAGAGCTTTTCTCTGGTGTTTACCCAAACAACACAATCTATCACAAGCTTGTTGAAGCGTTGAAAAAAAACGGAATTTCTATTAAATAATTTGAATTTTACTACAATCTTATGTGCTTACATTTAAAAAAAATCACAGGTTTTATCGTTTTGCTTTTTGTTGCGACTGTTTTTGGTCAAACAACAAAAGTACATTCTCATAATGATTACGAACAAAAAGTTCCGTTTTGGTATGCTTTAGGTTCTGGTGCAAATTCAATTGAAGTTGATGTTTTTCTTGAAAACAACGAGCTTTTTGTAGCCCACGACAAAAAAAATATAACCAAGGAACGAACTTTTGAAAGTTTATATTTGAATTCTATTGATAAAGCTTTAGGAATGAACATGATTACGCAGGAATCTCTACAGATTTTGATTGATATAAAGACAGATGCAAAAACAACCTTGCAACAGATTGTAAAATCGATTGAGAAATATCCTGCATTGACTGCTCAAAAAAAGTAAGTTTTGTAATTTCAGGAAATCAGCCAAAACCGGAAGAATATGCTTCTTATCCTGAATTCATTGTTTTTGATTATCAAAAATTGGATAATTTAACAGCAGATCAATGGAAGAAAGTTGCCTTGGTAAGTTTAAGCTTTCCGCAGTACTCTAAATGGAATGGTAAAGGAGGCTTAACGGAAGAAGATTTGCCGAAAATAACCGAAGTCATCAAAAAAGCGAAATCGTTTGGGAAACCATTCAGATTCTGGGCAATTCCCGATGGGAAAACTTCATGGGAATTTTTCACACACAACGGCGTTGATTTTATTAATACAGATCATCCGAAAGAATGTGTGGAATATGTAAATTCTTTGGAGAAAAGAACTTTTAAGAATAATCTATTTTCAGAAGTTTATCAGCCAAAATTTTCCTATTTGAAGAAAAATGTTCCTGTGAAAAATGTTATTTTGTTGATCGGTGACGGAAATGGTCTTTCAGAAATTTCTTCATCCGTTTTAGCAAATAAAGGTGAGCTTACTTTAACGCAGCTTAAAAACATTGGATTAATTAAAACTTCTTCCACTGACAATTTCACCACAGATTCTGCAGCAGGAGCAACTGCTTTTGCAACAGGAAAAAAAACAAAGAACAGATTTATAGGAGTAGATTCTGAAGGAAAAAAAACGGCAAACCTTACCGAAATTCTTTCAGAAAAAGGTTTCAGCACCGGAATTATTACGACTGACGAAATTGTAGGAGCAACGCCTTCTGCATTTTATGCTCATCAAAAAGACCGTGGTATGGAAAAGGAAATTGCTCAAGATTTGCCAAAATCAAAACTCAACTTTTTTGCAGCGGGTGGTAAATCTAAAGTTTCGGGTCTGCATGATTTTAAATTAGCCGAAAGCACGAAGCAGGTTGCAGAAAGTAAAGCAGATCGTTTAGCTTACTATCTTTCAGATAACGGTGTTCCACAAGTTTTGAAAGGTCGAGGCAATCTTTTGGCTGAAACTGTAGAAAGTGGGCTGCAATTTTTAAAAAGCAAGAAAAAACCATTCTTCATCATGATTGAGGCGGCGCAGATTGACAGCGGCGGTCACAGCAATAATGTAGGAACCATCGTTACTGAAGGTATTGATTTTGACAGGGCAATTACAAAAGCAGTACAGTTTGCAGATCAAAACCCAGGGACTTTGGTGATTATTACTGCAGATCACGAGACAGGTGGTTTTAGTATTCCTCATGGTGATCTGAAAACGAGCATTGTTGAAGGTGATTTTACGACAGACGACCATTCAGCTACATTAATTCCTGTGTTTTCATACGGTTCAGGCTCAGAAATTTTTACGGGAGTATACGAGAATAATGAGATTTTCCATAAAATATTAAAAACTTTGAAAGCAAATTAGTATTACAATTATTTTTTCTAAAATATACAATTTTGATAAAAAATTTATCTATTTATCTTTTGATTGCTTTACTGCTTTCGCTAAACGTATTTGCACAACATAAGGCGATTCAAATAGCATTTTTGGCAGATGTTCATTTTCAGGATCTTTATGGTAATTTTTCAGATAATACATTCAGAGGAGTAGAAAATCTAAAAACCAAAAAGAAAACCTTATTGAGAACAATGGATTCTCAGCTCCATTCGACAAGAATTTTTAATGAAAATTATTTTGCTTTTCTGGCAGCTTTGGATGATGTAGCAAAACGGGGAATTAAAATCGTCGCACTTCCCGGTGATTATACTGATGACGGACAAGCCTACAATTTAAGAGGATTAAAACAGATTTTAAATGAGTATGAGAAAAAGTATGGAATGAGGTTTTTTATTACCACAGGAAATCACGATCCGGTAAGTCCGTTTTTGAAGGATGGTGGTAAAGATGATTTTTTAGGCGAAAATGGAAGCCCTGTTAATATTTTCAGTAATAAAAATTTAGTTCAAAATAATGGTCAGGAAACCTTCATTACCAAAGATATTGCGATGTCTGGCTATCTTGAAATTATGAACGAGCTCAAAGAATTTGGGTTCTTCCCTGCTGAAAAAGATCTGTTTTGGGAAACTCCATTTAATCATAATTCTTACAAAGATTATAGTTTTAAAAATGCTTTAAAAAGTTCAGAATATTCTAACAGAATGTATGAAGTTAGTCACGGATTTTCTGTTCCTGATTTGAGTTATGTGGTAGAACCTGTAAAAGGAATTTGGCTTTTAGCAATTGACGGAAATACCTATTTGCCAAAAAACATTAATGGAAATCCAACAAATCCCGATAATTTTCATGGTGCTTCTGTTGGATACAACAATGTACTTACCAATAAAAAACATTTGATTGATTGGGTGAAAAACATTTCAAAAGAAGCAGAAAAAAACCACAAAGTTCTTATTGCATTTACGCATTATCCGATGCTTGATTACAATGACGGAGTTTCTGAAGATATTAAAAATTTATTAGGTGAAAATAAATGGCAGCTTGACAGAGTACCAGATGATCAGGTTGCTCAGGTTTTTGCCGATGCAGGACTGAAACTTCATTTCGCAGGTCACATGCACATCAACGACACCGGAATCAAAAAGTTTGAAAACGGAAAAATGCTGGTCAACATTCAGGTTCCTTCGTTGGCAGCTTATCTTCCGGGATATAAAATTTTAACGGTGAATTCTCCCGCTGATTTTGAAGTGGAAACGGTTTCTATTACTGATGTTCCACGTTTTGATGAGCTATTTCCTTTGTATCTGAAAGAGTTTGATGTTTTAAAAAGTCAGAATATAAAAGATATTTGGAACCTTGACATTTTAAAAACAAAGAATTATCATGATTTCACATTATTTCATTTAAAAGAACTGGTGCGACTGAGATTTGTTCCTTCAGATTGGCCTAAAGATTTTATTAAAAAGGCCTCCAAACTTTCAGGAGAAGATTTACTATATTTAAGTATTGGCATCGCAAATTCAAATAAAATAAATGTAGGGAATTTTAAAACATGGAATTTTGAAGATGCTTTATTAAATCTTTATCAATTGCAGTCTGCAGACGAATTAGCAAAAAAAGACATTCCTGAAAAACGCCTTTCACAATTCAAAATTTTACACGAAAATTTCGAAAAAGTGAACACAGAAGATGAATTTCTAAATCAGCTGAAAACATTCTTCAAAATTTTAAATAAACTGTCTTCGGGAGATCCCGCAGACCATTTCAAAATTGATTTTAAGAAAAGGGAAATTTTAAATTTATAATAATTGCTTCTTAAGCTTAATAATTTTGATGGTTTTAATAATGCTTCTGACTTTCAATATTTCTATTTTTTTGCATAAAATTAAATGTAATCCTTAAGTAAGTGTTTCGATATTCCTTAGGTGCAAAATAAGATGACAATTTCTACGTATTTTGAATTTTAAAAATTAATTTGCTAAAGATTATAATATCTATAGTAACGAAAATTATTAAAATCTTTGTAATTCTTGTTTTAGTTGGCTCAAACGAATCAAATCATCTATAAAAGTGTTTGAAGATACGCTCGTCTTGGTCACAAAATAGGATTCCCTATTTCTAAAATTCTTTTCAAATATTCTATCAAATATTTCGATATTTCTTCGGTTATGGGTACAACCGAAAAGCACTAATTATTTCTAATTGGTGCTTTTTATTTTTATAATATTTATACTCAATAAGTAAAATACTGATAATCAAAAAAAATTAATTTATGTAATTAATAAAATCCGGCTTCTGGTCTATGTGCTTAACCAAGTTCGAACTATATAATACAAGTTATCAAAAACGGTGAGAAATTTCAATACATATTCTTTTCAAGCCTATTCCAACTTCTTCATTAATAATCGAATTTCTGTATTCACAGGAAAAACAATATGGTACAGAAGTAAAATTTTATTATGTTGTTTTAAAATATGATCATCCATAAATCGAAACTACATCTTTCTATTTTTTGAAAAACCATCCATTTTTCAAACTTGTACTCTTTTGACTCCGAGGCAAGCCTCGAGGTATTCTCTTCGAATAAACTCCGATCATTTTCACAGGTGTTTTTGAAAGCGCGGATATTGTAAGAATTAATTCTAACAGTTTAAAAAAATTCAGCTAGGATACCTTTTTCCAGAAACTTAAAAACCCATTGCAGGCAGAGTCTACAAATTCAAAGTTTGTGGGAATTTCGTCCCATTTACTCCAATAAGTAACTAAGCGGGTCCCCACAGGAGTTTTATTGAGTTGCTGTTTTACATAATCTGAATAAGCATGGTATAAATCACTGTCAGGAAGTATGGTATCATCAATCGGATTTGAAGTATCTATATTTTCAAAAAAAGAATTAAAAAAGTAAAAGGCTTCATAATCAGAAAAGCTAATTTTATCAATATTGGAATGGATGAATTCTACATTCTCAATATTATGCCTCACTGCTATTTTTTTGATATTTTAGTGAGGGAAGACCTCTGCTCTACTCCATAAAAAAAACCTTCTGTAGAAGCAGCACCGACCAGACAAAACTTACCTGCACCCGCACCAATATCAAGCACTTTCGTACCTGGTTTTTCTACCAAATATTTTGCAGCCATTTTGGCTACAGCAACAGGAGTCCAGTGTTTTTCTGCAACGACCTTTATGTTTGGAGGATATATTTCATTAAAAATGGCATCTTTTACATCAATATTCTTCCTAATTTGTTGAAAAATCATTTTATTAATTTTAAATATTCTTCGTATGTTAAAAATTCATTTGTTGAAATATGAGTTGAAAGAATAAAAAACCAAGAATTATATGGGTCTGTGTTAATATGGGAAGGTTTTACAGCTACATTTTCATTCATCTCTACAATTTGAAAGTCACATGGAGCAACAAGCGAAAAAGTCTTATTGATTCCATGTATAGCTCCAAAATGGTTCTCTTTACCTATGATAGATTCTTGCCTGATATATTCAACCAGATGGATTTCTCCTATCTCCTTTTGAGCAAAGTCGGTAATCCCTACACAGAAATCGTATAGTCCTATTTTTCTTAACCACAGATGATTTTCTGTATAATAATGGTTTTTGGGAACAAGCATACAGTTATTTGATCTAATCTTTAATAAATGGAGTTTTCACAATGATACCTTTGACCGGTTTATTTCTTATATTAATAAAAATTTCACTTCCGTGTTTAGCACTTCCAAAACAGACGTATCCCATCCCTATTCCTTTTTTGAGTGTAGGAGAAAGTGTTCCCGAGGTAACCGTTCCAATAATTTGATGATTATGATCCCAAATTTCATATCCATGGCGGGGAATGCCTTTGCCTTCAATTTCAAAACCTACCAGCTTTTTAGTAACACCCTTTTCTTTTTGAATTTTTAAAAATCCGTTGTAAATAAAATCTTTGGTAAATTTTGTTATCCAGCCAAGACCTGCTTCCAAAGGCGAAGTGTAATCATTAATATCATTTCCATAGAGGCAATAACCCATTTCCAATCGCAATGTATCTCTGGCGGCTAATCCAATCGGTTCAATACCTTCATCTTTTCCTGCCTCAAATATCGCTTCCCATAGATGAGCTGCATATTTGTTCTCTACATAGATTTCAAACCCAGTTTCTCCTGTATATCCTGTTGCTGAGATCAAAGCATTCGGAATACGGGCTAATTCATCAATGGTGAAACTATAAGATTCTAATTCTTTTAAATTAATATCTGTCAGCTTCTGTAATACTTTTAAAGATTTTGGCCCCTGAACAGCCAATAAAGAAATTGAATCTGAAATATTGGTTACTTCTGCTCCAAAAGAATTATGTCTTTTAATCCAATCCAGATCTTTTTGTATGTTTGAAGCATTAACCACAAGAAGGTAGTCGTTTTCACTTATTTTATAAACCAGCAAATCGTCAATAATTCCGCCTGTATCATTGGGCATACAGCTGTATTGTACTTTACCAGGATAAAGTTTTGACACATCATTGGTCGTGAGTTTCTGCATTAATTCAAAAGAACCTTTTCCTTGTATCGAGATCTCTCCCATATGTGACACATCAAAAACTCCAACACTGCTTCTTACCGTTTCATGCTCGCACGTTACTCCTTTGTACTGGACGGGCATTTCAAAACCGGCATATTCTACCATTTTCCCACCAAGGATGTGATGGATTGCATTAAATGCTGTTTTCTTTGTTTTTACAGACTCCATATTGTATTATAATCCTATTAGACATTTATATACATCAGGTCTCAGCAGCCATTCTGTATCAAAAAGATTTGCCATTTTAATTTTTATCATCCACCCCTCTCCATAAGGATCAGAATTTACGAGTTCAGGATTGGATTCTAATTTGGGATTAATCTCCAATATTTTTCCCGCAATGGGTAGGAAAAGGTCAGACACTGTCTTTACAGCTTCAATTGTTCCAAATATCCCATGTTGTTTTAAGATTTCCCCAAGGGTTTCTATTTCAACATATACTATATCTCCTAATTCACATTGGGCAAAATCGGTAATTCCAATATACGCCATGTCCTTTTCTAATCTAACCCACTCATGATCTTCAGTATACAAGAGGTTTTCAGGGATCTTCATTATTGCAGTTCTTTTATTAAGTTTATATGCTTATTCAATTTATTTAATTTTATTTTGAATAATGGGACCTCCATTCAGTATTTCTTCATCCGCAAAAGACTCAAAGGACTTAAAGTTTTGTACAAACTGCTCAGCAAGATGCAGTGCTTTTTCGCCATATGCCGACTTGTCATCCCATGTATTTTTAGGATTTAAAATTTCAGATGGGACACCTTCGCATTCTACCGGCATTTGAAGTCCAAATACAGCATCACGCACAAAATCCACATTTTCAAATTTATTTTCAAGTACTGCCGAAATCATTGATCTGGTAAAAGTTAACTTAATACGTTCTCCTTTACCATACATCCCTCCCGACCAACCGGTATTAATTAACCACACCTTTATATTATTTTCTTTTAATTTTTTTCCTAATAGATCTGCATATTGAGTGGGATGAAGCGGTAAAAAAGGCTTTCCAAAACATGCTGAAAATGTTGTCTGAGGTTCTGTAATCCCAGCTTCAGTTCCCGCCACTTTTGCAGTATAACCTGAAATAAAATGGTACATGGCCTGTCCTACCGATAATTTTGATATCGGAGGAAGAACTCCAAAAGCATCACAGGTTAAAAAGAAAATATTATTGGGTGTTTTACCTATGGAAGGATGCACTGCATTATCAATAAAATCGATTGGATAAGCTGCTCTCGTATTTTCTGTCACCAAAATATTATCATAGTCCACCCTATCCGTTCCTTCAAAAAACGTACATTTTCAAGCAAAGTTCCGGAACGGATTGCTGAAAATATTTGTGGTTCTTTTTCCTCGCTTAAGTTGACGCATTTAGCGTAGCACCCCCCTTCAAAATTAAAAACACTTTCATGATCCCAGCCATGTTCATCATCACCGATTAGCTTTCTTAAAGGATCTGCAGAGAGCGTAGTCTTGCCTGTTCCGGAAAGACCAAAAAATACAGAAGTATCCCCATTAGCTCCTATGTTAGCAGAGCAGTGCATGGAGAGTATATTTTGTTCAAATGGGAGGATATAATTCAATACCGTAAAAATCCCTTTTTTAATTTCTCCGGTATATCCACTACCCCCAATGAGAATTATTTTCTTAGTGAAATTGATAATCGTAAAATTATGCTGACGGGTTTTATGAATTTCAGGCATTGCTTTAAACTCGGGAGCATTAAGAATCAGCCATTCATGTTGAAAGGTTTCCAATTCCTTTTCTGTAGGTCTCAAAAAAGATTGTTCACAAACAAATTTGCCCATGGAGTCTCAGTGATGACTTTTATGTTCAGTTTGTATTCAGGCTTTGCACAAGCGCAAGCATCCCTAACATAAATATCTCTACCTGAAAGGTGGGTTAAAACACTGTCATACAATCTATCAAAATCCTCTGGCGTAAAAGGGTGATTGACCTCTCCCCACCAAATAGAATCTTTGGTCTCATCATCCTTCACGATGTACTTATCCTTCGGAGAACGTCCCGTGAATTCACCGGTATCACAAGCCAACGCTCCTGACTCTGTGATGATCCCCTGACCATTTTTTAGAGTCTGGGATATTAGTTGCGGTACGGATAAATTCCAATAAACTTCTTTACTGGGTACAATTCCAATATTTCTTAGAGATTCTAGATATTCCATAAATCAATGCAGATTTGTTATGTTCACAAAAGTAGGAGCTTTAAAAGGAAGAAGAAATGATGCACATCGTTCATAAACTTGATTTAAGTCAAATTTATATCATCGCAAAATTGCTTAATTTAGTAGACCATGATTTCAAAGTTTATTTTTAATAATCAATATCTTTTTGAGGATCTTCCCCAATATGATAAAGAGACCCTTCAAAAGGTAATGCAGGTTAAAAATTACCGTAAAAATGAAGCCATATTTACTGAGGGAACCATTCCTAACGGTATATTTTTTTTAAAAAATGGTAAGGTTAAAAAGTATAAGGTGGATAATGATGGAAGAGAGCAGATCATCTATATCTATAATGCCGGAGAATTTTTTGGATATTCAGCCATATTAAGTAATGATACATATGGAGATACTACACTAGCGATAGAAAACTCTGTTATTGCTTTTATTTCAAAAGAAAATTTTTTGAGGATTCTTGATCAGTCAGACTTTTTCTCAAAATTACTTCTCAAAAGTCTTAGCCATGAATTTAGTGTGATGGCTAATCTAATGACCGTTCTGTCACAACGAACGGTCAGGGAACGTGTAGCATTAAGTTTATTAATTCTGCATAGAAAATATAAATCTAATATAGCAGAGGATAAAACTTATATTACATTATCCAGAACAGATCTTGCCAATATGGTAGGAACTGCCAATGAAACGTTAGCCCGTATTCTTCATGATTTCCGGGAAGATCATCTTATCGTTATGGAAGGAAGAAAAATTCTATTAATAGATTTGGAACGCCTTACCCGTATTGCGAATATCTAAAGGTAATAATTGTCTTTACACATTTCAAGGAACTGTCTGTAAAAATCTGTATTCAAAAATTTACCTTTTTAAAAATTTCACTTAAAAGAATTGCTCATGTTTAGACACAAAGGGAAAGGAAGAACATATTCCCATAATTTGAAACTGGCTTCTATATTATCTGGTGTTGCAGGATTAGTGAATATTACAGGAGTTCTGTCCGTTAACAACCTTACAACAAATGTAACGGGACACTTTGCTTTTTTTTCCGAACAACTATTTTTAAGAAATTATAAAATGGCATTTATTTATTTGCTATACATTTTATTTTTTTATTAGGTGCTTTTATTTCAGGACTGCTAATTGAATGGACTGCAAAGTACAACCCCCATAACTCATATATCATTCCTTTATCTATTGAAATTGTTCTAATGCTTCTCATCGGTTTCTCACCTGAATTATTTCCGGATAATTCCTCTGCTCCATTGGTGATTTCTTCCGTATTACTTTTTGCCATGGGATTGCAAAATGCTCTCGTTACCCGTGTTTCACAGTCTGTAGTAAGAACAACTCATCTAACAGGACTTTTTACAGATTTGGGAATTGAGCTATCGCTGCTGTTTTTTCAAAAGCAAAAAGAAAAGAGAGCACAAGTAAATAAAAGTATATTTTTAAAAATAATGATCATCATTTGTTTCTTTTCGGGAGGAATTATTGGGGCACTCACCTATCAGCATTTTCAATTAAAAACACTTCTTATCCCAGCCTGTTTACTATTATTCGCCTTGTGGTATGATAGATTATTAGCTAAATATTATCATATAAAAAGAAAACTGAGATAATGATGTTACTTTAAAAATATTCAAATATGGACGAACTTATTACAAAACTTGCAAAGATTAATCATGGATTTAAACCTTTCGAAGAGGAAGCAGTAAAAATAATAGATTCACATTCAATGATAGCTTCTAAAAATATTGCTTTAAATCTGTTAAAAAGTAATTTTTATCAAATCCGGTCATGTGCAGTCTTTATTTTAGGCTTCATATCTTCTGAGGACAAATCTGCTCTTCATACTCTAAAAGAACATGCTAAATTAGATAGTAGCTGGCAGGTTCAAGAGATAATAGCAAAGGCATTTGACCAATTTTGCAAGGATAGCGGATATGAAAATTCTCTACCTCAGATCAAAGAATGGTTAACCGATGAAAACCCCAATGTTTGCAGAGCGGTTACAGAAGGATTGAGAATTTGGACAAACCGCTCTTATTTCAGAGAATACCCTGAGGAAGCAATAAAGCTTATTTCCATTCATAAAGCAAGCACAAGCGAATACCTTCGGAAGTCGGTGGGGAACTCATTGAGGGATATAAAAAAAAGCACCCTGACCTTATTGAAAATGAAATATCTAAATGGAATCTTGATGATATCAATATTGCATTTGCCTATAGTTATGTTAAAAATCGTCATTGATAGAATGATTATTTTTATTAGTTTATCATTCATTTATGAATCATTTAATCATACTTTCTAAAATTTCTAATAATGAAACTTTGAAACCATTCTTAACAAGAAGAGGAATATAGCCACAATGATCAAGATGGGTATGGGTAAGAATTACAATATCAGTTTCAGCTATATCTAAGTTTAACGGTTGCCAATTTTGTTCACGCAAAGATTTGATGCCCTGAAACAACCCGCAATCAATTAAAATATTAAGTTCCGAGGTCTTTAATAGATGTTTGGATCCTGTAATTGTTTCTGCCCCCGAGAGATTTTAGAATAATAGTATTCATGATAAGATTTTCAAAGATTAATTGTGCTAACCTCTAATTAATTTTAATCTGCTTAACTTCTTTGTGGTCCAGTTTAGCCTTATTGATGGTTATTTTTAACAAACCGTCATTATACTTAGCTTTTATGTGTCCTATATTAACACTGTCCGGTAAACGAAAACGGCGACTGAATGAAGAAGCAGAAAATTCCTTTCTCACATAATTTTCTTTGTTTTTTTCTTTCTCGGTTTTGGTTTCAGCACTGATAATTAGCGCTCCGTCTTCCACCGCTATATGGAAATCTTTTTTCTTATATCCGGGAGCCGAAACATTGATCTTGTAGACTCCATTTTTATCAGCAATATTAATAGTAGGATCTATTTTAGAAAAATCAGGCAAGAATCCGTCTTTACTCCAAAAGTCTTCTACAATATCATTTAATGATTTCTGTGTAGTCATTTCTATAGCTTTCATAATAAAATATTTTTAAATTACTTGCTCAAAGATAGTTACGAAATAAATTTTAAGAAATGACTGCTATCGCATTTCGAAATGATAGTGATCACTTTTTTCCCCACTGGTCGAGCACCTCAATAGTGCGTGCAGCTGCTGCTTTAGAATCTGTTGTTTTAATGGTAATATATTCAAAGTCTGAATCGTTACTCATCGAACCGTCGACAATAAGATCTTGCAGAGACCAAGATATGATCAACTTGATACCAATCAACTGAAGTTTTTGGATCAGAATAGCAGACACGCAATAATCTCTGTTAATGATAATTACAGCGTCTTTATGATGCGCGAAATCAGCATTAAGCTCAGTCAAAGGATCTTTGATCGCAGTAATCTTATGTTTTTTGCGGTTGATGTGCGCCAGATTTTCTTTGTCTTCCTGACTAATATTGTAAACGATGACCTTCATGATTTCTATTCAATAGGCAAATGTATTGTATAGAATAGAGAGAAAAAATGCTGATGCGCATTTAAATAAGTGATTTTAATTTTTAAGTCTTTGAAGATTCGTGATGTTGAGAAGGGTGATTTTTCCTGCAGTTTTATCGATGAGTTTTTCAGATTTAAAATCTGTAAGGATTCTGCTAACAGTCTCACTGGCCATGCCAGCCATTGAAGCAAGATTTTCTCTTGAAATTTCAAAACAGTCATTAGAAGAATAGCTTGCATGCAACCTTAGTAAAACTTCCGCCATCCTCTTTCTAACTGAACAGTAAGCCAGCTGCAGCAATTGTTCTTCGTGATCATTGACATTTTGCGCTAAAATACTGATAAATTTCTTCGCAATATCAGGATATTTATACAAGAGTGCATTGACTAAATCTTTCGGTAGAAAACACAATTCTGTATCTTCCAAAACCTCTGCAGTTTCCTTGTATTCGTTACCTGAAAACAGCGATGTAATTCCAAAATAATCTTCTGGGTGATAAATCCCGGTCATGAGCTCTTTTCCGCCTTCATTCATCTTGGTGGTTTTTACCGAGCCCGAAATTACAAGATAGGCAGTATGGGCGGCATCGCCTTCGTAGTAAATGACTTGTTTCTTTTTAAATGATTTTACTTTGCTTTCATCAAAAGTTTTTTTCAGTTCATCAAGACCTTGAGAACCCTCAAGTAAATTCGTCATCTTATTGAGATTAGCACTGTAAATTTTCTTTTGGCGTTCCTTTTTTTTCAGCCTGCTTTCTATCGCTCCCAAAAGCTCAATATCATCAAAAGGTTTTGTAAGATAATCATCTGCACCCATTTCTATTCCCTTTCTGATCTCCATGCGTTCAGTTTTTGCCGTTATAAAAATAAAAGGAATCAATTCGGTATCCTCTCTCTTGCCTAAAAGATGCAATACACCATATCCGTCAAGCTCAGGCATCATAATGTCACATAGAATAACATCTGGTATATGTTTAATAGCCAGTTCAATTCCTTTTTTTCCGTTCACAGCCTGAAAGACCTCGTAGTTGGCCAATTGAAGAATCTCTGAAGTACTTTCACGGATATCGTCATTATCTTCAATGATTAGAATTCGTTTTTTTTCCATTGCGTAAAAAGAATAGTTTTAATGTGGATTACTTTTTTATTTCTGAAATGAAAGTGTGAACAGAGTTCCTTCTCCCGATCTACTTTCATATTTAATACTTCCATTCATCAGATTGACATATCTGAGCACAATATTAAGACCTAAACCCGTTCCCGGGATATTTCCGGTATTGTGAGCTCTGAAAAAAGGCTGAAAAAGGAAAGGCTGATCTTCCTCCGGTATCCCCAGGCCATTATCTTTTATGGAGAACACATATTGTTCTTCATTTACTTCAGAAAAAAACTCAATAAGCGTGTGCTCACCTGAATATTTAATCGCATTGCTTATTAAATTAATCAAACAGTTTCTTAGTAAATTCTGATCTAAGCAGACGATCTTTTCAGATCCTGAATGCTGGTAAATGATAATCTGGTCTTCTTTGCTGATGAGTTGCATTTCTTCAGCAATTTCTTCACAAAACTGAAGGATATCAAATGACTCATATTGAGCCTCTACAATTCCCGAATCCAATTTTTCCAACGAGAGAAAATCATTCAGGATAGAATTTAATCCGGTTATCGAATGTTTAACTTTATGAAGATGTTTTAAGATCTGCTCATCATCGGAAATTTGAAGATACTTTTCTATTAATACCACTGAAAGCTGCATAGAACTTAGGGGAGTTCTGAATTCGTGAGAGGCCATCGATACAAATCGGCTTTTCATACGGCTGAGCTCCTTTTCTTTTTCAAGAGAATTGTTGGCTTCTTCCTTCGCCTCTTCTAACTCACAGAGCATCTGCTTCAGGGTTTTGGTTCTGTTTTCCACCAGTTCCTCTAGCTCAAAAGTGTACTTTTTTAAATTTTCTTCAGCTTCCTTTTCTTTAGAAAGATCATGGATAAAACCTGCATAAATTACTCTGTCTTCGTATTGGACTTCACTTACCGCAAGCCTAAAGGGAAATTGGCTGCCGTCTTTTCTTAAACCTCTAACCTCCCTACCCTTACCGATAATTTTTTTCTCTCCGGTATTATGATAATGAGATAAATAACCGTCGTGTCTGCTTTTATCAGGTTCCGGCATTAGTACCGAAATATTTTTACCTTTAAGTTCCTCTTCCGTATAGCCAAAAATTTTACGTGCTGAAGGATTCATACTTTCTATTCGTCCCCTGTTGTCAATGGTGATAATACCGTCAATAGCAGTGTTTATAATGGCATATAACAGCTTTGCGCTTTCCATAATTTACAAGTATCTGAATCTTATAAATTTAAGACTTTATATCCAGTAAACATGATCAATGAAGATTTTTTCATTAAACAGTAGCTTGTTAGTAAAAAAATGGACTTAAATCTTGTACGTTAAAAATATTTTCATTTGCTGCTAAAAAGATACAGTCTGCCCTTCCGGAATAATTAATAGAGGTATTTCCAGATGGTTTGCCTGCTCAACTGCGTGGCTGACGACTACTAATTTATCGAAAAAACCTCTATGCTGATGTCCCATAATTAACATATCGATATCTTTATTTTTCAATATATCTAAACCGTAATCAATGTCTTCGCTATAAATACAGTTATAACATATTTTGCCGTCAAATTTCTTTAAAAAAATTCTTTTCTGTGCTCATACTCTGTATTTTCAATAACCTCATTGCTGCTCTGAATAATGTGCGTAATCAAAAGCTCGGCGCCAAAGTATTCAGCAAATTCAATTAAAGATTGGGCTGTCTTTATATCCTTCTTATCAAGATCTGTTGCAAACGCAATTTTTTTCAACCCTTTAAACTTGTGTTTTGGAGGGATTAAAAGGAGAGGATGCTTTGTATTCTCCATCATTTTCAGACTGTTGCTTCCAAAAAGGAATCGGGTAAGCATTCCGGCTCCCTGCATCCCCATCACAATAAGAAGGGTTTTATTTTTGGCAGCAGTATCATTGACTAATTGGATGACATCTCCCCATAGTATTTTCTCCTTATCTTCTAAGGTTTTCGCCAGCTTTTTAAGTTCTTCGTCGTTATCCTTCTGCAAGGCAGGATATTCATATACAGCCCAGGCAGTCTGCCCAAGCATGGGGCTTTCAATAGGAATCTCAAAAGAATGGCAAAGATGCATATCTGATTTCAGGGCATGAGCTAGATGAAGTGCATAAACCGCTGCATTTCTTGCCGGCTTTGAAAAATCTGTGGGTACTACAATTGTTCTCATATTTTTAATTATTTATTTTTGATTAAATGGTTTGCCAGTAGCGTATATCATTGATTTTTTTTATATCTTCAATCTTTTATTGCAGATGAATCGTAAAGTCTTTGAAATCCTAATTATGAATGTCTTGGACTCTATAAGATCTTAGGTAGCTTTATATATCACTCTCTTTTTCTTTTCACATATTTAAAGATCTCAAACCATAGCACTGAGACTGCTGCTATGAAAAATGACATCCCTAATTCATTCAAAGTAAGAACAGTTACTTTAAAGAAAAAAGATACTGGCTTCACGTATAATATAACCAACAACAGCCCTAAGACTAAAGAAGAAATACCAATAAGTAAGAGATTACGGTTTTTTAAACTTTCCCATACACTATAGTAAAACGATCGATTAACGAAGCTTAGGAGTATATTGGCAAAGATGAGTGTGCTGAATACCATGGCTCTGGTTTTTTCTTCACTGCCACCAAGTTGAACGCTATACTGATATACGAACAAAATCCCAACACTGATAACCAGTCCCTGTAGTATACTGATCCCCAACTCACTGAAATTCAAAAAAGTTTCTCCCAATGCTCTTGGAGGTTGGGTCATTGTGTTTTTTTCCATCGGTTCATTTTCGTATACAATGGAACAGGTCGGCCCCATGACGAGCTCAAGAAAAATAACATGAACCGGAGTAAATATTTGAGGGAATATCCAGCCCAGAAATAACGGTAAAGAAACAGTCAATATAATAGGAATATGAATAGAAATAATATACTGAACTGCCTTTTTAATATTCGCATAAATTCTTCTTCCTGCAGCGATTCCAACAATAAGTTTTGCTAAATCATCATTCGTGATCACCAATGCGGCGGCAGATTTGGCAATTTCTGTTCCTTTATTGCCCATGGCTACACCGATATGCGCAGCTTTAAGCGCAGGGCCATCGTTCACACCATCTCCAAGCATCGCCACTACTTCTCCTTTCTTTTTTAAAGCATTAATGACAGCTAGTTTTGCATCGGGAAACATCCTTGTAAATAAATTACTGCGTTCTGAGATATTTATTAAATCTTCTTCGGAACTATTGATAATTTCATTTCCATTGACAGCAGGAGCGGAATTTACAATCCCAGCCTGTACTGCAATAGCTTGGGTGGTATCTTCATTGTCTCCTGTAATTACTTTGACTTTAATACCTGCATTATAAATACTTTGAAATACATCCTGAATTCCTTTTTTAGGAGGATCATAAAATACCGTCAAACCTAAAAACTCAAAAACAAAATCCTGTTGTCTTGCAGGAAAATTATTTCCTTCAAAATCGGACTTGGCCACTCCCAAAACCCGGTATCCCAGCTTTCCAAATTTCTGTATAATGTTTCTGATCTCTTGTTTTTGGATTTCTGACAGCTTTGAAACCTTCAAAATGGCTTCAGCGGCTCCTTTCGCTGCAATGATTCTATTTTTATGTACATTTTCAAAAAGATGGGTCATCATGGGGGGCTTGCCTTCCAGCGGATATTCATGAAACATTTGAAATTCTTTCCGTTGATCATTTTTTTGTGTCTGCTCATAGATTTTGTGAAGTGTGATTTCCATAGGATCAAAAGGTAGCGGTTCACTACTCCACATAGCGTAAGCGATCAGTTCTTTTACCTCATCAGTTTTAAAATCGGTTTCTTCGTAGGTCTTTCCTGACCGGAAATCATACAGATACTTCAGATGCATTGAATTTTCAGTAATGGTTCCGGTTTTATCGGTACAGATCACCGTTGTACTTCCTAAAGTTTCTACAATACTACTGCGCTTTATAATAATACCCTGACGCATAAGTTTCCATGCTCCTAATGCCATAAACGTTGTAAATGCTACAGGAATTTCCTCGGGTAACACCGACATTGCTAATGTAAGACCACTGAGAAGACTTGTTACCAAATCTCCTGTTTTTATGTAATTGAAAATGCACACTGTTAAAAAAATAATGAAACCGATAGCAGCCATTCCTTTGACAAATTTCCCGATTTGGATCTGCAGTGGAGAAATTTCCTCTTTAATAGTTAGAATTGATTCGCTGATCTGTCCGATCTTTGTTAACCTTCCTATTTCCCGAACCTCAAAAACAGCTAATCCAGAAACAGTTACAGTTCCACTGTACACGAGATTATTTTCTGTATTGCTATCTTTAAAGACTGAAAAACTTTCTCCGGTAAGCGAAGATTCATTCACCGAAAAATCATTACTGTGTACAATTTTACCATCGGCGTTGATAATCCGACCTTCCTCAGTAATACATAAATCACCTACAACAATCTCATGTGTTGGTATTTTTACAACCTCCGAGTTTCTGATGACCGTACTTAGAGGTTCGTTGAGTTTTTCAAGTTCTTCTAAAGCTTTTTTACTCCGATTATCCTGATAAAAAGATATAGCAGTCACCGCAATAATAGCCACCAGCATAAAAACAGCCTCACCATAATCTCCGACAATAAAATAAATGACGGATATAATGATCAGCAAGATGAGCATCGGCTCTTTCAAAATATTAAGCAGCAGATCTAACCATGTATTCTTACGAATACCCTCCAACCGGTTGTAGCCATGCTGTTGTCTGGAAGAATAAACTTCCTCTTTCGTGAGGCCTTTAAATTCTGTAGGTAAATGGTAAGACATAACGAATAAATTTGTTATCTAAAAATACGATTTACCCATATTTCTTTGCCTGATTAAGATCAAATTTAATAATGATGCAAATCACATATTTTTCGAAAAAGTTTTCAGAGTTTTGAATAGGAAATACAGATTAAAAAAGTTGAAACCTAAAATATTTGTTTATTTCAGAACCAATAAAAAGTTATCGTAATTCAAATAATTTAAAATCATTCTAACCAAAACATTTCCTAATTTTGATCAGTGAAAAAATTGATTTCCATACTGTTGATGACTTTATATTTGGTTTCTACAACCGAACTGTATCAGCTGTTGAAAATTCCTGATCTGATAGAACATTATTGCGAGCACAAAGCTTTGAATCCTGAAATGTCTCTTACTGCATTTCTCAAAACCCATTACGATCATCCCGTTAAAGACGGTGATTATAAGAAAGATCAAAAGTTGCCGTTTGTGGTTCACTCTGCTCCATTGATTCTGTTTTTCACATTAGAAAAGGGATTTGCATTTGAAATTAAAAACGAACATCTACCTGCAGTACATTCCCAAAAGATTCCTTTCAGTGATATAGATTTTTGCTACAAAGGCTTTTTAAATTCTGTTTGGGAACCTCCTAGATCCTTATATTCATAACATTACTTACAATAAAATTTGGTCAAAAGTCTGATCAAATTAAACAACTCTTTATAGATCTATATAAAAGGTTTATAAGTATTTCATATCAATACATAAAATCATTATAAAATTTTAAATAATGAGAACATTATTTCTAAGCCTAACAATGGTTATGCTTTCTTTCTCAGCTAAGGCTCAAAATCGTTTTGAGGATGCAAAAAAACAGCGACTGATAAAAAGGAGCTTATTTTACTCAATTTTTCGGGTTCAGACTGGTGCATTCCGTGCATCAAACTTCATAAAAATATTATTGAAACTGAAGATTTTAAAAAACTGGAAACAGAAAATGTGATTATCTACATTAACGCAGATTTTCCGAGAAACAAGAAAAACCAGCTTTCTCCCGAATTAAAAAAGAGAACGCTTCGCTTGCAGATCAGTATAATCAAAAAGGGCTCTTTCCTTACACCCTTTTATTAAATTCTGAAGGAAAGGTACTGAAAAGCTGGGAAGGTCTACCTTCTGAAAACGCTTTGGCTTTCAGTAAAGAGATCCGGGAAATAAAAGAAAATCAAAAACAGTAGACAATGATGTTTAGAGAATTCAAAAGACCTCAAAAATTAATGGGCAATGCTTTTGAAATTACCGTTGTTAATGATGATGAAAAGACGGCACAACAGCACATTGACGCTGCCATAGAAGAAATCCGGAGAATCGAAAAGCTACTGACCACCTTCAGTGAAGAAAGCCAGACCAACCTTATCAATCAAAATGCAGGAATACAACCTGTAAAAGTTGATTGCGAAGTTTTTGAACTGATTGAAAGAAGTCTGAGAATCAGCCATATTACCGATGGTTATTTTGATATATCCTACGGCGGAATCGATAAAAGTTTCTGGAATTTCGACCGGGAGATGAAGCAGCTTCCTGATCCCGAATTAATCAAAGATCATTTGAAGTTAGTCAATTACCAAAACATTATCCTGAATCGTGATAACCAAACTGTATTTCTGAAAGAAAAAGGAATGAGAATCGGTTTCGGAGGAATCGGAAAAGGATATGCAGCGGAAATGGCAAAAAGACTTCTTCAGAAAAGAGGTGTTGCTTCGGGAATTGTAAATGCTTCCGGCGATTTGACGACCTGGGGAAATCAGGCAGACGGAAAACCCTGGACCATTGGAATTGCCGATCCCGAAAATGCAAAACAGCCGTTCTCATATATGAACATCACCGATATGGCGATCGCTACCTCAGGAAATTATGAAAAGTTTGTGGTCATCAACGGTAAAAAATATTCTCATACCATCAACCCAAAAACAGGAATGCCAGTTTCGGGTGTGAAAAGTGTAACTATTTTTTGTCCAAACGCTGAAATTGCCGATGCTATGGCAACCCCCGTAAGCATTATGGGAATTGATTCTGCCCTCAATATGGTGAATCAGATCAATCACCTGGAATGCATCATCATCGATGATCAGGACAAAATATATTCATCTCAAAACATTAATTTAAAATGAATCCAATCTTGGATTTTAAATTTTAAAAACAAATTTAATTCAAATGAAAAATTTCATAAAAATAACAACAGCAATTTGCTTTTTAGTAACCATCGCTTCTGTACAATCCTGTACAACCGTAAAAGAATACGAAAAAAACAAATTAAATGATGCTGAAATGGTTCTTGGAAACAGAACTATAGAAAAAACCGAGCTGAGCTTTCAGTCTTACAGAGAAGGTTCCTCAGGCGCTAATGCTGGAAAAGTGGGCGGAGGTTGCGGATGTAATTAAAAGAAGAGTAATTGTAAAATTTAATTGTGATTTAAAATGAGAAAAATTATCATAAGTATCATTGCTCTTTTTGGAATTTTCAATGCAAAAGCGCAGGAAAATACCAATACTGAGCCTTCAAAAAAACTAAGTCTGGATGAGATTAATCTTGTATCGAGCTATTATAAACAAGACGGAAATAATTCTGCGGTAACAGGAGGAATCGGAACTGAGAAACTAACCGACGTCTCCAATACCATTGATATTACAATGGTGAAGTACGATAAAAATTTAAGGAAAAATAAATTCGATTTCAGTGTCGGAATTGATCATTACACTTCCGCATCTTCCGATATGGTCGACCTGAAAGCCAATTCATCAGCATCTCGTTCAGATAACAGAATTTATCCAACATTAAACTGGAGTAGAGAAAATGAAAATAAAGGAACGACTTTAATGGCTGGAGTTTCATTTTCTTCTGAATATGATTACCAGTCTTACGGTGCCAACATTGGCTTTGCAAAGAAAACGCCGAATAAAATGGGTGAATTTACTGCAAAACTTCAGGCTTATCTGGATCAGGTAAAAATGATAGCTCCCATAGAATTGCGAACTGCAGATAATAATGGAACGAGCGCAAGAAATACTTTTGCATTATCGCTCTCTTATTCTCAGATTATCAATCAGAATTTTCAAGTGGAGTTTTTGGCAGACGGAATACAACAGACCGGATATTTGAGTTTACCTTTTCACAGGGTTTATTTTACGGACAATTCTGTTCATCAGGAAGCATTGCCGGATAAAAGATTTAAAATTCCTTTAGGAGTAAGAGCCAATTATTTTTTAGGAGATAAATTCATCATAAAAGCATATTATCGCTATTACACAGATGATTGGGGATTAAAATCAAATACATTCAGTCTGGAAACCCCTGTGAAAATTTCACCTTTTGTTTCGGTAAGTCCTTTTTACAGATATTACTCACAGACTTCTGCGAAATATTTTGCACCTTATCAGCAGCATACTGCCTTTGACGACTTTTATACCAGCAATTATGATCTGTCTAAATTTGACAGTCATTTTTACGGAGCCGGAATCCGATTCAGTCCGAAAAATGGTTTATTTGGTATCGAAAGGCTCAATATGCTGGAAATCAGATACGGTCATTATACAAAATCTGTAGGGATGCAGTCCGATATTATTTCGTTGAATTTAAGGTTTAAATAAAAATTTAATTGACTTGTCACTAATGGCAAGTCAATTTTTTTAAAAAAAATTAAGCACAATTATTTGCAAAACGAACGAAAAATATCCGTATCAAATCTTAAAACTTATAAACACCAAGTGATATCTTATGAGAGGAATTTCACATGATATTTATGCTAAAAAAAATCAAATCTCCTCAACCTGTTTCCTGAATATCAACAAGGGAACCTTTGTATGAAATGAATATTCAGCAGAATGCCCTGCATAAAATATCTTTTCAAACCAATTTTTGTTCTGCTCTGTAAACATGACCAATACTGAAGGTTGTGTTTTTTTAACAACAGATTCTATGGCTTTAAGCAAGTCATCATCTCCATTCCTTTCTTCGACGTGTACGCTCACAGGATATTGTGTGATCTTTTCTATTCTGTTCTTCAAAATCTCCCTGTTCTCTTCATCAAAAGGTTCTGTCGTAAAATTCAATAATTCTATAGATGCTCCGATTGGTTTGGCAAATGACAAGACTTTAATTACTTCTTTTTCATAATCATCAAGATCTGATGCGTATAAAACACTTCTTACTTCATTTACTTTATAATCATGAGGAACGATAATTAAAGGCACTTTTGATAAACTAATCAAGTTCGATGTCACGCTTCCCAAAATCTTTTTTAATGCACCTCTACCTCTGGTACTCATACAGATATAATCATATTCATTTTCTTCAGCGTATTCTTTGATACTGTCATCGGGTAAAGCAGATATTTCTACTGCATATTGAATATGTTGAGGTTCTTTATGTAGCGTAGCATATATTTTCTCTACAAAATGAATGAGCTTCGCATGTATCAGCTGTTTCTGTTCATCCTGATATTCATCCAGTCGTACGGTATCCCAAGCAGAGGGAGTTTGCAGATGATGAACATTGATAAAAGTAAGATGATAGTCATTTTGGGTTGCTAACTGAATCGCAAACCGCAATCCGGATTTTGAATGATCCGAGAAATCTGTTGTAACAAGAATTTTTTCCACTTTTTTTTAATGTTTAAGTTAGTTTTTAGTTATTCTATTTTTTAGAATTATATTAAATAGGATTAGGTTTATTTCGTTTTAAGAACATTCATGAGGTCTTCCAGATAATCCGTCTGTAATTCCTGAATTTCCAATAGTTTTTTATTTTGATTAACCAACAGATGATCTATTTTCTCGCTCAGCAGTTTTATTTCCAGCTCAGCTTTTAGATTGATTTTGTAATCGTGTTCGGCTCTGATTCGGTCTTTCTGTTCCTGTCTATTTTGGCTCATCATAATGATGGGTGCCTGAATCGCAGCAAGGCAGGACAAAATCAAGTTCAATAAAATAAATGGATAAGGATCAAAAGGACTGATTGATAAAAACCAGATATTAATGCATATCCATACGACAATGAAAAAGAAGAAAACGAGAATGAAAGTCCAGCTTCCTCCAAAAGATGCTACTTTGTCGGCAAGCTTTTCACCAACACTAAGGTCAGACTCTATCTCATCCTGTATATTTTCTGAAAGGATAGAATTATTTTTTATAGCATCTATGACATCAAGATCTATAATTTCCAATTCGCCTTTTTCCTGCGATATTAAAGAGGTTAAATATAAACGTCGGTACAGGTTCAGTTCAGTCAGAGATATAAAATCATCCCCGTCAAATCCTGGAAAACCTTCTTTGATCAGATTAAAAATCCCGGCTCTGATATCATGACCATAAACCTCCTCGCCTTCTCGTATTTCCCTACTGCTGATATAACTCGTTTTCATTTTTAATAACTAATTGACGTAAGTTCAGTGTATTTTACTGAATAATTTTATCTCTTAATAAAACCCCATCAGCTGAATAGAACAAATAATGTTTTGAAGATCCTTTCTGTACTTTTATTTTATAGACCTTAAACTGATCTAGAACACTGTCTCTAAATATTTCTTCTTTCTCTTTTGCAATCTTCCATTCTTTGTATGGTCCTTTTTTTATAGCATCATATATAGATGCCGGAAGAGTTGACATCAATTTTTTACGAATAACAACTTCCTTTCCCTCCCGGCAATACATTGCCTCCCGATGTGTCGTTCCTTCAATAAACTCTACGACAAAATAATCGGAAGCCGGTGAAGAATTCTCCGAGGAAACGTGATCGTACCAAACATCTCTGAAATTTTTTGTAGGATAACCTCTCCAATGTTCTTCTTTAGCAGTCGGATGATCTTTAGCAAAATGTTGAGCTACATCAATAGGAATTTCTGTTTTTGGAATTTCAACGGGTTTGTTCTTTATTGTTTCAGTTGCTGTGTTTTCTCGGTTTTGACCCTTTGTGCTAACTGTTAATGTAACTGATGTCATGATCAGTACAAGAAATTTTAAAACCTTGATTTTCATGGTGTATATTTTATAAGCTGTTAAAAGGTTTTACGATCTATCGTTATGTGATTACTTGGGATAACTATTGAACACAATTTCCGTCATCTATAGAAAATCGTTGAAATGTTCCTTCGCGGTTTCTTTCAACGCCTCATCAAAGAAATCAACCAAAAAAACGTAAACTCATTCTTCTACAAAAAACTAGACGATAACTTTTCCGGTGATCCCTTAACTACCTTTTATCAAGGCAAATTTTTTTTCAAAATTTTTCATTGTCTCAATCTTTACAACCTTTAAATTCATATACATTTCGCTGGGCAGTTTCATCAAAAAAAACTTAAAAGCACATTCAGTACTTCTAAGTTTTTTATAAAATGGATTAGAAAGCATATTCATAATCTACTTTCAGTTCATTTTTCACATGCCATATACCAGGTGTTTTCCATGCTATGCGACCTGCTTCTTCTCTTGCATAAAAGGAATTTACCAATCCTGTTAGAGTTACAGTTGTTCCTGAAACGGCAACATCAATATCGCTGTCATCAATCGCACTTCTTTTAAGAGCATCTTTTACCGCTTTCTGTTCTATTACATCATGAAGTTCAGATTTAATTTTAATATTATTAAAAACCCCTTTCACTCCTTTAAGATATTTGATCACTCTTTTAGCCGCTTCTTTCTGATGATTCCATGGCAATACTCCTTCTAAAGTAACCCACCCATCTTCTACCTTTACCGAAACTTTATCATCAGGAACGTCCCATGCAGCCTTCAAAGCATCCAATACTTCTCTTGCAATTTCCGGATCTGTCTTCGTAAAAGAATTGGGAAATTTCACCTCGATGTTTTCTACCAAAGCTTTTACACCACTTACACTTTTAGCAGCCTCTTCCGCCTCCGTTTTTTTCGCATAGCTGTCGACAATACCTGTTAAAGAAACAATACCATCTTTAGCAATGACTCCGATTTCTGCTGAATTGAGCAGTGGTTCCCATTTAATGGCATCCTGAACGTCTTTTTGTAATTCTGAATTTGTTTTCATTTTTTTTAATTTTAATTTTGAAATAGGCTTTTGCTGTTTAATATTTCAAAGTTCCGCAAAGTTCTGATTGAATAAAGTGATGCTCATCACGCTGTCATTTGATACTGGTCAACTTACATTAAGTAGGTAAGTCATTTGGGATGACCAAATATTATTTGATTAAATCAAACTGTTTTTATTTCAATTCAAGGCGATATATATTAGATTTTTATTGCTGAACCAACAAGCTGAAAATTACATGGTCAATCTTAACGGTTATCATTGGAAAAATACAGCTTAGCACCCGTTGCTTCTGCAAGTTCGCGTGAACCTGAGAGAAAATCTGCGTGAATGTGCGTTTCGATTATATGGGTAATTGTCAGATTATTTTCTTTGGCAAGCTGAACATAGGTATCGATATCTCTTTTGGGATCGAAAACAATCGCTTCTCCAACTGCCTGACAGCCGATTAGGTAACTCGACTGTGCAAGGCTCTTATCATAAATATGCTGAAAAAACATAAATTAAACTTTTAATGTTGAACTTTAAATTAGAGGACTTATCTTTAAGTATACCCATGCCTTATTGTTATCATAATGAGATTTTAATATTGTAGCAAACGAACGCTATGGTTTTGCGATTTCCAAAACCATTCTGCCGCTAATATCTCCTTTTTTCATTTCATCAAAAACAGTATTAATATCTTCGAGTCTGGCCGTTTTTACGGTAGTCTTCACCTTTCCTTCCACAGCAAAAGCGATCGCTTCTTCCATATCTTTTCGAGTTCCCACAATCGAACCTTTAATAGTGGTTCCATTGATTACCGTATCGAAAATTGACAGGTCAAAGGTACCTGAGGGAAGACCGTTTAAGGAAAGTACTCCTTTACGTCGAAGGGCGCCGAGCGCCTGATTGAATGCCATTGTCGATGGTGCCGTCACTAGCATGCCGTGCATCCCACCGGTCTCTTTCTTAAGGAACAATCCCGGATCATTTTCTTTAGCATTTACAGTGACATCTGCCCCTAATTCTTTTGCCAGTTTTAGTTTATCCTCGGCAATATCAATAGCTGCCACATGCAGACCCATCGCCTTGGCATACTGAATGGCAAGATGTCCCAATCCCCCGATCCCAGAAATACCTACCCATTCCCCAGGTTTAGCACCGGTTTCTTTCAGACCTTTGTAAACAGTAACCCCTGCACAAATGATCGGTGCCATTTCTGCAAAATTGATACCTGAAGGAAAGCGGGCAACATATCTTGCATCGGCGACCACATATTCTGCAAAACCACCGTCTACACTATAACCACCATTTTTCTGACTTTCACAAAGGGTTTCCCAGCCTGTGTAACAGTAGTCGCAACATCCGCAGGCACTGTATAGCCATGGTACACCGACAATATCACCTTCTTGCACGTTTTTTACACTGTGTCCTAACGCAACGACATATCCTATCGCCTCGTGTCCGGGAACCAAAGGCATCTTTGGTTTGGCGGGCCAATCTCCCTCACATGCGTGAAGATCGGTATGGCAAACACCACAAGCAATGACTTTCACTAATATTTCATTGTCGCTCGGCTCTCTCACCGGCATTTCTTCGATTTGTAATGGCTCTCCAAAAGTGTGGATTACCGCTGCTTTCATTTTTTTTGGTATCATAATTATAAAGTTCTGTTGCAACGGCTTTATTGTATGGTAAAGCTAATTGCTGGATTAAAGGTTAAATGGGAAAAAATAAGAAAGAACGCTGTTTAGCAGCATCCCGCTATAATCAATAGGCGACATCCGGAGACGGTATGGATTGGATTTGTTGCGCATGATGACCGCATGCGTTGTAATAATTACGCCCGCTCAAATTTCACTAATTTCCTGCAGCTTTTGAAAGCTTTGTCCGCTTGATTTTTGATTCAAGCTGTTCCTCTGTCATTTCATCAAATGACTTCACAAGTTTATTATTGAACGGATTCATCGTTTTGCTAGTTGATGTCATGCCTATTGTTTCTATGTTGTTATTTTAAAAAGTTGAACAAATCTAGAAACAAAACCTTATACAGAAAATGACCCCCATCATTAATCTTTGTGATTGTCAGCAAAGCAATTTAGTATCCCAAATAATTATAATCCCAGGATGACATTTGATGAACCTATGTAAAACAAGCTATTGATAATTAATTACCACTATTTAAATAATGAAAAGACATCATGAAGATCAATAATTATAGGATTACAAACATTTCAGATGATCATAAAAATGATCCTTGAGAAGCTGAAAGAATGAAATTACCATCATTTTCTGAACATTACTCATATTTTACCTTGGTCCTATGAGTTTAAATCAACTTCAATAATCAAAAATTCAGAGAAATCAACACGGTATAATCAATACTAATCTCGTATCGTGACGATAAACAAAATTTAAATCCGCCTATTATACGAGTAAAATTAATTACCCACTTCTTCATCGTATAAAAAATATAATTAAAACAATAAAATAGTATCAAAATGAAAACTACGAAACATCTTATGGCGCTTGGTTTAGTATTAGGAAGCATGTTATTGCCGCAATTCTCAAATGCTCAAAGATTAGCCCAAAAAAGTACGGCGATCACTATTTTCGGAACATCTCCGATGCACGAATGTGATCTTCACTGTCCCTGTCAGAAACCTATAATCTTATAAAATATTTACTATTTGTAACATTTATTTACAATAGCATTTTATTTATTTGCTAATTTTACAGTCAAAATAAATACAAAAGCTTGAAACAATAAATAACATGAGTGATTTTTTAATAGGTATCGGAAAAAGATTAAAAGATATTAGAAAGAAAAACAACCTTACCATCAACGATCTTGCCTCAAAAGCTCATGTGAGCAACGGTTTGGTTTCACGAATAGAGAATGGAAGAACAATTCCGTCATTGCCTGTTTTGCTTGAACTGATACAGTCTTTGGATATTGATGCCAGTTATTTTTTTGAAGGCGTTGAGAAAAAATCTAATGCAAAATTTATTTTTGTTCCTAAAGAAAATCAGCAGGTTATAGAAAAAGAAGTAGAAGCTGAAGGATTTAAATATATGCATATCTTCAGCAAAAGCCTTCATTCATTAGGCTTTGAAGCGGTCTTGCTCACCTTAGAGCCCAATTCTAAAAGAGATAAAGTGATTACGGATGCTTGGGAATTTAAATATATTTTAAAAGGTAAAGTAAAATACATCATTGATAATGAAGAAATTGAGCTTCAGGAAGGTGACTCGCTTTATTTCAATGGAAAATTACCGCACGTTCCGGTCAGTATTTCCGACGAAGATTGTATGATGTTGGTGCTTTATTTTTATTCAGATAAAAACTAAAAAAATCACATAATTTTTATATTTTTCAAAACAAAAAGTTTACAAATAGTAAAATTTAGTCTTTTATATATTTAAGACTGTTAATATAAATTCCACATTTTACGATTAAACAAAATGAACTACTCACAGGCAGTTCATTTTTTATTTATTTAAACAACTCCCTAATACACAGAATTCTACAACATTTTAACACCAAAATTTCAATGTATTAGGTGGAGTAAATCCGTAAGATTGAGTTAACAATCATTCATTATTTATTAAATATAAATTAATACTAAAAATTTACATATATTAAAATTATTAAGTTGTTTTGCAATAGAAATTTAATATATGTAAACAATGGAAACAATTATAAAAAAATCTTTATTTCCTCTTTTTGCCTGCTGTACGATATTTGTATCGGCTCAAAAACAAATTGTCACCGGAACAGTTTCAGATAACAGTCAGCCACTTCCGGGCGCAACGGTTAAAATCAATGGAAGCTCAAAAATTGTAATCACGGATGTTGACGGAAAATTTTCTGTCAATGATCTTAAACCTGGTCACTACGATTTACAATTTACATACATCGGTTATGAACCTCAAAATATGACGGTTGATTTGATATCAGATCAGTCGCTTGATTTGGGAATCATTTCAATGTTTCAAAAACAGAAAAATATTGATGAGGTTGTAGTTACCGGATCTTTGAAAAACAGTGAAGCCCGTGCATTAAATATGCAGAAAAACGCAATCAATATTTCAAATGTCATCGCTTCAGACGGTATCGGAAAATTACCGGACAGAAACGCAGCGGAAACTGTACAGCGAGTTCAGGGTGTTTCCATCGAGCGTGATCAGGGCGAAGGAAGATTTGTTTCTTTAAGAGGACTTCCACCATTTTGGGCTTCAACGACCATCAATGGAAACAGACTTCCGACTGCTGAAGAAGAAACCACTTCGAGAGCTACCGCATTCGACTTTTTCCCTACTGAATTGATTTCTTATGTACACGTTAATAAATCGTTCACTCCTGATATGGAAGCAGACGGAATTGGCGGCGGTGTTAATTTTATCACCAAAACTCCTCCGATGAAAACCGAGTTCAGAGGGACTTTAGGAACGGGGTACAATGCAAAATCTGATAAAGGAGTTTACAATCTTGGATTGCTTTACGGAGGACGAACGAAAGATAAAAAATTCGGATATCTTGTTAATTTTTCACACTTCATCAGAAACTGGTCAACAGATAATTTTGAAGCAAGAAGAAGCGGTGACGAAGGAGTCTTCAGAATGGAACTTCGTGATTACAATGGGGTAAGAAAAACCACGGGAGCGAATGCAGCTTTAGAATACGTGTTGTCTCCGAAAAGCACCTTATATCTTAAAGGAATGTACGGAACTCTTTCAGATGACGAAACTCACTACAAACACAGAGTGAGATTTGATAAATTTAGTGCGGCCAACAACACGGCGAGAGTTGAGCTTCAGAATATTCACAATTTACTGATCACAGAACTGACTTCGGTTTCTTTGGGTGGAGTTCATCAGCTGAACAAAAGCAAAATCGACTGGGATCTTTCTTACTACAACAACCTTTTTAAATACGGAAATATTCCTGATAAGCAGAATAATTCTTACTACGTGATTAAATATACTCAAAGCGGTGTAGGAATCAATCCGGATTATATTTCAGATAAAGGAAACGGCCCGAGAGCTTACTGGAAAGCAGATGGCGGAAAATTAGATTTAAAAGATCCAGATGCATTATTTGGTTTTTACAGCAACCCGAATTTTAAGATGGATGCTTCTCAGATGAGGTTTACAGATTTGGAATTTTATAAAGTATACGTTCAGGAAAAAGATAAAATCGTAGCAGGTTTCAACCACGAAATTAACGCTTCTGACAAATTAACTTTAAAGTATGGTTTAAAATACCGTGATAAAGAACGTAACGCCCGTTTCTCTGATATTTTCTACAACTGGTCAAATGGTACCGCTCCATTATTATCAGATTTCGGTCAACATGTTACGACACAACCCAATGCTACAAAGTATTTGAGCGAAATGAATGCCAATATCGGAAATACTTTTGGTCCGGTACTTTCAACAGGCGGGATGGATCAGTTCTGGTTACAGAATCAGGGAAATTTAACTATTAATAAAACCGATTCTGAAGCGCTTGAATATAACAAGGCATTAGGAAGAAATTTCGATGTATTTGAAAAACATGCAGATGCTTACGGAATGGGAACCTATAAAATCAATGATCAGATAACCATTTTAGGAGGTGTAAGATTATCAAATACCCATACCAAAGTAAAAGGTTACAATGTTGTTGACGATGTTTTGACACCGGTAGAAAATACCAAAAACTATCTGGCCTTTTTACCGATGTTGCATTTGAAATATATGATCAACGATAAAACCAATTTACGATTTGCAGCGACACGTACTTTTTCAAGACCAAATTTTGGAGACCTTACTCCGGGAGGGACATACAGTGAAGCCGATAATGAGTTTAAAGGTGGAAATCCAAACCTGAACCCGACCTACTCTATCAACCTTGATTTAATGGGTGAATATTACTTTTCCAATGTCGGGATTTTAAGCGGAGGTGTTTTCTATAAATCAATCACAGATCCTATTTTTCAGGATTCTTTTATTGGAAATTATAACGGAATCAATGGCGTCCAATTCAGTGCTCCCAACAACGGAAAAGCAGCATGGTTAGGCGGAATCGAATTGGGAATCAACAGAAGGTTTGACTTCCTGCCGGGATTCCTTCAATATTTTGGAACACAGTTGAATGCAACTTTCATGACCTCTGAAATGGAAAAACCAAGCGGAAGAATGGTTAAACTTCCATATCAGGCGAAAGAACTCTACAATATTCAATTGTTTTTCGAGAAAAAAGGATTTAATGCAAGACTGGCTTACAATCATAAAGGAAAATTTGCAGTAGAATATGCCGAAGAAGATCTTTACGATTCATACTACGGAAAATACAGCAATCTTGACTTCGGAACTTCGTACCAAATCAACAAGCATATCACCGTCTTTGCAGATGTCAACAACATTCTGAACAAACCTTTGATCTATCATTTTGGAAAAGACGAACAAAGACCTGAACAGGTAGAATATTACGGTGTAAGAGGAAATATTGGGGTAAAACTTAATTTCTAAAATGATGATGACCTCTCCATCAAAAAACAATACATTGAATGTAACTCTGAAAGCGGCGATCGCTGCTTTCGGGGTCTACTTCTGCATGTATGCGTTCAGAAAACCTTTTGCTGTAGCCTCATTCAGCAATTTAGAGTTTTTTGGTTTTGATTATAAAATCTTAATCATCATAGCACAAGCGGTTGGTTATTTTATTTCAAAATTTATCGGAATTAAATTTATTTCGGAACTAAAACCTCAGAAAAGAATTCTTTTTCTTTTGATTTTTATCGGAATTGCCGAACTGGCTTTGTTAGGTTTTGCAGTCGTTCCTGCGCCATACAATATTTTGTTCATGTTCATCAACGGAATTCCTCTCGGAATGATCTGGGGAATTGTATTCTCTTATATTGAAGGAAGAAAAACCACCGAAATTATTGGCTTATTTCTTTGTTCAAGCTTTGTAGTTTCTTCAGGAGTAGTAAAATCTGCCGGAAAATTTTTAATGGACAGTTTCGGAATTTCGGAATTCTGGATGCCGTTTGCAACAGGTTTGATTTTCATTATTCCATTAATCATTTTTGCTGTTTTATTGAATAAAATTCCAGCTCCGAATGAAGAAGATATTGCTTTGAAAAAAGAAAGAAAACCTTTGAGTGAAGAAGAAAGAATGTCTCTGGTGAAAAAGTTTTTCCTTCCTTTGGTTAGCATCACGATTCTTTACATTTGTCTGACAGTTTTAAGGGATTTCCGGGACAATTTCAGCCGTGAGATCTGGGATGAGATGAGCGGTAATGCAGATAGTTCGGTTTTCACTTTGACAGAAGTTCCGATTTCGATAATGGTTTTACTGATTCTCGGATTTATGGTCAAAGTAAAAAATAACAGGAAAGCCTTTGCTTACTATCATTACATTCTTTTTGGCGGAATTATTTTAGTGGCGTTCTCCACGATTTTATTTCAGAGCAACATCATTTCTCCATTTTTATGGATGATGGTATCGGGTTTCGGAATGTACCTCTGTTATATTCCTTTTAACGGAATTTATTTTGACCGGATGATTGCCGCTTTTAAAATTAAAGGAAATGTCGGTTTTTTCATCTACTTCGTGGACGCCTTTGGATATTTGGGAAGCGTTTCGGTGCTGTTTCTGAAAAACTTAGGCTCTCAAGATCGCTCGTGGCTTCATTTTTATATTAATCTCAATTATATCATCACAGCCACAGTTTTAATTTTTTCAATTATTGCTTTTTTAGCATTCCAAAAAAAATCAAGGTCAAAATCAAATGCTGAAGACGAAGAAACATCACAGGTAATTCGTTTTGATGCTTTTAAAATTTAAAATGATACATATGAATACTCAATATGATTTAATCGTTGTAGGTGGTGGAATCTTAGGAACCTTCCACGCTTATCACGCATTACAAAAAAACTTGAAAGTCGCTATTCTGGAAAGAAATTCTATTCCACAGGGCGCAACCGTAAGAAATTTCGGACAGGTCGTTCCATCCGGAATGGACATCAAATGGCAGAATTTCGGAAAAGAAAGTTTAAATATTTATAAAGATCTGCAATCCAAAGCCGATCTTACCGTAAGACAAAATGGTTCTGTATATATTGCTTCCAACGATGAAGAACTTCAGTTGATTGAAGAACTTTCGCAGATCAATAAAAACAACGATTACGAATCGGTCATTCTTTCTAAAAGTGAATGCATTCAGAAGTTTGACGGTCTGAGATCTGATTACTGCAAAGGCGGATTGTTTTTCCCTCAGGAAATTTCAGTTGATTCGGGCGAAATGATTGTAAAACTTCATCAATATCTGAAAAATCAAGAAGGTCTGGATATTTTCTACAATACCACTGTGGTAGAAACCACTGAAAATAATTCTCAATGTACTGTTGTGACTGCAGAAGGAAAGAAAATTCATTCTTCAAAAATCATCATTTGCGGCGGACATGAGTTTAAAACTTTGTATCCTGAAGTTTTTAATGAAAGTGATCTCGAAGTCAGCAAACTGCAAATGCTTCAGACCAAACCCCAGGGGATCTATTCGCTGCCGGGAAATATTCTCACCGGACTTTCCATCAGAAGATACGAGTCATTTACTGAATGTGAATCTTTTGCCAAAATAAAGGAAGGTGAAGACAAAAACTCATTTGAAAAGAAATTCGGAATTCACATTTTATTCAAACAGGCTTTAGACGGTTCAGTCATTATTGGCGATTCTCACGAATATGCAGATGCAAAAAATGCAGACGACCTCGGTTATGATTTAAATATGGACATCGACGAATTTATGATCAATGAAGCTAAAAAAATTATCGATTTGCCAACCTACGAAATCCAGAGAAGATGGTTTGGCATTTATTCTCAGTGCAAAACCAAAGATATTTTCGAGCACAATGTATCGCCCAACATTCATATCGTGACAGGTATCGGCGGAAAAGGAATGACCGGAAGCGGGGGTTATTCAAAATTTAATATCAATACAATTTTTTCTTAAAAAATGAACATACAATTATTGGTTCTGGATATGGCCGGAACAACGATCGATGAAGATAATGTGGTGTATAAAACACTTACAAAAGCCGTTAATGACTATGGTTACGAAGTGACTTTAGATAAAGTGCTTGAAATCTGTGCCGGAATGGAAAAAGCGGAGGCTATTAAAAACTTACTCGAAAATATTGGCGGAAATACGGAAGATACTGAAGCCATATTCGAAAACTTTTCTGACGAATTGGCTCTTGCTTATAACGATTTCAACGTAAAACCCATTGCTGGAGTTGAAGAATTTTTGTTAAAAGTAAAATCTAAAGACAAAAAAGTAGTTCTAAATACCGGTTATACTCAGAAAATTGCTCAACAATTGCTTACAAAACTCAACTGGAAAATTGATGTTCATTATGATGCACTGATTACTGCCGACGATGTTTCTGAAAGCAGACCAAGTCCTGAAATGATCATCCTTGCAATGAAAAAATTCGGAATTACAGATCCGAAAGAGGTTTTGAAAGCCGGAGATTCTGCCATCGACATCCAAGAAGGAAAAAATGCAGGTTGTGGAATGACCATTGCCGTTCTGAGCGGTGCACAAACCAGAGCACAACTTGAATTGGCATTGCCCGATCATATTTTAAACAATCTTTCAGAAGCTGAACATATCCTTTTTTAATTCCTTCAAAGAACTGGTTACAGAGGTATTTCTGTAATCAGTTTTAATTCAATTTCAAAAATTAAATCTTTAAAATAGTTATTATGAAAACAAAATTTCTTTCTCTTTTGGTAATGACCGGTGCATTAATGACCGCACAGACCAAAAAAGTCCTATTTATCGGGATAGATGGCTGCAGGCCTGATGTGATGATGTCATCCAACACTCCGAACATCCAGGGATTATTACCGACTGCAGTATATTCTTTAGATGCCATTACATTAGCACCAACCATCAGCGGAAACGGCTGGAGTTCTATGCTTACAGGAGTGGGTCTAGATAAGCACAACGTGCCGGACAACAATTTCACCAATCCAAACTATGCTAATTATCGTGATTTTTTAACCAGAATTGAAACATACAATCCTAATTTGAGAACCATTTCTTTAGTTCACTGGGCACCAATTAACAACAATATCATCAACACTGCTGATGTAAAAACAAACTTTTCAACAGATCTTGCAGTAAAAAATGCAGCAGTTAATGCACTTCAAAATGACAATCCGGATGTACTTTTCGTTGATTTTGATGATGTGGATGGTGCAGGACATTCATACGGTTTTACTTCAGCTTCATCGCAATATGTGAATTCTATTCAACTTACAGATACTTATATCGGTGAAATTCTGACAGCAATGAAAAACAGAAGCACTTATAATAACGAAAACTGGTTGGTTGTAGTCACTACCGATCACGGTGGAGAAGGTGCTGCACATGGAGGAGGAAATCTTACTGAAAGAGATATTTTTTCAATCTATTCAAACCCATCTTTCACGCCTCAGCAAATCAGCAAAACTCAAAACCAAAATACTCCAACGTATAACCGTCTGAATTTCCCTGCAGGAACGTATGCAAAGCCTTCAGTTCAAAGCAGTTTTAATTTCGGTGCAAGTCAGGATTTCACCATTGAATTTTGGGTGAAACCAAACGCTAACTATAGCAGCGACCCAGTATTCATCGGCAATAAAAACTGGAACAGCGGGACAAACAAAGGTTTTGTAATTTCAGGATATTCAGGACAGACCTTTAAAATGAATATTGGCGATGGAAGCAACAGACTGGATCTGACTGGAGGAAAATTAATAACAAACCAGTGGAAACATATCGCTGTAACGTTCGACAGAGACGGTCTTGCGACAATGTACGACGATGGCGTTCCTGTAACTGTTGGGAAAATGAATAATATCGGTGATATCACTTCTAATTTACCATTAACCATCAATCAGGACGGAACCAATACTTATGGTGTTAATTTGGCTGCTTCTTATAAAGATGTAAGAATTTGGAATGCAAAATTATCGAATGAAGCTATAGTTCAATGGGCAAATCAGGATGTTACAAGCTCGCATCCTTTCTACTCTAATCTTTTAGCAAATTATAAAATGACTGAAGTTTCAGGAAATACTTTGACAGATTCAGGACCATTAGGTAATAATGCAACCATTACAGGCTCTCCGACGAGAAATCTTCAGACCTCAGAAACATTTACCATTCAAAACTACCTGAATACACCGAGACAGACCGACCACTTCCCTACTGTGCTCAATTGGCTATGTATTCCGGTGCAATCATCTTGGGGAATTGATGGTGTAAACAGAATCCCTGTGTGCAATACAGCAGTACTTTCTGTAAATGATGCTGAGAAAAAACAAAATGAATTGGTTATTTACCCAAATCCAGCGAGTAATGAAATCAATATAAGATTTAGTTCACTTGATAAAAAACTGACATTAAATATTATTGATGCAAAAGGAAGTATTGTTTCTGTAAAGGAATTATCATCTTCAAATTCTCAATACAATCAAAAAATAAATACTGAATTTTTATCTGCCGGAGTTTATTTTGTTCAGATCAAAGGTGACAAAACTTCTTTTTCTAAATCTTTTATAAAAAGGTAATTAAAATCTGATTTAAAAAAACATTACGCCAAAAAACACCACCAATGGAATCTATTGGTGGTGTTTTAATTAATTTCCAGAGGCTTTTTATTTTAAAATAATTTTGTTTGATATCATTATTTTGATACCGTTCAAAAGTCAGTAAAATATTTTTATCTATAAATTTTATTTAAAAATTAAAGAATTATGCAGAAGCAGAACGACCAACTTGTGTATTTATACCATGAAAATTATTGTAAGTGTAATACAAATCTGTAAAATAAACATCAGTTTCCATTTCAGAATTTTCTGTGCTCGTGATTAATTTATGCTCTTTGGGTTCAGATTTTAAGGTAACTGTTTTCCTTTGTTCAATAGTTTTAACACAATTACAATGCTGATGATCGTTAGCCTGATGATCAGACAATTTTAAAATACGAACTTCTGTATTTGATAATTGAGTATTTGCTTCGAATGAACGCTGATTTAAAGTAAAATACGGTTCGCCGTGGTAAAAATAATGGTCGATAATTTCCGGGTGATTACAATCTTCTTTTTTCGCAGGAGTTGCTGCATAATATCCTTTACATTCTGTACAAAAAGCCACTTTAACATTGATCGATTCCATATTTTTTATTTTTTTGATGTGCTTTTACTATAACAGAATTTGTGCCATACAAACCTTATTCAGAGGAAAAAATTCTAATATTTGTGAAAATATTTTTATGAAATATTTAGAGTCAATAAACATGTATGGGATTGGGGAAAAAGCAGCAACCACGCTCCCACTTAGATTGACCTGAAATAAAAATCTGATTTGATATAAAACGAAATAAGTCACGCAAAATGCATGACTTATTTCGTTATTGTCGTTTGAAAATCTAATTATTTAGCTTCAAAATACACTCTTCTGTTAGCTCTGTTTTTCCATTCAGGGCACTTGGTTGCAGGATCACACTCAGGATATTTCAAATCTTTTTTCCCTCTTCCTTGTGCGTCTAGTTTCGTAGATTCTACTCCATTTTTAATCAAATAATCTTTCACACTGCTGGCTCTTTTTCAGATAAATTCTGATTGTAGTTTTCAGAACCTCTTGTGTCTGTAGTACCGATTACGGTGTAAGCACCATTTGAAGAATTAATGTAGTTTACAGCATTGTTCAAAATCGGAGTGTTTGATGGTAAAATTCTGTCTGAATTTAAATCAAATTCAATTCCGTCTAATTTTGTTTCTGCTTCAGTCACAGTACCTGAAGGTGTTACAGGACATCCGTTGTTTTCTACAGGGCCAGGAATCGTTACACATTTGTCATAAAGATCGATCACTCCATCTAAATCAACATCTAAAGCAACACCAGATCCGTCAACTCTTGCACCTGCAGGAGTGTCTAGCTGTCTGTCCCAATCATCACAAACTCCGTCATTATCATTGTCACCACTTTTACAAACTTCTACATCTTCGTTTTTAGCTGCTAACACATCAAGCTTGTAGTAGATTTCCTGTAAAGGATCGTGCCACATCAAGTGTGAATCGTGTTTTCCTAATTTCAATGATAAACCTAGAGTTGCATTGAAGAAATTATCCGAAACCTGATCTTCTCTTTTGTTGATAGTGCTGTACTGCGCACCACCGCCGTCAAATTGGTCATCAGTAGTTACCACATACATTACTCTACCTTCAAGATCTAATCTGTTGTTGATTTTATATTTTAAACCTGCACCAGCCTGTCCGAAGAAAGAATTTAATTTAAATGGCTTTACTTCAGTCATTAATCTTTGTCCGAACTCATCTTTCTGATATGCTTTGTATGCTAAAGTACCAACACCTGCATAACCGTGTAAGGCCCATCTATAAGGAGATTTATTATCAACACGTCTCATTAAATTAGAAAAATTAATATCTCCTAAAATTGAAATTGCATCATATTGAGTTCTTGCACCAACCTGTCCTGTCACTGAAGCATTGGCAGGAGCTGCATCTTTCGTATTGAACCAACCCTGTCTTGTTTCACCTCTGTCATATTGAAGATTAATTCCAAAAGCATGCGTGAACGCCTTATCAATACTCACATAAGCAGAATAACCAAATAGGTTTTTACCGTTTCCGTTTTTAATAGACGTCAAATCTGCAGACTGCATCAAAGGTACACCTGCACCGAAAGATACTGCCCAGTCATTGAATCTTTTCGACTGTTGAGTAAAAGGACTTACATTGGAAGAACCGGATGTAAATGTATTAGGATATTCTCTGTTTGATACTTTCAGGCTGTCTTGCGCCATCATTGAAGCAGGCATAGCTAACGCTAATGAAAAAATTGCTAAACTTAGTTTCATATTATTTTTAATCGTTAAAATTTAATTATTAAAGTATTGCTACTTTTAAAGTTATTGGAATATCAACTATTCCAAAAGTGTCTGCTGCAGGACTTTTTTCGTACGTCCCTACTTACTTTCAACTTGCATGCCAAGAAATTAATTATGTTAAATTATTTTAACTAAAAAACGAAAACATTACTTTAGAAAAGTGTATATCATCAAGTTAATCTATCTGACTCTAAGAAGATTATATGACTAAAAACAATGCTATGTAATAAATATTAATATTTTATTAAATACAATATGAATTTTTACTATTTTTAAAAAATTTCAATATTAATCAAGATTCACCTTCAAAATTTTCATTCAATTATAGAAAAAAATTACGATCTCACCGTAAAAAACTGATATTTTCACCTGCTTTTTTCAGTGCTAAAAAACTTTCAGATGTTATTTTTTCTGCGAATACTACTCTGAAGTGATGACTGTAGGCATCGCTATAGGTAAATGTAAATCCCGGAGTAAAAGCAATTCTCTCACGTTCACAGTAAGCTGTAAATTTTTCCATATCTACATTCTCAGTAAGTTTACCCCAAATGCTGTAACCACCCATTGGCCTGTGAAAGTAGGAAGCTTCAGGAAAGTTTGCTTTTAAAGTATTCAATATTTCTACTGACTGAATTTCCAATTGTCTTCTCAAAGTACGAAGGTGTCTGTCATAAATATTTCCATCTAAAATTTTAATCATTAATTCCTGATAAATGGGAGCAACCGATCTTCCCAAAGAAAACTTTAATCGCTCAGCCTGCGCAAAAAAACGTCCTGCATTCAGCCAGCCTAAACGAATTCCCGGCGCTAAAGTTTTAGAAAAAGATGAATAGGTCATTACCCAACCGTTTTTATCAAATTGATGAATCGTAGAAGGTCTGTCCCCTTCAAAATAAAGATCTCCATAAATATCATTTTCAATAATCGGAATCTGATGACTGTTCGCCATCAATGCAAGTTCTTTCTTAGCTTCATCAGACATCAAAATCCCGGTCGGATTATGAAAATTGGGTGTAAGTACAACCGTACGAATATTACTTTTATTTAAAATATCCTTCAAATAATCAACATCAAATCCGGTTTTATAATACACAGGAATCTCAATTATTTTTAGTTTTAAATTTGAGATTACTTCTAAAACAGAGAAAACACAGGGACTTTCCACAGCAATCACATCTCCCGATTGCGTAACGGAAGCCAGCGCAATGTAAAGTGCCTGCAATGCTCCATCAGTAATAATGAGTTCTTCCTCATTATATGAGCAGCCATACTTTGAAGCACGAGAAGCAATCTGTTGTTTTAAAATTTCCGATCCGTTTGTGGGATAATATCTTAAAATTGACGCACCTTTTTCCCGAATTACTTCCTGTATTTTCCTTAAAATCAATTTTTGAGGAATAAGCAAATCATTTGGAGCAGCAGCATTAAATGATGACTGTTCAGAAAATTTACCTGCCTTTGAAGTCAGCTTTAATTTCTTACTAAAATCTGAATCTCTTACAACTTTAGGAAATTTTGATAAATGATCAGGAATCGCATCATCATGTTTTAAACTGACAAAAAATCCTGAACGAGGTCGGTTGTCTACATAACCTTTCATGACAAGATAATCATAACCATTTTGCACAGAACTGGTACTCAGCTTAAATTTTTCTTTGATTTCCCGCACTGAAGGCAAACGATCACCTGAGCTGAAAGTTCCATTTTTGATTTGTTCTTCGATTACTGATGTGAAAATTTGATATTTATATTTC
Organism: Chryseobacterium sp. 3008163; assembly: GCF_003669035.1. Classification (NCBI taxonomy): domain Bacteria; kingdom Pseudomonadati; phylum Bacteroidota; class Flavobacteriia; order Flavobacteriales; family Weeksellaceae; genus Chryseobacterium; species Chryseobacterium sp. 3008163. Next base: position 3,707,247 of record NZ_CP033070.1, on the reverse strand, counting down.
TGCATTTTTGAAAATCATCTGTTCTGAACAAATTTATGAAATTTAAATCTGTACCGATTCATTTGCCTTCAACTGTACCGAAATAAACATAAGTAAATGCTTAGCTTTGAAAAAAAATAAAATGGAGATTGTTTCAAAATTTGTAATCGGATCAGACCAGGGAATGGATGAATTTTTTGACGTTAAAAAAGCTTTCATCAGAGAATCATACGAAGACATCATCACTTCAGAAGAGATCGAAAACTACATCGCAGAAAATTTTGATCAAAGGAAAATGATCAATGTACTGAATGATTTTTCCAATCAATTAATTATGGTTTTTGCAGACCAGAAACCCGTCGGATATTGCTTTTTCCAAGGTGGTTTGTCTTATCCCGATGCAAAAGAAAATCAAAAAATGACAGCAATTACAGAATTTGCAATCCTTCCGGAAAATGATTTACCTGACGTAAAAAATATTCTTTGGAAAAAAGTAAAATCAGCTATTCAATTCACCGACAGTATTTGGATTAATATAAGTGATAATGATGCTCAACTTGATTTTTTTAAAGATCAACAATTTGCGTTTGTCAAAAATCAGTGTCAGAAGCATTCAATCTTCCGTCATCGATTTATGAACTTGATTTAAAAAAATAAAAGATTATTCATTATAAATCCACATCAACACCGGTTTTTGAGATTTCTGAATGATAGGGTCTAATTTCCGCATCGCATTATTAGAAATTGTCGGGCAGCCCCAACCTTCCGGAGAACCTTTAGGATATGTTTCATCATCACTCATCAGATTCCAAGAATGAAAAACAATAAACCGTTTTAAAGCATTATTATTGGTTTCTTCTAATCCGTGCATCAGATATTTGACGTTGATTCCCCAATCGCTGTGGCCTCTGCCTGACAATTTATATTTCCCTAAAGATGAAAGATGACTTCCGTCTTCATTGCTGAATGTCGGATTGTCTTTCGATTCGTCACTACTCCACGAATTGTTTCCGCAGCCATGACCGACCAAATATTTTCCTGAAATTTTGTTTTCTTTAAAATCCCAAACCACAAAACGCTTTACACCGGAATGAAGACTCATGTCAATCAAAATGCAGAAATCCTCATTCATTTTTTTGTTTTTGCAAAATGCTGATGCTTCCTCCGCTTTCTTTTTTGTTTTTATGGAATCTAACTCAGGCTTTGGAATTTCTTCAACTTTATCTTTCTGAAAAATATTAGTAACGACAGAATCTTTCGGCTCGTTTTGACAAGACGAAAACACAATAAGCAGGAAAATGAAATAAAAAACTTTCACTCAATTATTTATAATGTAAGAAAATACCGTAGTCTGTTGGCGTCCACCATGCAGCTTTTTGTCCTGCAGCTTTCAGCGCATCATTTGCCCAGGTATTGCAGGTATTTAAAAAGCTATAACTTCCCTGCGCATCATAAAACGCATCGTTATCGCTGTACACTGCTTTTGTCGGAATCAGGAGATAATTTCCGTTGGCATCTTTATCAAATTTAGAATCGATAAATTTCACCAAATCTAGATATTGTTTTTTGCTGATCATTATTTTTTTGCAGTCGGAAGCTTCGGTCATTGTTTTGTAGAATGACGTATGCATGGCAGATTCGCTCATCCAAAATGCAGCTTTTACTGCCGTTGAAAATTTCAGGTCTGCCCAGGTTGGTGTATCGAGATAAAAACCTTTGTCGCCCCAGCCGATTCCTACATAATTATAATCCGTTCTCTTTGAGGTTGTATTTTCAAAAGGTATTTTAGAACTCCAATCGTACAAATCGTTCTTAACCGGCATCACAATGTCCGTATGAACACCGTTGGTGTAAATGTAAATGGGAATTTCTTTTTTCTCACCGTCATCTTTGGCAGAAACTTCAATAAAGGGAAGCAAATATCCCAAAAGGCAATAGACAACAATAATTCCTATGAGAATTCCGATGGTTTTTAGAATATAAATGAATATAATTTTCGCACTCATGTTTTTGATTCTAATTTTAATAAAATTTAATTTTGAATTTTTCGTAAAAGTATTTGTTTTATTCCGAAATATCAGTAAATTTAAAGAACAAACACTTGGAAATATGAATAAAAACATGAAATCCCAGAAAAGATTTAAAGTAAGAGTAAAAACAGCTCCTAAAAGAACCCAAAAAAAACGTTGATTTTCTTAAAGATATTCTCTTTTTGAAAGTCATTTTTTCTTTTGTGGAAAGGGCTTTTTAAATTTTTACGGTTTAAAATCTTCTGTTTCTTTAAAACTAAGCTTTTAAGGAATGGTGAATCACCCACTTTATTTTTGGAAAGTAAAATTTCCAGACAGATATTTTCACCTTTAGATTTTACTATAATTTCTCTGAAGATTGATTCAAAAACTCAATATTTCTTTTTAAACCTGCAAATTTTGTCCGCTTGACAGGTGATTTTCTGAAAATTTCGGAGAATATTTCCTGAGTTAATTCTTTCCATTCATCTTTTTTGAAATTTTTCAAAGCTTTGTTAGGTTTAAATTTTGCCTGAAGATTCGGTGCAGAAAAACGGTTCCACGGACAAACATCTTGGCAGATATCGCAGCCAAACATCCAGTCTTCCATTTTACCTTTAAATGAATCAGGAATTTCATTTTTTAATTCAATCGTTGCATAGGAAATACATTTGCTTCCGTCCACGATTTTTTCTGAAACAATCGCATCTGTAGGACATGCATCGATACATTTTCTGCAACTCCCACAATAATCAGTCGTTTCGTGATCTGGAATTAGATCTAAATCACAAATAATTTCGGCCAAAAAATAAAACGAACCACTTTGCTTGGTTATTAAGTTAGCATTTTTGCCAACCCAGCCAATTCCTGATTTTTTCGCCCAGCTTCTTTCTAAAACTGGTGCAGAATCTACGAAAACCCGGAAACCAAAATCACCGATTTCATTCTGCAATTCAGCCACCATATCCCGAAGAATTTCTTTTACCACTTCATGATAATCTTCGGCATACGCATATTTTGATATTTTGAAATTCTCCAACGTTGAAATTTTCTCTTCAGGAAAATAGTTATAAGAAAGTGAAATTACAGATTTTGAACCTTCTACCAAAAGCCTGGGATCAAGACGTTTATCAAAATGATTTTCCATGTATTTCATTTCGCCATGGTAGTTATTCTTCAGCCATTTTTCAAGGTGGTGTGCATCTTCTTCCAGAAAATCAGCCTTTGAAATTCCACAATTTTGAAACCCAAAACTTTTAGCTTTAGATTTGATTAATTGTGAATATTTTTCGGCTGTTGAATTCATAGATTTCGCATTGCAAAACTAAGATTATTTTATAAATTTGTTGGAGTTTGGATGCGTGAAAAAAGTTCACCTCCTTTTTTAAATTTAACTTAAAAGAAAGCAATATTATGTCATTAGCAGAAGTATTAAAATCAGGAAATTATGCATTAATCGACGTTCGTGAACCCATGGAATTGGAAATGGACGGAAATATAGAGGGCGCTCAAAATATCCCGTTGGGTGAGGTAGAAGATAGAAAAGAAGAAATTTTATCGATCGATAAGCCGGTTGTTTTATTCTGCAGAAGCGGAAACAGAAGCGGAAAAGCTTTAGATTTCCTACAGTCTCAAGGTTTAGAAGACGGCTACAACGGCGGCGGATGGGCTGAGTTGAAAGCGCATTTAGAAGCAAATCAAGGAACTTTTTAAGTTCCTTTTTTTATTTCTTTAAGTATGAATTTAAGAGATTATTTTTTTCAACTTTGTTCACCATTCAATCAAGACAAAATGCTGGTTGAGGTTTTTTGGCTTGAAATTGAGAAAAAATATGCTGAGAAAGGAAGACATTATCACAATCTAAGTCATTTAGAAAATATGTTTTCTGAATTGGAATTGGTGAAAGATAGAATTGTAAACTTTACTAATATTTCGTTTTCAGTTTTTTATCATGATGTAATTTATGATGCAAGTTCAAAACTGAACGAAGAAAAAAGCGCAGAATTTGCAAAGTTGAGTCTTGAAAAATTGGGTTTAAATAAAACTGATATTGAAGAAATTTCAAAGCAGATTTTAGCGACAAAATCTCATCAGAAATCAAAAAGTAATGACACTAATTATTTGCTAGATGCTGATTTATCAATTCTTGGAAAGGATATTGAATCCTATGTAAAGTACACTGAGCAAATCAGAAAGGAATATTCTATTTATCCGGATTTTCTATACAAACCGGGAAGGAAAAAAGTTCTGCAGCATTTTTTGGAACTGGAAAGTATTTTTAAAACTGAATATTTCAAAGCTAAATATGAAAATCAGGCGAGGAAAAATATTGAATTTGAAATCGGGTAATTATAAATTTTGGCTAAAGCCGATTGATTATAAACTAAGAAAGCGGACTAAAGTCCGCTCCTATTGATATTTTTAATCGTTTGAAAATAAGAACCACCCCGTCAAAAATTCCTTCAGAGGAGTGGAATTGGGACTTCCTAATTTTAAGTTTATTAAAACTTAGGCATTTTAACATCTTCAAACTCTTTCAAAAGATTCGCAAAAACAGTTTCCGCAGGCAAAACCTCATCAATCAAAGCTGAAACCTGACCGATTTCCAATTCACCTTCTTCCATATCACCTTCAAACATTCCTTTTTTTGCTCTGGCTCTTCCTAAAGCGGCAACCAGTGATTCAGAATTTCTTCCGACGTTATAAATCTCCTCCAGCTCGTTAAAGAATTTATTTTTAACCATTCTTACGGGCGCTAATTCTTTCAAAGTAAGATGAGTGTCACCTTCATTCAGTTCGGTGATTTTCTTCTTCCAATTATCGTGAGCACTAGCTTCCACCGTTGCGGCAAAACGGCTTCCAATCTGAACTCCGTCAGCGCCTAAAATCATGGCAGCTTTCATTTGAGAACCGAGAGCAATTCCACCAGCTGCGATTAATGGCTTTGAAATATGTTTTTTAACGTTGGGAATCAGGCAAAAAGTTGTGGTTTCATCTCTTCCGTTGTGACCACCCGCTTCAAATCCTTCGGCAACAACAGCATCAACTCCGGCATCTTCGCTCTTCATCGCAAATTTGGTTGAAGAAACTACATGAGCAACTTTCACTCCCTCTTTTTGTAATGTTTCTGTATACGTTTTAGGACTTCCGGCTGAGGTAAAAACTATTTTTACACCTTCTTCTAAAATAATGTTGATAATTTCTTCTAAATTGGGGTATAGCAAAGCTATATTTACTCCAAAAGACTTATCGGTAGCTTTCTTACATTTCTGAATATTTTCACGCAGAATATCGGGATACATGCTTGCAGAACCAATTAAACCCAATCCGCCACAGTTTGAAACTGCTGATGCTAATCTCCAGCCTGAATGCCAAATCATGCCGGCCTGAATGATAGGATATTGAATATTAAAAAGTTCGGTAATTCTATTTCTGCTTTCCTGCATCTCGTGAAGTTTTTTAGCTGAATTGAAATCTATAAAATTGCTCATATTGTAAAAATACTAAAAACTCTTGTTTTGAAAAATAAAAAACTAAACTGATTATTTAGATTTAAAACCACTTAAAGTTTCATCAATCAACGGACTTATTTTTAAAAAATCCCAAGCTAAATCAATGATATCACTTTGAATTTCTTCAAGATTCAAAGTGATCCAGCCTTCCATTAGAGTTAACGGACCAAAATTCACATCTACGTTTTCCCAATCTCCCTGATATTCAACAAATTTATTCCTGAATTTTTCGGCGAAATTTCTGCTTGAAATTTTATAACCTTTCAGGTCACGAAGTTTTAAAGCATGAATATTATAATATAGCTTTCCTTCTTTAATCGTTTTATCATTTACCCAAACCGAAAAAAATATTCTACTTTTGAGTTTAATGGAGAATTGAAATTATTTGACCATTCAGGTTTATAAATTTTCAATGTAACGGATTCTAAAACTTTTTCAACAGATAATTTCAAGCCCAGATCATTAAATTGCATGAAGAAAATATCTTCTACTGCTTTTTGAAATTTTTGCTGATAAAAATTATAATCCATCAATGTTACATTTTACTCAAAAATAAAAACTTTTAGAGAATTTCTACATAAAAAAACCTTCAGATAATTCTGAAGGTTTTGATTTTTTATTTTTTCATGGCTTCTTTCTTCCAGTTTCCTTTAAAATTACAATTGTCATAACGACCATCGATTGAAATAAAGGTTGTTGAAAGTTTTGAATTTACAAATTTTTCAACCATTTCGGCCTGTTTCTTACGCAAGGCCATCTGCTTGATTCGGTCATAATCGGTTTCTAAAGTAATCTGGTGAGAAGGAATAACATCTTCGATTTTCACAATCTTCACCACACTTCTGTCTCTGTCATCTTTATCATCGAAAGCCGTAGTGATATCTCCTTTATTTAAACCTGCCAATTCGTAGCTTATTGTTCCTGGAATACTTTCTCTTTCAATTTTGTTTGAACCATCGCCACCAGGAATTATACCTGCGTTGAATTTCGTTCTTTTATCGTCAGAAAATTTAAATGAAGCATCTTTAAAAGTAATTTTTTCAGCCAAAATAAGATCTCTGATGCTGTCCAATTTCTTTTTAGCGGTAGTAATTTCTTCAGCTGTAGGTGTAGACTTCAAAAGAATATGTCTTGCGTCATACACTTTACCTGATTTTTTCACCAACTGAATGATGTGATACCCAAATTCAGATTCGATAGGATCAGAAATTTCACCTTCTTGTAAGTTTAAAGCTGCTGCTTCGAACGGTTTCACCATCTGACCTTTGAAAACATTTTTCATCAAACCTCCATTAGCTGCAGAACCTGGATCTTCAGAATAAATTCTTGCCTGACTATCAAAACTTTCTCCACCAGCAATATCTGCTTTGATTTTCTTCAACTTATTAATCAGCTCATCCTTGTGAGCTTCAGTCAGTTTAGGATTCATTACGATTTGCGAAAGAGAAACCTCATCTTTAATCTCAGGTAATTGAGTCTTAAACATATTATAAAAATCTGTTACTTCGTTAGGAGTAACGTCAGCTTTTTCTGTAATTCTCTGATACTTTGCCTGACCGTAATACGTATCTGTATCTATTTTTTCGATAGCATTCTTCATCTCATATCCGGTTCTGAATTTATAAGCCGTCAACATCGCTTTTTCGTCAGGAAACTGAGAAAGCAATTGATTATACTTCGCATTTGCACCCTCTTTCATTGCCGCAGAACGGTTTTCGATCAGCGTGTCTTTTTTAGCTTCAAAAACAAGAAATTTGTTATTGATCAGATTCTCCAAAAAGTCACATTTATCAGTGGTACCAGCACCTTGCTGTTTTCCGTAATTCATCTGCTCCTCAACATCAGATTCAAGCACAATTTCATTGCCTATCACAGCCGCAATACCGTCGATTAATTGACCCGGCTTTAGCTGAGCATTCACTTTTGTTGAAAACAACAAAGTAAAAATCCCAAAAAGAAAAGCAATTTTTAATTTATTTATCATTTTACTATTTTAAACGAGTTGCAAATTTATAATTCTTAACGAATTACACTCAATTTTTTATTATAAATATTTCTTAAAAGAGTTGTTTGATTACAACTCAACAGTAAAAGTCGTCAATTCTTTGAATTGATTGATTCTTTCCAGCATATCAGCCTCGTTTACTTCCTCTATTCTTTCTGTTCCGAATTTTTCTACAGTGAAAGATGCCATCGCAGAACCTACGATCAATGCAGACTTCATTGTTTCAAAATCGAACTTTCCTTTTTTAGCTAAATATGCAGCAAAACCTCCTGCAAAAGTATCTCCAGCACCCGTCGGATCGAAAACTTCTTCTAATGGAAGCGCAGGAATAGCAAATATTTTACCATCATGGAAAAGAATCGCTCCGTGCTCACCTTTTTTGATGATGACAAATTTTGGTCCCATCGTATGAATTTTTTTAGCAGCTTTCACCAAAGAATATTCACCTGAAAGCTGTCTTGCTTCTTCGTCGTTGATGCTGATCACGTCAGTTTTAGCAATCATATCTTTTAAAATATCCAAAGCAGAATCCATCCAGAAATTCATAGTATCTAAAATGACCAGTTTTGGACGCTGATTCATTTTTTCAAGAACAGACAATTGAACGCCAGGATGTAGATTTCCTAAAAGTAAAATCTCCGCATCCTGCATAGATTCTGGAATTTTCGGGTCGAAGTTTTCAAGAACATTCACTTCAGTTGCTAATGTGTCTCTTGTATTTAAATCGTTATGATATTTTCCTGACCAAAAGAAAGTTTTTCCGTCTTTTACGATTTCTAATCCTTCGATGTTGATATCTCTCTTGGTGAACATATCTAAATGCTCTTGGGGAAAATCTCCTCCCACAACAGAAACAATCCCAGATTTCACTCCCATCACTGATGAGGTAATCCCAATATACGTGGCAGCTCCTCCTAAAATCTTATCTGTTTTACCAAATGGTGTTTCTATTGCATCAAACGCAACACTTCCTACAACTAAAAGTTTCATATGTATTTTCTTATTTTTTTAAAGGTCATATGCAATCTAGCGATGTCATATGTATTTTCTATTTTTTTATATTATATGTAATCTTATGATTTCATATAATTATAAAGTTATTTTTTAATATTAATTTTTCCATTCAAAAGTATCCAGCATGTGCATGATATCTTTTTTGATATAATCTACTGCCGGCGCTAAAGAATCTGGTTTTGGTCTTGTATCGAAATACAAATAGGCAGTTACAAAATGCTTTGTACTGTCTGTGGCATAAAACTGAAGATTAGACGCAGTTTGCCCTTTCAGCTCATAGAAATTTCCATAAACTTTTCTTTCAGGATACTGAAAAAATTTAGTATCAATCGAACTGGCTTTTATGGTATGCTTATACACCATTTTCTCAGACTCTCTTACATGGTCTGCAAAATCACCTTTCACAGGAAAATAAGTGATAAATACTTTTGCCTTCATCTTTGGGTAATTCATGTAATACCAACAAGGTTTTTTGGCATCCACAATCTTAGCAAAATCTGAATATTCAAAAGTATATGCACAATTTTTATCAAATTTCTGATATTTCGGTGTGGGATATTCTAATCTCAATTCACCATAAGGTTTCGGTTGAGTCTCTTTCTCACAAGAAATTAAAAGCATTGAAGCAAAAATAAAAATGACTTTTCTAATCATTTTGCAAAAATACAAATTACATTTTAGATTTTAGGACACAAATTTCACCATTTCAATGAGTTTTGAAATTTGATTTGATAAGAATTTTATTTAAACGCAAAGTCCGCAAAGTTTTTTACTACTAACTGTTTTTAAGTCTGCAAAGCCGTTCCTCTTAGCAAAGAAAACAAAGTTTATTTTTCTAACTTTATAATCCTGACAGAGCCAAATAACAGAACAGTTATATTTTCAATGATATAAACTTCCAAGATCCATATTCTTAAAGAATTCTATATGCTGTATGATAATTTTGAATATAATTTTCTAAAGGTTTCGGAAAAGATTTGTCGTGAGAACTTTCAACATTGGTGATAATATATTCATTTTCAGCAATAAAATTTTTCCAAACTTCTTCTGAATCTACCTCAACATTAAATATTTCTATACTTAAGTTCTTATGAGTCAATTTATGATTAACGGTTTTTGCACTTTTAATAAAAGGAATTAATTCATCCGAAATTTCAAGCGGAAATTCAAACAATTTTTTCCAGATAAAATCATCTTTTCTCTGCTGAATTAAAAATTCACCGTTTCTGTGAACGAAATAGTATTTTAACCCTAAATCCTGCGCTTTTACTTTCTTAGTTTTAACAGGAAATTCTGAAACTTTATTTAATGAAAACGCTAGACAGTCATCATTTACAGGACATTCGCCACATAAAGGATTTCGGGGTTTGCAGATTTCCGAACCTAAATCCATCATCGCCTGATTAAAATCTCCGACATTTTCAGGCATAATTAAATGTGACAGTTCTGAAAAATAATTGAAAGCTCGGGAATTTGACACATCAAAATCATCCGCAAAAACTCTGCTTAAAACTCTATAGAAATTTCCATCGACGGCAGGCATTTTTCCGTTAAAACAAATACTAGAAACTGCTGCTGCTGTATATTTACCTACCCCTTTTAGTTTTAAAATTTCATCATATTCCGCAGGAAAAACTCCGTTGTAATCATTGATGATTTGCTGTGCTGCTTTGTGAATATTTATTGCTCTTGAATAATATCCTAGACCTTTCCAATATAGTAAAACTTCATTTTCTTCAGCGTTTGCTAAAGTCTGAACATCGGGAAATCTTTTGATGAAATTATTGTAATGATTTAAGCCCTGAGCAATTCTGGTTTGTTGGAAAACAATCTCACAGATCCAGATTTTGTAGGGATTTTTTGTATTTCTGAAGGGTAAATCTCTTGCATTTATATCATACCATTTCAAAAGTTTGGTTCCGATATGAAGAAAGTCTGATGTTTTTTTGTTCTTTTCCAAAAAGCCGGCTTATTTATATTTTGCAAAGATAATTGATTATTTGTCGTGTTTTTATGATTTTAAAATTGACAGATTGAAAGAGGATTAAAAAATTTCGGAAAAAAGATTCAGTTTTTTTAATTAAAAAAGTGTCGCTCCTACGGAGCTCTGTCTACCTTTTCTGCTATTTCTACAAACATTTCGCTCCTACGGAGCTATATCCTGAAATAAAAAAGAAAGTTTTAAATTCAAATTAAGCATTCAATTCTAAAAAAATTCCACAAAAAAACCGATGCTTTTGAAACATCGGTTTAATTATTATTTTAGCGAAAATTAATCCTGGATATATTCAGCATCCCACTCATTACCGTCATCTCCTTTGTGACCGTCAAGTTTAATTACAAAACTTTTAGTCGGGAAATACGGAGTCAAACGAATGTCTAGCCAAACTCTGTCTTTATTCACTTTATCCTGCTCAAAACGAACAATTTTGAATTTTTCAATCAATTTGTCGGCACCTTTGATACCGTCTAAGAATGTCACGATTTGTTTTCTCAAATCATCTTCGTTTTTAGCATTCCAATTTTCGAAGGCTCTTCTGTTTAGGAAATCTAATAAAACTTTAGTTACATAATCGAATACACGGACTACAGAATACGTCTGAAGACCGATGTTATCTCCTGTAAACAATGTTTTTGCAGAGAACGCCATGATTTTACCATATTCGTTCACCATTGGTACAAGACCCATTTTTTCCAACTGAGAAATTTCGCTTTTCTTCAATTCGAATTTCACTGCGTCTACTTCGTTGATGTTACCATGCTTTTTACCTGCTGCAACTTGTGACATTAAAGTTTTGTGAATTTTTCCTGCCAATGAAGTAGAAGGCGGAAGTTCTACGTTCTCTTCTTCACCTACTTCTTCAGCTCTTCCACGACCAACTAGCCAGTTACAAGTCATGATGACATTACTTCTGTGCAATTCGCCACCCGTAAGATTTGCTGAATGGAATAGATCTACAACGTCATCTGGTTTGTCAAGATTAGCAAAATCAGTAACCATCATAACTTTATTTTCATTACAGATTTTCGCCCATTTTTCAATAACTTTATTGGATCCCAAATATCCCGGAATCGCAAGAATTGAATAGTTATCTCTTAAATCTAAACGGTCATAATACTGCTTAAATTCTTCAGCAACAGCATCAATAAATAAAGGATTATCTAGATCTGACATCTGCTCTAAAGTCGCATTGACAATACTAACGTTATCAACTTTATCTAATTCGGTATTTTTATAAAACTGTGCAACCGTTCTGTATGAAGTTTCTAGCTGACGAGCTGCATCAAGGCTATTCTTTAAATTTGTTTTTAAATTTTGATCTGCCGCAAGCGCTTTTGCTTTGCAGGTATCTGCCATTTTCTCTGCAGGCTCGTTTGTACTTAAAAGTTCAACCCAAAGATTGATTTTCTGAAGCAATTCTTTTCTTTCGTCGGTTTTATTGGCATCATTCAAGAAAATTTCTTTTCTTGCTTTTCTGGTTGGGTTCATATTGGCAATTCCGTCTACGACAGATTCTATAAAGCCAAAGCCTCCAATTTTATTTAGTTCTTCAACAGGATTTCCTTTCGGTTTACCGCCTTGTTGCTGTTGATTATGTTGTTGGCTTTCTGCAGCCTGCAATTTGCTATCCATAATATTTGTGTAGGTTCTTTGGGTTATTTTTCAAGTTCTTGTGCCACATCCTTTAATGCTTCAATAAAAGCAGCTCTTGTGTTCTCATTTTCCAGCATATTGCGAAGAATTTTATTGGTTTTCAGCTGACGTACAATTTTGTTATACTGCTCCTGCTCCATGCTAAGCTTTTGAAGATAATCTGATTTCTGAACAAGATTTTTGGGAGTAAAGTCTGCAAGATTTTGAAAGCGGAATTCTTCTTCTACTACATTTCCGTCTTCTGTCTCGTGCTGTACAGCAACTGAAGGCTGAAAATGTCTGAAAACATCATCTACGGTTTTTAGACCTGTTACAATTTCCGGAACATAAGTTTCATCTGTGGTAAGCTGACTTACAATAAGAGATTTGTTTTCCTGAATTTCCTGAATAGCTTCATTAGCGTCGACCTTGACTTCGTTTCCGCCAACTCCATAATTAAACATTGCCATATTATTATTATTTTGAGATTGTTGATTTTGGTTTGGATTAGCAAATTTATGACCAATCCATTGTTTAAATTTATAAAAAAACTGTAACATACAAAATTTTGTAATGATTTTTCTTTAAATAAATCAATTTATGGATGATAATTAAATGATTGTTAATACTTTTTGGTGTCACTAATCTATGAAAAATAAATAAGAAAACGCACCTAAAGATGCGTTTCTCATATTAAGATTTTAATAATTCTTTACCAGATTTTAATTCTTTCTGCGGATGCTTTGTAAAGCTTATCTCCGGGTTTGATATCAAATGCTTTCATGAAGCCATCCTGATTGACCAAAGGCCCAAAAGCTCTGAAGTATCCCGGTGAATGCGGATCTGTTTTCACCTGATTCATCATGTACTGGTCAGTAGATTTTGTTCTCCAGACTGTTGCCCAGCTCATGAAAAATCTTTGATCTTGGTTAAATCCTGAAATTAATCCCGGATTTCCTTTGTCTTTTAGATACATTTGAAGTGCATCGTAAGCAACCGCTACTCCACCTAAATCACCAATATTTTCTCCGCTTGTAAATTTACCGTTAACAAAACTTCCTTTTACGGGTTCGTAAGCGTTGTACTGAGCTGCTAATTGACCAACTTTTGCATCGAAGTTTTTACGATCCTGCTCTGTCCACCAATTATTTAAATTTCCATCGCCATCGAATCTCGATCCGCTGTCATCAAAACCGTGAGAAATTTCGTGACCGATAACCGCTCCGATTCCCCCAAAATTAACGGCTGCATCAGCTTTTGGATTGTAAAAAGGAGGTTGAAGAATGGCTGCAGGGAAAACGATTTCGTTATTTGAACCGCTGTAATAGGCGTTGACCGTTTGAGGAGACATTCCCCACTCTGTTTTATCAACAGGCTTTCCTACTTTTTCTAAGCTTTTCTGATATTGCCAAGCCGAAACATTCTGTAAGTTTGAATATAAAGTTGCGCCTTGAGCCGGAGCTTCCACTTTTAGTTGAGAATAATCTTTCCACTGATCCGGATAAGCAATTTTCACTGTGAATTTAGACAGTTTTTCCTGAGCTTTTACTTTTGTTTCAGGAGACATCCAATCCATATCATCAATGTGAGTTTTGAATGATTTTAAAATGTAATCGATATACATTTCCATTTGCTGCTTAGATTCTGGCGTGAAATATTCATCCACATATAATTTTCCGAAAGCTTCACCTAAAACACCATTGACCAAAGCTAACCCTCGTTTATCCATCGCACGCTGTTCTTTTTGACCCTGAAGATATTTAGAGTAAAAATCAAATCGGATATTATCTAAGCTATCACCAAGATTACTTGCATTGCCATTAACTACGTGATATTTCAAGTAATCTTTCAGCAACGGAAGATTTTTCTGATTGAAAAACTGATCCATATTCTGGTAATATTTCAGCTCACCAACGATTACTTTATCTGTATTTACTCCTGCCTCTTTAAGGTATTTTGCAAGATTTACATTTTTTACCAACCCTGAAAGTTCAGATACATTTTTTGGATTGTATCTTAAGTTAGCATCTCTGTTTTGCTCTAAAGTCAGTAAATAATTTGCCAGTTGCTTTTCGAAATCCACCACATTTTTTGCTGCGGCATCAGAATTTTTATAACCTAAAACTCCAAATAGCTGTGCTACATATTTTTGATATTCCGCTAAAGTTTTTGTGTTGGCTTCATTTACTTTCTGGTAATAATCTCTTCCTAAGCCAAGATCTGGACCGCCAAGATAAACCGCATTCATTTTAGAATTTTTCATATCTGCGCTGACTCTCCATCCATAGAATGAATTGTCGCCCAGTTTTGTAGCTTCTAAAAGATATTTCTGTAGATCATTAACATTTTTTATCGCATCAATTTTGGCCAAATCTCCTTTAATCGGATTTAAACCATCAGCATTTCTCTTGCTGACATCCATAAAAAATGCATACAGGTTCTGAATTTTTTGACCTTCTGAACCTTCAGCATATTTTTCCGTTAAAATTTTATTTAAAATACTCAAAGATGCATCATCCACATTTTCTCTCAACGCATTGAAAGACCCCCAACTTGCTTTATCAGAAGGAATTTGAGTGGTTTTCACCCAATTCCCATTGACATAACTGAAGAAATCATCCTGCGGGCGAACCGTTTTATCCATATAAGACAGATTGATGCCTTCTTCTTTTATTCCTTCTTTCATTGGCTCTACAACTACCGCTTCAGTTGTTTCTACTTTCGGTGCTTCAACAATTTTTCTCGTTCCGCAAGAGTTTAGAAATACAATACCTGAAAATGCAAGTACTGCAATATTTACGTTTTTCATTAAATTAATTTTGAGTTGTAATGAGTTTGATCAAATATAGGGAATTATGTTAAATTAATTTTGTGAGTTTTTTTAATATTTTCTAAATTAAGAGTGATATTAAGTTTTGACTAAGGTCATTAGAATATTTTATCGAAAACGAATAAAAGATCCTGGGGCAGAACTCCGAAGTATTCAATGGAAGAGATTTTGTTTTTTAGTTTTATGAAAAACCATCCGTTTTTCAAACTTTTCCTTTTTTGACCTCGAGGTATTCTCTTCGAATAAAAAAACCGTTCATTACTGAACGGCTTTGATTACTAGGTTTAAAAGCTAGAAATTAAATTAAGCGTATCTCACCCACAATTTTTATAATCTCTGAGTTTTCATACCCTGTTCTTTTTATGTCAATTGTTCCATTTGCATTTACAACAGATTCTAAAATTCCTGAAGCAGAAATACCTGAGGAATTAAACTCATAAAAACTATTTCCTATAAAAAAACCTTTGTAATATTTTATGTCGAGACCTGTTTCTACTTGAATATTAACATAAACGATTTGTGTCCAAGTGTTATTTATCATGGTTTTAAGATGAAGTAAATTTGGAACCGTGAAATCGGATTCAAAACCTGAAGATCCATCATACCCTCGCGTATACTGTCCTGAGTAATTTCCCGCAATCAATCCTTTTGCATTTTGAATATTTGCCAGATAAGCAGGAAACTTTGCTTTACCATTAATATTGAAATTTGCTCCAAAATCATCCCTCGAAAGATCATCAATTGAATTTCCATATGTAGTATTAAAACCTATCTCCATACCATATCCGTAATCATCTTCAACATTTTCAAACAATTGATTACCAGGCATATTAACAAAAGTATTATTGGCTAACAAGTGGATATTATTTAAGGGCAATCCTTTATATTTTATAAATCTGGCACTATCTCTGTTTAAAAAATTTATATAATTGTTATCTAAAGTAAAATTATAAATGTAATCATTGAATTCTATAGCTCTATTGAAGTTTTCAATGTAGGAATTAATAATTGTACAGTTGTAGACATAGGAATTAAACTGTAATCCTGTTTTCACCCCTTCTACTGAAATCGCATCAAAATGACAAGCTGTTAAAGGTCCTTCAAATTTATATCCGATCACAGCATTGGCTGCCACTAAAGCTCTAAAAACATTTAAATTTATTGCTCCTGAAAAGATAAACCTCTCACCTACTCCAGTTTCATCTTCATGGCTAGATCGCAGATCATTAAAAACTGTATAATAATTATTTATCGATTTTAATAATGTAGAAAAATTAAAAGAAGAAATATTAGAGATTTCACATCCTTGATGCCAATCTTTAATAACCAATGCAGGAGAAGTCACATTACTTAAACTTGTCTTTAGAGAAAAATTGCCAAATTTAATACCTACCGAATATCTATAGTCCAAATCCGTTCCTACAGCACTTACCAGATCTCCAACACTATTATAATATCCTGACTCAAAAACAGTTATATCTGTATGCAACAAGAATATAGACTCGTTAAAGTCATAGGTTTTCGAGAACATACCAAAGTCATGGTTTTGAGGAATATACGTTTTTTTGGAAACAACATAAGTACCTTTCCCTGTTGTTACAGATAATTTATATTTATCAGCCGAAATGAAAGCCTGTTGAATTGCATCCGAGCAATCTGTAATTCCATCCGGTAAAGCACCAAACCATCTGATATCAACTCTACTATCCTCCAATATTCTTCGATAAAAAATTGACCCTACTTTCTTAAAGAGAATATCATCACAATCAGCATCCGTAATAATTTCACCATTATAGGTTTTGGACGCTTCTAAAAATGTTGTCCATTCTCCAATATAAGGATCGCTAAGTTCAATTGTATTCATTTTTTAAAATTTAATGTTAATAAAAAGAAATAATAGACTTGCAAGATTTATTTCTAACCAAAGATATTCGTAGACTGCGACAAAACATGTCGTAATAAATAAAAAAACCGCTCATTTCTGAACGGTTTTGATTATGATTACCAGATTTTAATTCTGTCTTCCGGTTTTTTGTATAATTTGTCACCAGGTTTTACATCAAACGCTTTGTAGAAAGCATCTACGTTGGTCAACGGACCGAAACTTCTGAAATATCCAGGAGAGTGTGGATCTGTTTTTACTTGGTTTACCATATATTTTTCACTTGATAAAGTTCTCCAAACGGTTGCCCAGCTTAAGAAGAATCTTTGATCCTGAGTATAACCACTAATTACTCCAGGGTTTCCTTTATCTTTCAAATACATTTGCAATGCATCATAAGCGATATTTACACCACCTAAATCGGCAATGTTTTCACCATTTGTGAAAGTTCCGTTTACGAAAGTTCCTTTTACCGGCTCATACTTGTCATATTGAGCCGCTAAAGCTTTTGTTGCTTTTTCAAAGTTGGCTTTATCTTCTGGAGTCCACCAGTCAACTAAGTTACCTTCTGCGTCAAATTGGGCACCAGAATCATCAAATCCGTGGCTGATTTCGTGACCGATAACGGCACCGATTCCACCGAAATTAACAGCTGCATCAGCTTTAGGATTAAAGAAAGGCGGCTGAAGAATCGCAGCAGGGAAAACGATCTCGTTATATACCGGGTTGTAATATGCATTTACAGTTTGCGGAGTCATTCCCCACTCTGTTTTATCTACAGGTTTTCCGATTTTTGCTAAATCTTTATTGTACTGCCATTCAGAAATATTCTGAAGGTTTGAATATAAATTCCCACCTTTAGATTCTGGAGTGATATTTAATTTAGAATAATCTTTCCAAGTATCAGGATAAGCAACTTTTACTGTAAATTTATTCAGCTTAGTCATTGCTTTTTCCTTAGTTGTAGAAGACATCCATGTCAAACCGTTGATGTGAACTGCGAAACTTTTCTTTAAGTAATCAATCAATTCTACCATCTGAGCTTTAGCTTCAGCCGGGAAATATTTTTCAACATATAATTTACCGAAGGCTTCTCCCAAAGAACCATTGATTAATTCATATCCTCTTTTGTTTAAAGCTCTCTGCTCTTGCTGACCTCTTAAATATTTACCGTAAAAAGCAAATTTAGTATCACCTAATTTTTCGCTCAAATAAGAAGCTCCACCGTTGATCATGTGAAACTTCAAATAATCCTTAATAACAGGAAGATTTTTAGCGTTCACCAATTGATCAAAGTTTTTGTAGTAGCCTAGTTCACCGATAATTACTCTATCGGTGTTTACTCCCACTTTTTTAAGATAAGAAGCAAGGTCAATATTTTTCACCAAAGTCGAAAGCTCAGCAATCGTTTTTGGGTTGTACTGAAGCGTATTGTCACGACTTTGCTCGTTGGTTAGCAAATTTTTCGCGATGCTTTTTTCGTAGTCTACAACACCTTTTGCAGCTGCATCAGCATTTTTGTAGCCTAATTCTTTTAACATAGAAGCTACATACTTTTGGTATTCTGCAAGAGCTTCTGTGTTTTTAACATCCACTTTCTGGTAGTAATCTCTACCCATTCCTAATGAAGCGTCACCCAGGTAAACTGCATTCATATTAGAATCTTTCAAGTCAGAATACACGCCCCAACCGTAGAATGTGTTATCGCCATCTTTAGTAACGGAAGTTAAATAATTCTGTAAATCTGTAAGATTTTTGATGGCATCAATTTTATTGATATTCTCCTGAATAGGCTTGATTCCGTCTGCATTTCTCTTCTCCATATTCATATACGTCGCATACAAATCCTGGATTTTTTACCTTCGCTTCCGTCTGCAAATTTATCTTTCAGAAGAGAATTTAAAATCGTCATCGAATTGTTGTCTGTATCATCAGCCAATTTGTTGAAACTTCCCCAAGTTGGTTTATCAGAAGGAATTTTAGCAGTTTTCATCCACGTTCCACTCACGTAGTTGTAGAAATCATCTTGTGGACGAACAGATTTATCCATCAAACTGATGTCTAAACCTTTATCTGCTGCAGTTGCTGTTTTGGTAGATTTAGCCTGAGCGTTCAGCGTATTTTGTGAACAAATTCCTGCCAATAAAAACAAAGAAAGCGTTAATTTTTTCATTGTAATAATAATTTATACTATAAGTATATTGAATTTAATTTTTGTTACGGTAAAGTTAATTTATTTTAAGTTGCAAATGTTTGATTCTCTATTTTGAAATTAAAATCCCTACCAAATCCTGAATAATTTTCTGCGAGACAAAATAAATAAAATCCTGCCTGTCTAAATGCGGAAGATGAAGTTTGAAAGTTTCAGATTCGTTGTTGACATTTATCGTGTAATACACCAAGCCTACATCTTTACCATCCTCTCCTTTTCCCGGACCGGCAACTCCTGTTGTAGAAAGAGAAATATCAGATTTAAATAAAACCTGACAGCCATCCGCCATTTCACGGGAAACCTCTCTGCTTACCACCGTAAATCTTTCGATAGTACCTTCAGAAACATGAAGAATATCTGTCTTTTTTTGTGTTGCATATGCAACTAATCCACCAATAAAGTATTTAGAACTTCCGGGATTTGAAGTAAGCATTTGTGCCAAATGTCCGCCTGTACAACTTTCTGCTGTTGAAATTGTTAATTCTTTCTCGCTTAAAATCTCCCCTAAAATCTTTTCAATTTTATCTTCCGAAGTTGCAATAATATTGTCTCCAATAATCGGAAATAGCTTTTGAATTTCGTCTTCCAACTGAATTTGTAATGCATCTTCATCAGTTCCGGTTGCCGTCAGCCTTAGTTTTACTCTGGTTCCGACAGGAAGATAAGACAAGGCAAGGTTTTCCGGCAACGCCAATTCCCATTCTTCAATTTGGTCTGCTAAAATACTTTCCGGAATTCCTACGACAGAAACAATTCTTGTGGAAATATAATTCAGATTAAATTTATCTTTTAAATATGGAACAATTTGGTCTTTAATCAAAGGCTTTACTTCGTAAGGAACGCCCGGCAGACTGAAAGATAGTTTTCCGTCCTGTTCCATCATCACACAAGGTGCTGTACCGTAATGATTTTGAAAAACGGTTGATTTTGTAGGAACAAAAGCCTGTTCACGGTTTCTTTCAAGAATTTCGATACGACCGCGCCTTTCCATGTATCCTTTCAAATGTTCAAAAGTAACCTCATCCAAAGCAATTTCATCATCAAAAAATTCAGCTAAAGCTTTTTTGGTTTTATCATCTCTCGTTGGCCCCAAACCTCCGGTTGTAATCACTAAATCTCCCAATTCAAAAGCAGATTTCAGGGTATTTTTAATAATTTCTATCTCATCTGAAATGGTAAAAATCTGTACCACTTTGATTCCGATATTTTTGAGCTCGGTGGCGATAAAATTCGAATTGGTATCTACCGTATTTCCTGAAAGAATTTCGTCACCAATGGTGATAAGAACTGCGTTTTGCATGCGTTTAATTTTGAATAAATTCCCTACAAATGAAGTGAAAATCTCTGTAGTGAACAAAAGAAAATGATTTTTTATATCTTTGATTTGAACTGTCTACAACTATAACAAAGAATATGACTAAATATGATGATGCTTCATGGCATTATGGCGGAGATTTTCCTGAAGGACTTCCCGAAAAAAACGGCGCAACCCACACAGGAATTTTCCTCAATTGGTGCGTTGCCAATGATTTGGTTTCGGAAGAATTGAAAGAAGACTCAGAAGATGAAATCGAAAAATTAAAACGAAGAGAAATCACCGGTGCAGACTTTGTCATCGATGCTTTAGACGGAAAATTTTCTGAATATGATCTCAATGACCTTGGAAATGCTTTTGCAAAAGACTATTATGTTGATGAGACAGATTTCGGTGATAAATTCAGTTCATTTGCGACAGATTACATCAATATTTTTGATTCGGTAGCGGAAGAAAATGATTTTGAATATGAAACTTTTTATCATATTGAAGATACTTATGAAAACTATGATTTGATGAAGCAAGTTATTGATCATCGTTTTTTGGAATGGAAAGAGTATCGAAGTTTAAACTAATTCTCTTTTGTCTTGAAACAAAAGAGACAAAAATTCAAGACTTGGAAAATTCCACTAAAAATTTAAAATTAATCCTAAAATCCCCAAACTTGTGCGAATTCAAAATAAAATCTTCAGTTCAATAGATTTGTCGCACTTCGAACAATGGGGATTTTTTAACGGATTAATTCAAAATTTTCTTAACGCTCCATTTTCCTATGTCGATTTGAGATTGCTTCGTCGCTTCGCTCCTCGCAATGACTAGTTATGTTTTACCCAGATTAAATCATTCGTATTATAACCCAATTTTTGGGCTTTTGCTAAAAATCGTTCTCTGATACTGTTTGGAATTTCTTTATTTCTCGATAAAATCCAGATGTATTTTGTGCTGTTTCCTACGACTAAGGCATTTTGATAATCATCATCAATGTCAATCACATTATAACCTGCCCAAATCGGTTTGAAAAACGAAACCTTTAATCTCGCTTCAGACTTGTCATTAACAAATCTTGCCTCACCGATTGATTCTTTCCATTCTTTTTTGACGTAATCATAGCCTCGGTTTTGAACCTGAATTGTTCCGTCGGAATTGAGTGAATAATTAGCGGTAACATTATCCATATTTTTCTCGAATTTATAATCGAAACGTGCAATTTCGAACCATTTTCCAAGATATTTTTCTGAATTAAAATTTTTGACTGCTGTTGCGCCTTTTGGAATTCCGACCGAACAGGAATTAAAAATAATTAATCCTAAAATTCCTAAAGAAACGGGAATGGCTATTTTGTGTAAGGTTTTCATGTTGAAATATTTTATTGGTATAAAAATTCAAAAATGATGCCTTTCAATATAATTTCAACATCGAATTGCAGCAGCCCGACTTGAACGGAGCTCTTTTTGTGAAACAAAAAAGCGGGAGTGGAAGGCGGAATAGCTGCCCAAAAAATCATGAAAAAACCTTCAGAAACTGATCTTTAAAACTTCCGGAAACTTCAATTTCAGTATTGTCAGAGAGTGTTGCTGTTCCGCTTTTGTGGTATGATTTTACAAACCCAGTGTTGATAATGTGCGAACGGTGAACTCTTACAAAAGGATTCTCCAGCAAGTCATCGAAATGCTTTAAAAACCTGCAAACCATTTTCTTTGAACCGTCTGTAAGATAGACCTGCGTAAAATTTCCATCTGCCTGAAGTCGTACAATATCTTCTGTTTTTACCACGTCAAAACCTTGCAAAGTCGGAAGAATCAACTGTTGTTTTTCGGGTTTTAACTTTAGGTTTTCCAGGAGAATTTTGTTTCGGTTTAATTCGTCTTTCTTTTCTAAACTTTCAGCCACTATATTAACCGCCAAAATCAATTCCTGAATGTCGATTGGTTTTAAAATATAATAACTTGCAGATTTGTTTAAAGCCTGAAGCGAATATTGTGAAAAAGCTGTGATGAAAATCGTTTCGTAAGAAAATTCTTTAGTCGCTTCCAAAACATCAAAAGCATTTCCGAAAGGCATTTCAACATCCAGAAAAACGAGTTGAGGTTGCATTTCTGCTATCAAAGGAACGGCTTCTTTGATGTTTTCTGCCTCACCCAGAATCTCAATTTGCGGACAGTATTTTGTGAGATAATTTCTAAGAACTTCTCTTGCAATTTTTTCGTCGTCTACAATTACTGATTTTATTTTCATCTTTTTAGGTTGAGGTTATTTATACATTCCTTTAGAAAACTTTAAGGTTTTGTAAGAAATCTTTGAAGTTTTATTTTCACTGCATTCGCCATTAATTTCTTTACTGATCGTCTTTATACTTTCAGTTTTAATTTTAAGATTGGCAAAACCATTTGTTTTCACCTGATCTAAAATAATGACTGAATGATCTTCTTCAAATTCCCCAGAGCAATTCATATCCCATTCTCCGCCGTATCTTCTCAGGTTATAACCCTCAAGAACTTTCTTTAAGGTTTTACCTTCCGGATAGTACATTGAAATATCTGAAGAAGAATACGGATTAGGACCGCTGCTTCCTCTGTAGTTTGCAGAAATACCAAACGCACGAGTCGTTGAATTTAGATTATAAAGTCCTGTATCAATCGTAAAACTTTGTAACATAATTGCATCTGAGCCAAACTCTATCGGATCTACATACTTGTTTGTAATCTTTCCATCAGTGTTTGTAATCAAAATCGTGTTTTTAACAGAAAAACCGTCAGCTTCAAGTTTTCCTTGTAAAATAGGTACAACAATGATATACGAATCTTCAGCGTTCGGCATTTTCTTTTCCGTGTATAATTCGCTGTGAATTTGAGAAGAATTAAGCTTTAACTGATTCAAAACTTTTGCATATCTCACATCATCATATTCCTGTGCAGAAAACAGTGTTTTAAATAAGAGACAGAAAACGAATACTAATTTATATTGCAATAATTTCATAATAACTCATTTAGAAATTCATTATAATTTTTACAAAAACACCATTTTCAGAATCTTTCACAGAGCACGAAATATCTTTTTTATACAAATCATTCAACAGCGCAATTCTTTCTAAAGTATTTTTCATTCCGCGGCCTTTTCGGGTTTTCTGATGTTCGGTTTTTTGTTTTTTACTTTCTTCAATTCCGATTCCGTTGTCTTCGATGAAAATGTTTAGAGAATCGTTATTTTTTTCAAATTTTAAGCTCAAAAATCCTTTTTCTGTTCTGTATCTTAAGCCATGCCAGATTGCATTTTCAAGAAACGGCTGTATCAACATTCCGGGAACTTTCAAACTTTGGGTATTTAAACTTTCGTCAACCTCAATTTCGTAATCAAACTTATCTGCAAAACGAGTTTTTTCTAAAGCCAAATAATTCTGAAGCAAATCTAATTCCTGCTGAAACGGAATAAAATCTTCTGTAGAATTTTCCATCACGCCACGCATGAGTTTTGAAAACTTGGTTAAATATTGATTGGCTTCCAGTTCGTTATTTGTTGCGATAAAATGATTGACAGAATTTAAACTGTTAAAAATAAAATGCGGGTTCATCTCCCGACGAAGCGACTGCAAAGCAATTTTTTTGTTTTTGATCTGAACTTTTTTCAGCGTTCTGAAAATGAAAATCATTAAGCCTATTAATAGTATTAAAGCTCCAATTAAGCTGTAATTGAAGATGTTTTTCTTGCGAATCAGCTCGTCTTTTAGCTTCTTTTCCTGCTCAAGCTGTGAAATTCGTTGCTCTGTGTCTTCAAGAATTTTGTTGTCTACCAAACTTCTGTCTTTAGAAACCAAATCAGGTAATTTCCCTAGAAAATCACGGTATAATTGCACAGAAGCATCGGTGTTTTGAGAAATAGCATACAAACTGTCGAGTCTTTTGACGCTTTTTTGCGCTTCAAGCGTATGACCTTTATTTAAAGCAATATCGTAAGCATTTTTTAATAAAACTATGGCTTCCTTAGGATCATTTTTTTTAATGTAAATATCTGCAAGTTCCTGAATTTGCTCAACTTTTTTCTGAGAATTATCTTTTACAAAATCTTCTTTTAAAACCTCTTTTTTTGCTTTAATGGCTTTGTCAAAGTCTTTATTTTCAACATAAAAATCTGTCAGTTTCTGATTAATTGCCAAAGCCTGCTGCGGTGCATTATCTTTAGAAATTTTGTACGCATTTGTAAAATTTTCTTCCGCTTTGGGAATATTTTTCTGTTCAATATTCACTTCTGCCATTTGGCTGTAACTTGCAGCGAGGTCTGCATTTTCATTTTCCTTCCGGCTAATATCAATATTGTTTTGAATGGCTTCTGCCTTGCTTTCTACAACCGGCGACGACAATCTGGAAGCGTCATTGGCATTTAATACTCTTTTCGATTTAGAATATCCAATATTTGAGGCTTTTTCATAATTACTTACCGCTGATTTCAGTTTGTTTTGATTTTCCTGCGATTGAGCTAATTTCCTGGTTACTTTTTCGAGATTTTTTTTGTCATTCAGTTTTTCATAAATACCTTTTGATTTTATGAAATACTCCTCACTTTTTGGGAAATTTCCATTGTTAAAGTAAGTTTCACCAATATTATAATATGAATCGGCTTCTGCAGATTCGTCTTTCGTATCCAATGCTTTTTTGAGCTTTGAAGTTTCGGCTACAATTTCTTTCGTATCTCTGCTGCTTTGCGAATACAAATTATTCACAGAAAGCAGCAAAAAAATAAATGTAAAAAGCCTGATTAAATTCATAAAACAAAGATATACATATAATTGATGTTCAGAAAATGATTCACCAAGTGAAAAATGGGTTTCACCAAGTTGGTTTCAAACAGCTTTTAAAAGGCGATTAAGTTTGCAGTATAATTTAAACTTAATTGTCATGAAAAATTTATCCTATTTAGTTCATTTTGCGCTTGTCCTTTCAAGTTGCCACTTTTTTTCTCAGACCAAATTAATATCCTATAAAAGCCACAGCGGTGATATGAAATATTTTGAAAAAAGTATTGTAGAAGACCGTTACAACATCAATTATTCTAATCTTGGAGTTTTGCCAGAAAGGTATGTAACCAATTCAAAATTGGATAGTGTTATTATCATTGACGATAAAAAAGCATCATTGTAACTTCAACATATTGCAAAACCCGAAGAAGCGAAACCCCAGAAAAATGGAAACCAGGAAGAGATACCGTTTATAATCATGCAATATTTTCTAACGAAAATATTGATAACGTAAAAAAAATACTTAAAGAAAATTACAACTTTCAAAACGATATAGATAGTACCGTTTTTCTGAAATATGACAAGAAAACAAAAACTTATAAGCCAATTTTCACGAAAAAAACAATCAAAAAAGCTGAGGTAAATAATTTCAAATCAAAAGAGGAAATGATGTATTTATTTGTAATAAGTATTGCTGTATTTGCTTCAATATTTATCTATAGAAAAAATCGTTAAAATCTTACAATTGTGTATAGTAAATCAATTAATGTAGGAAAACTTACTATTTTTTTTAGCTGTTTTTTTCTACAATTCATCTTTTTCTTCCCGTTGAATTTTTTAAATGATTTGCAGTTAAAAATTACTCATTTCATATTTGGAGATTTTATTCGATTGGTTTTAGAACACTTCTTCAATAAAAAGACCATCAGAATAGATTACAGCTCAGATAGTTATTCGATGTTGGTTTTAATCATTATTTTACTTTTTACATCGGTGATTCTGAGTTTTCTAATAAAGAAAAAATGTGCAAAACGTTTTTTATTGACAACAGAATATATTTGTGTGATATACATTTCTATTATTTTAATAAAATATGGTATTGACAAAATTTTCAAAACCCAATTTCCGGAGCCTGAATCTAATATTCTGTTCACAAGATTTGGAAACTTAGATAAAGATATTTTATTCTGGAGTACAATAGGAACATCTAAAATTTACAACATGATTATCGGATGTATTGAATTTTTGTCAGGAATTCTATTGTTGTTCAGACGTTTTCAGTTTTTGGGATTGTTATTTGCAATTATATGTTTTACTCAAATATTGATCATCAATATTGGGTTTGATATTTCCGTAAAATTCTTTTCCTTCATTTTACTTTTAACGAGCATCTTTCTTGTAAGAAAAACCGGGTGGGAACTTTTTCTGAAAATTATTAAACTTCCGAAAGAAACTTTTCTTAGCCGAACTTCATTTCTTCCGTATAAAACTTTTTTAAAAATTGGGATTTTAGGAATTATATTTATCAAAATTGGGATGCCGTATTTGGATGAAAATTTTCACACAGATGATAAAATTAATTTCATACAATTAAAAGGAGCTTATCAGATCACTTCTTCCGAAAGTCCATATCAATACGTATTCTTTCATAAAGACCAATACTTGATTTTTATGGAAAAGTCTTCGGAAAAGATGACCGCATTTCATTATGATATTTCTTTTGACAACCAATTGATTCTTGAAGATAACCAACACAACATTTCAAAACATTTATTATTGATGAGTAAGGAAGATAGCGCTATTATTTTTTCATTTAATAATCAATTGATCAATGCCAAATCGGTTAACCATAAAAAGATGAATGTGTTACAAGAAAAATTTCATCTATTGATAGATTAACCGTTAATCGCAGCAAATATTCTTTCACCAAGTGAAAACCTCAGTTTACCAAGTTTCCAAAATTTCAGTTTCTATTCGTGGTAATTTTACTTTAGAAATTTAAAACAAGAAATTATGAAATCGAAGAAGCGATTGCATAATACCGATAAAAACAATAAATATTTACATTATGAAACTGAAACACCTTTTATTAGTAGGAATCTTTGCAGCAGGAAGTTTGGTGAATGCGCAGGAAATCAAAAAAAACGCAATTGAAGTAACGGGAGTTGCCGAAATGGAAGTGGAACCGGATGAAATTATTTTTAACATCGGAATAAAAGCCGACAACAAAAATCAATTAGCAGACAACGAAAAACTTTTATTTGAAACTCTGAAAACCAACGGAGTAAAAAATGAAGACATCAAATTCAAATCAATGTATCAGAATTTATATTCGAAAACAACAAAATTCACAAAGAGTTTTCAGTTTAAAGTAAATGCTAAAACCAATGTGAGTAAGCTTTTTGAAGATTTGAATCAAAAATGGGTAAGCAATCTGAATATTGCCGAAATTAAAAACACAAAAATTGCAGATTTCAGAAAAACGGTTAAAATCAATGCATTAAAAGCAGCCAAAGAAAAAGCAGATTATCTCTTGGAAAGCATTGGTAAAAAGACCGGAACGCCACTGGAAATCACTGAAATTGAAGACTACATGAGCGACTCTGTAATGCCGGTAGCCTACAGAAGCAAAATGGCCAACGTACAGCTGGAAGCAGCCGACCAAAGTGTTGATGTTGCTTTTGATAACATCGAAAACATTAAGCTGAAATTCAGCATCAAAACAAGATACGAAATTCTTTAATGGGCGAAAAGACAGTCAGAAATGGCTGTCTTTTTTTTGCCTAAAAACTTCCACCAAGTGAAAACCCAAGTTCACCAAGTCTTCAAATTTTCGGTTTCTAATCGAAGTAATTTTACTGTAGAACTTTAAAATAATAAACAATGCGACACTCTATTTTTATATTCATTTTTATGGTTTCGTTTTTTAAATCTCAGGAAATTAAAAAAGAAATCGATGTAAAACAGGCAACCGTATTTTTGCAAGGTGCAAAAGTTTTCGGAAGTACAAACGTTACTCTTCAAAAAGGAAGAAATGTGGTTAAAATCATCAATCTCCCAAATGATTTGGATGAAAACACGTACAAAATTAATCTTGAGAAAAATACAACCCTTTTGTCTATCACTCCACAAAGCAATTATCTTAAAAATGATGAAATGACCGATGGCGAAAAAAAACTGGACGATGAAAGAAAAAAATTTCAGAGACAAGTCAATTTATTAAATATTCAAATTAAAAATCTGACAGGCGAACAAAATATCATTAATGATAATCTTAAAGTTTCAACGAACGACAAATCGACTCCGCAGGAACAACTGATTAAACTGACAGAATTTTACAGAAAGAGAATGCTGGAAATCGATAACCAGGCTTTTCTTCTGAATGAACAAAAAACTACCCTTGATGAAAGCATTGCAAAAATCAACAAACAATTTGCCGAAGAACAGACTCATAAAAATACCAACACAAAAGAATTAATTCTTGAAATTCTTGCTGAAAACGAGATGAATCTCAATCTCGGTATAAGTTATATCGTTTCTAATGCAGGCTGGGTTCCGTCTTACGATTTGCGAGCTTTATCTACTAAAAAACCTTTAGAAATTGTCTACAAAGGGAAAATTTATCAAAAAACCGGACAAGACTGGAATAATGTGAAACTTTTCGTTTCCACTTATCGACCTTCTTACAATCAAAACAGACCTATTTTATCACCTCTTTATGTTGCCGAATATACAGCTTACAATAATGAAGATATAAAAATTGGATATGCTAAAAAAGCAGTTTCAACTGAATCAAATTCTTATCAAATGCGAGCTGAGGTTGCTGCACCAAACCAGATTCCTGTTGCAACGGTTTCTGATAATCAGATGAATATTTTGTATGAATTAAAATACAATCAAACCATCGTAAGTCAGGAAAAAGAGCAATATGTAATTCTGGATAAAAAAGAGGTAGATGCAACGTATAAATATCACACCGTTCCGAAGCTGAACAATCAGGTTTTTTTAATGGCATTTGTGAAAAACTGGCAGAATTTAAATCTTATTTCGGGAGAAGCTAATATTTATTTTGAAGATAATTATATCGGAAAAACCAATATCACAAGCAATTATGTAAAAGAAGAATTCCCGATTTCTTTGGGTGTTGATGAAAGAATTGTTGTTAAAAGAATCAAGCTTGAAGATAAAACTTCACAGAAAACGCTGAACTCAAATAAATGGGAAACCGAATCTCATCAAATAACCATAAGAAATAATACGAAAGAAAATATCGAACTAGAAATTCTTGACCAGCTTCCTCTAAGTGAAAATTCAAAAATCACGGTAAAATCTTTAGAAATCGGCAACGGAATTTATGATGACAAAACCGGAAGCATCCTTTGGAACAGAAAAATCAATAGCGGAACTTCAGATAAAATCAATTTCTCTTATGAAGTAAAATATCCTAAAGACATGCAGATTCAGTATTACAGCAGATAATTTTAGAATAAATCAAATCTTAATTAATCATTAAAAACATACAATATGAACACTTTAAAATTTTTAGCATTAACTACAAGTGCAGTTGCTTTTTTAAGCGCAGGAAAAGTTTCTGATCTTCGTTGCAGTAACAAAGCCAACGACAGAGAAGTGATGGAAAGTAATATTTCGTCAGAGCCACAAATAACGGTCTCAAAAGATAATAAAATTCAGGTCGCATTGCTTTTGGATACATCAAATAGTATGGATGGCTTAATCGATCAGGCAAAATCAAGACTTTGGAATATCGTGAATACTTTGACCACTTTAAAGTATAACGGACAAGCTCCACAAGTAGAAATTGCTCTTTATGAATACGGAAATGACGGTTTGAAAGATGAAAATTACATCAGACAAGTTACTCCGCTTACTCAGGATTTGGATTTGGTTTCAGAAAAACTTTTTGCCCTCAGAACCAATGGCGGAAGTGAATATTGTGGTGCCGTAATTCGTGATGCATCAACCAATCTGAAATGGGACGGTAACGAGAAAAGTATGAAGCTGATTTACATTGCCGGAAATGAAGCGTTTGACCAAGGGAAAGTCAATTATAAAGAAACAATTTCAGGTGCAAAGAAAAAAAACATTTACACCAACACCATTTTCTGCGGAAGTCGTGATGAGGGAATTCAAACTTTCTGGCAAAACGGAGCGAGTCTTGGAGACGGAAAATTTTTCAATATCGACAGCGACCGAAAGGTAATCTATATTGAAACACCTTATGATGTGAAAATTTCTCAATACAATTCTAAATTGAATGACACCTACATTTCCTACGGAAGCCGTGGTTCAGAAATGAAAAGCAAACAGACTACGCAAGATTCAAATGCAGAAATGCAGTCAGCTTCGAATGCTGTTGAAAGAGCAGTAAGTAAGTCTAAGAAAAATGCTTACAAAAACGACCATTGGGATTTGGTAGATAAAGTTGAGAAAGATAAAAGCTATATTTCGTCCATCCGAGAAGAGGAATTGCCTTCTGAACTGAAAGGAAAAAGCAAAGACGAAATCAATAAAATTGTAGCGCAAAAATCAGCCGACCGCGACAAAATCCAAAGAGAAATTGAAGTTTTGGCAAAGCAAAGACAGACTTTTATCGACTCTGAAATGAAAAAGCGAGGCAATGCTGAAGGCGATGATTTAGGAAAAGCAATTGAAAAATCTATTGTGGAACTGGCGAAAAAAAATGGATATAGTTTTTAGGTTGAAATTAGGGATTGTTAGATTTGCTAGATTCAAACTCTAAACTCAATCCTGACGTTAGGTAAAACTAAAACAATATTTTAGAAATGATGTGAATGTTAGTATTGTTTATCAGTTTCGGGGTTCGGCTTTGCCGAACCCCGAAACATTTATTTTAAAACTATCTTCCAAATTTAAAATACTCAGAAAGTTTATGCTTTTTTCCTTTCATAAAAGCTGAAGCCATTTCCATTCCGGTAACAGAGAAAGTAATTCCGTTTCCGCCAAAACCTAACACAAAATAAGAGTTTTTAAAATTGTCGTGAACTCCAATGTACGGCAATCCGTCTTTTGTTTCTCCGAAAGTTCCCGCCCAGACAAAATCAGTGTAAAAATGATAATCGGGCTTTATTCTTTTCAGATTTTGAGAATCTCTTTTTCTTTTTTATGTAATAAAGAATCACGTTTATCGGGGTCAGAAAAGTCTTCGTCACCGCCACCGATCAAAAGTCGTTCATCATCGGTTGTTCTCATATAGATGTAGGGATCATCGGTATTCCAGACGAGCGTATGTTCTATATTTTTAAATTTATCGTTGTCGATTTCAGAAACAACAGCGTAAGTACTTTTCAGATCAACGAAATGTTCTTTAATCATTGTTGAACTTTCGTAGCCTACACAATAAATGATTTTTTTAGCTTTAATATTAAACCCATCAGTTGTCAATGCTAAATTATGATCACGCAAATATTTCACCGATTTCATTTCAGTTTTATCAAAAACTTTTAAACCTTTATTCACATTAAATCTTAGTAGCTCGTGAGCAAATTTGAAGGCATCAATACTTGCGCCTTGCTTCGACAAAATTCCGCCATAAGTATTTTGGAAACCAAATTTTTCTTCAATATCTTCAATTCCGAGCCAGGTTACTTCAAATCCAGATTGCTTTCTTGCGTCATATTCTTTTTCAAGCCAAATTGCATCTTTCTTTTTCGAGGCAAAATATAGTGACTGTTTTCTTTTAAAACCCGAGCGAGCTTTTATTTCTTTTGTTAATTTTTCAAGGTCATCTATTGATTTTGAACAGGCTTTATAACTTTCTACCGCCCCTTTTTTGCCAATCATTTCAATCAATTCGTACAATGGAGTATCAATTTCGTATTGCAACATCGATGTTGTAGCAGAAGTACTTCCGTTGCAGATTTCACGTTTATCAATCAAAATAGTTTGGTATCCGTCTTTTATCATTTGATGGGCGATGAGACTTCCTGTGATTCCGCCGCCGATGACAAGAACATCACATTCTTCATCAGATTTTAGAGATGGATAAGAAGAAACAAGGCCGTTTTTCAAAAGCCAGAAAGGTTCGTTAGATTTCAAGTCCATAGAAATTATTTTTCAATTGATAATCAATAATTGAGCCTTTAATAGAGTAATTACATATTTATGGTTTAATTATTGATAAATTAAAGCTACCAAAACCATTTAAAATATAAATTATGATCACGATTATTAATGATGCACCGGAAAATGTAGCCGCATTCAACGCAACAGGCGATGTTACGAAAGAAGATTTTGAAAATCTTGTTATTCCTTATGTGAAAAATAAAGTGGAACAGTTCGATGAATTAAATTATCTTCTTTATTTGGATACAGATTTGAGTAATTTTACAATGGGAGCCTGGCTTCAGGATGCGCTTTTAGGAATAAAAAATCTTTCAAAATGGAATCGTGCAGCAATTGTAACCGACAAAGAAGGAGTACAAAATTTCACGGATATCTTCAGTGTTCTGATGCCGGGAGAATTTAAATCTTTTCCTAAAGAAAATCTCTATAACGCCTTATATTGGTGCCAAAACGGAAACGAAGTTGAAGATTAGAAAACAAAAAGAGAAGCAATTGCTTCTCTTTTTTTATTGATCACAGGTAACACATTCCGTAATAATTTCCTTTTCGGCAACATTTGATGAGCGATACATATAAAAATAAATGATACTGATCACTAAACCAATAATCGTCATCCCCACTCCCACAAGCGAAGGATAATTGTAAGGCAAGCCATGTTCTAAAGGAATTCCTCCGAAGAAAGCGCCCATCGCATTGGCAATATTAAATGCAGCCTGCATAAAAGCAGCAGCCATCATTTCACTTTTGGGTGCAGCTTTCATCATCATGATATTAATGGGTGCCGCAACCGACATCGATAGAGCTCCACAAATGAAAGTTAAAACCAAAGAAACACTTTGATATTCTGAAAGGAAAAACACTCCTGACAAAGAACACATCATCAAAAACAGCAATAACACACAGGTTTTTTCCGGTCCTAATTTATCTGAAAGAAAACCTCCCGCTAAATTCCCGACAACCATTCCGCCACCGGCAAGAATCATGACGTAAGCCATATGACTGCTTTCAATTTTTGAAACAACCGTCATTAAAGGGGTGATATAGCTAAACCACGTAAACAATCCACCAAAACCGATGGCCGTAATCATTAAAACTAACCAAGATTGTTTGCCTTTGAGGAATTTTAATTCCTCCAGGAAATGACTGTCTTCCTTTTTCTCCATTGCCGGTAGCCAAAGTTTTAAAGCTAATAAAGTAGCCAGACCAATCACTCCAACGATCGCAAAATACCAACGCCAGTGGAATGCATGCCCGATGTACGTCACCAAAGGAACCATCGCAAGATTCGCGACCGTTAATCCGGTAAACATCAATGAAATATATAATGCCTCCTTCCCTTTTCCTGCCATTCTTGATGCAACGACAGTTCCGACACCAAAAAATGCTCCATGTGGTAAACCAGACATAAATCTGATAATTAACATCGAATTATAATCCGGAGCGATTGCCGAAAGTGCATTAAAAATGGTAAAAATAACCATCAAAACAAGCAATACTTTTTTGGGCGGAAATTTCACAGAATAACCAATTAAAATGGGTGCTCCAATCACTACTCCCAGCGCATACGCGGCAATCAAATGACCCGCCTGCGGAATGGTAATCTGCAGTGTTTTTGCAATATCGGGAAGCAATCCCATTATCGTAAATTCTGTAGTTCCGATTGCCAAACCACCAATTGCCAAAGGCAAAATTCTTCTATCAAACATCTCTTCTTAATTTCAAAGTGCAAAATTCGGAAGAAATAATGGTTGTTATTTGTTCTGAAATGATTAATTATTGCTCTGTATTGACAATTTTAAATAAATTTGCATTAATTATTAATCAAAATAGAACCTTATGAAAATCCAGAAAGAAATCATTGAATTTGAAGAGGGTAAATCTTTCAAAATTTTCGAACCATCCATGAAGCATTGTTTTTTCTGGCACTATCATCCTGAAATTGAACTGGTTTATGTAGAAGCTCTCAACGGAATTCGTCATGTAGGAAAAGATATTTCCGGTTTTATGGAAAGTGACCTTCTTTTAGTAGGTTCGAATGTCCCGCATTTAAATTTTGATTACGGAATTAAAACTGAATACAAGCAGGTTGTATTGCAGCTTAAAGAAAATTTTTTGGATGAAATGATTCTTCCCATTCCTGAATTTGATGATATTAAAAAACTTTTAGACCGCTCCTATCTCGGATTATCCTTTTTCGGAGAAACGAAAAAAATCGTTGCAAAAAAGCTTCATCTCATCAAACAAAAAATCCTTTTGAATCACTCATCGCTTTGATGGAAGTTTTGCAAATCCTTTCTCAATCAGATGAGGTTAAAGAGTTAAATAAAGAAGATACACGGGTAAAATGGTTTTTAAATGATAAAATCAGAATGGGAACTATCTACGATTACATTAACGAAAACTACGATAAAAATCCAAACGTAAATGTGATTGCTGAAATGGTAAGTCTCAGTACACCTGCATTTTGCAGATATTTTAAAAAACAGACCAACATGACCTTTACAGATTTTGTGAATAATTACAGAATCAATCAGGCAAAAATGTTGCTGTTACAGAATTTATGTATTTCGGAAGTTTCTTTTCAGGTGGGTTTTGAAAGTCTTTCCTATTTCAATAAATTATTTAAAAATTATATTGGAGAAACCCCCACAGCTTTCAAGAAAAAGCATTTGAACAAAGTTGAGGTTTAATTTTCTAATTATAAAAATTCCCCTCCAGAGGAGGGGTGGATAAATTTTCAAGGAAAATTTAGACGGGGTGGTTTTTAGATTCCAAAGTTTTGATATTTGTCAGTAATATATCTTTGTTAATTTTCTTTTAATAACAAAAAAATCGCTCCAAATTTGAAGCGATTTATATTTTTAATGAATATGTTTCTCAGCGTGGTAAGAACTTCTCACCAAAGGCGAACTTTCAACATGTCTGAAACCCAAACTTCTTGCAAAATTTCCAAATTCATCAAATTCTTCAGGGGTAATGAATTTCCTCACAGGCAAATGTTTTTTCGTTGGCTGCAAATATTGTCCCATCGTAATCACATCTACATTGGCATTTCTGATGTCTTCAATCGTCTGAAAAACTTCATCCTTATTTTCTCCCAAACCAAGCATCAATCCTGTTTTTGTTCTGTTTTGTCCTGCTTCTTTTAAGTATCTTAAAACTTCAAGGCTTCTTTCATATTTAGCCTGAATTCTCACTTCTCTTGTCAGACGTTTTACGGTTTCCATATTGTGAGAAATCACTTCAGGAGCGACATCAACCATTCTATCTAAATGTTTTGTCAGTCCTTGAAAATCCGGAATTAATGTTTCCATCGTAGTTCCCGGAGAAATTCTTCTTACAGCATTTACAGTTTCACCCCAAAGAATTGATCCCATATCTTTCAAATCATCACGATCAACAGATGTTAAAACTGCATGTTTGATCTTCATTAATTTGATTGAACGAGCCACTTTTTCAGGTTCGTCCCAGTTCACATCCATTGGTTTTCCGGTTTTTACACCACAAAATCCACAGCTTCGGGTACAAATATTCCCCAAAATCATGAAAGTTGCTGTTCCTTCTCCCCAACATTCTCCCATATTCGGGCAGCTTCCGCTTTGGCAAATTGTATTTAATTTATATTTATCAACCAAGGTGCGGAGTTCTCTGTAATTCTTTCCGGTAGGAAGTTTTACACGAATCCATTTTGGTTTTTGAACGGTAGTATCCTGAACTAAATTCTCCATTTATTTCTAAAATTGACTTCAAAGTTAAGGAATTTTTTATCGAAACAATCAAAGACAAAGATTGATGAAACGTATAATTTCGTAATTTTAAATCTTATTTTTAAATTTATGAAAAATATATTTTGTTTTTTATCTCTTATTTCGACAGTATTCTGTTTTGCGCAAAAAGAATTTCAGCCAAAAAGCTCAACAATTAATGAAACTGTTGACGGTGATGTTGATGGAGATAAAATTCCTGAGAAGATAATTATTTATAATATTCCTACAGATAACGATTCGGGAGACATTCGTGAAATTCAGATTTTAAAGAAAATCAATAATAAATGGATAATTTTGGAAAAATCCAGAAAAGCAATTTACGGAAGCAAAGATGGCGGAATAATGGGCGATCCTTATCAAAGTACAACCATTGAGAATGGTCTTTTGAATATTACTCATTATGGAGGAAGCAGCTGGAAATGGGGAGGTACAGACAAGTACAGATTTCAAAACGGGCATTTTGAATTAATCGGAATTTCTTCAGAAAATGGAAAACCTGAAGAATATTGGACTACAGTTGATTTTAATCTTTCAACAGGGAAATTAGTTTTTGATAAAGAAGTTGTAAATACGAAAGAATATGGAAAATCTAAAAATGAAATTTTTATTAAAAAGGATTAAAAATAAATCTTCAAAACAGACATCAAGTAAAGCAAAGACAAATTGTGCTTCCTAAGACTAAAGAAAAAGTATATTTATAATTAAAAATTCACATTGCTTTTGTCATTTCGGAGGAATCTCAGCACAGTATTATCAATTAGAATATAGATTCCTCCAGAATGACAAACATTATAATAAAACTATAATAACTTCACTTTAATTATCCTCAAACTCATTATTTTTCAGCAACTCAGCTAGAACTTTTTTTGCACGCATCACTCTTACTTTCGTGTTGGCAACAGAAATTCCCAACTCTTCTGCAATTTCTTTGATGCTTTTTTCTTCAAAGAATCTCAATTTGATAATATCCTGATAGTTACCATCTAAAGACTCGATGGTTTTGATGATTTTCTTTTGCTCTTCATCAGAAATCATCAGCTCTTCAGGAGATTTCGCATAATGATTCTTTACTTCATCTAAATTTTCTGTAGGGTCTTGATTTTCTCTGCTTTTTCTCCGCCAAAAATCGATAATTGTATTTTGAGCAATCGTTAAAATCCATGTTTTAAATTGAAAATGAGGGTCGTACATATCCAATTTAGATAAAACTTTTGAGAAAACATTGACAGTGATTTCATCGGTATCATTTTCGTCATGTACTTTTTTCATCACAAAAGAAAAAACATCCACCCAGAAAACATTGATGAGCTTGGTTTGAGCTTTTTGGTCTTTTTCTTTTGCTTTTTGGATGAGCGAAAATAATTGTTCGTCTTTCATTGCTAACAAATTTATTAAAATTAAAAGATTAAATAATTAAAAAATTAAATGAATTAGGGATTTTAGAAATTTAGATAAAGTCGTAGAACAGTCTATTTATTTCACATTCTATATTTTACTTATCTTTGCACCTTAAATTTTAAACAAAAAATAATGAACTCTTTTATTGAAGAACTGAAATGGCGAGGTCTTTTTTCTGACATGATGCCCGGAACCGACGAACAACTGAATAAGGAGATGACCACTGCCTATATCGGGTTCGATCCTACCGCAGATTCTTTACATATCGGAAGTCTTATTCAGATTAAGATTTTGGCTCACTTTCAGCAACACGGTCACAAGCCGATTGCTTTGGTTGGTGGTGCTACAGGAATGATTGGAGATCCTTCAGGAAAATCCGCCGAAAGAAATCTTTTGGATGAAGAAACGCTTTTACATTATGTTGACTGTCTGCAAAACCAACTTTCAAGATTTTTGAATTTTGAAGGAAATGAAACCAACAGAGCAGAATTGGTGAACAATTACGATTGGATGAAGAAAATCTCATTCCTTGATTTTGCTAAAAATGTTGGGAAAAATATTACGGTCAACTACATGATGGCGAAAGATTCTGTGAAGAAAAGACTTTCAGGAGAAGCTGGTGTTGACGGAATGAGTTTTACTGAATTTACTTACCAATTGATTCAGGGATATGATTTCCTTCATTTATACCAAAATAATGGTGTAAAACTTCAGATGGGAGGTTCTGATCAGTGGGGAAATATTACTACAGGAACAGAATTAATACGTAGAAAAGCACAGGGAGAAGCTTTTGCCTTAACGGTTCCTTTGATTACGAAAGCTGACGGTTCGAAATTCGGAAAGTCTGAAAGCGGAGAAAATTACTGGTTAGATAAAAAGAAAACTTCACCTTATAAATTCTACCAATTTTGGTTGAATGCAACCGATAGTGATGCAGAAAGATTCATAAAATTCTATACGTTCCTAGGACAAGAAGAAATTGAAAGTTTAATTGCAGAACATCAAACAGATCCTGGCGATAGAAAATTACAAAAGAAACTAGCTGAAGAAGTTACAGTTTGGGTTCACGGTAGAGAGGAATATGAAAGAGCTTTGAAAGCTACTAAAATTCTTTTCGGAAAATCTACTGCTGAAGATTTAGCAAGTCTTGACGAAGAAATTTTCTTAGAAATTTTTGAAGGTGTACCTCAGAAAGATGTTACAAAAGCTGACGTTTTAGGAATCAATATTGTTGATTTACTTTCTGAAAAATCAGGGTTTTTAAAATCTAAAAGTGAAGCTACAAGAGAGTTGAAAGGAAATGCAATCTCTGTAAATAAAGAAAAAGTAAATGAAGTGTATACTGCCAATGAAAGCGATTTAATTGACGGTAAATTCTTATTACTTCAAAAAGGAAAGAAGAATTATTTTATTGTAAAAGCAATATAATATTTCAATCCATATCAAAAAAAACCGCCGATTGGCGGTTTTTTTATTTTATTTTTAAATTAATTACAACTCTAAAAAGCTGTAATCAATAGAGGCGTCTTTTGTTCCTACTCCCGTTGCGGTGTCAGATTTTGCAACCACTCCATCAACGTATAATGTAACGATTAATTGAGAATCTGCATTTGTAAGAAGTGCATTTGCATCTAAATTAAGTTGAGACTGGCTTGAGTTTACGAAAAATTCGTCGCTTGCCCAAACAAGACCTGGTGTATCAAAATTAGTATTTTGGCTTACTCCAACCTGAGTAACGATAGTTTTAAATACTGGTATTGCTGTTCCTGTACCTTTTACCAATTTTGCTTCAAACTGTACAAGGTGATCTTGAAACTCGTCTTCGTCATCATCTTTACAAGAATTCATAACAGATACAACAGAAAATAATGCGACTACCATTAATGAAAGTCTATGTAAACTTTTTGATTTGTAAATTTGCTTCATTTCTCCGAATAGATTTTTAATGTTTCAAATATAGGATTTTTATCAATATAAAAATAACTTTTATGTAAAATTTCCAATAAAAAAATACAATCAATAGCAATTCAACAAAAGACCTATAGGCAATTTCATTGTGTTTGTTCTCATTCTGACACTTACTATTTTTAATTTAAATAAATCATTATTAATTATCTTTGCTCTATCAATCGCTTAGATTTAAATTAATTTTTACAGCGATTCCATTTAACAATAAAAAATAGATTCTTAGTATATGAATTTAGATTACATCGTCAGAGAGCCGGAAAACATTACCTCAAAAACTCCTATTCTCTTTATGCTTCATGGTTACGGCAGCAATGAGCAAGATCTTTTTAGTTTTAGAGAAAGTCTTCCCACTGACTGGATTCTGGTAAGTTTCAGAGCTCCGAGAGAAACTCAATTTGAAGGATATTCATGGTTTGATATTGATTTTAATAATCCTGAGCAGTTTATAGACATCGATCAGGCAAAAGAAGCATTAGAGAGTGTTTTACAAAACATTATGGCCATCTCCAACAAATATGGGCTTACGGATAACAAAACACATCTTTGTGGATTCAGTCAGGGTGGAATTTTATGCTACAGTTTAGCTTTAAAATATCCTGATCTTTTTAATTATGTTGCGTGTTTGAGCAGTTATCCTGAAGAAAAATTGCTGACAGACATTGTAAAAGACAAAAAAAAGCTTGAGAAACTTCGGTTTTTCGTTTCCCACGGTACTGACGATGCCATTATTCCTATGGAATGGGGAAGAAAAGCTGCAGATTTGCTGTATGATTTGAGCTGTTATTTTACTTTCAGAGAATACATGAGCGGCCACGGTGTCAACCAAAAAAATTATATCGATTTAATGGAATTCTTTTCAAAATAAAAGATATTTCCTTAATCATTTTTAAACATTCTCAACAATTTGAGAATGTTTTTTATTTTTAAATCAAATATTTTAGTAATTTAATAAGATGAAATTAGTGTATTTTTTATTCATTTGTATGTTCAGCGTTTTTGCGAGTGCTCAAAATAGCTTTGAGATTAAAGATGCAAAAAAAATAGTCATTCCTTTCAAGCTGATTAATAATTTGATATTCATTCCGATTACGGTAAATGGTGCTGAACTTACCTTTATGTTAGACACAGGAGTTGCAGAAACCACCATTTTCAGTTTAGAAAACAAAGAATTAAAACTATCACCTTTAGAAAAAATGAAATTCTCTGGACTTGGAGGAAGTGAAAGTATTGAAGGCTTTAAATCTGATTACAATATTGGAAAAATAGGAGAACATTTTATCAATACTTCTTTTACTCTGTTTATTATTTTGGATCAGGATTTTAACATCTCATCCCACGTCGGAATTCCTGTCAATGGCATTATTGGCTATCATTTTTTTAAAAACTATCCTGTTGCAATAGATTACAGTTCGAAAAAAATCACTGTTTACAACAATGATGATTTATTCAAAAAAAGAATTAAAAAATTTGATGAATTGCCTATTTCCATCGAAAGGAATAAACCTTATATTTTTGCTGATGTAGAAATGACTAACGAGAAAAAAAATTCAAAGCTTTTGATTGATATGGGAAACAGTGATGCCATTTGGCTCTTCCCTATTTTGATTAAAAATTTCGTTTATAATCGACCGAATATTGATGATTATTTAGGAAGAGGATTTAATGGCGATATTTTTGGCAAAAGAAGCCGTATCCACAATTTTTATTTGGGAGATTTTAAATTTGAAAAACCTTTGACCGCAATGCCTGATGAATTTTCTATTCAACATGTTAACTTAGTTGTTGAAAGAAAAGGTTCTATTGGTGGAGATATTTTAAGGAGATTCACGACAGTTTTTGATTACAAAAATCAAAAATTATATTTGAGAAAAAACAAAAATTACAATGACCCGTTTCACTTCAACATGAGTGGTTTAGATTTTCAACAAGATGGATTGCAGTGGGAAAAAGATTTGGTTAATCTTGAAAGTAAAAACAGACAAAGCAATTCTGCAGAATCAACAGTTATAAGTAATACATTACAATACAAATTCGTGCTAAAACCTTTCTTTTCGATTGCCGGAGTGAGAAAAGACTCTCCTTCTGACAAAGCGGGATTAAAGAAAGGCGATCAACTTATCTCTATCAATGGAAGAAAAACAGCTGATATGACGTTGCAAAAAATCATGGAAATGATGAAATCTGATGAAGGAAAAACAATTAATATGGTTATTATGAGAAAAAATCAGGAACTTCGCCTTAGTTTTACATTAGAAGACCCAATACCTTATCAAGATTAATATGCAAACAGAAGAAACCACCTTAGACAAAATAAGAAATCGGCCGAGATTCAAAATGTACACCCATTTGAGTAAAGAAGCTTATGCCGAAAATCTCAAAAAATATTTGGCTGAACATAAAGGTGAGTTTTCAGGAAATATTAACAAAGAAATGGCTACCATCTGTGTAGAAACCATATACGAACAATATTGGCAACCTCAATTGTCTCTTCGTACAGAAATTGAAGATGACCAAACCGTTATAAGAGGAGTTTTTGGACCAAGTTCTTCGGTCTGGACATTCTTTATGTTTCTCTACTTTCTGTTTTCCATTCTCTGGATGACATTTTTCACCATGTATTACGTTGAAAAGCAAATCAAAAGTTTTGAATATCCTTGGGCTTTAAATGCTTCATTTGCCATGCTGTTGTGTATTGCCGCAACGTATGCTGCAGCAAGAATCGGACAAATAAAAGCTAAAGATGAGATGAAAAAACTCAGAAAGTTTGCTGAAGAATCGACCTTACATCATGAAAAGAAAATTTAGTTGGTAGCTTCCGGTTCTACAGCTGGATCTGTAACTTCCATCACTTTTGCTGCTTTGATAGAATCAGAAACTTTTTCTCTATTGGTTTGTTCTTTTACCATTTTTTCAACATGAGGTTTGATCAAATTGGTCATCTCTTCAACAGAAATGTTGTTGGCATTTGGATCATTTAAAAGATTTCTCCAAGGTTTTCTTTTTCCCCATGGGTAGTCTCCAAAAACAATCACTGGTGTTCCGTTGGCTTTTGTAGTTGCTCCACCCGGATTTAATATCCAGGTATCAGCATAACTGTACAACCAAATTGCATCTTTCATCAACAATCTCAAACAAGAATGTGAAGCAGGATAGCCAGGAAGGTCATACTGATGCCATCCAATCCCGTGAGTATTATGAATATTAAAATTATAAGGCAA
Organism: Chryseobacterium sp. 3008163; assembly: GCF_003669035.1. Taxonomy (NCBI): domain Bacteria; kingdom Pseudomonadati; phylum Bacteroidota; class Flavobacteriia; order Flavobacteriales; family Weeksellaceae; genus Chryseobacterium; species Chryseobacterium sp. 3008163. Next base: position 3,664,671 of record NZ_CP033070.1, on the reverse strand, counting down.
TTTCCACTCGCTTTTAACGGTAGATATGGCCAATTTCTTTTTCCAATTTGCAAACATTAAACCTCTTGTCGTTTGTGCAGTTTTTTTACCCATACTTGTCGGTCCCCATTTCACCAACGTTCCATTGGAATAAACTCCATAAGCCTGAATCGGGTAAGAGAAAACGACAAACTTTTTCACCTCACTCAACACATCAAGCTGCATCGGAAAGGGAGAATACGCCATCAAAGTAGTATCAATCTTTGCCGGAACAACTAAAGTATCAGAATTCCATTTACTTTTAGAATCTAATCTGTTGAGTGCTAAAATTGCATAACGTTCCCTTTCGGTATATTTTTTACTAAAAATTGAATATAAAGAATCTCTTAGCTTCTTATCTTTCGGAATAGCAAAAGCATTGTAAAAACCGTTTTCCTGCATTGCAGGTGGTACAGATTCTTTTATTTCAGCTTTTGTAGCTACTGAATCTGATTTCTTTTCGTCTGATAAAGTTCCTGAAGATGTACTTTGTGACTGGTTGTCTATTTTTTCGTTATCTTTCTTACATCCAGTAAGTAATAATGCAAAAAATAAAGTGTAGAATAATGATTGTTTCAAAAATAATTTTTTCATAAATAAATAGAGGTCATTGAGTTTGTACTAAAGATACAAATATTAGACCTAAAAACATTTAAATCAGAAAAAATATTTCCCTAAGTAATGTACTTAATTGAGATTGAAAAATTTAGAATGAGGATAAAAAGATTTTAGATTACAATAATTTATTGATTTTAGCATAATTCAAGGCTTCAGCAATGTTATCTACCTCAATTTTTTCAAAGAGTTTTTTACGATGAAATTTAACAGTATCTGCAGTAATAAAAAGTTTCTGAGCAATTTCATTGATCTTGAGCCCACCAGCATAAAGACTCAGTATTTCATATTCTCTCGGCGAAAGTTTTTTCTTTTCTTTCTTGATCCATTTAAGTTCACTTAGATCATATTCAAAAGTCTCATCCGAATTTTCTTTGCTAATAAAAATATTACCTGAAGACTGATTATTTGAAAGCGAAACCATGCACATCGCTTTCCATATTTTACCATCGTTTGTAAGAAACAGCGGGGTCAATTTATGGTTAATCAGAACAGAATTGCTTTTCTCATTGATGATGTGGAAGTCATAAGAAATTGTGTAGAGTTTTCTTTCTTCTAAAAGTATATTTTCGTAAAAATTAAATCCAATTTCGTTAATTTTTAGAAGCAACTCTAAATCATCAGGGATGACGTTTTTAAAATAAAATTCATAGCCCAACTTCAGGACTTCATCCGCTGACTTTCCACATAAAAATAAAGGGTTATCTGAAACATATTCAAACGTTTTCTTTCATAATCAATAATATAGAAACTCTGATAGGTTATCCTAGAAAATGCTTTAGCAATTTCAAGATAGTTATTAATCTGAGTGTAATCAATCTGCGAACTCTTATTGATTATATTTTTATCATTAAAGAATTTATTGATCTCTTCCATATTTTACCAAAAATCATACTACCCGAAAGTGTAGTTTTTATGATTATCAGGCAAATCTACACAAAAGTGTAGGGCTTTACAACAGTCACAGTAATACCTTTACAAAAAAATCATCAGACATAGAATTAATATCAACTTAAAAACTTTTACAATGAAAAGCTCTTACTACTATTCACTATCCATCATTTTTGTTTTGGTCTTTCTTTTATCTTCGTTCGAAAGAGGTAGACATACCTACAGAAATCTATGGACAATACCTGCACAAAAGAATTTAAAGATTAAAAATTCTCGTAAAGAAAATCTTGAAGTCGTTCTATACAATACATCTAAAACTGAAAGTCTAAAGTACATCAATAACATAAATGAAGTAAAAGATCTACCAAAAAATGATTCTGTTATAACAAAAATCAATTTTACTAATGAATTATATATCGTTAACAATTCTAATGAAGAAGGCTTTTTTAAAATAAAAATCCTAAAAAACAGCGGAAAAATAAAGGCACAAATTATAGATGATATAAAAAAGTAATTTGGCTAAAAAAACTAATAACCACAATTACCATCAGCAATGATGGTAATTTTTTATGTTATCAGCAATTATGCAATATTTAGATAATAACTGTACTTAATTATTTTTTCTCTTTTATTGGGAGCTTCATCCAGCTCTACACTATATCTTTTTTGTGCCTGTGCTTTTACCGGATAACAAAAAAGGATGCCGTTTCGATCTGGGCTATGGGTGACTGCATTCTTTGATTATATGTCAAAAAAATGACTTTTTCCATTTTCAAAACTATTACTTGATGGTTGATGGTTGATGGTTGATGGTTACGCAAAATTACATTTGTGTGGGTATTTTAAGATGAATAAAAATCATCTTGTATTCATCATTAAAATGAAGCTTATGAATCATCTTAAAACAATTACAATATATAACTTTCCAAGATGTGTAGTTGTTTCCAAAAGCCGCAGAGCGGCGGACTGTTAGTAGAATATGAACAAAAGCTCATGGAAGGAGAAACTCCTCCAGAGCGACCTGTAAATTCTGTGCAGCATTTACAAATGAGGAATAGATAGCGTTCCTACGGAACGCGCTTGTGACCGCTTCAGCTTTTTTCTACACAGATATTGCTCCTACGGAGCAACAGTATGGATTATTGGATTAAATTATCTTGATTTTCATTAACTTCTTTACCCTAAACTAGATCTCGAATCATGTAAACACTTAAGTTCTTTTATTTTTAACTTAATTTCTAAAATTTAGAACAAGAAAAGTCTCCTACAAATCCATGCCTGAGGCTTCTAAGGGTTAGTTAGTTAGTTAGTTAGTTAGTTAGTTAGTTAGTTAGTTAGTTAGGTTTAAACTTAGATTCTAAGGGTTAGTGAGTTAGATTTTAAGGTTTACTTAAGGTTTAGGACAAAAAAAAGTCTCATACAACTGAATGTATGAGACTTTTAAATAAAAACTGGCGGCGACCTACTCTCCCGCTTTCGCAGTACCATCGGCGCTGGTGGGCTTAACTTCTGTGTTCGGAATGGGAACAGGTGAGCCCCACCGCTAAAACCACCCTAAAGGTTGTATATTGTTGTCAGTTTTTGGTTGATTGTTGATGGTATAATACTATCAACTGTCAACTCTTTACTGTCAACTGTTTTATCGATAAAAATGTTCACAAAGAGAGAACCTTGATTGCGCAATTAAGCGTTGCCAATTAGGCTATAAATCTACGGGTAATTAGTACTACTCGGCTATGCTGTTACCAACTTTACACCTGTAGCCTATCAACGTCGTCATCTCCAACGACCCTTAAAAGATGTCTCATCTTGAGGCGAGTTTCGCACTTATATGCTTTCAGTGCTTATCTCTTCCAAACGTAGCTACTCAGCGGTGCTCCTGGCGGAACAACTGATACACCAGAGGTTTGTTCAATTCGGTCCTCTCGTACTAGAATCAAGCCCTCTCAAACATCTAACGCCCGCAATAGATAGAGACCGAACTGTCTCACGACGTTCTGAACCCAGCTCGCGTGCCACTTTAATGGGCGAACAGCCCAACCCTTGGGACCTTCTCCAGCCCCAGGATGTGACGAGCCGACATCGAGGTGCCGAACCTCCCCGTCGATGTGAGCTCTTGGGGGAGACTAGCCTGTTATCCCCGGAGTACCTTTTATCCTATGAGCGATGGCCCTTCCATACGGAACCACCGGATCACTATGTCCTGCTTTCGCACCTGATCGACTTGTAGGTCTCACAGTCAAGCACCCTTATGCCATTACACTCTACGCACGGTTACCAAGCGTGCTGAGGGTACCTTTGAAAGCCTCCGTTACTCTTTTGGAGGCGACCACCCCAGTCAAACTACCCACCACGCAGTGTCCTTCTAAAAGAAGTTAGGCTCCAAGTAAGTAAAGGGTGGTATTTCAACGTTGACTCCACAAACACTAGCGTGCCTGCTTCAAAGTCTCCCACCTATCCTACACATTACTTACTCAAAGTCAATACGAAGTTATAGTAAAGGTTCACAGGGTCTTTTCGTCCCATTGCGGGTAAACGGCATCTTCACCGTTACTACAATTTCACAGAGCTCATGGTTGAGACAGTGCCCAGATCGTTACACCATTCGTGCAGGTCGGAACTTACCCGACAAGGAATTTCGCTACCTTAGGACCGTTATAGTTACGGCCGCCGTTTACTGGGGCTTCAGTCAAACGCTTCGCATTGCTGCTAACGCCCTTCCTTAACCTTCCAGCACCGGGCAGGTGTCAGACCCTATACAGCATCTTTCGATTTAGCAGAGTCCTGTGTTTTGATAAACAGTCGCCTGGGCCTCTTCACTGCGGCCAGCATTGCTGCTGGCGTCTCTTCTTCCGAAGTTACGAGACTATTTTGCCTAGTTCCTTAACCATGATTCACTCTAGCACCTTAGGATTCTCTCCTCGACTACCTGTGTCGGTTTTGGTACGGGTTGCTTCACTTCGGCTTTTCTTGGAAGCACTTTCCTTACAGCAACTTCGCCCGAAGGCTAGGTCTTGACTATTCCGTCAGTCTCCAGTAAGTACGGCACTCCGTCCCCTTTTTAGTGTGAGCAAGTATGGGAATATTAACCCATTGTCCATCCACTACCCCTTTCGGGTTCGCGTTAGGTCCCGACTAACCCTCAGCTGATTAGCATGGCTGAGGAAACCTTAGTCTTTCGGTGAGCGGGTTTCTCGCCCGCTTTATCGTTACTTATGCCTACATTTTCTTTTCTGTCCGCTCCACCAAGCCTCACGACTCAGCTTCTGTGCAAACAGAATGCTCCCCTACCAGATACAACCCTAAGTTGTAAATCCATAGCTTCGGTACTCTATTTATGCCCGATTATTATCCATGCCGGACCGCTCGACTAGTGAGCTGTTACGCACTCTTTAAATGAATGGCTGCTTCCAAGCCAACATCCTAGCTGTCAATGCAGTCCAACCGCGTTGCTTCAACTTAATAGAGATTTGGGGACCTTAGCTGTTGGTCTGGGTTCTTTCCCTCTCGGACACGGACCTTAGCACCCGCGCCCTCACTGCCGTGGAACATTTATTAGCATTCGGAGTTTGTCAGGAATTGGTAGGATTTGACTCCCCCGCATCCAATCAGTAGCTCTACCTCTAATAAACTTATACACGACGCTGCACCTAAATGCATTTCGGGGAGTACGAGCTATCTCCCAGTTTGATTGGCCTTTCACCCCTACCCACAGGTCATCCGAAGACTTTTCAACGTCAACCGGTTCGGTCCTCCACTTTGTGTTACCAAAGCTTCAACCTGCCCATGGGTAGATCACAAGGTTTCGCGTCTAATACTACTAACTAAGCGCCCTATTCAGACTCGCTTTCGCTCCGGCTCCGTACCTGAAGTACTTAACCTCGCTAGTAACATTAACTCGTAGGCTCATTATGCAAAAGGCACGCCGTCACCCAACTTGTGGGCTCCGACCGCTTGTAGGCGTACGGTTTCAGGTTCTATTTCACCCTTCTATTCGAAGTGCTTTTCACCTTTCCTTCACAGTACTTGTTCACTATCGGTCTTTCAGGAGTATTTAGCCTTGGAGGATGGTCCCCCCATATTCAGACAGGATTTCACGTGTCCCGCCCTACTCATTTATCATCTAAATATACCTTTCATGTACGGGGCTATCACCCTCTATGGCTGTTCTTTCCAGAACATTCTATTAAATATATAAAGACTTTTGGGCTAATCCGCGTTCGCTCGCCACTACTTACGGAATCTCTTCGATTTCTTTTCCTCAGGGTACTTAGATGTTTCAGTTCTCCTGGTTTGCTCTCCTTGCGGAGTGACATGTCTTCAACATGCCGGGTTGCCCCATTCGGACATCTGCGGATCAATTCGTGTGTGCCGATCCCCGCAGCTTTTCGCAGCTTACCGCGTCCTTCTTCGCCTCTGAAAGCCTAGGCATCCGCCATACGCCCTTAACGATTTCTTTCCTAATTATTAATTAGTTCAGTATTTTTTGCTTAGTATTGCTACCAAGCTATTTTTGTAAACTCAAACGCTTAATTGCGCTCGGTTTTCTCTTTGTGATATTTTTACCGTTAATGTCAATGATCTTAATTCTTTCTGCTTGTCTGATAAATGGATATTTGTTTTGGCTCTATCCATCGTACTTTTAAATCAAACGCACAAAACTGTGGAGAATAAGGGAGTCGAACCCTTGACCTCCTGCGTGCAAGGCAGGCGCTCTAGCCAGCTGAGCTAATTCCCCCTCTAGTAGTTGTCAGTTGTCGGTTTTTAGTGGTCAGTTGAAAACTAACTTCTAATTACTAACTTCTAACCTCTAATTCAATTAGTAGTCTCGGGCAGGCTCGAACTGCCGACCTCTACATTATCAGTGTAGCGCTCTAACCAGCTGAGCTACGAGACTTCATGTTTTTAGTTGTCGGTTGTCGGTTTTTAGTTGTTAGCTTTAAAACTAACTTCTAATTATCTAACCTCTAACTTCTGTAACTAAAATCTCTCTTTCCCTGATACTAATTTCTAGTGGGTTTTGTATTTTTATAATATAAGCAACCGAGTAAAAAACTAAAACGTTTTCTTTTAAGTAAGTACATGATACATTTAAGTATCTTTATTTGTTTAACGTCTAATGACGCTCTAAAATGAGATGTTCCAGCCGCACCTTCCGGTACGGCTACCTTGTTACGACTTAGCCCTAGTTACCTGTTTTACCCTAGGCAGCTCCTGTTACGGTCACCGACTTCAGGTACCCCAGACTTCCATGGCTTGACGGGCGGTGTGTACAAGGCCCGGGAACGTATTCACCGCGCCATGGCTGATGCGCGATTACTAGCGATTCCAGCTTCATAGAGTCGAGTTGCAGACTCCAATCCGAACTGAGACCGGCTTTCGAGATTTGCATCACATCGCTGTGTAGCTGCCCTCTGTACCGGCCATTGTATTACGTGTGTGGCCCAAGGCGTAAGGGCCGTGATGATTTGACGTCATCCCCACCTTCCTCTCTACTTGCGTAGGCAGTCTCACTAGAGTCCTCAACTGAATGTTAGCAACTAGTGACAGGGGTTGCGCTCGTTGCAGGACTTAACCTAACACCTCACGGCACGAGCTGACGACAACCATGCAGCACCTTGAAAATTGCCCGAAGGAAGGTCTATTTCTAAACCGATCAATTCCCATTTAAGCCTTGGTAAGGTTCCTCGCGTATCATCGAATTAAACCACATAATCCACCGCTTGTGCGGGCCCCCGTCAATTCCTTTGAGTTTCAAACTTGCGTTCGTACTCCCCAGGTGGCTAACTTATCACTTTCGCTTAGTCTCTGAAGCTTAAAGCCCCAAAAACGAGTTAGCATCGTTTACGGCGTGGACTACCAGGGTATCTAATCCTGTTCGCTCCCCACGCTTTCGTCCATCAGCGTCAGTTAAGACATGGTAACCTGCCTTCGCAATTGGTGTTCTAAGTAATATCTATGCATTTCACCGCTACACTACTTATTCCAGCTACCTCTACCTTACTCAAGACCCGCAGTATCAATGGCAGTTTCATAGTTAAGCTATGAGATTTCACCACTGACTTACGAGTCCGCCTACGGACCCTTTAAACCCAATAAATCCGGATAACGCTTGCACCCTCCGTATTACCGCGGCTGCTGGCACGGAGTTAGCCGGTGCTTATTCGTATAGTACCTTCAGCTTTCCACACGTGGAAAGGTTTATCCCTATACAAAAGAAGTTTACAACCCATAGGGCCGTCGTCCTTCACGCGGGATGGCTGGATCAGGCTCTCACCCATTGTCCAATATTCCTCACTGCTGCCTCCCGTAGGAGTCTGGTCCGTGTCTCAGTACCAGTGTGGGGGATCACCCTCTCAGGCCCCCTAAAGATCATTGACTTGGTGAGCCGTTACCTCACCAACTATCTAATCTTGCGCGTGCCCATCTCTATCCACCGGAGTTTTCAATATTAAATGATGCCATTCAATATATTATGGGGTATTAATCTTCCTTTCGAAAGGCTATCCCCTGATAAAGGTAGGTTGCACACGTGTTCCGCACCCGTGCGCCGCTCTCAAGATTCCGAAGAATCTCTACCGCTCGGCTTGCATGTGTTAGGCCTCCCGCTAGCGTTCATCCTGAGCCAGGATCAAACTCTCCATTGTATGTTTTTCTGACTCACTCAAAGTTTTGACGCTTTAGTTTTTCCTTACTTGGTTGTTATATCTATTTTTCAATGATCTCTTCTCTTCCGCTTCCTCAGCTACCCTTTTCTGTCGTTGGGCGTTGCCGTATTTGCGTGTGCAAAAGTAATAACTTATTTCTAATTGACCAAATGTTTTTTGAAGAAATTTTAAAGTTTTTTAAGTAACCCTAAACCCTTTTCCTAAACATTCAATCTGCTACTCCCGCGCTTCCCGTATTGGGATTGCAAAGATACAAATCTTTTTTATTCTCACAACTTTTATTGCTAAAAATTTTCAGTGAATCTTTTTTTGATTTACATCCTATAAAGTAACTTAAATTATATGCCCGAAGGCCCTCCTGCGCTACTGATATACTCTCGTTTTCAGTGGGGCAAAAGTACCAACTTTACCCCCACACTTCCAAATCTATTTAACATAAAATTCAAATTAAATTCATATTTGACGGTAAAACCTTGAAAGCGTGGGAGAAAAATTTTCATTAGGTTAGAGGTTGGAGGATGGGGGTTAACGGGAATGTCCCGGAAACACCAATGTCATGCGGAGCTCATTCTCTTTATTGTAGATTAAACTAAAAACATAACGCTCCTACGGAGCTTATGATTTAATGTTTGAACGTGATGTTATAAACATAGAGGCCCTAATAGAGCTTATGAGTGATTCGGGATATTTTTTAATTTGTTTCTTTAAGAGTATACAATTTTTTAAATTTTGGAAGAATAAATCTTACAGGATACAAAAACATCCTTCATTTAGAAATGTAAGTTTTACTTTGACAAATTTTGATATATGACCACTACCCTAGCCCCGATAAGAGCGGCATCCTTTTTCTGAAATGGCTTTAAAAAAAGCGCCGGAGAAAAAGATACAGCGGTGAGCGGGATTAAGCTACTAATGAGAAAAACTTTTCCTTATATAATATAGTAAGATAATTGTACTATATATAATACTAATCAGCTTTTATCAATTTAAAAATATCTGTCTACTGAAGAATACAATATTATATATGATTAAATGGTTTCTCTTCTTTCAAATATTCAGTTTCTATGCCTTTTAATAGGAAAGCATTTTTGAGGACCGAATCTTTTTCTTCAATTGCCTGTAGGCAAGCATAAGTAATAACGGAAACAATTTGAGCTCCGGTTAAATCATAATTTGTAGCAATTTTACGTAAATATCAGAATCTTCTAAAGTTATATTTGACGGAATCATCTTTTGCCATAACAGAAATCTGTCGTCAGCATCAGGTTTACTATAAATGATTAAACAATTGAATCGTCTGAGAAATGCATCATCAATATTGTTTTTAAAATTCGTAGTAAGAATAATTAATCCATTAAAATTTTCGGGAGGTTGCCAATAAAAAACGCGGTTGTTTTGAAGGTATCTAATTACCACTTCTAGTTTTTCGATTCCTGTAACGTAATCGGATTGTTTTATATTATAAGATGTGAACAGAAGTGATAAAATTAAATTCTGAGTAGGATTTTTGTATTTTGCTATGGTATCGCTTGATGGAATATAATTTTTATATAAGGTCTGATTTTTAAGTATTTTATCTTCTTCTATATTTACAATGGATAAAATTATGGTAGATTTGGAAGACAGAAATTCATCTCCATCGTTCAAAGTAGCTATATTGGCTAATTCAACAATTGGCGCTCCTGCTATTTCTGCATTTACTGCAGTAACAAGTTTTGAAAGGAACTCTGTGATTTTCATGGCTTCAGTTTATACTACCAAAGTTGTATAATAATATTACATACCACAGGAAAAACACCGTTTATCTCATAGGAAAAACACTGAAAATTAAAATTTTCTAAATAAACATTTGAGAAATCTATGCAGATAATGCTTTAAGTTTAATTTGGCTAAGGATTGAATTCTTTATCATTCGGGAAGTTCGGTGAGTTATGTACAGCCTTATTCATTCATTAAAAAATCGAATATTGATGGTTTGCATAATATCATTGATCTTGCGGTGGCAGGAAAAATAAAATTTCTAATGCTGCTGTCTTCTATGGGCGTATTTAGTTGGGGAAGGCCCTTCACAAAAAAAACATGGATGTACGAAGATGATTCTATCGATTAAAATATGGCGGCAGTTTCCAGAGATCTGGGATACATAAAAAGCAAATAGGTAATGGAAAGTATCGCTGAAAAAGTACGACAAAAAGGACTTTCTATTACAAATTTCAGGTTAGGTTTTGCGGTTTGTCATAGTACTTCCGGAGCTACTGTGATGAATCAATGGTGGGGATCGCTTATCAGAAGCTGTGTTGAACTTAATTCATTTCCGCTTGTTATGGGATTAAAAGATGAATTGACGACGGTAGATTATATGTGCAAGGCGATTATGCACATTAGTAAAAAGAAAGAAGCAGTCGGGCTCAATTCCTACCTTTATCCTTTTTCTGAAAATGACGTTTCACTTACTGACTTCTGCGCCAAAATAAATGAATATTATGATGTCAATTTAAAAGGAATGCAATACCATCAATGGCTCAATCAATGGAAGTTTGATAGTAAATTTACCAATTTATCCTTTATTGAGCCTGTTCACAGAAGATGTGCACGAAGGAAAATCATTAGTAGAAGCTTACGAAAACACCTATTATTATGACAGAAGTAATACACAGCAACTCTTAGCAGATACCAATTTACGGCCTCCTGTTTTCGATAAAAAGCTGATGACTCCTTATCTTGAATCTATGGGAGTTCTTTAAAGATTAATTCTTTTTTCTATTATGTAATTTGACAGGACAACTATGGATGTTTATGTTTAAATTATATTTGGAATAATTGGGACAAATTTCGGTATCAGTAACTCTGGACATCTATTATGGTTCTCAATCATTTGCAATGTTTTTTATCTATAAAAATAAATGAGAGTATGTTTATTTTACTCTCTTTTTTTAAAACTAAATTTTAATGAATAATGATAATCTATTGAAATTTTTAAATTACCTATCACGGATCAATCCTTTTTCTTGAGACTGAAAGATTAAATCTTTTCTTTGTTTTAGGAGGAATCGGGTTTTAAGTCTTTCTCTGTACTTAAGAAAACCACTACAAATCATTATAACGACATTCTCAATTATTTTTAGCAAAGAAGTACAAATGCCTCAGCAGAATCTTTCAATGCTAAAATAAAAAACTTCAGATCACAACTTCGAAGCGTAAGAGATAAAGCATTTTTCTTGTTCACATTATCTAAACTTTTTGCTTAGTCCCCAAGTTTTTGCATTAATCCATGGAAACTTGCTGTAAGGAAAAACAAACCGAATCCGGTCTTGTAATTTCTGAAAATATTAAAGTTGTGAAAAACTTTTAAAATTTACTTATATTCGTAACTGCGAGTTACAAATGGCTCATGAACTGTATGGGTTTTGAGTTTCATTTATTTATTATTAAGTGTTTAAATAAGCTATAAAACTGATTTAAATATTATTCGGGGTTATAAATAAACGTTTCTAAATGTTGAATTTATGCCTTTTTTATGTTGTTTGAATTTTTCTTCACAGAAATAAAGGCAAAATTGAAAAGCCTATCAAATTTACTACCTAGTATTTGGGTTAAATTTGTAATAAAAGCTATTTGATTTTTTCATTATATTAGCATCATACATGCGTTAAAAAAAAGCAGATTATGCCAAAACAAATAACAGATATGAGTAAATAATAAACTACCCCAAGGCAAGCCTCGAGGTATTCTCTTCAAATAAAATTCTACAACAATGGGAATAGCAAGTTATTTATCCCTTTCCAGAAATACGGTTAAAAAATAAATTTACTTTCTCCATTACAATTAATAATCATTATAAATTGCAAATGCTTGAAATGAAGTGCCTGAAAAACTACCTCCCTGAATGCATTGAGAAGCCGTAGTAAAATCAAAACATGTTCCTAAAACCTCAATACTGTGTGTGCCCGCACCCAATAAGGTTGTATAACTGCCGGTGTTATAAAAAATTCCGGTTAAATTAGTTCCTGTAGCGGTACTATTAGTGTATGTATTAGAAGAACGGATAACGTTAGTTCCATTGACATTTAAGTGAGTTCTTAGTATTTTCATTCTTCCATCTGTAGCAGCAATAGATAATGTTACGGGAACTGAGTAACTAATCATTACAAATGCTGGTTTTGTTAAAGTTATAGACTGGTTACTAATACTTACAGGTATAGCAGCAGCTCCATTTCCTCCTGCATTTACAGAAGGCAGAACATTAAGATTAAATAACGAGACCATTTGCTGATTTAGTAAACTCTTTTTAACATAATCAACATTTCCATTTGCATCAGAAATTAAAACGTTATTATAAGAACTATTTGCTGATTCATCGGTTTGTGTTCTGACTCTTAAACTACCGTTAACGTCTAAAGTCCTAGAGGGGGTTGTTGTATTGACTCCCACTTGAGCATTCATAAATGAACTAAGCATTAAAATAAAGCAAAAATTTTTCATATCAGTATATTTTGATTGGTTATACGTTATAAAAGGTACACTTTTTTAATTCATCACTCATTGAATTTGTAATAAAACACCGAATGTTATGTTGATTCCTTTCTCAATGGTTACTTATGTTGTTGATTTAATATTTTTATCAATTCGGAATGTATTTAAATTTCACTATTTTTAGGATAGTCAGAAAATGTAGGCCCCAACTTTAAACAATTAAATAATTTCTCTAATTCCTGTTCATTTAAAAATACTCTAGTCACTTCATTAAACTTCGAATGATAGTTCATAAAAGGGGTCTCTTTCCATCCATCCATTTGCAAGACAGATTTGAATGATTTTTCCAAAGTTCTTAATATACTTTACTGCGGAATTATTGTTACAGGATCTTTCGGTTCTTAAAAAGAATTCAAAATCGTTCAGAAAAGCATAATCTATTTTATATCAATATCTGAAAGATTAAATTTCCATTTTAGAAATTCATTGGTGTGACGGAGACACGTTTTATATCTTCCCAATGTTCCAATTGCGAACTCCTTTCCTATCAGTTTCTCCATTCGGTCATTATGATTTTGAAAAATAGGAATAGGTGTTCTAGAAAGTTCATTTCTACCCAATAGCTTATTTTTAAGAGTTTCACAAGTTACTCTTTCTTTATCTTTCACCAAGCTATGATACGCATCATAAACTTTTTGCTCAAATGTTTTTAGATAAAAATTAAGTGATCTGCACTCTTCTGAAGAGCCACCAACCTTCTGCATTGCGGAACTCCATTTTAAAGGCTTTACGGTACGTTTTGTACTGATTTCGGTTATTTTGCCGTCAATAGTAATTCGTAAATAAATAGGAGACTTTCCTACAAAGTTGATTTTAGCTTTTTTTTACATAGAAAAGCAAATTGAATGTCTTGTTCACTTCGTGTAGCTTTGAGATTTAAAATTAACCTTAGCAAAACATTAACACAAGACCTTCTGTTGCTGAACCAGCTCTCGAACAAGGTTTTCTGAATTTTCAGTGATCTTTTTTCACCTTTTTCAAGTGGTCACTGAATAGGTCATTTTCAGATTGTGCTTTTTTAATTCTCTTTGAACAGACATAAAACGCAAAAAGCTTTAAAACAGATGTTTTAAAGCTTTTTGTAATACATTGATATTGTATTTGCGATCCGGACGGGACTTTGAGCAATTCCACCAAACCCCTAAAATATCGGTTTTCAGCAACTTAAACTCTATTTGGTCTCGAATTTACCCCTTAAAATTTATGTAATTTTATTACCTTTTGTAGATAGAACAAATCTATGAAATTTATCAAAAATAAACTAAAAAAATTAAAAAGTTTTGGTGAAATTAATGTTCTGTAAATCCTACTCTATCACAACAGATAATTGAAAATTTATAAATCATCACTTGAGATTTTAAAAAACTGTAATATTTTGAGATTTTCAAAGATGGAACTTCTGAATCTTATATTTTTAGTACGCTTTCTCAAAATCTCGTATCACTAAACAAAGTTTCATAAATTTGTGAAGTATGAGTTTAATGTAACAAATTATGAAAATGGGATATGCCCGAGTTTCAACCAAAGGTCAAAATTTGGATTTGCAAATTGAAGCTTTAGAAAAAGCGGTTGTGAGAAAATTTATCAGGAGAAAATTTCAGGCGCAACAAAGAATCGTCCAGAACTTGATAAAATGATAGAACAGTTCAGAGAAGGTGATTAACTTTATGTTTGGAGATTAGACCGGTTAGGAAGAAGTTAAAAAATATTATTGATCTTGTCTTAAGTTTGAGTAATAAAGGAATTATAATAAAAGGTCTTGTAGATGGTGTTGACACTTCAACAATTAATGGCAGACTATTTTTAAATTTAATGGCTTCTCTTGCTGAAAGAACCAATGCAGGATTGCAATCTGCAAGAGCAAGAGCAAGAGGAAGAACAGGAGGAAGGCCAAAAGATTATACCACGGAAACAATTTCAAAGCTACTACTTCTACGTTCAATTTATAAAGATCCAACACTACGTCCGGAAGATATTTACAAACCCTTAGGATTGACCAGGGCAACATTTTACAGGTATGCTAAAATTCTTGATCATCATACTGATGAAGAAATAAGGAATATGGTAGTAAAAAAGAAGTGAATCTAATTTGTTTTCTAAATACAAATTAGAATTAAATCACAATAAGTTTTAATTTTTTTTGTGATTTACGGTATCCCGCAATTTGTTATTGATTAGAATAATTACCTTTGATTCCTCTATATTTAATCCAGATAGATTTTAATTCATTGCAAGAAATATCAAATACGACAAATATTTTAAATAACCATTATGAAAACAACAATTACTTTTTTTACTATTCTTTTATCAATAATCACTATTCAAGCTCAAGAAAGTATTGACTTATTGACCTACGAAAATACTCAGGATATCAATTTCTTCACCTCTGTTAAAAATGGTGCTTTGATTAAGGAATATATCACAACCACTAAAAATAGTGTGAAGGTTGGTGATACTTTAATTTTAGGATCTCCAACCTCTCAAGAAATGAATACAAAAACATATTCAGGCAGTTATGGTAATAGAGCAAGAGGGGGTGTTTCACAATCTAGGAGCACTTCAAAAAAAACCTATGAATTTATACAGCTGGGAAGACCTGCTGGATTTGGAAGTGTTATGTCAGCAATGGGTGGTAATGCACAGAACATGGCAGATAACAGTTTAAAGAACACTAAAGTTATTGTAAATGAAATAAAAACATATCATAGAGGCAGTAAAAATAAACCCTTATATGTAGTTATGGTTTTGGGAGAGATAAATGGTAGAGCTTTTGGAATAAATAAATATTTGAGCGTGATGGATACGGAGTTGGGGATTGAGTCTGGTGAGATTCTTTTGAAAAACAGAAAAATGACCAGAGATGAAGCGATTGCAAAATTAAAAGAGGCGAAAGAGCTGGTAGAAATTGATATGATGAGTAAAGAGGAGTTTGACGAATTGAAAAAGGAACTCGCTCCAATTATCACAAATAACTAAGAATAATTCTTTTGATAAGCAGCAATATGCGCTATACTATAACGGGTATAAACAAGTTATACTATATTTTTCAAGTATCACGTCACAACATCTAGAACATGAACGAAATAAGTAATACTTTTTTGAAATTTGCTAAACGATAAAATTATGGAAACGTTATATAATAAAAATGGTGAACCTATAGCTTATGTAAGTGATGATAATGAACATATTTATCAGTTTAATGGTCAACCGGTAGCATATCTGAAAGACGAAAATATTTATAATTATTATGGTAGATATTTAGGATGGAAGTATGATGGATGGTATTTCGATAGGAATTGTCACCGAGCATTTTTTACAGAGAATGCTGTTGGAGGTCCTATAAAGCCAATGAAAAAAATAAAACCAATTAAAGCAATAAAAAATATTAGACCAATAAAATCTATTAAGGAAATTAGACCGATCAAACCGATTCGTTCTTTATCTTGGTCATCTTTCCAGCTGTATGAATATTTTTTTCAATAAGATTGAATGGTAAATAATCTAAAAAAACTATGTATAAATATTTTTTGTAAAAACCTAAAGAAAAATTATACGCAAACGGTAATTTATATTATGACAGCTTTATAATAGAAATAACAGCAATTTATATACGCCCTCAACACTTAGAAAGTGTTGAGGGCTTTTCTATTAACTAATACGTGTAGTTATTTTACTACATGAACTTCCATTTTCAACTACAAAGAAACTTTTATCGCCGCCGTAGATTTATAGTGTTCAAAAGAGAACAACTAAATAAGAATAAAAAATAAATAATACCATCATGACAAAACAATTCGCAATCGCAGCCTTAACTATCGGAGTCATTATATTAGGAACTAACAATGTTAAAGCTCAAAACACTACCGCTACCACAACCGTAAATATTCCCCTGAACGATGTCATCTCTATCGATGCGGGAAGTACTGCAATTGGTAATACAGTTGACTTTAACTATGCTACTGCAGCGGACTATAACTCTGATCAAACGATTACTAAAGCCAACTCTTTGAAAGTTACTTCAACGAAGAACTTTAATGTAAAAGTAAAAGCAGGGGTGTTAATTTCATGAATGGAACCAACTTAATCCCTGTAAATGTTTTGACGATCAAAGCAGCTGCAGCTGCCGGAACAATGGGCGGAACAAAAACCGCTGTAGTTTTATCTGCAACGGATCAAACCTTAGTATCAAATGCTCCGCTTGGAAGTGCCTTAACACTGAATTTGGACTACACCATTCCAGCGGCGAAATCATCATCTTCTGATATTTTGGGTAAACCGGCCGGAACTTATACGCAAACAGTAACTTATACTGCAACAGCTTTATAAGTAATTTTTTTTCATATTAATATTTTGTGATTTGGTGTTTCGAAGGCTTCCTACAGGAGGCCTTTGATTTTGTATGTATTGATAGCGATATAGAGAAAATTCAAAATCCGCGAATAAGTATCTATCAACTGTAAGGTAGAATCTATGTTTTTGGACATTTAAATTTAATTCATACATCACACCAAACATTCAGTAAATTTATTAAGCCGTTTTATATCTTTTTTAAAGTTATCAAATCTCAAAAAATGATTGACTCGATTGGAGTTACCAAACGAATACTTAATATCAGGACAGAAAATTTCCTTATTTAGTTTTTACTTTGAGTGATGTAAAATTCATAACTAGTGATATATTTGCAAACTTATTAAAAATTTATTCTATGATAAAAAAAGCTATACTCCTTTTTAGCATCATTATATCAATAATGGCTTACTCTCAATTAACCTATCTTCCGTCTTACAGTTGGGGTGGAAATATTGGAGGGACTGGATACGACATTGCCGATCATATTACAACAGATATTTATGGTGATGTTGTAGTATCAGGAAAATTTTCAGGCAATTCAGACTTTGATATTTCATCCTCTGCCAATAGTTATGTAAGCACTGGATCATCAGATGCCTTTGTGGCAAAATATTCCGGAAATGGTTCACTTAAATGGATGAAAGCTTTTGCATCCAATGCTACGTCAGATGGTACTCCTTATGTTAATTCAATGGCAACTGATTCATCTGGTAATATTTACTTAACTGGGCATTTTAACGGGAGTGTCGATTTTGACCCCAGCCCAACAGGAATAAAAATGCTTACTTCAAATGGAGATGCTGATATTTTTATAGCAAAATTGGACAGAAACGGAGTACTTGTTTGGGCGGGCAGTATAGGAGGTATAGAGTATGACAGAGGGTTTGGAATTACTGTAGACAGTCTGGATAAAGTGTATGTAACTGGTAGCTTTAGAAAAACAGCTGATTTTGATATTACTCCCGGTGTATTTAGTATGACAAGCGAATATATTGACACTTCCTTCATTTTGAAAATTGACAAAGATGCACAATTCATCTGGGCGAAGATGACGCAGGGAATGGGAAGTGATGTAGGAACTTCCATTGCTGTTGACTCTAATTTCAATGTCTTTGTTACAGGAAATAATAATGGGGTAACTGATTTTGACCCAAGCCCTACCGGTGTTTTTAATCTTAGTTCATCTACCGGACAAGCGTACCTTCTAAAGCTTGACAGTAACGGAAATTTTGTTAATGCAGGGGTAACTATAGCCTCCAATCAAAGTAATTTAGCAAGGTCACAAAGAGTGAAAATTGATAGTAATAACAATGTTTTAATAACTGGCAGTTTTGGTGGTACTGTGGATTTTAACTTTGCCAACGCACAAAATTCCCTTATATCTTTTGGATTATATGGAATGACTGATGCTTACGTATTAAAGGTTGATAATAACTTAAATTATTTATGGGCGAGGAGCCTTGGAGTACAATTTGCTGATGGAGCGGATGGACTTGCAATTGATCAAAACAATAATGTGCTGGTAACAGGATATTTTGAAGGTATCATTGTAAATGATTATAGTGGCAGATATGGAGAAGAAGTTTTCACATGGGCTCTTGATCCATCAGGCAATCAGATTGACCTCGAAGATTATATAGGACCAGGTAGTGGTGACCGTGGATATGATATTTCAGTAGACAAATCTGGAAATATTTATACAGTAGGGCAATTCTACACACACCTTAAAGACATGACGATTTTTAATTATCCATCTGCAGGTAACAGTGACGGTTTCCTGATAAAGCTAGGAAATGCAGTCTTTCAACAACCTGTTAGTATACCACCCACAGCTGTATCAGATGCCTTTACTCAAAGCGGTAGCGGTGCATACACTTTTAATATTCTTGCAAATGACCAAACTTTAGTTGGAACAACTTTGATTAAAATTGTATCGTATCCTCTCTACGGAACTTTGACTGTTAACAATAATGGAACAATAACTTATACACCTACAGGATCAGATTGGATGAACGATAGCTTCAGCTATACCGTTGAGAATGGCAATGGTTTAGTTTCAAACGTTGCTACAGCAAATCTCATTAATGGAAATTTAAATGTGAACGAAGTAAATCTTGATCAAAAAATAAAGCTTTTTCCCAACCCCGCCGAAACGAGCATTTCACTGACGTCCGCTTCAAAAATTCTTACAGCAGAAGTTTATGACTTATCGGGAAAGAAGATGTTTAGTATAAAAGGCTTTAAAAATATTGATGTTTCAACCCTAACCCCAGGAGTCTATATTTTAACAGCTGAGACCATAGATGGACAATTTTTCAAAAAGACTTTTATTAAAAAATAATGAATTGATCTCTCTGGTATTAAAAAAAAGCTGTTTTTTCAAACAGCTTTTTTTAATACGTTTTCGTACAAATAAGATAATATATTAATTTACATCTAAATGTGTTTACCGCGAGAAAGGATGTACATCTATAAGACTATTTAGTTGAAGCTGAAAATGGTACTAAAACAAGAATTTTCATTTCCTATTTGGAACACCGTTACATTTTTTCTCATTATTACAAGCAAAATCAACTTATAAATGATAATAGATATATTCGGATTGAAATACAAATTATATAAAATCAAAATTAATCTCAAAAAACGATAATATGACAGAAAATTATATTCAATTTGCAGGCGGTTATCAAAAAGACAATATTGAAGAAGAGGATATAGTAAAAGCTATATCAGACATTCAATTAATGGATGACGAACATGGAGCATTTTGGGTTTCGGTTATAACCGATGATGATAATGTTATTGAAGTAAATAAAGATTTATCGCTTTTTGTAATTTTCGATGGACAACAAACCAACTATCAGGCTAAAGATTGGAAAGAAGTCACAGAACTTTACAAGCTATTATTAGCTGAAAAATTCGATGAAGTAGCCGAAAGAGTAAATAGAAATAAGTAAATCTCAAAAAACGACAGGAAAATTTAAAACACCGCAATTACGAGATCTTAAACTTATACAGCCGTGGATGCACAATGGTTTATTTATTGATCTTGAAGGCATTGTCAATATAGTTTTGAGTATTTAGTTCAATTTCGAATTTTCATGTTTTATAGAAATACATCAAATCTTGAAGATTTCATATCTATACATTCCTAATTAAGGAAAAATAATATTTTACTTGCACTTTCCTAGTACAGCAAAGCAAAAACTCTCTAAATTTTTCAGAGAGTTTAATTTATTCCTTTGAAGATTTGTTCAAAATAAGCTTTGGACCAAAGCTTATATTTTTTTTATACTAAAAAACTCTTGTAACTCCTAAACCTATAGCCCAAGAGTTGTACGCGTTGATTTTTAAGTCGTTCGTAACATTGGCGTTCAATTCATATCTTTTTTAGATGTGATAACTGTACTCCGCACCGATCCTTATCAAGAAAAGATTGCCCGTATGGGCAAACTCTCCGCCTGCACCTAAAATAAAGCTAAAATATTTGCCAGGTTTGTAGGATGCCATTACTGCTGATGCTACCGGATAACTTCTTTCCAAAGTCTCTCCGCCGCTGTTTTTCAGATGTTCCTGTACAACAAAGTCTTCTACAATAATATCATTATGTAATCCGATTGCCCATTTTGGACTGAATTTATAATTATAATTGAGAGCCCAAGATGGCAATGATAACCATTTTTTATTTCCATTGGTCTGCACACCCTGGCTAACTTGGGTATGGCTAATCATAAACCCAAGCGTGTGGTGTGGTGAAAACGAATCGTGAGAATCTTCCTTGGCCGAGACTAAGTAAGGAACTGAAACACCAGCGATCATTAATAAAATTAGAAATCTCATAGATTTTACTTTTTATAAATCGATTTTCCTTCTTTGATAGTTTCTAAAACTTTGATATCCTTTATTTTCATAGCATCTATTTTGACAGGATTTTTATCAAGAATAACCAAATCTGCCAACAAACCTTTTTGCAGTTTGCCTTTGCTTTTTTCTTCAAAATATTGATAGGCAGCATTTGTTGTAATAGCTTGCAATGCTTGATAAGGAGAAACTCTTTCTTCTGCACCAATCGTTACTCCGTTTCTTGATATACGATTGACTGCAGACCATACTACAAACATCTGATCAATGGGAACGACATTGAAATCAGTATGGTTGGTCGGTTTTAATCCTACTGCTATTGCAGATTTCATTGGACTGATAGATGATGCCTGCTTAATTCCACGAAGTTTGATGTGCGTATCCGCAAAGAAATAAGTATGTTCTGTGTAAAATGACGGAATCAATTTTTCGTCTAAGAATTTATTTAACTAGTCTTTTCTTGCAAATTGCGCATGGATCACTGTGGTTCTTCTATCTTTCGTAAAATCTCCTCCGGATGCATATTCATGTGCTTTTATACACATATCGATTGCTGCATCGCCATTGGCATGAAACATAGATTGTAAACCGGAATCGTAAATTCTTTTTAATAATTTATTAGCTGTTTCCTGGTTAAAAGAAGGTTCTCCTTTCCAGTTTTTTTGACCACTTGGACCATCTGTCAAATAGGGCGTCGTGAAAAAGGCTGTTCTGCCTTGTGGCGAACCATCAACTGTAATTTTTATACCACCCAATTTCAAATGGTTATTGTATTTTCCAAATTCCTTTGGTTGATAAACTTTGAATAGCGTATCCATTTCCGTAAATAATGGATATGAAACAACATCTATAAACAGTTTGTTTTCTTTTGCACCACGCTTTAAGACATTGACTTCCGGCATATGTGTAGCACCTTCCTGCGCTGTCGTGACACCTGCTGATGCATAAAACATTTGCCCTTCTTTCAGTTGAGTAAGTTGTTGTTCAACAGATGGTTTTGGCATTGCTGCAAAAATCGGCAAATAATTCATTTCCATAATTAGACCGTAAGGTTCATTGGTTCCAGGTTTTCTGACAATCATGCCACCTTCCACGGTTTTAGTATTGGCATTAATGTTGAATTTTTCCATTGCTTTAGAATTCAAAACCACGCCGTGCATTGAAACGTGTATCACGATTACAGGATTATTTGGTAAAGCCTTATCCAGATCATCACGATTTAAGAGAATACCATTTGGCATCGCATTGTCATCATAACCATAACCAATGATAGTTTCTCCGTCCGGGATTTTTTTATCTGATTTCAATTTTACTAAAGCATCTACAATCCCCGCAACACTGTTTCCATTACCTGCAGGCGAAGGTTGGCAATTGGCTTGAGAGTTCATCGCTAAAGAACTCATAAAATGGCTGTGAGGATCTATAAATCCTGGTAACAGGGTTTTTCCTTCCAGATTATTCATCACTGTTTTGTCTCCATGGAATTTTTCAGCATCTGACATAGAACCAACAAACAAAATTTTCCCATCTTTTATTGCGATAGCTTCTGCATATTGAGGATAATCGCCTTCCATTGTTAAGATTTCACCACCATAATAGATACTGTCAGCAGGATTTGTAACTTCCTTTCGACATCCAATAATGGAGAATAATAAGACTGTAAGTAGTAGTTTTTTCATAGTTTGATTTTTATTATCAATGATTAGTTATCGCTTAAAAATAATAATTTATTCTTAATTATTATTCAAGACATAAAAAATAAGTTAATTATAATATTAACAAGAGATAAGTTGGAGAGAATGTTTTGAATTTATGTGCATATTAAAAAAATATTATAATTGAGAAAAATATTTTAAAATAATATAATCTGTAAATTAATAATATACCTAGTCTTAAGTGCAGTTGGGGGATTAGGATTTTAAGTCAATATTAATGTGGTATAATTTTCAAGTAAAATACAATCTTAAATATAACACTTTAGTTTAGATTGGAACAACTTGGGAACAATTATTTAAAGACAAAACTCTAATTAATAATCATTTAGAGTTTAATATTTTAAATACCCAGTACCAAAAAAGGATAGGAATACAATAATGCTTTATAAAATAGTTGATGGTGATTCTTTGAGATAATTTAATGAATGTTTAAAAATTGATCTACTTTCAGATTGTGCTTTTTTAATTCTCTTTGAACAGACATAAAACGCAAAAAGCTTTAAAACGTATGTTTTAAAGCTTTTTGTAATACATTGATATTGTATTTGCGATCCGGACGGGACTCGAACCCGCGACCTCCGCCGTGACAGGGCGGCATTCTAACCAGCTGAACTACCGGATCAATTTTTTTAAAGTAAATTGAGAAAACTTTCTGCGATCCGGACGGGACTCGAACCCGCGACCTCCGCCGTGACAGGGCGGCATTCTAACCAGCTGAACTACCGGATCAATTTTTTTAAAGTAAATTGAGAAAACTTTCTGCGATCCGGACGGGACTCGAACCCGCGACCTCCGCCGTGACAGGGCGGCATTCTAACCAGCTGAACTACCGGATCTCTTACAATAACTAAGCTTGTACCCTCTGTTATTGTGGTTGCAAAAATACAACATTTCTGGAAACCTGCAAGTATTTAGACAAAAAAAATGCTCTCCAATTCGGAAAGCATTCATTATCAAAGCGATTTTTTTTATAAGTGCGCGCTCAATTTCTCAGCGATGATCTCTTTTGGAGTTACACCAACCAATTTATCAACTACTTCACCATTCTTAAAAATAAGAACTGTAGGGATATTTCTGATTCCGTACTGCATAGAAATTTCCTGATTGTTGTCTACATCTACTTTTCCTACGACAGCCTTTCCTTCAAAATCTGCTGCCACTTCTTCGATGATTGGTCCCAAAGTTCTGCACGGTCCGCACCATACTGCCCAAAAGTCTACCAATACTGGTTTATCAGATTTTAAAACTGTGTCTTGGAACGAGCTGTCCGTAATTTCTAAAGCCATTTTTTTATTTTTAATTATTAATATTCTATTTAAATTCTGAAATCAAAATTACCACTTTTAAGCGAATAGCTTATCTATGCTCAACATTTGTATTTTCTATGATTAAATCTTTCGAAATTTCTGCTAAAGCATCCACAAAAGTATCAATATCCTCTTTTGTCGTCATGTGACTGAATGATACACGCAAAGGTGTACATTCATCCATTTCATCCTCAGAAAGCATCATCATCATCACCATTGAAGGTTTTGAAGCCCCAGAAGAGCAAGCGCTACCCTGAGAAACAGCAATTCCCTTCATATCCAACTGCAACCCGATTAAAGGATTTTTATAAGGCAACAACAGGCTTACAACGGTATACAAACTGTTTTCAGCTTCCGAACTTCTTCCGTTAAATTTAATTCCCGGAATCGCTTCAGAAACTCTATCAATAGTGTATTTTTTAATATCCTGCATGTGTTGTGTATACGCATCCATATTTTTAAGTGAAAGCTCTAAAGCTTTTCCTAAACCTGCAATACCACTCACATTTTCTGTACCTGCTCTCAAACTTCTCTCTTGAGGACCGCCAGTAATGATTCCTTTTAATCCGCTTGATTTTCTGATGAAAGCAAAACCAGTTCCTTTAGGACCGTGAAATTTATGGGCGCTGCAAGAAGCAAAATCAACAGGAATATCAGACAAATCTAAATTCATGTGAGCCATTGTCTGCACCGTATCAGAATGAAATAAGGCATTATTTGCTTTACACAATTCTGCAATCTTTTTAATATCTACAATGTTTCCGATTTCGTTATTGGCATGCATCAAACTTACCAAAGTCTTCTTATCAGAAGCTTTTAGCAATTCTTCCAATTTATTTAAATCGATATCTCCCTTTTCATTAGGACGGATATAAGCAACCTCAACACCCTTCCTGTTTTTCATATCTAAAATACTCTCAGAAACACATTTATGCTCCAAAGGCGAACTGATGATCCTTTCAACGCCCAAATGTGAAACACTTGACTTGATGATCATGTTGTTAGATTCGGTTCCGCAAGACGTAAAAATAATCTCTGCCGGACTCACGTGAAGATATTCTGCAACCTGCCTTCTTACATTTTCAATTAAAATCTTAGCATCCTGTCCGAAACTGTGTGTTGAAGACGGATTCCCAAAATTCATTTTCATGGTTTCTACCATGGCATCGATAACTTCTTCTGAAAGCGGCGTAGTGGCAGCGTTATCTAAATATATTTTATTCATTTTTTATTTTGAATATTTTAATTCTACTGAATTGAACTGATAATTTGAAGGAACAGAAAATATAAACCAAGGATTTGACATTACCTGAATTGCCATACCTCCTGATTGATATTCTGGAACTTCTACATATAAAATATTATTCTTTACAGAAATACTTTTAATCACTGAAACCTTGTGATCTCCAGAATTGAAAGTTCCCAAATTATACAAAACAACTTTCTTATCCTTAGGAAATGTTGGAATTTGCATTACCGGTTCCATACCTGAAACTGCGAAATTTTCTGTTATCTCTTTTTCGAGTTGCTGTTGATCTTTGATGATTGTAAAACCAGCCTGCTCTGCTCCACCTTGAGTTTCAGAAGCGAGAATTTCTCCTTTATTTTGCATATTGTTAGATTTCTGTGCGGTCGTGCTTGTACAACTCATGATGAATGCAAAACATACAATTAGCAACTTATTCATTTTATTTTTATTAATCTTTCAAAATTAGTGAAAAAATTGGTAATGTCCTTCATTCGCCCATTTCAGCATTGGCTTATCACCCGAGGTATCTCCAAAAGCTATGATTTTATCGTATTTATCGTCTGAAATTTCTTTTTTAATTCTTTCTAACTTTTCTTTTCCGTTGCAGTTTTTACCGATAAAACTACCTGTGAAAACACCATTTTTAAATTCTGCTTTTGTGGAAACAAGATTCATCTGCAATTTTTCAGCAAATGGTTTAGCCCATATATCTAGGGAAGCCGTCACCATAAGACTTTCTGTATTTTCTCTATCTATATTTTCAATGAAATCTAAGGCGTTTTCTCTTACTATTTTTGGATAATTTTCTTCAAAAAACTGTTTAGACTTTTCTTCGATTTTAGTCTGAAGCTGGCCTTTTAAAATAGAACCGATAAAGCTTTTCTTTACTTTTTCAGTCTCCGCCAATTTTAATTTTAATAAAATAAAAAGCGGAATATGTTTTACAAACTGTACCCGAAATTTCGATGGATTATAAAATTTAAGATACATAAACATCGTGTCTTTGTAAGTCAAAGTGCCGTCAAAATCAAAGCAATACAATTTTTTCATACTCAATTAAAGTTTTAATTTCTTAAAAATAAATTCAGGAATATTTCTAATGATTAACATAATAACGCCCCAAATCGGTAAAACGTATGCCACATTTTTTTGTTTTTTGAATGCTTTATAAATACACTCTGCCGCCTGCTTCGGTGTTGCCGTTAATTTCGGATTCAAAGGTAAGCCTTCTGTCATTTTTGTTGCCATAAATCCTGGCTTTACGGTCATTACATGTACCTTTTTTTCAAAAAGATAATTCCTCAAACCGCTTAAATAAGCTGTGAATGCTGCTTTTGCGCTTCCATAGATAAAATTACTCTGTCTTCCTCTATCACCGGCAACCGATGAAAGTCCGATGATAGTTCCTGATCTTCTGCTTTCGAATTTCTGAGCAAAATAATTCATTACCGGAACTAATTTTGAGTAATTGATATCTATAATTCTCTCTGTATTTTTATTGTCGTACAAGCCTTCTTCTGTACCTTCTCCCAAATAACCCGTTGCACAAAAAGCAGACTGGAGTTGATTTGGTCAAACTCAGAATAATTGATTGTTTTCGTTAAATCTAATTCGATAATTTCCGATTGTTGCAAAAATTTAACATCAATATGTCTTGCAAATCTCTCTGTGGTTTCTTTATTTGAGGTAAAAAGATAAATTCTTTCAAACTTTTCGCCTTCCTGCAAAGCCTTTTCTACAAATGCCTGCGCTACTTCCGATGTACTTCCCAGAACTATCATTCTACTTATTATTTAAAATTCTTTTGTGCTGTAAAGACACAAATTTTGAACTGTTGACATTTTTCAGATAATCTGTAAGCGAAGATCTGCTCATACTGTCTTTTGTTAAATAAATTCTTCCGCCAAACTCCTGAACGATCTGATCTAACTGATCAACCAGCTTTTTCAGTTTTGAATTCACTTTAAAATCCAGGGCCAAAGTATAACCTTCGGTCGGGAATGAATTGTATGCTTCAGGATTATTTTCCCCAAAAAGTTTTAAGACTGCCAAGAAAGAACCATTTCCGCTATTGGCGATGGTTTCAAGGATTTTTTTCATCCCTTCTTTTCCGGTTTCTTTCGGGATTACCATTTGATATTGGATAAATCCTGACTTTCCGTAGATTTTATTCCAATCGGTTACGGCATCCAAAGGGTAGAAAAATGTTTCGTAATCGATAAAATTCTTCACCTCTTTTTTAGATTGCTTTTTATAATAAAGAAAATTAAAAATCTTCACCGTCAAAGCATTTAAGACAAAATTCGGAAAATAAAAAGGTACTGTCGGAGAGAATTTCTTCTTTAAAACTAAAGGATTTTTAGCATCATTTCCTGTCAGTTCATGTCTAAAGGCGTGTTCGCCGCGCATCAGAATACTTCTTCCTATATTTTTCCCTTTCTGAAGACAATCGATCCAGGCAACTGTATATGTCCAGCTTTCACTTTCTTCAAAAAGTCTGAATATTTCATCTAAATTTTCTGCTTTGATGCTTTCCTGACGAATGTAAGCGGTCTCAATATTTTTAAGCTTAAATTTTGCTGAAAGAATAATTCCGGTGAGCCCCATTCCGCCGATGGTTGCCCAAAATCTATCTGAATTTTCTTCTCGTGAACAGATGATAATATCACCATTTTCGGTCATTAATTTAAATTCGGTAACATATTCTGAAAAACATCCTTCGGCATGATGATTTTTACCATGAACGTCTGACGCAATTGCGCCACCTACAGAAATAAATTTTGTTCCCGGAGTTACGTATAAAAAATAACCCTGCGGCACAGAAATTTCTAAAACCTCGGAAAGTAAAACTCCGGATTCGCATTCGATAATTCCGTTGAGACGGTCGAAGCTGATGAATTTATTTAATTTTTTTGAAGAGAAAATATTTTCGCCCAATGAAGCATCACCATAGCATCTGCCATTTCCTCTTGCAATAACTTCATTGTGATTAAGTACAAATTCTTTTATTTTTTTGAAGCTGTCTTCAGACCTCATTTCTTTTTCCACGATTGGAAAGTTGCCCCAATTTGTAACTTTTTGTGTGAAATTTGGTTTCATCTGTGATTAATTATTTTTGTTGTTTCAGATGCAATCACCATAAATTTTTCATTATTGTTTATACTATTTAGTCTGCGCAATTTCATTATTTAAAATAAATTAGAATTAAAAATGCGGCAACCCATAATAATAATGTAACCTGAATATATCTGTCTCTGTAAACAATTTTTGTAGGAGATTCGGTTCTGTTGTAAACCAAAGTTTGCTGTAAATATCTTAGAAAAGCGAAAACAACAAAAATTACTGTGTAAAATACGGCTTTATGTAGTTTAAGCTGAATTTCTGGAGATAATGTAAACATCAGATAACAAACAATCGCCAATGTTACCGAAATGGAAAGTGCAATATCTGCAAACTGTACATTGTAACCATCAAGCGCTTTTCTTGTTTTGCCTGAAACCTGAGCATTAATCAACTCGCCACGTCTTTTTCCGATGGCTAAAACCAATGCTAAAACGAAAGTCAGTAGTGTTGCCCATTGAGAAATAAAGATTCCTGTGATGTATCCGCCCGCCTGAACTCTTAGTACAAATCCTGTGGCAATGATAAAAATATCAATAATCGGAACATGCTTCAGTTTAAATGTATAGGCAAGATTCATTACAAAATAAATCCCGATAATGGCCGCAAACTTCCACAAACTTTCATGGAAATTAAATTGTGCAAAGAATATCAAAGCGATATCCAAAACAATCAAACCTGTAAGGATAGTCAGTGCTTTTCTTTTAGAGATCGCACCGCTTGCGAGAGGTCGTCTTCTTTTTTCCGGATGTTGTCGATCTGCTTCAATATCGTTGTAGTCATTCAGGATGTAAACAACACTCGCCGCCAGAGAGAAAATGACAAATGCAAAGATACTTTTTGTAAGCAGGTCTACATTCTGAATACTTCCCGAAAAAAACAAGGGCACAAAAACAAATAGATTTTTCACCCATTGCTCTACACGAAGCAGTTTTAAATATTTTTTCATTTATGTAATTTCGTTTGCAAAAATAGTGATTTTAAACCAAAAAAAAATGCCGTTTAAAAATACAAAAAAAACCGCCAAGGCGGTCTTTTATGATAATATTTATATGTTAACGATTATTGCCCTTGCTTAGCGTCATTAATCATTTTTTCGTTTGCCGTAATCGCAAACTCTACTCTTCTGTTTTTAGCTCTACCAGCGTCTGTATCATTTGATGCTACCGGCATTGCTTCACCTTCACCTAAAGCGAAAAGTCTGTTTGAAGAAATTCCTTTTGACATCAAATAAGATCTCACAGAATTGGCTCTTCTTTCAGAAAGCTTTTGATTGTAATCATCAGCACCTTTGCTGTCTGTGTGACCGTAAATATTGATGTTGGTGTCAGGATTATTTACTAAAACCTGAGTCAACTTATCTAAGTTTGTTTTTGCTAGTGATGTAAGATCAGAAGAATCAAACGCAAAAGTAACAATGCTTTCATTCATCGTGATTTTAATACCATCACCTACTCTTTCTACTTCAGCACCCGGTAAAGTTTCTTTAATATCTTTAGCCTGCTTATCCATTTTATTACCGATAACATTACCCGCAACACCACCTATAATACCTCCAAGAACAGCTCCTAATGCTGCGTTTTTACCTTTACCAACATTGTTCCCAAGAACACCACCGAGTACAGCTCCGGAAGCAACACCTACTGCGGTACCTCTTTGCTGGTGATTAGAATTCTGTACAGCCTCACAACTTGTAAGCAGTAATGCTGATGATAAGAAAAATGCTCCTATATATGTTTTATTAAATTTCATTATGTTTATTTTAAATAGTTAAATTATTTCATTCCAGCTCTTTCGAAGTTGTAAACAACTCTTATTGTGCTACCATCAAATGGTACATTTTGCTCTAATGAAAACTGATCTGTTGTCATATTGATTACATCAAGTGTGTACCCTACAGTATTTTGTTTAGCTTTTGTTCCGGCCTGAATTTTTTTGAATAAAAACGTGTTTCCGTCTTTTACTTCAAATTTAATCGGCTGAGTCAAGGCAGGGCAATTTCCACCTCCGTTTAATGTATATGCTCCTGTATAGTTATTTGGAATGAATCTCCAGTGACTTCCAACGAAACATTGTGCATCTGCGCCTTCATCAAAAGGCTTGATTTTATATTGCTTGTCGTACTCAATGCTTACAATTTGGAAATCTCCTTTCATTTTAAGAAATTCTGATTTGTTGCTTTGTGCATCTGCTCCTTTTTTAACGGTGGAACAAGACACTGCAAAAAGTGATGTTCCCAAAATCCCCGCAAGTAATAACTTTTTCATATGTTTTTTTTTACGTCAGATAAAATCGAAAAGCGACTTTACCTTTTTGTTTATTATTTATAAAGTTACTACAAAAAACCGTGCCAAAACAAATTTGTTAAAAAAATAAAAGCCCGAAAAAATCGGGCTCTCATTATTATTATCAAATAAGTATTTGATTATTATTTCCTTACAGCTTTCTTAGCTTTTGCAGGTTTTTTCACTGAAGAAGCTTTTCCGTTGTAGAAATTATTGAAAGCATATTCTGCTGCTTTTTTCACATCGATTACCCCACCAGCCTGAGATTTTTCTCCAAACTCATTTTCTGTACTTGCATTGCTTGTTTTAACTAAAGCCTCGATGATCTGTGCAGGTGTTAGGTTTGGCATATAAGCCAATAACACTGCCGCAGCACCTGCCACTACCGGTGAAGCCATTGAAGTTCCTTGTTGGTAACTGTACTCATTATTCGGAACTGTAGAATAAATTTCTTCACCTGGAGCAAATACATTGACCATATTTTTATTATAATTTGAGAAACCTGCTCTCAACTCATTGTTTCTATTCGTACTTGCACCGACAACCAAAACATTATCTACGAACGGAGCCGCATCAGTCACATTTTTAAAGTTGGTAGGATATGCTAAGTGCTCGGCAACATCTTCGTTTTCGTTACCTGCAGCTTTTACTAAAAGAACTCCTTTATCATCAGCATATTTGAATGCATCCCAAACCACATTTTTACCCGGAGAAACCGGTTTACCAAAGCTCATATTCAAAACTTTAGCACCATTATCTACAGCATATCTGATGGCGTTTGCAACATCTTTATCTCTTTCGTCGCCATTAGGAACCGTTCTTACGACCATGATTTTAGCCACTTTTGAAGCTACACCATATTGCACTTCCTTACCTTGTGGTAAACCAGCAATGATACCAGAAACGTGAGTTCCATGCTCTGCGTCCGGACCTTGATAATGGTTATTTCCATATTTTTTTTCAGAATAGTCATCGTAGTTGTCCCCTACAATTTCTGCTCTAGGATCAAATGCAAGATCATACTGTTGAGCCATTGGACCAAAATGATCTAGCGCACTTTTAATTTCTTTGTTTAAAAACGCCTCGACATCAGAAGGAGATTTACCAGCTAATTCAGGATTTTGAACCAAATTATTCAAAATTTGTAACCCCATAGACTCTTTCTGGTCTGCTGGTTTTGCCAATGCAAGATTTTCTTTAGTAAAAGGCTTCCCTCCAAGCAACTTCACCATAGAAGGAATTGCTTCATTAATCATGGTAAACTGCTTGAAACTCTGACTTGCGTCTACACTCTTTTTAGTAAAAAGCTCTTTAGACTTCATGTACATTGCAAATTCTTCAGGCATTTTTGCTTGATTTGCTTTGTTTTTTACAGAGTCATCGCCTTCGAAAACTGGCTTGTATTTAGCAACAACTCTTGTTACTTCCATATTATCTACGCCAATGTCTCCGTTTTTACCACCGATGAAATTCCATCCGTGAACATCGTCAATGTATCCGTTTCCGTCATCATCTTTTCCGTTGTTGGGAACTTCATTTGGGTTTGACCAAATATTTTTCACCAATCCCGGATGATCAACCTGGACACCGCTGTCTAAAACACCTACAACAACTGTTTTAGGTTTAAGACCTTTTGATTCAAGATATTTGTATGCATTTTCGGTATTGACACCATATACTTTAGAAGTGGCAAAATCTTTATGATACCACGTCATTAAATCTTTATCTTCTTTTGGATCAACAGCCGCTTTTGCGCCTTGAGCATAAGAATAACTAAAACCTGCTAAAAAGACAGCAGCTAATACTATTTTCTTCATTTTACTAGAATTATTTAATATTTTTAAGATAAGTCACAGATTCTGGCCCTTTGTTACATATAAGATCTAAAATTGATAGATCTTTCAAAAAACCATATTTATCTGTGAATGTTTGATAATATTCTTCCATCTCAAATTGTGTTTCAACTTTCGTAGAAAATTTTTCACGAAAATTAATCTCAGACGGATTTTTGATATATTCTTGATTCAAAGATTGTGCCTTTTCTGTCTTCAGTATTTTCTGAATGATGTCTATACTTTTTAAATTAAAATCTAACAAGAATTTTTCTTTCTTCTCATAAAGAACTTCAAATTTGTCTTCATAATATTCAAAATAAGCTGAACCCTGGTAAACATTTTTGATAGATTTCCAGTGAATCTTTAACCAATCTTCTCTGTAAGAAATTTCAGTATCCTTCATTTCTCTTTTTCCTGTATGATTGATAGGAATAACAAGGGATAGTTTTCCGTTTGCGCCATAGATATTGGTTCTGTTTCTATAGGTCTGTTTTGGAAAGCTTTCATATTGCTCAAAAGTCACTTCATTTTCAGGATCTAAAAACACTGAAAACCATGAGATAGGTGGTAGATAAAATACCGGTAATAATACGTTCTTCATTATCATTATATATAAAAATGAAGTACTTTTTCAAATACTTCATTTTATTTTAGTTTACAAATTTAGTTATAATTCGTCTTCTGTTTTTTTCTTTCCAAAAAGTTTAACAATATACTCCCAGCCAAAGAAAAGCACAAGAATCAGAGCAGCAATCCACCAATAAGAAGTTTTATTGGCTTCTCCCGTGTTTGTTGCTTTGAACATTCTGTCCCAACGAACTCTCATTCCGTCGGCTTGGTAAGAAGACTGTGAATCTTTGAAAGCTCCTTCCACACTCATCCAAGTAAACATTGGTTTCCCAACGATATTCTCTTCCGGAACAAAACCAAAGAACCTTGCATCTAATGACGCATCTCTGTTATCTCCAACCATCATATAGTAGTCTTGTTGAATAGTATATTGATTGGCTTCTTTTCCGTTGATAAAAATTTTACCATTTTTATTTTCAAGAGTATTGTGCTCGTAATTTTTAATAATCCACTGATATTCCGGTAAAGTTTTATCATTGATGGCTACAATATCACCTTTTTTAGGAATTTTAAGAGGACCATATTGATCCTGATTCCATCCGCTGTTGATTGGGAAGATTGAATTGGTGGTATCAATTTTCATTTTGGCCTCATCACGATATGAAATTGCAGATTCTCCTTTCGGCTGAATGTGCTCCTGCATATCAATCACCTGTGGAAGCTTTTTAATTTCGCCTGCCATCTTTTTAGTCAGACCCTGGAAATAATACACAAATCCACCTTGTTGATTTTGGCCTTCCTGAACCGGTAAAAATCCGAAAATTTTATACAATCCCGGAATATCGAGCTGACTTCCTGTATTGACAATATATCTGTGCTGAACCTCCTGATCGCCAAGAAATATCTCAGGCTTACCATTTATAAACATTTTACCGTCACGCATTTCGAAAGTATCACCTGCAACAGCCACACATCTTTTCACATAAGGATCAGCACGGTCAAGCGAAACGTGTACAGAATCTCGAGGATAATTGAAAACTACAATATCCGTTTTCTGAGGCTTGCTGAACTGGAAAATTCTTTCGTAAGGCAATTTCACAGCTTCCACATAAGATTTTGGATCGTCTTTCGGGTTACCTTTTTCGCCTGTATCAAGAATAGTTCCTTGTAAGAATGGGATTGCTAAAGGACGCATCGGCAGTCTGTAACCGTAGCTCCATTTATTTACAAATAGAAAATCTCCTACCAAAAGTGTACGCTCCATTGAACCCGTAGGAATACCAAAAGGCTGGGTGAAAAACACGTGAATAATGGTAGCAAATACTACTGCAAAAGTGATAGATCCTATAAATGTATCTTTTTTCTTAGATGCTTTTTCCTCATCCGTAAGGTATAAATCATTTTCGTCTTCCAGCTCTACATCTTTAGAATAATTGACAGTCGCCATGTAGATGAAAGGCAAAATAACCGTCAGAACCTGATGCTGAACAAGACTTTTCCCAAATTTTTTCATTAAATAAATATGGAAAACAGACATCATGATTGGTCCTACGATTGGCAAATAGGATAAAATCGCCCACCATTTCGGATGTTTTGTTTCTTTTAGTATAATGAAATAATTGTAGAAAGGTACAAATGCCAATAAAGGACTATACCCCATTTTCTTGAACAGCTTCCAAGTGCAAATCCCCATCAATACTGATAAAATGAGAACATAAACTGTGTACGTTAAAAAATAATTCATAAATTTTCAATATGAGTAATGAGCAATTTGCAATCAGTAATTGATGATGAATACAAATCTCTATAATTAGTTTACGAAAGTCTGGTTTTGTTACAAAATTAAAGTCCCAAAACGTCTTTCATTGTAAAATTTCCTTTTTTATCTTTAATCCATTCTGCAGCAACGACAGCGCCTAGCGCAAAACCGTTTCTGTTGAATGCGGTATGTTTTATTTCAATTTCATCCACTTCACTTCTGTAGAAAACGCTGTGCGTTCCCGGTACTTCATCTTCACGGATAGCGAAAATTCCCAATTGCTTATCCTGAGTTTCTTCAAGTTTCCAGGCATCATATTTCGGATTGTTCTTGAAAATTCCTTCAGCCAAAGAAATTGCAGTTCCGCTTGGTGCATCTAATTTGTGAATGTGATGAATTTCTTCCAATTGGCAAGAATATTCGTCGACGCTTTTCATTAAATCTGCCAACTTCTCGTTTAAAGCAAAAAATAAATTCACCCCTAAACTAAAATTAGAACCGTACAAAAATGCAGTTCCGTTTTCTATGGCTAAATTTTCTATCTCAGATTTTCTTTCTAACCAACCAGTTGTTCCGCAGATTACAGGAACTTTATTTTCAAGACAAGCTTTAATGTTATCAAAAGCTACTTCGGGTAAAGAAAATTCAATAACAACATCAGGATTATTTAAATTTTCAGCAGTTGGAGTTTCTTTCAATCGGGCGACAACTTCATGGCCTCTTTTTGTGGCAATTTCGTCAATGATTTTGCCCATTTTCCCATATCCAACTAATGCTATTTTCATATCTAAAAAGTTTTAAAACTTGAAATTTAAACTCAATCCCGTTTTTGGCGGATTGTTTCCGAACTCATCATAAATAATTGCTGGTGTGAACGTCAAATCAGGATCTTTACGACCTTCATACAAATGCGCATCAACAACAGCATCAACGATGTTTAAAATATAAATAAGTCCGGTAATCGCAATGGCGTAATCTCTCTGCCTTTTTGATCTGTCCTGAGCATTAGCCAAAGCAATTTTATCTAACCTTGGATTGCTGTCAACAAATTCATTGGGAGTTCCGTTGAGTTTTGCGATGTAATATTCTCTGTATTTTAAATACTGATTTTGATTCCAGATGGCGATTCCTGCTCCTACACCCACCGCTCCCCAAACGACTGGGATTTTCCAGTATTTTTTATTATAAAACTGTCCCAATCCCGGCAAAACTGCAGAATACAAACCTGCTTTTGTAGGATTGAGTTTTTTAACAATTATTTTCGCCGGAGCATTTGCTTTTTCTATGCTTTCAACAACCGATGTTTTGGGAGTTTCTTCCACAGAAACACTGTCCATTGGAACAGTTTCCAGACGGATGG
Source organism: Chryseobacterium sp. 3008163 (assembly GCF_003669035.1). Lineage (NCBI taxonomy): Bacteria > Pseudomonadati > Bacteroidota > Flavobacteriia > Flavobacteriales > Weeksellaceae > Chryseobacterium > Chryseobacterium sp. 3008163. Next base: position 3,628,535 of record NZ_CP033070.1, on the reverse strand, counting down.
TATCGTTGCGGGTAACCTGTGAAAAAGTAATCACAGATAAACATAAAAAAAGTGTGAAAAAGATTTTTTTCATCTATTTAATATGAGATAAAATATATTCCAGCTCATCTTCATTTTTAAAATCTAAAACAATTTTTCCTTTCTTACCGGTTCCGACTGTTTTGATTTCCACTTTCACCTCAAGAATATCTGCAATTGTTTTTTGTGCTCTCTTATAATTATTAGAAAGTTCAACCTTTGCTTTTTTTGCGGCTGGAGATTTTGGATTTTTAAATGCGATTGCTGCCTGCTCCGTTTGACGAACATTCAGTTTTTCTTTGATGATTAATTCAAACAAAGCCTGCTGATGCTCTTCATTTTCAAGACTGATGATGGCTCTACCGTGTCCTGCAGAGATTTCACCGCTTCTGATGGCATTTTGAATATCCGGATTTAGTCTTAATAATCTTATTGAGTTGGTAATAGTACTTCTGTCCTTCCCTACTCTTTGGCTTAAATTTTCCTGAGTCATCCCGATTTCTTCCATCAACCTTTGGTAAGTCAATGCTATTTCGATAGAATCAAGATCTTCACGCTGAATATTTTCAACAAGAGCCATTTCCAATAGCTCCTGATCATTCACCAAACGAATATAGGCCGGAACAGATGTTAAACCAGCAATTTTACTTGCTCTGAAACGTCTTTCTCCGGATATGATTTCAAACTTCTCACCGTCTTTTCTTAAAGTAATCGGCTGAATTACTCCAAGATTTTTAATCGACTGCGCAAGTTCATTTAATGCTTTTTCGTCAAAATAAGTTCTTGGCTGAGTGGGATTAGGATAAATATCTTCAATAGAAACTTCCATGATATTTCCTACAAAGTTTTCTGCTCCTTCATCCGTTGCAGAATTTACCGTAGCCTTTGATTCAGCGCTCAAAATAGCACCCAAACCACGTCCCATCGCTCTTTTCTTGTCTTTCATATTTTGCATATGGCTATTTGCTTTTGCACTTCGACCAGCTCAGTGTTACAGCTTTTAACTTTTATTTAATTCTTTACTAAATTTTCGTTTTTCAACAGAACTTCTTCTGCTAACTGAAGATACTGAATCGCTCCTTTGCTTTCTGCATCGTAGTTTAAGATACTTTCACCAAAACTTGGCGCTTCGCTCAATCTTACATTTCTGCTGATGATGGTTTCAAAAACCATTTCCGGGAAGTGAGCGTGTACTTCTTCCACTACTTGGTTTGACAATCTTAAACGGCTGTCATACATTGTCAACAACAAACCTTCGATATCTAAATCTTTATTATGAATTTTCTGAACGTTTTTGATAGTGTTCAAAAGCTTCCCTAAGCCTTCCAAAGCAAAATATTCACACTGAATCGGGATAATTACAGAATCTGCCGCTGTCAATGCATTTACAGTAATCAAACCTAAACTTGGTGCACAATCGATGATAATATAATCGTAGTCATCTCTTACCGTTGCCAAAGCTTTTTTCAGCATATACTCACGGTTATCTTTGTCTACCAATTCAATTTCTGCGGCAACCAAATCAATATGAGAAGGCACAATATCTAAATTCGGAGTTGTCGTTCTCTGGATACAGTTTCTCGTCTCAACACTATGTTCCAAAAGGTTATATGTAGAATACTGAACCTCTTCTACCCCAAGACCAGACGTCGCATTAGCCTGCGGATCTGCATCGATGATTAATATTTTCTTTTCTAATACCCCTAATGCTGCGGCTAAATTAACAGCGGTTGTAGTTTTTCCTACACCCCCTTTTTGATTAGCGATACCTATGATTTTTGCCATTGCTTGAACTTTAAGTTTCAAAAATACACTTTTTTCTCTGCTTTCAAGGAACGACTAAAACGAAAGTTGAGTTAAAATATTGTTAATAAGGATTTTAGACATAAAAAAAATTATCCACAAAAAATAGTATTTTGTGGATAAGTGAAAAGATTTGTTTTGAATAATCTTAATTATCGAACTTCATGGAAATGGGAAACTTAAAGTAGCTTCTTACCGCTTCCCCTTTTTTATTTTTACCCGGAATCCATTTTCCTTTTACAGCTTTGATGCTTCTTATTGCCTCTGCATTGAAAGATGCATCTTTTCCGTTGGTTTTGATATCTGAAATAGTCCCGTTGGTTTCTACAATAAATGTAACCACAGTGGCTACGCTGTTTTGCTCTTCAAATGCTGAAGTATCAAATTTATTTATTACTTTATTTCTAAAAGAATCTATACCACCTTCAAAATCCGCTGGTATAGCAGCAATTTCAATAATATTTTTATCTTTAACAACTTCAATTGTTGGAGGTTGTACATTATTAATAACTGGTCCTGTTCCAATTGTTGGTGGCGCAACATGAATATTTGGAGGTGCAACTATTCCATCAGGGTTGTTTTTAACTCCGGCAACCGCTCCCTCAATCTTTTCTATAACTTGCTCGTTAGTAGGATTTGCTGTCGGCTCAGGAATTCTGTCATCGAAAGTTTTCACTTGAGCAGGAGCAGTTTGCGGAGGGACTACTGTAACAGGTGGCTTAACCGTTGGATCATTTGGAATCATTATGGGAGGTGGTAACTCATAAATATCCTCATTAGGAATTACTTCCGCAGTTCTAAACGCCGAAATAATCATGGGCGTAATAGACATTGCCGCCAGAAGACTCACCCCTATAAAAAGTGATTTCGTTAGAATTCTGTCTGATTCATTTCTTAAAACATAAGCACCGTATTGTTTGTTACGGTTTTCAAATAGGATTTCATTCAGTCGAAATTCCTGGTTTTCTAGTAGGTGTTTCATCACGATAAAAATTAAAATTGTTAATATATTGCGATTATTAGTTTTCTATATTCTTTGAATTAATTATTGAAACAATATCAAAATATTTGCCAAAAAATTATCAAAACAGAATGATTTTGTTAAAATGTGTGACGAATTATAAAATTAACTATTTATTGAATAGGATTTTGAGGCTGCAAATATTTGGAACTTATTGATGATGAACTGTATAAGTCATGATTCATTGAATTTCTTGACATTAGGGTTATTTTAAAAGAAATTTTCTTTTCCCCAGCCCTAAAGGGAGGAAAATTTCTTGGAATTCTATCAAAATATGACTTTAATGAATAGATTTTAATTCTTTCTATTTATCTATTAACTTTTAAAATTGTAGATAAAAAAATTATTGATGGCGAAACATTGAATCTATGTCAAAAACCCTAGCCCCGATGGGAACGGCATCCTTTTTTGTTTTTTGGTGAGGGAAATTAGCCAAGGGAAAAACAAAAAAGATATAGTGGACAGCGGGAAAAAGCTACCAAAAATATAAATAATAAGTAATGAGCAATAGGTAATTGTGAGAGTTCTGATATTTGTAACAACAAAAAAAGAGACTATCGGTTGACAGTCTCTTTTGATTTTATATGAAAATTATTTTCTTAGAATAATTCTTTTCTGATAATGTTTTGGCTTCTTTCAGGACCTACAGAAACCAAATAAACATTGATTCCTAAATACTTTTCGATAAACTCGATGTATTTCTGAGCAGTATCCGGAAGTTCGTCGTAGCTTCTTACTTTCGTCAAATCTTCTTTCCAACCCGGTAAATCTTGGTAGATTGGCTCGTAATTGTATAATTTTTCTGTTGAAGAAGTGAAATAATCGATGATTTTTCCGTCTTCAGTTTTGTAATGCGTAACGATTTTCAGGTTTTCAATTCCTGTAAGAACGTCTAATTTAGTGATGACCAAATTATTGATTCCGTTAATCATACAAGCGTGCTTCAAAGAAACTAGATCTAACCAACCTGTTCTTCTCGGTCTTCCTGTAGTCGCTCCGAATTCACCACCGATTTGTCTGATGCTTTCTCCGAGCTCATTATCCAATTCAGAAGGGAAAGGTCCGTTTCCTACTCTTGTGCAATATGCTTTGGCAACACCAATCAGGTTTTTAAGTGAAGTTGGCGGAACACCAGCTCCTGTACAAACTCCCCCAGTTGACGGAGAAGATGAAGTAACGTAAGGATATGTTCCGAAGTCGATATCCAACATCAAAGCCTGAGCACCTTCGAACAACACGTTTTTACCATCTCTGATTGCTTCGTTTAACTCTAATTCAGTATCAACGATTCTTTCCTGAAGCTGTTTTCCGATTGCTAAATATTCGTTGTAGATTTCTTCAACGTCTAAAGTAGGTTTGTCGTAATATTTTTCGAAAAGAGAGTTTTTAACCTTTAGGTTTTTCTCAATTTTATCTCTTAAAATCTCAGGATTCAAAAGATCTACCATTCTGATCCCGATTCTTGCAATTTTATCTTCATAGCAAGGTCCGATCCCTTTTTTGGTGGTTCCGATCTGAGTTCCTCCGTGCTCTTCCTCACGGTAAGTATCCAAAAGAATGTGGTAAGGCATGATGACATGCGCTCTTCTGCTGATAAAAATATGGTCTGTTCTTAAGCCTTTGCTTTCAATCTGACCAACTTCTTTAATGAAAGATTTAGGATTTACCACTACACCATTGGCAATGATACATTTCCCTTTACACTGCAAAACTCCTGAAGGAAGAAGGTGCAAAACAAATTTCTCTTCACCCACATACACCGTGTGACCAGCGTTGTCCCCTCCTTGGAAACGTACAACGTAATCAGATTTTGCCGATAAAACATCAGTGATTTTTCCTTTACCTTCATCTCCATACTGAAGACCTACAACTACGTAAGTTGACATATTTTACTTTTATTTTAGATTCGTACAAAATTACTTTTAAAAAATTGGGTGGGCAAATTTGAGAGGAATTTTATTTTTGGGTGGGATGGAAATTGTGTGACTATTATATATTTTTGTATCTTGTTTGCTTATTATTAAAACTATATGCCATCAGATTCATACATAACATTTTTACAGATGAGAGTCGATGTTTTAAAATTAATTGAAACGCATTCGGATTATTCTAAAGCAAAAAGAGGAAGAAAAAACCTCGGACATTTAACGCGAAGCGCAGTAGTAATGTTGTGTGCTGCATGGGAAAGATATAATGAGGATTTGCTTTTAGAATCAATAAAATATATTTCTGATAATATTTCTAATGCAAGTCATTTAAATAATAGAATAAAAAAACAATTAGTTCAAAAGTCAAGAATGATCTTATTGAAATTAAACCAATGTTTTTAGCAGATAGCGGCTGGAAAACAGTTTGGTTAGAATACGCAAAATTAGATGTTGAAAAATTAAATACACCAAAATCTAATATATTAAAAACACTTTTCAAAAATCATCTTGGAATTGAAGACTATTGTATATTTTGGAAATCTACAAATCCACAAGAAATAAATGATTTTGTTTCAGACAGAGGAGAGATAGCACATAATGGCAGTAAAGCTAAATACATTATAATGACTAAGTTGAGAAAATATCAAGATTTGATTATTGATAATGTCATTGAAATAGATTCAAATATGGCTGATAAACTAAAAGATATGGCAAGTTCCACTACCTTACCTTGGGAAAAAAACTATTTTAAAGATTTAGAAAATTATAAATAACTTAAAAAATGAATAACAACTATAATATCGTAATTACTGAAACACCTTCTGGATATTACAATTTTATATTAAAAAATGATAAAAGTTCATTACTTTTTAGTGAAAACTATACAAGTAGAAGTGGATGCAATAATGGAGCAGAATCTTTAAAGATAAATGCAAAAAAAATCTCAAATTACACTTCACTAAAAAATCAGACAAAATATTTTTTTATTGTCAAAGCTGCAAATGGACAAATATTAGCGCAAAGTAAAAAATATGAAAGTGAAAGTAAACTTAGGAATGAAATAGAAAAAATAATATTAATATTTGAAAACAATATTTCTATAATAAACGAATAAAAAATTATAAATAAATGTGCTCTAAAGTAGATTTTCTACTTTAGAGCACATTTATTTATACTACCCTTTTATAAACAGCACTTCACCACTCACTCCAATCTCCTCCAAAAACACCCCATCATGCGAAATCACTACCAAAGTCCCATGATAATCTTTAATAGAATTCGTCAGAATTCCCACATTTTGAAGGTCTAAATTATTCGTTGGTTCATCGAGAATGATCATATCCGGAGCTTTATTGCTAATGGAAAGTCCACACAGTAGAAGTCGTAATCGCTCTCCTCCACTTAGAACATAACATTTTTTGTCCCAGCTTTCTTTTCCGAATAAAAATCTTGACAGTAACATTTTCACTTCAGATTCCTGCATTGCGTTGTCATTGAACTGTTGGGCAAAATCATAAACTGTTGCATTTCTGTCAATCAAAGAATATTCCTGATCAATATAAATCGTCTGAAAATCTGATTTAGAAATGTTTCCAACAGAAGGTTTCAAATCTCCCAACAACAGCTTGATCAAAGTCGTTTTTCCAGAACCATTCGAGCCTTTGATGGAAATTCTGTCACCACTTCTGATTTCAAAATTGAGGTTTTCTTTCCAAAGAGTTTCATCACAATATTTAAAATTAATCTCCTCTGCCGAAATCAAAATTTTCCCCGAATGCAGATTTGAATCATTAAAATTAACTTTCATCTGATCCGCATTTCTCACAAACGAACGTAAATCCCGCAAATCTCCAGAAATATCATTAATTTTCTCGGCATGAATTGATTTTAATTTTGAAGAATTTTTCTCGGCATTATTCCGCAGCGCATTCATCATAATTCTCGCCACACCCGATTTCTCCTGTTTTCCTTTTCCTCGTGCATCGAGTTTCTGTTTTCGTTCCAAAGTTTCTCTTTCCTTTTCTCTGGCTTTTTTCAGCGCCCGTTCTTTCGAATGAATATCGTTTTGCAAAGCTTCATTTTCGATTTCTTTTTGTTCGGTATACAAATCATAATTCCCACCATACATCGAAATTCCCTGATTACTCAATTCGAAAATCGTATCCACTAAATTCAGCAAAGCTCTGTCATGACTGACGATAACAACTGTTGAATTCGTCTTTTCGATAAAATCGTACAGCAAATTCCGTCCTTCCAGATCGAGATGATTCGTCGGTTCGTCCAATAAAATAATTTCAGGTTGGTTAATCTGAATTCCGGCAAGAAAAACTTTTGTTTTTTGTCCGCCACTCAGACTTTCTAAGGTTTGATTTAAATCTAAATTCTCAAGTTTCCAGTGTTGTAAAGCACTTTGACAACGTTCTTCAATATCCCAATCGTCATTTAAGATTTCAAAATAGATTTCATCCACTTCCCCACTCGTGATTTTTTGAAGGGCTTCTAATTTTTTATCGATTTTTAAACATTGTGCAATCGTCACATCATTAAAATTCCCAAACATCTGCGGAACATAGAAAATGTCTCCCTGAACATTGACGTTGCCTTCCAAAGGTTCAATTTCATGAGCCATGATTTTCAGTAGGGTTGATTTTCCTGTACCGTTGCTTCCGACCAAAGCCGATTTTGAGTGAGTAGGTATCGTTAAGTTGATGGAATTAAAAAGCAGATTCGCCGCTGGAAACCCAAAGGATATATTCTGTAGAAAAAGCATAATTTCTTTATTTAATGAAGGTTGAACTTCAATAATTTTTTAGGTTATTGTTGATTAAATCTGAAAGAAATTAAATTCTACATGCGGGTTGTTTTGGGTTTTGTGAGTTGCAAAGATAAGGAATTTAACAATTTAAATTTTCAACTCATTGATAGTCATTTCGCCAAAGGATAATTTTTTAGTATTGTTTGATTAGTTTTTAGAAGCTATTTCCAGCTATCCACTCGTACTCCTCGTTCCCGCTGCATGACCCAACGCTTACTGTGGGGTAACCGTTACTATCTGGGCTAGGAAGATCTTACTGTTGAAAACCACCCCGTCTCAATTTTCTCTGAAAATTGATCCACCCCTCCAAAGGAGGGGAATTTAAATTCGTAAATATTTTACTAATTACTGTTATAAAACAAGTTTTGTAAACCTGACAGACCTCACAAAAAACTTTCATCAAAAATCCGTAACTTTGCCGCCTACTAAAAATTTTATGGAAAGTATACAAGTTCACGACAAAACTTTTGTTCCTTATTTAGAGGACGCCGAAATTCAGGAAATCGTAAAAGCAACCGCTTTAAAAATTTATGAAGATTACAAGGATGAAGTTCCTGTTTTCATTGGTGTTTTGAACGGAGTAATCATGTTCTTCTCAGACCTTTTGAAGCATTATCCGGGGGAATGTGAAATTGCATTTATCCAGATGAGTTCTTATGCAGGAACAGAATCTACAGGAATCGTTTACCAGAAAATGGAACTGACGAAAGACGTAAAAGACCGTCACATCATCTTAGTAGAAGATATTGTTGACACAGGAAACACCGTTGAAAGTTTATTTAAATATTTCAACGAAACACAACGTCCGAAGTCTGTAAAAATAGCTTCATTCTTATTAAAGCCTGAAGTGTATAAGAAAGATTTCAAGTTGGACTACATCGGGAAAGAAATTCCAAACAAATTTGTTTTGGGTTATGGTCTTGACTACGATGAATTGGGAAGAAACCTTCCGAATTTGTATCAGTTGGAAGAAGGAACGATCAACCATTAATCAGCTTTTAGCTATTTGATGATGGCTTTAGCTTTAAAAATTAAAAAGAAATAAATTTAATAATAACTAAATATAGCTAAAGGTAAGAGGCTAAACACTAATTACCAAAAGCTCCTCAACGCTATGATAAACATTGTTCTGTTCGGCCCTCCAGGAAGTGGAAAAGGGACTCAAGCTCAAAATCTGATTGAGAAATTTAATTTAAAACAAATCTCAACAGGTGATCTTTTCAGATTCAACATGAAAAATGATACTGAACTTGGAAAACTAGCAAAATCTTACATCGATAAAGGAGAATTGGTTCCGGATCAGGTAACGATTGATATGCTGATAGACGAACTAAGAAAGCCGACTGATGCTGCAGGATTTATTTTTGACGGATATCCAAGAACTGCTGTACAGACAGAAGCTTTGGAAAAAATTGTAAAAGATGAACTGAATGACAACATTGATATTTGTCTTTCATTGATCGTCGAAGATAAAATTTTGGTTGAAAGATTGTTGAAAAGAGGTGAAACCAGCGGTAGAACTGATGACAGCAATGTAGAAATCATTGAAAACAGAATAAAAGAATATTACACAAAAACTGCAGAAGTTGCAGAATTATATAAGCAGCAAGGTAAGTACGTTGAGATCAACGGTGTAGGAGAAATCAATGAGATTTCTGAAAAGCTTTTTGCTGAAGTAGAAAAAATAAAATAGTTTAAAGTTGTGAGTGATGAGTTATAAGTTAATACAATTCATTCTCATAATTCATAACTCATAACTCAAATTGTAAGAAATGTCAAATTTTGTAGATTACGTAAAGATTCATTGTAAAAGCGGTCATGGTGGCGCAGGTTCTGCCCATCTTCGCCGTGAAAAATATATTCCCAAAGGTGGTCCTGATGGTGGAGACGGTGGCCGTGGTGGTCATGTGATCATGAAAGGGAATTCACAGGAATGGACTTTACTTCCACTTCGTTACACCCGTCACGTAAAAGCGGAACGTGGACAAAACGGAGCAAAAAACCAGTTAACCGGAGCATACGGAGAAGATACTTACATCGAAGTTCCTGTAGGAACGATTGCTAAAAATGAAGAAGGTGAAATTGTAGGTGAAATCTTAGAGCATGGGCAGGAAATCATCCTGATGGAAGGCGGAAAAGGTGGAAAAGGAAATGAGCATTTCAAATCATCAACACACCAAACTCCTCGTTATGCACAACCTGGAATGGACGGACAGGAAGGTTACATCGTTTTCGAACTTAAAATCTTAGCTGATGTTGGTTTGGTAGGCTTCCCTAATGCAGGAAAATCTACGCTTTTAGCTTCTGTTTCGGCAGCAAGACCTAAAATCGCTAATTATGCTTTTACAACTTTAACTCCCAATTTAGGAATTGTAGATTACAGAAATTATAAATCTTTTGTAATGGCTGATATCCCCGGAATTATCGAAGGAGCGGCTGAAGGAAAAGGTCTGGGACATAGATTCTTAAGACATATTGAAAGAAATTCAATTTTATTGTTTTTAATTCCTGCAGATTCTGAACATCATTTTCAAGAGTTTAAAATTCTGGAGAACGAATTGAAAGAATATAATCCTGAATTATTGGATAAAGATTTCGTTATTTCCGTTTCAAAAGCAGACCTTTTGGATGACGAATTGAAAAAAGAAATCTCAGCAGAATTTCCGGAGCACAGAAAACCATTATTCTTCTCAGGAGTTACTGGCGAAGGCTTGATGGAACTGAAAGATGCTATCTGGAAACAGCTGCACGGATAGAATTTAATTGAAAAAATATATAAAAGGATAAGCATTATTGTTTATCCTTTTTTGTTAATATAAACATTCACTCTTTGGAACACTTATTGAGAGACTCCACACAAATTTAAAAACAATGAAATACTTATTAGGCCTTTTTGCAATCGTAGTTTTATTCTCTTGCCAATCTCAGAAAGTAGAATCGAAATATTCAACGATTGAATATGAAGCCGGAGCGTGTTTCGGATTTTGTCCGATTTACAAAATGACGATTCAGGCAGACCGAACTGCAATTCTTGAAGCCGAACATTTTAATTTTTCTAAAGGAACTTCAAAAGACGAATTTTCAAAACCAAGAGAAGGAACTTTCACTACAACGATCAAAGAAGCCGACTACAATAAACTTGTAGCTTCGCTAAATGATCTGGACGTGAAAAGTCTTCAGGATAAATATGGAAGCCGTAATGTGAGCGATATGCCAACTTGTTATTTAAGAATTAAGCTAGCCGACGGAACTTCAAAAAACACAGAAGATTATGGTAAAAGAGGTTCTGAAAAACTGATGAAAGTCTACCAGATTTTTGAGGATTTAAAGCAAAGTCAGCAGTGGACGAAAGTAAAATAATTACTTTTCATTAATTTAGTCTATCTTTGCAGTATATTTCGCGGCATTCTCAGCCAGTAAAGTAATTTTTTACTCAAAATTCTGTTAAAAGTTTTTAGCAGATCTGCTAAAAATGATGAAGTATACTGCTTCACCCGCACTATTTTAATACACAATACAATTTTGTTATTTACAGACTTAAACATTATCAAGCCCATCTTAGATGCGCTTCAAAAGCAAGGTTATGAAAAACCTACCCCTATTCAGGAACAAGCAATTCCTTCAATTTTAGAACACAGAGATGTACTGGGAACTGCACAGACAGGAACCGGAAAAACAGCAGCATTTGCTATCCCCATCTTACAAAACCTTACCGAAAGAAAAGTTCCTAAGAATAATCATATAAAAGCATTAATTCTTACTCCAACGAGAGAATTAGCGATACAGATCGAAGAAAGCTTCGATGCATACGGAAAAAATTTACCGCTTAGAAAATTAGTGGTTTTCGGCGGTGTAAAGCAAGGAAGCCAGGAAACAGCTTTGAGAAGAGGTGTTGACATTTTGGTGGCAACTCCTGGAAGACTATTAGATTTTATCGCTCAGGGAATTATCAGTTTAAAAAATCTTGAAATCTTTGTACTAGATGAAGCCGACAGAATGTTGGATATGGGGTTTGTACACGATGTAAAAAGAATCATTAAACTTTTACCTCAAAAAAGACAAACGCTTTTCTTCTCGGCAACAATGCCTACAGAAATTCAGAAATTGGCAGATTCTATTTTGAATACTCCGATTAAAGTTTCAGTAACTCCAATTTCTTCGACTGCGGAAACAATCAAACAAGCGGTTTATTTTGTTGATAAAGACAATAAACTAGAATTGTTGACGCACATTTTGCAGAATGACATTTCTGGTGCAGTATTAGTTTTCTCGAGAACAAAACACGGTGCAGATAAGATTGCAAGAAGATTGCAGTCTGCAAACATCTCCGCAGAAGCGATCCACGGGAATAAATCTCAAAATGCAAGACAGAATGCTTTAAGTAATTTTAAAGGAGGAAGAACACGTGTTTTGGTAGCAACAGATATCGCCGCAAGAGGAATTGATATTGACGAACTGAAATATGTTGTAAACTACGAACTTTCAGACGTTGCAGAAACTTACGTTCACAGAATTGGTAGAACGGGTCGTGCAGGTTCAGAAGGGTCTTCAATCTCATTCGTAGATGGTTTAGATTTATTAAACCTAAAGGATACAGAAAAATTGATTGGAATGAAAATTCCGGTTGAAAAAAATCATCCTTTCCACACGGATAATCTGGTGGTTGAAAAAAGAGATTCAAACAATAAACCTTTTACACCAAGACCAAGACCTGCAGGTGGTGGTCAGCAACAAAAATCGGATCACAGTAAGAAGCCAAAAAACAAGAGTAATTTTTCTAGAAAGAAATAATTTATTTTAAAACTCTATAATCCCTCTTCATATTTAAAAACTTCTTTTCGTAGAAACGGTAAGAAAAATGAGATATCAAAAGGGTAATAATAATAACCAGTAAAAAGCTGGTTATTATTGTTGTTATACTATTCAAATTATACTTTGAAAAGAAATTTAAAAATAAAAATCCTACCAACTGCATTACAATCGAGTGATACATATAGATTCCGTAAGATATTTTACCTAAATAAACTAAACTTTTATTCTGAAAAAAACTAAATGTATTTTGCGTAAAACAATGTAAGAAAAAACCAAACAAAATCATACTAATCAAATTGTATTGAAATTGTGATAAATTTTCTATAAAAATATTAGTTGTGAAATATAAAGCTACAGATAGATAGATAATAAAGCTGAAAGCCTCAGAAAATTTATTTTTTTTAATTTTCAAAAAGGAACAAAACCCTGCAAAGGAAAAATAAAAAAACATCACTTTGTACTTCATCAGAAAAGAAAACAATGATGAATGGTACAGAAAGATAAAAATAAAGCTAAAGGCAAGTAAAAAAAACACAGTTCTTTTGGAGGGAATTAAGACGATTATTGGTGCAATTAGAAGATAAAATTGTTCCTCAATACCAATTGACCAGAGTATTTCTAATATACCGCCAGGGTTTGAAAGATGAAGCACATTCGGGAGAAATACCAATAAAAGGATAATTCCGTCTATTAAATTATAAGTTCGAGGCATTTCTATACCAATGTTTGGAAGAAAAAAATTGTAGTACAGAATCCCTGTCAATGCAATCAAGTAATATAACGGTAAAATCCTTAATGCTCTTCTGATATAGAATTTCTTTAAATCAATTTTGCTGTTAATTTCTTTTTCTAAAAAAAGCTGTTTGATTATCAGAAAACCACTTAGTGAAAAAAACATATAAACTGCCTCTATACCTTTATTAAATATAGGTAAATCATTAAAAGACGGTAGGCCTCGGTTATGAAAAAATTGTGGAATATGATAAATCATAACCAATAAAGCCAAGAAAAATCTTAATGAAGTTATATTGGGAAGTTTTTGCATTTCCCTAAATTATTTTTTAAATATTCTTTTAGCATTCTCACTTGTAATTCTATCAATCTCAGCAAAATCTTTATTGTAGATATCGACCAACTTCCCTGCAACCAAATCAAGATAAGAGCTTTCATTTCTTTTTCCTCTGAATGGAACTGGTGCCAAATAAGGTGAGTCAGTTTCCAAAACGATTTTATCTAAAGGAATTTCGTTTAAAAACTGATCGATCTTTCCGTTTTTAAAAGTTACTACTCCACCGATTCCTAAAATAAAATTTAAATCTATGGCGTGTTTTGCCTGTTCGAGATTTCCCGAAAAACAATGGAAAATCCCTCTTAATTTTGGGTGTCTTTTTCTTTCTAAAACTTCAAAGGTTTCGTCAAAACTTTCTCTGGTATGAATTACGATTGGTAAGTCTTTTTCAATTGCCCAATCAATTTGTTGCTCAAAAGCTTTTATCTGAATGTCCAAAGTGGATTTATCCCAATACAAATCAATCCCGATTTCTCCTATCGCAGGAAAACTTCTTTCATCCAAATATTTCTTTACAATTTCCAATTCAGTTTCCCAAGATTCCGGTTTTACGTAACACGGATGCAATCCCATCATTGAAAAAATCTGATTCGGATAATCACTTTCCAGTAGAAGCATTTTTTCATGAGATTCTGAATCGATCGCTGGGAGATAAAACTCTGTTATTCCTTTGTCTAAAGCTCTTTGAATCGCTTCTTTTCTGTCTTCATCAAACTCTTCCGAATATAAATGGGTATGCGTATCAATCATTATTTTTAAAATTTTAATAGATCTTCATAAGAATTTTCTAAATTCAGCAACATTCCGAAAGCTGGTTCAGTTTTGATTCCTTTTTTCTTTAACTCTATTATTTTTTGTTTAAAATCTTCTCCTTTTTCCTGTAGTATTTTGTGTTCTGCAATCATGTGCAGATATGCATTTTGCTGAGTTGTTGGTTTATTTTGAGCAAAAATTTCAATTGGAAACTCTTCCAAAATAAAGTTTATCACAATAGATGTTTCGCCATCTATAATTGGATATTCTACTTTGACATCCGCCTTAAAAGGAATCATTTTACTAAACGCAATATCGTCCAAAAAATCTTCCTCAAATTTAAAATCTAGTTCGCAGATAATATCCAAATCACTTCCTTCAATATCAATTTCTATTGGAATCGTTCCTGCTAAAATAGGAGAATAAAATTCTAATACTTTGAAGATTCTATATTTAGTAAGAACTTCAAAAGCTCTTTTCTGTCTTTCATTTCCGTCTTTCAGATAATCAATTTTGGTAAAGTCAATCATTCGAAATCAGAATATTTTGTGTTTAGTTTTTTTTCTCTGGTTTTCAATCCTTTGATTCAGCTTTTCCCGAAATTCTATATACTTCGGATCTTTTTCATCGTCAGATCTGTGTTCTAAAGCTTTATTAATTTTAAAATTTTCTTTAATAAAATCTTTAGTTTCCTCAGAAAAATAAGCGTTTCCAAATTTCTCAAAAACATAATTGACTGCCTGAGAATTGGGGTGAATCATATCATCTTTGTAGAAACGGTAATCTCGAAGATCATCCATCAAAATCTCGTAAACTGGCAGATAATGACAGTTTTCGATTTCTGAAATCACTTCATGAATGGCCGTAATTAGTTTTGATTTGCTCAACTGATTTTCGATCATTCCATCTTTTGTATGACGAACAGGCGAAACAGTAAACAAAACCTGAAGATCGTCTTTGCAAATGTCTTTTAAATTCAGAATGGTGTCGTAAATAGAATCTGTGAGTTCCTGATGAGTCAGCAATCTTTTTTCAAAAAACTTCTGCGGAATTTTATGACAGTTCGCAACCAGTTTTTTTTAGGTTCAAATTCATAAATGAATGAAGTTCCATACGTGATGATCACCCAATTAGAATCCTGCAGGAACTGATTTCCAACAACAATTTTTGAATTAATTTTCTCTAAAGTCTGATGGATAAACCTCGTATCAAAACTTGAATGATGATCGAGCGAAATAAATTCATCATTAAAAACAATTAATTCTTCTTCATTATAAAACTCAGAATCATGAAGTCTTTTGATAGAATTATTTATTGAATAAGGATTAAACAAGGTTCCAAACGGATTGTTTACTGTTTGTAATTGCCCTTGCTTAAATAATTCAGACATCTCAGAAGCAAAGCATGATCCTATTGAAAATATTTTATCCTCAGCTTCAATCTTGTTTTCAAATTCCTGAATATTAACTTCTGTCCTGAATTTCATTTATATTAGGTAAGAGATTGGAGATATTAGGTTGCAGGTAAACTGCTATCTACAACCTATTATCTTCAACCTGAAATTTAGCTTTCTCTTCTCAAAAGGTAGTTTGCCAACTCAGCAAACGGTTTTTTCTTGTCTTCTGCAATGTCGATTTTCGCAAGATAACTTTGACCGATTTCATTATGTTTTTCGATCAGACGTAATGCTTTCTCGTCAACTTTTGTTCTTCTGAAAATCTTTTCAACACCGTACACTTTATCAATATTATCGGTTTTTTTAGAGTACCAATAATCCAATTCTTTTTTCTCTTCTTCCGTACCGTGTTCTTTTGCTAAAAGGTAAAGAACGGTCTTTTTATTTTCGTAAATATCACCTGCATGTTTCTTCCCAAACTGAGCCTGATCTCCGAAAACATCCAAATAATCATCCATAATCTGGAAGGCAATTCCGATGTGTTTTCCGAAGTTGAAGATAGCCTTGGCATCTTTAAACTGAGCCTTTGCAATCAATGCACCGATCTCAAATGAAGATGCGCTTAAAACTCCGGTTTTATAAGTAATCATTCTGATGTAGTCATCAAAAGTCACATTTTCCTGAGTTTCAAAATTGATATCATATTGCTGACCTTCGCATAAAAGCAAGCCTGTATGGGTGAAAATTCTGATACACGCTTTGAAAATTTCAGGTTCAAGATCTTCGAAGAATTTATACGCTTTCAGCATCAATCCGTCTCCTGAAAGAATTCCGACGTTGATCCCGTGTAAAGTATGGATTGTAGGCTTGTTTCTTCTTAAAGGCGCTTCATCCATAATATCATCATGAATCAAGGTAAAATTATGGAAAAACTCAATCGCCAAAGCGGGCTTTATTGCCTGTTTCATATCACCACCGAACAAATCGCACGCCATCAACACCATAATCGGACGAAGGCGCTTACCACCGTGCGAGATGATATAATTCATCGGCTCATACAATTCTGCGGGTTTATCTTTGAACGTGTATTTATTAATGGCGTCAGCAACAATCTGTTGGTAGGTGTCTAAGAATTCCATAAAAGATTTTAATTTGAACAAAAATACGATTTTCTGAGGGGTTTCAAAACAAAAAACTTTGCCTGTTAAGACAAAGTTTAGTGATATGATTTATTTCTTTAATTAAGTCAAATACGTTACCGCAAGATAAGTAAGCGCAGCAACAATTGCTGAGATTGGAATGGTTAAAACCCAAGCCCAAAGCAAGCTTACTGTAATTCCCCAACGTACTGCAGAAACCCTTTTGGTTAATCCAACCCCGATGATCGAACCGGTAATCGTATGCGTTGTAGAAACCGGAATTCCAAAGTGATCAGTAATGAAAAGCGTGATTGCACCAGCAGTTTCAGCACTTACACCTTCTAATGGCGTTACTTTCGTAATTTTAGTACCCATTGTTTTAATGATCTTCCAACCTCCACTCATTGTACCCAAAGCGATCGCAACAAACGAAACTAAAGGAACCCACATGTAATGTTCTGCAAAATAATTAAAACGTTCAGCAGATTCAATATTTAAATAAATAGGATCCTGAAGCATATTTACGTGGTAGTAGATCAATGCTGCCCCGATGATTCCCATTACTTTCTGAGCATCATTAAGACCATGTCCTAAACTAAACAAAGCCGAAGAAACCAACTGTAATCTCTTGAAAGATTTATCAGCTTTATGGGGATTTGATTTTTTATAAAGATGTACAATAATTAAGGTAATGATAATTGAAATAATCATCCCGATGACCGGAGCAAGGAAAATAAACAGGAAAATTGGAATTACTTTACTGAATTTCACAACATCCTGACTTGCTACTTTAGTAATTGTCTGTTTTAAAGTATCAAATATTCCCAAATCTGGAGTGGCAGCTACAACTTCACGGTAATCCATCAAGAAAGCGTGCATCAATGCTGCTCCCAAGAAACCACCAATCAAAGTGTGAGATGATGAAGAAGGAATCCCAAACCACCAGGTCAAAAGATTCCATGCGATAGCAGCAATCAATCCTGAAAAGATAACTTCTAAAGTAATAAAGTTCTCATTGACGGTTTTTGCAATCGTGTTACCGATTTTAAACTCACCAATGATGTAAGCTGCGATAAAGAAAGCTGCAAAATTCCAAACTGCTGCCCAAAGTACCGCCTGAAACGGAGTTAAAACTTTTGTTGAAACAATTGTCGCAATAGAGTTGGCAGCGTCATGAAAACCATTAATATAATCGAAGATTAAAGCCAAAGCAATAATAACCGTAAGTAAAATAGGAAAATCCATTTTTTGTTATGTATTGTTTTTTTTAAGCGTATTTAATCATGATGTTCTCAATCGTATTGGCAACATCTTCTGCTTTGTCGGTTACGATCTCAAGATAATTAAGAACTGATGATATTTTGATGATATTGATGGCATCATTCGTCTCGAAAAGCTCTACCATAGAGTTTGAAAGAAGATCATCAGCAATGTTCTCGATAGAATTTACTTTGATACAAGCTTCTTTTACTTGCTCCATGTTCTTAAAACCTTTCAGGTTTTTCATCGCATTCTGAATTTCAAGACAAGCCTTGTGAATCAATAGTGAGAAGTCTGCATAAGCCTTCATCATCGGAGACTTGTACAAGAAAATATATTTTGTAGAAGCGTAGATATAATCTGCAATATCATCTAAACCTGTTGCCAAAGTGTGAATATCTTCACGGTCGAAAGGTGTGATGAAGTTTTTTCCCAATTCAATAAAGATCTCGTGAGTAAGTTCGTCATTTTTGTGCTCGTAGTCGCTCATCAGTTTCAACATTGCATCGTCATTAAGATCGAAATCCTTTACTCCGTTGTTGAAATCATTAGACATTGCAACTAAATTTTCTGTTACTTTTTCGAAAAGCACAAAGAAGATTTTGTCTTTTGGCTGAAATGCGTGGAAAATATTACCAATTGCCATTTGTAAATTGTATTTAATTTATTCGTGTGCAAATTTCCTAAAAAAGCACCTTAACAAAAAGCATCCAGCATTAATTTTTGTTAATATTGGGTTAATATTTGTTCACATCAAAAACCAACAAGAAAAACACTTGCATATCTCTATTATAATCAGTGATTTAGGTTTAAATACTGCAATATTTTTAATTAAAAAAAACAAAAAAAGCCGACAAAATTGCCGGCTCAAAATATATTTTAGGTTTAAGATCAGTTCGCCTCTTCAGCTCTCATGTCTTTACCTTTAAACTTCATAGATTGAAGATTTCCTATAAGCTCATTGCTAAAAGATTTTTCAACTTCAAAGAAAGAGAATTTCTCAAGAATTTCGATATTTCCAATCTCAGCTCTTTTGCTTCCTTTGCTTGATGTAGCTTTGTTGATGATTTCCAATACATCTAGTTTTTTCAACTGGTCTTTTTTACCAAGGTTGAAGAAAAATCTAGTCATATTTTCGTCTCTCTGTCTTGGCTTACCACCACGATCTCCTCTTCTTTCACCTCTGTCGCTACGTTCGTTGCGATCTCCTCTATCACGATCTCTTCCTCTGTCACGGTCTCTTCCACCTCTGCTGTCTCTGTCTCTTCCACCTCGGTCATCATCTCTGTTGTTGAACTTCTGATCCACAAGATCCTGCTTGTCCTTATAGTACAAAGCAAAGTCTTTCAACTGGAACTGTAGCAACTGAACAACCAATTCTTCTTTAGTGAAATTACTTAAATCAGGAACAAGACTTTGATCAAATTCAAAGATAGTTTCGTGCTCTGTCATTAGTTTTTCAAAAACTCCTTTTACCTGAGCCGAAATTACTTCGTCACCAGTAGGAATTTTCTTCTCAACGATATCAATTTTCGTCGTAGATTTTATCTGCTTCAGCTTTCTGCTTTCTTCAGGCTTGATCAATGACATAGAAATACCGTCTTTTCCTGCTCTACCTGTTCTTCCGCTTCTGTGTACAAAAACTTCAGGATCATCCGGTAAAGAGAAGTGAATAACGTGCGTCAATGAATCAACATCCAAACCTCTTGCTGCAACGTCAGTCGCCACCAAGATATCGATGTTTTTCAATCTGAATTTCTTCATTACCGTATCTCTCTGCGCTTGAGAAAGATCACCATGAAGAGCATCAGCTGCATAACCGTTTTGCATTAAAAAGTCTGCAACCTCCTGAGTTTCCATTCTTGTTCTACAGAAAATAATAGAATACTGGTTCGGGTTTGCATCAATTAGTCTTTTTAGAGCTTCTTTTTTGTTACGGTAACCTACCACATAGAATTCATGCTTGATGTTCTTTTTAACTTCGTTAATAGAACCCACAGAAATACGGTGCGGAGTTGTAAGGTAACTTTTAGAAATTCTTTCAACCTCTTTGCTCATCGTTGCCGAGAACAAGAAAGTTTGTTTTGTTTCAGGAGTTTCTCTCAAAATTGTTTCCAATTCGTCTTTGAAACCCATAGATAACATCTCATCTGCTTCATCCAAAACCAACCAGTGGATTTCAGAGAAGTCAAGAGCTTTTCTGTTGATCAAGTCGATCACCCTTCCCGGAGTACCCACAATCACTTGTGGCTTATCTCTCAAAGAACGCATTTGATCCGTAATACTGCTTCCACCATAAACTGCTGTAGTTTTGATGTTTTTCATGTACTTCGAATAGTTGTTAATGTCTTTTGAAATCTGTAGACATAGTTCTCGTGTCGGGCAAAGCACCAAAAATTGGATTTTGCGACTCGTATCGTCAATCATGTCCAAAATCGGAAGCGAAAACGCTGCTGTTTTGCCTGTCCCTGTCTGCGCAAGTGCGATTAGATCGCGAATATCTGATTGAATAAAAGGGATAGTCTGTTTTTGGATTTCTGTCGGGCTTTCGTAACCCAGTTCGCCAATGGCCTTAAGGATATCAGGACTTAAATTGGTCTCCGTAAATAAATTCATTAATTAATATAAAATTTTTGCAAAGATACAACTAATTATTGGATTATGCTTTATATAATATTAACGAATTGATAATTTTAATTTAGAAAACTCTAAGTATTTTCGAATTTATGCAAAAAAAGGACAAAAATTTTATTTTAAATTTAAAAAACCCTCAAATTCCTTTTATTTTATCGATTTATTTGAATTTTTCATTAATACTTATGAATTATTTAAATGAAAGATAAAAACTGCAAGTCTGATTAGATTTCTTTAATTTTGATTAAAATAATAAAGAAAATGACGGCTACACTTTCAAAAAAAATATTTGATTATCTGAAACAGCTCGATGAAAACAACAATCGAGAGTGGTTTAACGACAATAAAAATCTTTTCACTGAGGCTCAGGAAGAATTTGAAAATTTTGTAGAACAACTTATTCAGGAAGTCGGAAAATCTGATGAAAAAGTAGCGAAACTCAATGCTAAAAAATCATTGCTCAGAATTTATAGAGACATTCGTTTTTCTAAAGATAAAACGCCTTACAAAAATTATTTCGGTGCATCACTCGGAATGGGAAAAAGCAACGAAAAATCGGGTCACTACCTTCACATTCAACCCGGAAAATCATTTATTGCCAGCGGAATTTACCTGCCTGAAGCACCTGTTTTAAAAGAAATCAGAAAAGAAATATCAGTCTTTAAAGATGAATTTTTAAAAGCAATTGATCACAAAGATTTCAAAAAATACTATGGTGAATTAGACCGTGAGCATGAGTTGAAAAAAATTCCTCAAGGTTTTGAAAAAGAAGATCCAATGGCGGAATATCTTAGACTTAAAAGTTTTATCGGAGTTTATAACCTGACAAATAAAGATGCCATGGATAAAAACGCTGTACAAAAACTAACTGATATTATGAATTCTGCAAAACCTTTTAATGATTTTTTAAATGCGCCTTTTTCAAATGCTTCTGAGTAATCCACAGCTTCCAAACAACATAAATAACTCATAAACAAGGCTTTACATTTGTGATATTTTAACATCGTTTTAACATTTTTCACTATCTTTGTCGGTCGTCATAAAAAAAAGAAAGCAATGTCTTTATATCAGCAACTCGCAGAAAAACTACAGTACATCACTCCAGGTTTTTACAAACAGAGATATTTTAAAAGTTTACATCAATTAACTAAAGAAAATTTTTCGAAGCGTAATGTAGAACCCGAATTGGTCTGGATTAAAGAATTTCTGCCTAAAAGTGCAGTCATTTTAGATATTGGCGCCAACGTGGGAACGTTTCTTTATCAGTTAGAAAATACACTTTCGCATTCCAATATTTACGCCTTTGAACCAAACAAAAAGCTGAATTCGAGACTGAAAAGGTTATTTCCGGCGATGCATATTCTGCCTTTGGCACTTTCTGACGAAAATACGACCGCTGAATTTAAAGTTCCCATCATCAATGGAAAGATGGTCGCTTCAAGAGGAACTCTTAATACTTCTTACAAAGAAAAAGGCGAAGAAAAAAGCTATACCGAACAGGTAAAAGTAATTAAACTAGACGATTGGGCAGCGATTGAGAATTTCAACAAAATCGATTTCATCAAAATTGATGTTGAAGGAAACGAAATGAAAACACTGCACGGCGGAAAAAACATCATCAAAAAATTCAAACCCACTTTAATGGTTGAGATGGAACAAAGACACCACGACCAACCCATCTGGAACGAAATTTCAGAAGTGGAAAGCTGGGGTTTTGATGCCAATTATTTAAACAGAAAAAATTTCCAAATCGAAAGACTGACCGAAGAAATCCTAATTAAAAATACCACTGACGAAAAAAATAAGACCGACTACATCAACAATATAATTTTTATTCCAAAAAACTATTAAAAAAAAATTATGAGTGTAGTTGCTAGACAGGGCTTTAAGTATTCTGTGATTGGTTACATTGCGACGCTGATCGGGATGTTTTCCATTTTTATTTTTACGAATAATCTCTTTTTCTACGGAACATTAAGATACATCATGTCTGCAGCAGAAATGCTGGTTCCTTTTGTTGTTTTAGGCATATCCTATTCTAATGTGAAATTTTTTGGCAAAGCTCAAGAAGATGGTAAAAATCAAAACATGCTTTCTCTCTCTTTAGCATTAGTCTGTATCAACTTTTTACTTTTTCTGATTATTTTTCTCCTCATCCCTTTTTTATTTCCTGAATTTACAAAAATGAAAATCTGGGAAAGTAAGAAATACATTCTTCCACTTGTCTTAACTCTCTCACTTTGCGCAGTTTTTAACCGATATATTTCCAATTATAAAAGAATAGTAGTTTCGAATATTTTTGATAATCTTTTACCAAAATTAGCGAATCTGGGATCTTTCTGTCTCTTCTTTTATTTTCAGTTTTCAGAACAAATTGCGCTAGCTTTTTTCTTCGGAATGTTTACATTGATGCTCACCGGATATATTTACTACACTAATAAGCTTGAAAAAGTAAAGCTTGATTTCAGCAGAGATTATTTTAAAAAAGATCATTTTTACAAAGAGTTTGCTGCCTACAGTTTTTTTGGATTTTTAGGAACTTTCGGAAATCATATGGCAATCAATAACTACATGATCGGGGAGTTTATCGGGGAAGAAGAGATTGCTGTTTACAGTATTTTACTGGCACTTATTTCTTTGATATCCATTCCGCAATTAGGATTGTTTAATATTTCTGCGCCAATTATCAGAAAAAATTTGGCCGATGGAGATATGGAAGAGCTCGACAGATTTCACAAAAAAACTTCATTAACCATCTACTTTTTGGGAGCTGTTTTGTTTGGCTGCATTATGGTTGGATTTCCTTATCTGACGCATTTTATGCCTAGAAAAGGAGACTTACTGAGAATGTACGAACCCGTTATCTGGATTTGGGGATCGGCAGTTTTAATGGATTTAGCAACCGGTTTCAACGGTAATATTATCTCGCTTTCAAAATATTACAAATTCAATATTATCGTGATGCTTTTATTGGCGGGTTTAACGATAAGTTTAAACTGGTATTTCATCAACCATACCGACCTTTCTCTGATTGGAATTGCTTTGTCTACTGCAATTTCTGTTACCATTTACAATGTGATAAAAGTCGTATTCAATTATTTTATGTTTAAAGTCTCACCTTTCTCGATTGAGATGATTTTCGTATCGATTATCTGTACTCTGGCGATTACGGTAGCGATTGTATTGCCTGTTTTTGACAATAATTTCATCAATCTTGTTTATAAACCTGCGGTCGTTTTAATTCTGATTTTTATTGGAAATCATTTCACCAAAATCTTCCCAATCGAGGATTATCTGAATATGAAATTCATTAAAAGTGTCTTGAAATTTAAATAGAAATCAATTGATTCAGAAGCTCTTCCACATCTTTTTGAATTTTTTCACGGCTAAAAGCTTTCTGAAAATCAAATGTTGAATTTTTTAGTTTTTGAAATTGCTCAATCACATTTTCTTCTTCAGGAATGATAAACTCAAGTTTTGAAGAATAGTTAGCAGGAAAAACAGCGAACTTCCCATATTTGATGGCATCGCCTAAATTCCCGGTCATCTTTGTCTTTCCGTAAATCTCTTTATTGCTGAAAAATTCCGTTTCCTCCTGAATCGGACACCAGAGAACATCTGCTTTTTTCATCCATTGATCGAAGATTTCAGAAGAAACCCTTTGTGGAAAATATTTTATTTTAATATTTTCAGGAATAATCTTTGACAAGTTTTCTAATTTTCTCAACTCTTCACCTTGAGCTTTTCCCAAAAAAACAAAAGTTATATTTTCTTTAATCTCAGAATTTTGAATTATTTCAAAAACACGCTGATAATCTCTTCTTTTCTGAGAAACTCCACCCGGAATAACGATTGTTAGAATTTCACTTTTTATTTTTTCAAATGATTTGGTATAAAAAAGAGGCAGGAAATTAAGCTTATCAGAAGACAATTCCTGATCGAGAACCAAATGATGATGAGCTTTTCCGTAAGTTTTATTTGCGTAAAAAAGACCTTCTTTCCACCATAATTTTAGACGATAAATCAAATCATTTTTGAAAACGTTTTTAAGTAAATTAGCCTTTGAAATTTTTGAAAAATTGAGATTATGAACAATAACCGAAGTGTTATATTTCTGACTAATCGCTAAAAAAGTATTGAAATAACGGTGAACCGTTCCGATAATAACCAAATCATATTTTTTCGTCGACAACTGATCCAAAATCATCGAAGAATCTGACACATGAACACATTCGTCACTTTCTTTGATTTGATTTTGAATCTTCTCTGAAAAATAATAATCCACAGAAAGTGCTTTTGAATCATGCAGTAAATCCATAAAATCCTGAGCAATTTCTGCGTGGGTATCGATTTCTATGTAGGCTATTTTTTTCAATGAATTATTTTGTAAGTTTTGGCTAAAGCCGATCGCATGATTATTTTTTGTAAACGGGTTAAAGCCCATTCCTATTGAATTTAAAATTTAAACCATTTCTTTTTAAATAGATCCCAACGGTGTTCATTAATTATTTTCTGTTCATCTTTCGAAATCTTCAACTCTAAATTTTGAGATTTGCATTTTTCGTAAGCATTGATAATTTGGAACAGAAATGACGGCGACTTTATTTTTACGGCTTCTTTTGCAGCCGCAACATACGTTAGAAATCGGTTTAAACCTAAAAAATAAAAGTATCTTCCGTAATAATCTGCAGGTTTTATCGTGTAATCTGCACCTTTTACTTTGATTAATTTCACATGTAATTCAGGCAAAACAATTTCTTCCCAGCCTAGATTTTTAAGCAAAATAGAATCAATATTGTCCCATCCTAAAGTTTCCCTTAAACCTCCGATTGCTTCGAAACATTCTTTTCGGTAAGCTTTCATTGGACCGCGAACATGGTGTTTATTCGAGTTGCCTTCATACACCCAATCTCCATTTTTTTCAACATACAATAAACCACCAACTAAACCGTATTTTGAATGATTGACAAATGCGTTCTCCACTTCAAAGAGATAGTTATCATTTAAAATAATGTCCGCATCAAACTTACAGATGATGTCAAAATCATCGATATTTTGAGTTTTCAAACCATTTTTAAAAGCATTCACCACTTTTGAACCCGGCTGATGAGCAGACTTCGCCAAATCAATGGTCGCAAAACGAGAATCTGCAGCTGTGTATTTTCTGATGACTTCAGAAGTTTTATCCGTAGAACCATCGTTCACGATAACCACTTTAAAATCTTTAAAACTTTGCTGCTGTAAAGAATCTAAGGTGAACGGAAGATTTTCCTGTTCGTTGTGTGCGGGAATGATGATTAAAATTTCAAATCTATTTTTGAATTATTGAGTTATTAAATTGATTAAGAAATAATTAAAAATCATTCATTACCAATTATTTATTACCCATTATTTATTGTGCGGTTTCAACATATTTCTTGGATCAAGAATTTCGTCTAACTGTTCTTGAGAAAGTAGCTGTTTTTCCAATACCAAATTGTATACACTTTGTCCTGTTGCAAGAGCTTCTTTTGCAATCTGTGTAGACTGTTTGTAGCCAATATATGGATTAAGCGCAGTCACAATTCCGATGCTGTGTTTGACCATATTGAGACAAACTTCCTTGTTTGCAGTAATTCCCACCACACATTTTTCACGAAGCGTATCAAGTGCGTTACATAGAAAATGAATGTTTTCCATGATGGCATGCGAAAGAACGGGCTCCATTACATTTAACTGCAATTGTCCGGCTTCTGCTGCAAAAGTTACCGTTAAATCATTTCCAATCACTTTAAAACAAACCTGATTCACTACTTCGGGGATTACAGGATTTACCTTTCCAGGCATAATGGATGATCCGGGCTGCATCGGAGGTAAATTTATTTCAGATAAACCAGCTCTTGGTCCTGAAGACAATAATCGTAAATCATTACAGATTTTTGAAAGTTTTAAAGCCAAACGTTTCATCGCTGAAGAGTAAATAACATACGAACCTGTGTCCGGAGTTGCTTCAACCAAATCTGGTGCTGAAACAACGGGATAGCCTGTAATCTCTGCTAAATTTTTAGCACAAAGCGTTGCATACCCTATCGGAGCATTAATTCCCGTCCCAATTGCGGTTGCGCCCATGTTGACCTCAACAAATAAATTGGCATTACTGTCTAATTTAGAAATATCTTCTTCAAGAGTTGCTGCAAAAGCTTCAAACTCCTGCCCCATCGTCATCGGAACGGCGTCTTGAAGTTGGGTTCGACCCATTTTGATTACATCCTGAAATTCAACACCTTTTGCACGGAAAGCTTCAACAATTTTTTTCAGTTTTTCAACTAAAGTTTCATTCATCTGCAACAATCCCATTTTGATGGCTGTAGGATAAGCATCGTTTGTAGATTGTGAAAGATTGATATGATCGTTTGGTGAACAAAATTCGTATTCACCTTTATTTTTTCCTAATTTTTCTAAAACTCTGTTGGCTATTACTTCGTTAGCATTCATATTAATGGAAGTTCCCGCTCCTCCCTGAATCATGTCAACAGGAAACTCAGTATGGAATAATCCACCAATCAATTCGTCACAGGTTTCAGCGATTTTAAAATATAAATCCTGATCAAGTAAACCTAACTCATAATTGGTTTTTGCTGCCGCTTTTTTTACGAAGGCCAAACCTTTTATAAATTCATGATAAGATGAAAGAAGCTGACCAGATATTTTGAAATTATCAATCGCTCTCTGCGTCTGAACCCCGTAATATGCATTAACCGGAACATTTAGTTCACCTAACAAATCACTTTCTTGTCTGAAATTTTCCATTAAAATATTTTTTAACAGTTTAAATTATTTTAAATGATAAAAAACACACCGTTGAAGATGCGCTTTTTTAATTTATTTTGTTGGATATTTTTGATTCAAAGACTGTAAAATAGCCCATGTTTCAGCGTCTAAAACACCGCTATAATTTTGTGGTCTGAAGTGATATTGTAAAGCTTCTATGGTTTTTTTTGTAGCATCGTCCCATTTTCCGTTTGGCAACAGATCATAACCAAATTTTTGTAAAGCAGTCTGAACTAAAAAAATAAATGATGGCTCATTATACTTTGTTTCAATATCTGTTTGGGCTAACAATAATAGGTTTTGTTTTGCCATTTCATCATACCACATCCCAATCTGATATTCGTCGTACAGTTTTTTCCAAGGAAAAAGTGGTCCCGGATCCTGCTTTCTTGTCGGAGCAATATCTGAATGCGCCAAAACATTGGTTGCCGGAATATTGTATCTCGTCACAATATCTTTTGCCAAAGCAGCAACTTTTTTAATCTGATCATCACTGAATGGTTCAAAAGTTTTTGCTCCGGTTACATCCGCTTTATAACCCAAGTTCACGATTTCAATCCCAATTGAAGTATCATTAAGGTTTTTATCGGTGCGCCAAGCGCTTACACCAGCGTGATATGAACGTTTGTTCTCATCAACTAATTGGTAAATTTCGTTATCACCCAAATTATTCACTAAATAATGTGCGCTTACAGATTGCTTTGTAAGAACCTCGATCGATTTATCATCAGGTAAAACCGTGTAATGTAAAATCAAATATTTTTGTCTGAAATTCTGAGCAATTGCTGGAAAATGTGTTTTCACAACTTTATATCCTGCAGGTTTTGCAGAGACGATAGACCCGTAACTTGTAGTGTTATCATTTTTAGTGATATCTGCAATATTTGTTCTGAAAAATTCAACGCCATGTTCAGTTGCAACTTCAGGTTTATTTTTTTCTAAATTTTGAGAGTTAACCGCCGTTTTTGGTTGTGTCACAGTAGTTCTCGGCTTGTAAGTACTTTTCTTTACATTTTTTTGCGAAGTACAAGAAAAAACAAGAGTACTTAAGCCGATGATATATAATGTTTTACGCATTAGTTTAGATTTTTAACCGATTATTCCCTCAAAAATACACAATTTTTTTCTGAAAATTATTTGGTAAATAAAGAAATCTATTCTATATTTGCACTCGCAATAACGGAACAGCGATCATTCAAAATAACGTTATAACAGGAGAGTTGCCTGAGAGGCCGAAAGGACATGTTTGCTAAACATGCGTACTGGTAACGGTACCAAGGGTTCGAATCCCTTACTCTCCGCAGCAAAAATTAATTCGGGGCGTAGCGTAGTCCGGTCATCGCGCCTGGTTTGGGACCAGGAGGTCGCAGGTTCGAATCCTGCCGCCCCGACTGTTTTAGTAATTTTCTCAAAATTACAAATGGGTGCGTAGCTCAGCTGGATAGAGCATCTGCCTTCTAAGCAGACGGTCTCAGGTTCGAATCCTGACGCGCTCACTAAAAAAGAGAAATCAATATTTGATTTCTCTTTTTAGTTTCTATACAAATCCTCTTATCTAAAAATCTACTGGATAGAGCATCCCCATTTCTATCTAATGCATCCAAAGCTTTCTTAGCTTAAAAAATCCCTATTCTAAAAACAATCTTTAATTTACCTATTATAATCAAAATTTGTTTTTAAAAAAAATAAGCACCGAAAGACACTATTTTTATCACATTTTTGAAAAAAAGTAAGTTTTAATTAAAAATTTAAACTTGATTTATCTAAATTGTAAATTAAATTTCTACTTTTACAACATGGAAAAACAGGATTTACTTATACTTAAACATTTATCTAAGGGTGTGAAAATTGCTGAGATGGCTGAGCTTATGAAATCAAAACCAGAAACGGTAATGAGTACAAGTTCTATTGAAAAAAGACTGAATACTATCAGAAAACAGTACAAAGCGAAAACATTATTTCATTTAGCTGTTATTCTGAAAAACGAAAATATTATTTAATCATACAAATAAGAGTGAATCAAGCCATTTGATGAAGAAGTTTACAATGTATAGATTCTGAAGAATTTTCTGGTATTGGGCGTCATTATATTTAATTTTTATAAATTCGTGCCTTATTTACAAAGTCTTAGATCAAGAATGAAAATCAAACCAAATTTCACCGCATTGCTCACGTATTTACCCGCAAAAGATGGCGTAAAAACAACGCCAGTTTCCTCAGGATACAGATCGTCTATCAAATTTCCGTTTGATTTGGAATTGTATATTGGAGTGCAGACATTTGCAGAAACTGATTTGGTGTTTCCGGGAGATACAGTTACTGCAGAAATAGCTCTATTGAAGAGCGACTACGTTACCGGAAAAATTTATGAGGGATTAGATTTTGATTTTTTTGAAGGAGAAAATTTAATTGGGCATGGCGTTGTAACCAAAGTTATCTAATAATTTTAGAAGTTATATTTTACTCTAACCCTTTTTTATAGGTGGCTAAAGCTCTTTCTCGGGCAGATTTATGTTCTACCATTGGCTTAATGTCATAATTTTTCGGAAGCCATTGATTGATATATTTTGAATCTTTATCAAACTTTTGCGTTTGTGCATCAGGGCTGAATACTCTAAAATAAGGAGCTGCATCGCATCCGCAACCTGCTGCCCACTGCCAGTTTCCGTTGTTGGAAGACAATTCATAATCTAAAAGTTTTTCTGCAAAATAGGCCTCACCCCACCGCCAGTCGACCAATAAATGTTTGGTAAGAAAACCTGCGGTAATCATCCTTACTCTGTTGTGCATAAAGCCTGTTTCGTTGAGCTGCCTCATTCCCGCATCGACGATTGGGTAGCCGGTTTTTCCTTCACACCAAAGCGTAAATTCTTTTTCGTCATTTCGCCATTCAATATTTTCATACTTTTTTTTGAAGCAACCTTTTACAACATACGGAAAGTGAAACAAAATCTGCATAAAAAATTCTCTCCAGATCAATTCATTAAGCCATGTTTCGTTGTGTTTCACCGCAAACTCTACACATTTTCTCGTGGAAATTGTACCGAAGCGAAGCGCAATTCCCAAACGAGTCGTATGATCTAAAGCAGGAAAATCTCTGTGTTTATCATAAGAATCAATGATTTTTTTCTCTAAAGCAGGTTTTTTAAATTTAAAATCAGTTTTTTCAAAACCTATTTTTTTTAAACTGATGACATTTTCATGCTTTGCAGGAAGAAAGTTTTTAAAATTACCATCAAATTTCTCAATTTTAATGGCGTTAAAATTTTCTTTCCATTTTTTTGAATAGGGGGTGAAAACCGTGTAAGGTGTATTATCACTTTTAAGAACATCATTTTTCTCAAAAATAACCTGATCTTTAAAATCAGAGAACTCAATATTATTTTCATTTAAAAACCGAGCAACTTCATGATCTCTTTTTATAGCCTGAGGCTCATAATCTCTGTTGCAGAAAACCGTATCAATCTCAAGATCTTCAGCGAGTTGTTTAAAAACTTCTAAAGGGTTCCCGTAAAAAGTTTTTAGAGTGGTTTTATAATCTTTAAATTCATTATTAATTTCCGTCAATGCCTGATGAATATAATCTACCCTTCTGTCTGATTTATCGCTCAATTGATCGAGAATTTCTTTATCAAAAATAAAGATTGGCAAAACTTTCAAATCAGATTGTAAGGCATGAAATAATGCGGCATTATCTTCAAGTCTTAAATCTCTTCGGAACCAAAAAACATTAATTTTACTCATTTTACTATACAATCATTTAATTACAATTATTAAAGAATTCGCCGTTTCCAATCTTCTGAACTTTCAATTCTAAGCGCAAAAGTACAAATCTTAAACCATGAATTTTAACTTAAGATAAATGATCAACAATCGAAGCGGTGTGCTTAGAGGACAGCATTTTCGAGTAAAATTAAATGACTGAAAATCAATACATTTAAATTTTACTATGTGAAGAATTTAAAATATTTTTATAATAATCCTCTTAAATTAGGAATAAGACATGGATTTATCCTAATTTTGATTAATAATCCGTAAAATAAATATGTACAGCGGTATATTACTACAAAGATATTTATGATGAATATAAGAATTAAAGGTTCCGGCAGCTATACTCCTGAAAACGTGATGAAAAATGCCGATTTTACCAATCACGTATTTTTGAATGAAGATGGTTTGGCAATCAAATTTCCTGAGTCTATTATTGGAAAATTTAAAGATATTACCGGGATTGAAGAGCGCAGATATGCCGATTCTCAGCATGTAACATCAGATCTGGCTTATTTCGCAGCCGAAAAAGCAATCGAAGATGCAGGTATTGACAGAGAAACGATTGATTATATCATTGTAGCACACAATTACGGAGACATTGAGAAAGGGAAAATTCAGTCTGATACAGTTCCGAGTATTGCAACCCGTGTGAAAAATAAATTACGCATAAAAAACCCAAGCTGTGTTGCTTATGACTTGTTGTTTGGCTGTCCGGGTTGGAACGAAGCGATGATTCACGCAAGCTCATTTGTAAAGGCAGGTATTGCCAAGCGTTGTCTGGTAATTGGTGCAGAAACTTTATCCAGAGTTACCGATCCTTACGATCGTGATTCTATGATCTATGCTGACGGTGCAGGTGCAGTTATTGTAGAAGCTACAGATGAAAATAACGGAATCCTTTCTCATGAAAGTGCTACTTATTCTTATGACGAAGCCAATTTTTTGTTTTTCGGAACTTCTTATAAGCAGGATGACGAGTCTGACATCCGATATATAAAAATGAAAGGCAGAAAGATCTATGAATTTGCTTTAACTAAAGTTCCTTTAGCGATGAAATCTTGTCTTGAAAAGGCAGGAATTGACATAAAAGATTTAAAAAAGATCCTAATTCATCAGGCAAACGAAAAAATGGATGAAGCAATTATTGAAAGGTTCTACAGTCTGTATGATTTGGCAGTGCCTTCAGATATTATGCCGATGTCTATTCACAAATTTGGAAACAGTAGTGTGGCAACAATCCCGACATTGTATGATCTGATTATGAAAGGTGAAATGGATGAGCATTCTTTCACTGAAGGAGATATTATCCTTTTCGCATCTGTTGGTGCAGGGATGAACATTAATGCATTTACTTACAGAGTTTAATTTCAACTCTTTTAATTAAAATAAATTATTCATTATCAAAACTTTTGGTAATGAATTTTTTTTATGCCAAAACACTCCACTTCTTACTTCTGAGATAAAGGCTTCCAGTAACCATCACGAATAAAACTCCAACAATAAATCCACCAATCACATCTGTAAACCAATGTGCTCCCAAATATATCCTAGAAACCGCTCCCAAAACAATCATTGCCAGACAAACCAAGCTGATAATAATTTTTAAAGATAATTTCAAAATATTAGAGTATAAAGCAATCACAATCAGAGTTCCAAAAAAGGCTGTATAAAACAAAACATGGCCACTCGGAAAGCTCTGATGATGCGTTTCTTCTACAATTCTCACAAAATCGGTAGTCGGTCTCGGACGATCTATCAATATTTTTAAAACATAACTTACACCACCAGACAATAAACAAGAAAATGTAAAAAGGGCTTCTTTTTTATAGCTAAATAATAAAAATATCAACGAAAACGCAGGAACTATTGCAGCCGCTACATAAACTGTTCCGAGCCAGCTAAAGCCTTTCATCATAACATCCAAAATCTCACTCTGATCTTCCTGAAGTTCCTGAGAAACCAAAAGATCCCAAGATTTTGGAGAAGAATCGACAACATAAAAGCTTAAAAGGAGAAATACAATGATAAAAAATAGAGTAAAACACAAAAAGAGTTTCGTCTTTTTATCATTGAAAAATTTTGAGAAACTACTTTGAGCGCTATCACTGTTACTTTCCATGTTTTTGCTGAATTTTAATTGAAATAATGAGAATTTTGAATTGCAAATTTGATGCAAATCTTTACAAACTAATACATTTTGAGACTCAATATCAATTTAATGATAAGATTAGTGTTTTTTAGATTATTAAAAAGAGAAAATTAAAGTATATTTAAAATCTTAAAATGAAAAAGTCAATTGCTAAAATTATAGGTTCAGGTATTCTTGCGAGTTTTTTAGCAGGAACAATTTTCATGATTGGATTTTTGATCTTCATCGATATGCAAACTCCAAATCATTATGAAGACGGCACACCTAAAATGAATTGTTTTGGAGGATTGCAATATGGCATTGCGATAGGAATTCAAATTCTCATAATTTTTGCTCATTTACCAGCTTTTTTAAATCTATTTAAACCAGTCAGAGAAAATAAATACTTATCATTTCTTGCATTCTTCGGCATTCATTTTTTGTATCTGATTTTTATCATCGGAAGTCTTTCCGAATTTTCAGGCGAAGAGTTTTTAATTATTATTCCTTGGGTTAATTGGCTGGTTTGGGGATATTATTATTTTAAATTCAGAAAAATGATATCTATCAAATTTTAAGATTCTAAAGTTTTTTTACAGCTCTACATTTCTACATGGATAATACATTTTCTGACAACAATCAAATCGGAGTAGTTTCTACTTTTTCTGAGCTTGTAAATACTAATTTTCAGGAGACTGTGAATGCGATTTGTTGGGAAAGAAATTTAGTCGGGGATTTTAAAGAAATTGTTTCTAAGCTTCAACTAAAAGACAATATTACAGAAGTTTACCCTGAAGATCTTTTAGCATTACAATTGACAGAAAATGGTTGTATGGCAAGAGAAATTATTCTAAATGATTTACAATTACTAACGGATTTTGGAGCATTGCCTTCACTCAATTTATTGAAAAATTATGAGCGAGATGATGAGTTTGATTTCATTTCGACAGACGTTTATTCTTTTCATGTAGATCGTTCTCCTATTGGTACCAGCACTTTTTTATGCACTTATTATGGAGCTTCAAGTGATATTTTACCCAATGATCATGCTACACAAAAAATCCTGATTCCTGAAATTCGGGGAAAACTTAAAGAATTACACGATGGTTCGGATGCAGAATTTGAAGGCTTTTTGAAAGAAAACTATTTTGATTTGCATTATCAACCCAAACCTGGTGCTCAGCCAACAAATTTAGGTTTGGGTCATCTGTGGAGATTATCAGTTGATCATCCTGAGCAGCAAGTTTTACCATGTATTCATCGTGCACCTATGGAAAATAATGGTGAATATCGGTTGCTTTTGATTTGTTAAATGATTTTTTTCTAGCTTAAATTCAACTCAAACTTTAATTGATTTAAGCTTAATTAATGTGAAGTATTTCTCTTTAGATAAATTAAAAAAATCCTCAAAGATTCGTTTAAAATAAAATCATTGAGGATTGATAATTGAAAAATGTATACTATTGTTCGTGCCTTAAAATTCAATATTTCTTTACATTATATATTTTGAGTGTATACTTCTATCTTATTATCCTGAAATATTTGAAATTGATGTTTTTGTGGATCAAACACTACCTTAATACCTTGGTATTCAAATGTGTTTTTCGTTGTAAATTTAAGTGAAATATAATCCTGTCCTGATTCCGAACCCTGAAAGATTAAACTGTTACCGTTTGAAGAAATCGTTACCGATTCTTTTTTATCTTTTGTAAAGTATGTTCCTCTAATCGCAGCAAATTCTTTATCAGAAAGCTCTTCTATTTTATTAAAATCAGGTAACTCCGGTTCGTTATTGTAGGCAAACTCCGTAAGGGTAATCAAGATCTGTTCAAGATCAATATTTACTGCATTAGTAAGCACCACAATTCCTAAATTTTCTTTAGGGAAATACCAGTAATCTGAATAGTAATTTTCTACTCTGCCTCCATGTTCATAAACTTCATTTTTACCTAATGCAAGTTTCATGATACCCATTCCATATTCTTCTGTAGTCTTAGGAAGCATCATTTTCAGGCTTTCAGCAGAAATCAATTTATGGTTACATAAGGCAAAAAGAAATTTATTAACGTCACTCGGTGTAGAAGAAATTCCGCCACTAGCCGGATGGTTGGAGAAATTTACAGCTGCATTTCTCAAAAACTTATCCTGAATATTGTAAGAGAGCGCTTCATTCTGTTTGCTGTCGGTTTCAAACGAATAGTAGGTATTTTTTAGATGAAGCGGTTTGCAAATTTTTTCATCAAGAATCTCTGCAAAAGGTTTTTGATATAGTTTTTCAAGGATGAAACCAAGCAACGCATAGTTGGTATTGCTATATTCAAACTTAGAACCTGGCTCAAAATTACTTTTCTCATTAACAAAGAAATCAATAAAGTCTTTTTGAGAATGCAATGTTTTTTCCCAAGTATTTTCGCCTTCAATCTCTGTAAAATTGATTATTCCTGAACGTTGGTTAAGCAAGTGCTTTATTGTTATCTTATCAGCATTTTTAACCTCAGGATAATATGCAGAAAGCTTGTCGCCAAGCGTTAGTTTCTTTTCCTCCACAGCTTTTAATATGAGTGCACCGGTAAAGGTTTTTGTTAAAGAAGCAATACGAAATTTTGTATTGTTATTATTTAGCAATTTTGAGTCTGCATCCGCATACCCTATGGCTTTTGCATAAATAATACTGTCCTTATATGAAACTGCAACACTGCCCATCATCTTTTTCTGTATGAACAGATGGTCGAAATAAGTATCTATTTTTTTCTGTGCTGAGAGATTGCTACTGAAAGCTGCTACAGTAAAAACAGCAACCGCAGATGACTTTTTTAAAACTGAAAAAGTATTAGTAATGATATTCATAAGACTATATTAAAGGAAATAAATAAAATTAAGTCCACAAATATAATATTAATTCTCAATAATGTGATATTAAAATTAAAAGCTATTTTCTCTTCTTCCAAGAATATCATGATCTTTTGAAAAAAGATTAGAAAAAATAGGATGCGTTGTTTGAGATGATTTGTTATGATTATTTCCCGATACAAAACTTAGAAAAAATATTCCCCAACACTTCATCATTGGTCACTTCACCGGAAATTTCGCCAAGATGTTCCAAAGCATTTCTCAGTTCATAAGCCAAAAGCTCAGTAGAAATTTGAGTTGTGATTGCATCCTTTACTTTATCAACTGCTTCCAAAGATTTTCCTAAAGCCTCGTAGTGACGCTGATTGGTAATCACGACATTACCTTCTTCAGATTGTAATTGTTCAACGTAGGAAGATAATTCGTCTTTCAAATCTTGGATATTTTGATTTTCTACTGCTGAGATCATAATAAAATCAAAATCTTGTGAAATTTCAGCTCTGAAAATATTTTCTACAAATTCATATTGATGAGGTAGAACTTCATCAATTTTTGTGGCGCAGATAATCAATTTCAAATCATCTCTTTGCAAAGATTTAATCATCTCAATGTCTTCCGCAAAGTCTTCTGTCGCTGCATCTGCGAGGTACACCAGAATATTGGCATTGGCTACTTTTTCCTTTGCCTTCTTTACACCAATCGCTTCAATTTCGTCTACGGTTTCACGTAAACCCGCAGTATCAATCAATCGAAAAGCATGACCTTTAATATGAAGAATTTCTTCAATCGTATCTCTCGTTGTGCCCGCAATATTGCTTACAATAGCTCTTTCCTCTTTCAGCAAAGCGTTTAATAAAGTAGATTTCCCGGCGTTGGGTTTACCGATAATAGCAACTGCAGTTCCATTTTTGATAGCATTTCCGTATTGGAAACTTTCAATAAGAGAACTTAATTTAGCTTCAATTTTATCGAGTAATTGATTCAAAGCAGTTCGGTCTGCAAATTCAACATCTTCTTCGGCAAAATCTAATTCCAACTCAATTAATGAAACAAAATTTAATAAATCTGTCCTTAAGAATGAAATTTCATTGGTAATCCCACCTTTCAGTTGATTTAAAGCTACTTTTCTCGAAGCTTCATTTTCAGAAGCAATCAAATCAGCAATAGATTCTGCCTGACTTAGGTCAATTCTGCCATTCATGAAGGCACGCATTGTAAATTCACCAGCTTTTGCCATTCTTGCTCCGTTTTTAATCAAAACTTCAAGAATTTTCTTAGCAATATGGGGTGATCCGTGAAAGGAAATTTCCACAGAATCTTCTGCTGTAAATGTTTTCGGAGCTTTAAAAACAGAAACCATTACCTCATCTATTACCTCATCATCATCTTTGATAAAACCGTAATGAACAGTGTGCGACTGAGCTTTTTCAAGATTTTTACCTTCAAAAATTTTTGCTGAAACCGAAATAGCATCATCCCCGGAAATTCTGATAATTCCGATAGCTCCGATTCCGTTGGCAGTGGCAAGTGCGCAGATAGTGTCGTGATTCATTTTGCAAAATTACGGAAATTTAGCAGGTTAAAAAATGCAAAAACATTCAAAGTTCAAAGTCTCGAATTCAATATTGAAAAATTCAAATTTTCAACAACCCAGACACTCTTTAGCTTTTTTAGGAGCCAGGAACCTGCTGTCCGCTATATCTTTTTTGTCATTGCGGGCAAAGTGAAGCAATTTGTTCAACTTTTAGTCAGTCGCAATGACAAAAAAGGATGCCGCTTCCATCAGGGCTAAACTTCAATGGGTTATTAAAACGTTGGTTTCAGTAAAAATATTCAACATTTTTTGTAGCTTAATTATACAAAAAGATTTCTGAACTTTTCAAGATTCGACGAAATCATCAATATTTAATAAAAGTTGATTTTATATCTTATTAATTACAATTTAGACATCTGTATTAGTTTTTCTAACTTCTATGAATAATAATTTGTACTTTTTCATTTGTTTAATTAATTATAATATCTTAAACAATTTATTTAAATCATAATATGGGGATTACCGCTATACTTATAGTTCTATTGATTATTACGATATTTCTTGTATCTAAGATTCCAAAACTTACCCTTTTCAAGAAAGTGCTTATTGTACTTGCTGTTCTGTTGCTTTTTATAGGTGGTGTAACAGGTTTTGAAAGTGGAAGGCGGCCAAATCTTCAGGAAGTTGAAATAGCTCAGGAAATTCAGAATGAAAACAAAGGCAATTCTAAAAAGGGAAACAGCAACCAAAAAATAGTAGTAAAAGACTCTTTAAATGAAGTGATGTCGGAAAAAGATATATTGTTCAATGGGAAACTCCCGAGGTATTTTATGGTTAAAGAATTTGAAAAGACTTTCGGAAAGGTCGACAGCACTAAGTTATTGGCTGAAGAAGAACCTTGCACGTTTATCTTTGATACAGAACCCCAAACCGGCAGTATGAATGACAATAAATATTTTACAAAGACGGTTCGCGATTTGAAAATTTTAAAGAAAAAGTAGCTGTAGATGAATTTCGATTTTTAAAAAACAATTTCATCCTGTTCAAAGGAAAAAAATTAAGTGCTTTAACGACCGTTATTGAACTTCAGAAAATATTTCCAAACGCAGTCAAAAATATTGGAACAATGGATGTTTACGGTGAAGGTAATTTACAGGTCATTCAGTTGAGAGAAGATGAAAACAATGTTTCTGATGGTCACCTCAATATATTTCTTAAAAACGGAAAATTATATTTTATGCACTGGTGGTTTCCTTGTTAAAGAGACTAAAAGAACCTATATAAATTTTGAAAAAATATCAATGAAAAATACCATAATAATCGCCTTCCTCACATTATGCACAAGCTGTGAAGGAAAAAAACAGACCAACGAATCCATCCAAAATTCTTCGCCTGAAATCGAAAAATCATCATTGTGGGTAACAAAACCGATTCCATAAAAGCAAAAGAAATTTTTCAAATTCCCACTATTCGATATTCTAATGTGGAGAATGGCTACACATTTAATCTACCTTTTAATAACAGAATTACATATATTCCATCTCAAAACAGCCAAAATAGCTATTACAAATTTCAATGGAAAGTGACCGACGATTTCGCAATTGACAGCAATGATAAGGGTTTTAAACGTTTTTCTGTTTCCAATTTCATTCCTTATCTTTCATCTTCTTCGTCTGAGGAAGGCGATTTTTTAATCGTAAAAAGTAACAATAAAATTAAACTAACTACTGCAGATTTTCTAAAGGCTGCAGACGAAGTTTTCTATCAGGATGAAAACAGTGCCATCTTCAGTGATTATGGTAAATTGAAAGCGTTCTATTTTGAATATCTTCCCAAAACATCTGAGTATTTGGTTTATTTAAGCGACACACCTTTTCAAAATAAACGTCCGGAAGCAAAACCTGATGAAATAACTAATCAGTTGCTTCATCAGATTCGAATGGCAAAAAACATTTTTAAACCTATTACAAACCAGGATAAAAGCTGGAATTCCTACGAAAAACAGCTTTCAATTTTAGAAAGAGATTTTTCAAAAAACTAAATTCTGAGGTGAAAAAAGCATTTACTTCAGAGCAAAATTTAAAATCATTTTCGCCCGCTGATCAAGGCAATATTCGCTATTACACTGTATTTAGTATGAATCCGGATGTCGATGCAATCTGGAAAAAGTTATCTTCAGTAAAAAACAATGGTACAATTGCTATCACAGAAGCAGATAAAATTTTCAACTACTTAAGGGATGAAAATTTCAGATTCTTCTATAATGCAGAGTATCAACAAATTTTAAAAACAAACAATAGTTTGGTTTTTCAAAGAAAATCCCAAAATTCATTTTGTTTGATTACAAAAACGAAAAATAAGTTTATTGCAATGAAAGAATTCCCTGCTTTGGA
The DNA here is from genome assembly GCF_003669035.1 of Chryseobacterium sp. 3008163. Taxonomy (NCBI): domain Bacteria; kingdom Pseudomonadati; phylum Bacteroidota; class Flavobacteriia; order Flavobacteriales; family Weeksellaceae; genus Chryseobacterium; species Chryseobacterium sp. 3008163. The sequence continues at coordinate 3,588,401 of NZ_CP033070.1, read as the reverse complement.
GCAAATGACTGCAGATTATTATAAGAATGAGATTGAATTTTACAGAGAATTGTTTGAAAATTACAATTAGTTTTTTTAATTAATTACAACTTTATAATCTCTTTAATCCAACAAAAAACCTCTGATAATTTTCAGAGGTTAATAATTTACAGTTTTTCAAGAAAATCAAGATACAGCGGAACACTTCTTTCAATCCATTCTGGAGAGGTATTATGCTCCATTCCGTAATAAACAAAAGGTTTTTGATAATCTGCTTTTACATACTCAAAACTGAGCTCAAAAGGTCTTGTAAATTCAATGATGGTGTGTCTATATCTTCCATAAGCACTAAAGTCTTCATCATCTACCCCTGCTGATATTGCCAAAGCTATTTTTTTCCCGCCAACTTTAAAACCGCTTCTGCTACCATACGCCCAACCGTGCAAAAGAACTTCATCAAACCATTTTTTTAACAGAGACGGACTGCTAAACCAATAAAAAGGAAACTGAAAAACAATTTTATCGTAAGCTTCTATTAATTCCTGTTCTTTTTTTATATCTATTATTCCATCCGGATAAGTTTTGTACAGATCATGAACAAGATACTTTTCGGGAAATTTATTCAATTCTTCCACCCATCTTTTGTTAATTAAAGATTCTTCCATATTCGGATGAGTTACTACTATTAATGTTTTCATATTTTAAAATTTCTTTTACAAAAATAATAGGTGTAACTTACATTTACGATATTAGCCACCAATTGTATGGTACTATAAAAAATGTAAGTAATGACTAAAATAAAAGAAACCTCAACCAACTTTGCTAATAAAAAAGCACTCACAGACGAATGTCCGGAACTGTATGCTTCTAAATTGATCGGCGGACAATGGTCTCTCGCAATCTGCAGCTATTTAATTAATGGAAAACTGAGATTCGGAGAATTAAGAAAAAGTTTGGGAAATATTACAGAAAGAATGCTCACTCTTCAACTTCGAAGACTGGAAGAAGACAAAATTATCACAAGAACCGTCTTTGCTGAAGTTCCGCCAAGAGTAGAATATGAGCTGACTGAAATTGGGCATCAACTAAAACCAGTGATTCAAGAATTGGATAAATGGGGAACGATGCATAAAGCAAGTCTGGGAGATGTAGAGAAAACAAAAAACCTCTGAAATTTTCAGAGGTTTATATTTTAGTGCATTGCTTCACTTAAATCAATCTTTTCTTTGCTTTTCCGCTCCCTGATAAACAAGATAAACGGAATACAAACCAGAAACGCTATTCCCAAATAGAGAAACACATCCATATAAGAAAGCACGGTGGCTTGTTTGGTGACAGTCATATCTAAGACTTTATATGCTGCACTCATTGCGTTATCAGGCGTCATCCCTTTCGCTATGAAGTTGGCTTTTAAACCTGCTAATCTTTGCTGGACATCCAAACTGTCACTGTCGAGATGGGATATTAAATTAACCCGGTACTTCTGACTAGCATTGGCAATAAATGTCGTAATCGCTGCGATTCCAAAAGAACCACCCAACTGTCGCATCATTCCTGTAAACGCTGCTCCCTGCCCGATCTCTTGTCCTTTTAAAGTACTTAATGACAATGACGTAATTGGAATAAATAATAAACCTAAGCCCATTCCTCTTACAATCAGCATCCAGAAAAATGCTTCTTTACTCGTGTCAGGTGTCAGAATTTTATAACCCCAGAAGCTGTAAACAAAGAATATAAACAATCCCAAGGAAACCAAAATCTGCTGTTTCGCTCCTTTTGAAAGCAATCTTCCGATAATCGGCATCATAAACGCTGTTGTCAAAGCTGCAGGAATCATTAATGCTCCTGACTGAAGCGCCGTCCAACCTAAAATACTCTGAGTATACAATGGAACGATAAACGTCGATCCATACAAACCAAATCCTAATACGAAAGACATGACGGTTCCGATTCTTAGATTACCGTTCTTTAAAACCCGAAGTTCCACGATTGGATATTTAAATGTCAGTTCACGCCAAAGAAAACAGATAAAACCTAAAACAGCAGTTGTAGTAAAGGTAACAATCATTCCGCTTTCAAACCAGTCTTCTTCGTGACCTCTTTCCAGGATAAACTGTAAAGAACCTACTGTTAATGCCAACAACATAATTCCTAACCAGTCAACATCTGAAGCTTTACGTTTTTCAGAGAATTTCGGACTTTTTACAAACTGTAAAGTCATTAAAGTCGCCGCAATCCCGATTGGAATATTAATATAAAAAATATACGGCCAGCTGTAATTATCAACAATATAACCTCCCAATGGCGGGCCTAATGTCGGACCAATAATTACCCCTAAACCATAAATCGCCTGAGCCATACTTCGTTTTTCAACAGGATATGATTCGGTAATAATTGTTTGTGAGGTTACAAGCAATGCTCCCCCCCCAATTCCCTGACAGAGTCTGAAAAATACCAATTCCCAGATATTATCGGCATTTCCGCATAAAAATGAGAAAACGGTAAATATAATAATAGAGGCTGCAAAGTAGTTTCTTCTCCCGAACTGCTGAGAAAGCCAACTTGTCATTGGTACTACAATTACGTTACCGATTGCATATGCTGTAATCACCCATCCCACTTCAGAAAGTGTGGCTCCCATGTTCCCCTTCATCTCATTGAGGGCAACGTTCACAATCGTGGAATCCACAATTTCAAGCAAAGCACAAAGAATCGCCGTGATCGTAATAATCACTCTTCGGGCTCCATATTCTACTAATGAATCTTGCATTAATTTATTTGTGTATTTAAAGAAGGTTGAGGTTGAGATTTAGGGTAAGAAAAAATTCCTCTGAAACCCAAAATCATTGTTCCTCATCTTTAAGAATTATAAAAAGTGAATTGCCAATCATCAATCAACATCGTTGTCAATTTTTACTCCATCATTTCCAATCTGTCATCAATCTTTTCCAAAAATCCTCATCAATCTTCCTGCATCTAATTCCTCAGCATTTACAATTGACTTGCTTCAGCAAAATTGACAATTCACTTATTTCAATATTATTTCAAAGAAACTTCTGCTTTCACATTCATTCCTGTTCTCAATCTTTTGGCAATATTTGGATCCAATTTTACGAAATCGATTTTTATTGGAAGTCTCTGCACAACTTTCACAAAGTTTCCACTTGCGTTATCCGGAGGTAAAATTGAGAATGTAGAACCTGTTGCAGGAGAGAATGAACTTACCACGCCTTCAAAATCGGTATCAGGAAAAGCATCAATCTCGATTTTCACTTTCTGTCCTTCCACCATTTTAGCCACCTGAGTTTCTTTAAAGTTGGCAATTACCCATTTCTGGTCATTTTTAACCAAGCTGAATAGCTGAGAACCTGCCTGCAAAAACTGTCCTGCCTGAATAGGAACTTTCCCTACAAAACCATCTTCCGGTGCTGTGATTATGGTGTAAGAAAGATTTAATCTTGCACTTTCTACATCCACTTCTCTCTGTTTCGCTACCGAACCGGCAACTGAAATCTGCTGCGAACTTGCTTCAGTTTGTGAAGATGCAATTCCGGTTTGTTGTGCAATTTGATTTCTAGTATCTACCAAAACCTGCAACTGCTTATCTGCAGACTGTTTTGCCGCCAAAGCCTGCTCATATTGCTGTTCTGTAATCGAATGATCTTTTATCAAAACTGAATATCTTTTTAAATCCTGAGAAGTTTTCCAAACGTTTACTTTTGCGGCTTCAATTTGAGCGTTAGCCGTTGCAACAGCGGCTTGTGAACTGTTGATGTTTTTTGAAGTAGCGTTCGTAGAAGACTGAGCAGATGAAATATTACTTTTCGCTGTCGATAAAGCTGCCTGAGCCTGCTCCAAAGCCATTTTCTGATCTTTGTTATCTAAAATCACCAAAGTATCACCTTTCTTCACAAACTGATTGTCTTTCACTTTTACTTCGGCTACATATCCTGATATTTTAGAAATTACAGGATTCATGTTAGAAGCAATTTGAGCGTCATCGGTCTCTTCGTGGATCTGTCCGTAAGAATACGTTCTGTAACCGTAAATTCCGCCTACGACGATGATGACCGCTAAAATAATGGGAAAAACTAAACTTTTTTTCTTTTTAGGTTCAGTTGCTTGAGTATTGTTATTTTCCATTTTGGATATCGTTCTGTTTTTATTTGATTATTAAAGTTCCTGTAGTTTGTAATAGTTTTCTGTACGCCAAGGCTGCATCCGCTTTTGCATTGATCACTCCGACGTTGGCTGCAATTTGAGCCGCATCAGCATCTAAAAGTTCTGTCATCGTTGCCAAACCGTTGTCGTATTTATTTTTCGTGATTCTGTAGTTTTCATTGGCATGAGCCGCAGCTTTTTCGAAAACAGCAATTCTCTTTTTAGAATAATCTGAATTCTGATATTCTCTGTTGACTTCCAATTTAATATTGTCACTCATCAATTCATTGGTTGCCGATAACTGCATTTCTCTTGCTTTAGATTGCTTTAAAGCTGAATTTTCTTTCCAAAGATTTGATAAATTGTAAGAAACTCCTACTCCAACATTTACTGCATTATAAATCGTTAAAAATTTAGGAATATCTGCTGCTACATAACCGCTGGTGAAAGCAATAGAAGGTAGATTTTCTGCCTTTGCAGATTTAGTTCCCAGTGCTGCCGCTTTTCTTTGTTGATCTAAAGCTTGCAAATCCTTACGGTTTTCTCTTGCTTCATTTAAATAAAAATCAACAGGTTTCACATCATCAGATTCATCAATATAATTTTGGTCTACTTCAATTTCCGTATTATCAGGAAGACCAAGCAGTAAATCCATGTTGATGTTGGCAATGTTGTAATTGTTTTTTGCTTCTAATAATTGCAATTCGATGTTTGAGGTCTGAAGGTTTGCCTTTAAACGATCGTTTCTTGCAATGACTCCATTATTTTCAAGCTTAAGAAAAGTTTCATCTCTTTTTTGAGAAGCAGAAAGGTTTTCTTCTAAAACTTTGATTGACTGATTGGCTTTAAATAAATTATTATAAGCCTGAGCCACGTTGTAAGCAATCGCAACCTTATCACTTTCACTGCTTAATTTTGATGCTTCCACCAAATATTTTGCAGACTGAATTCCGTATTTAATTCTTCCACCACTGTAAATCGGGACACTTAAATTTGCTGAACCGTATGCGACCTGATGAACTTCCGGACCTGCTGCAGAGGAAACCCCAGGAATTTTCAAGTCAATAGTAGGTTTGATCGGAAGGTAAAGATAACTTGCCGAAACACTCAGCTCCGGAAGCTGTCTGTTCTTTGCAGCCAAAAGGTCGGCAGTAGCTTCTTCTATTTTGGCGGCATCTATTTTTAAACTTTTACTGTTCTGGGTTCCCAGCTGTACGGCTTCATCGAGGCTGAGTTGTTTTTTATCCTGAGCGTGTGTGTACATCATTCCTGCGAAAAGGGACAGTACAAGAACTGAGTTATTTATTCTCTTCATAACCTAAAAGGTCTTTTAAAATGTATTTTATATGTTTATTAAGTTCCGTGTAATATTTTTCCTCAAAAATCTCTTCATCTTCTGTATTATTCAAAAATTCTTTATACATCTCTTTTCCATTAGACGCATAAAATAAGGTACCGCTCACGGTAGAATGCAAAAGGTAAATCGGTGGATTTTTAGTAAAAATCCCTTTCTGAAGACCACTTTCCAGAATTTTTGAATACATGGAGATAAAACTAAGTTTTGTCTGCTTCAGAAATTCTACAATCTGGGGATTTTCTGTGTGAAGCTGCTCTCTTTGCATGATTCTGTAGAAACATTTATGATGCCTTATTCTACCTGAAAACTGATCTATAATCTTCTCTATTTTTTCCCATTCGTTGATGTCTGTTCTTTCTAAAATATCTTTTGAGAAGAACTGACTTTGATTCATTCTATACTCAACTAATTTCTCATACAACTTTTCTTTTGAGCCGAAATAATAAGAAATCATAGAAATATTTACATTTGCCGCTTTCGAGATTTCTCTTGTAGAAGTTCCCTGAAACCCATGCTCAGCAAAAAGCTTCTCAGCAGCAAACAATATATTTTCTTCTTTTGAAATCATAATGTGATGTTTTTCGGGTGCAAATATACATCGAATTTCAACAAAAATCAAACGTTTGATTGAATTTTAATTTAGATTTTAAATATCAGTTAAATAGATTCTGATTATCAAACAAATAATTTGTGAATTTGCAGAATAGTGCAATAGGCTCTAGCAGATTGAGCTGAGTTATTAAATTATCTAAAATCTGCAAGATTAAAAGAAAAAATTCAGACCGAAGTCTGAATTTCTATGAGTTTTTATGAATGTATCTTGAGAGTTTTATTCCTAAATCTGTCCAGACGATTTTAGGATTCCCATTTCGGGTTAAATGTAAATCTGCGGTGTTGATTTCATCTAAAATGTTAATGATGTTCGCGCCACTGATAAATTTAGAAAAACCTGCCCAGTTAAATCCGTTGGCATCTATTTTTTTGTAAACTAATTCTTCAGACTGATAATTTTGCAACAAAGCCAATCTGAAAATTTCGGAAGCATAATTGAGAAAGTTCTTTTGCTTTTCCCTATTCCATCCGGCAATTTCTCTTGCCCAAATGATTATATTTTTTAGAAATTCTGGTTTCTTTTTAACCATAAATGCATCACGAACCCATTGCACGAAAAGTTTTTCGAACTCAGGATTTTTAATTTCTGAATTTAAAAGCTTTATGGCTTCATTTAAATTCCCTTGTGCTTCGTGAGTAATAGCTTTAGCCTGATCTTCTGAAGAGTTCAGTTTATTTTTTAGATAACTTTTTAAATCTTCATCTGCAATTCTGGGAACTTCGACAATCTGTGTACGGGAAAGTATTGTTGGCAAAATATCATCGGCATTTTCAGCTGTCAATAGAATAATCGTTTTTGCTGGCGGTTCTTCCAGAAATTTAAGAAATTTATTGGAAGCTGCAATATTCATTTTATCAGCACGCCAAACGATGAGGATTTTAGTTCCGCCTTCGAAACTTTTTAAAGCAAACTTCTGGTTTTGGTCATCAATTTCGTCTGCAGAAATAAAAAGTTGCTTGTTTTCAGAATCTAAAAAAGCCGTCCAATCATCATAACTTGCATAAGGCGACTCAAGAATCATCTCTCTGAACTGATCAAATTTATTTTTACTTAAAGAATTTTTGTTGTCGGTAAATACAGGAAAACAGAAATGAAGATCTAAGTGATTTAGATGTTCCACTTTTGAAGCAGCATGTTCATTTTCACCTTTCAGGATTTCTCTTGCATATGCCAAAACCAGCGGCATCGTGCCATAACCTTCTTTTCCGATGAAAAGCTGGGCGTGGCTCACTCTGTTTTCGATGATGCTGTCCTGAAGAAGTTTTTTAAGATTTTCCTGTCCGGCGATGTTTTCCCAATTCATGTTTCAAAGATAAAAGATTTTTATGGAAAAGGAAATTGGTGAAATGTGAATTTTGCTGCACAAATGAATTGTGAATTTATTACTAATGATAAAAAATTAATAGCAAAGCCAATTCACGATTGACAATTCACCATAAAAACCCCTTAACAAACTTTAACCTCAGTAAATTTTTACAATTCATTAATATTTAAGATATTTGCGCATTATTTTAAAAATCTAGAATGAAAAAAATTTTTGTACTATCATTCATTTCGGTTGGGTATTTCCTTAACGCGCAGAGTTTGAGCAATTCACCTTATGCAACTTATGGAATTGGTGATGTAAAATATGATAATACGATTGAAACTACCTCAATGGGAGGTATTTCGACTGCTTTTATAAGTGACTTCAGCAGTAACTTCAACTTCGGAAACCCTGCTAACAACAGTAATTTCGACTTAACAAGCATTAAGCTTGAAGCTACCAACGAAAATAATTACTTCAAAACTGATTATAATAATACAAAGTCTACAAAACATTCTACGTATTTATCTAATATCTCATTGGCTTTTCCTATTTCTTCGAAAGTAAAAATGGGACTTTTGTATCAGCCATACAGTTCAAAAAGTTATGACATCGTTCACACAGAAACAATGGCAGACGGAACGGTTTACGGAAATCGTTTCACAGGTAGCGGAACTTTGAACACTGCACAGCTGGCGCTTTCATATAAAATAAATTCAGAATTTGCAGTGGGTGCCCGTGCCAACTTGTATTTTGGAAGTTTATATGACACCAATGAGTTCACAACTTCTACCGCTGAATTAATCAACGGCTACGAAACTAAAAACAAAATCAAAAACCTAAATTTCACTTTAGGAACAAGCTATCAAAAGCTAAATACAAGTACAGACCGTAAGTTGACTTTAGGTGCTACAGCTACTTTTGGTAATACTAGCGATATGTCTTCAGAATATCTGAACAGCACATATTACTATACTGACGGAAATGTAAAAGCAGGGCAAACTACAATCGAATCTAAAAGTACAAGTTCTAAAAACCTTTTACCTTTACAAGCATCTTTGGGTGCAGGTTACGGAAGCGAGAATCAATGGTTTGTTTCTGCGCAGTTAGATTATAAAAAAGGAGAAACAGTTAGTTACTTCGGAAATACTTTTGATTTTAATGATTCTTACAGAGTTTCTGCGGGTGGTTGGTATCTTCCAAACTACAATAACTTCAGAAGTTATTTCTCAAGAATAGTTTACCGTTACGGTGCTTTCTATGAAAAAGGAAATTTGGAAATTGCCGGAAACAACATCAATAAATTTGGGGTTTCTGCCGGAGTAATGCTTCCGTTTAAAACCAGCAGCATCACCAGAATGAGTGGTCTTGAAATTGGGGTTGAACTTGGAAAAAGAGGAACTGTAAAAGACAATCTGATCAATCAGAATTTTATTAACCTAAGAGTAGGATTCAATTTTGCTGATAGATGGTTTAGAAAAAATCTTTATAACTAAAATGAAATTGAATTTCAATAAATATAAAAATATAGCATACCTTTTTAGTTGTGCTATATTTTTTGTATTCACATCTTGCGAAGAGGACATGACAAAGCAAAACGAAAATCTCAGCAAGAATTTCCCTTCTCAGATTATTAATAATGCCAAAATCGTTCAGAGAGATTCAGGGTTTGTGACATTGAAAGCGACAGCTCCAATCATCGAGCAATATCAATTAATCGACAGTCCTTACACCATTGCAAGACGAGGAATGAAAATAGAGTTCTTTGATAAGAAAAATCCTAAAAAACCAGGAAATATCACTGCAAAGTATGCCAAAATCTACGAATACAAGCAGTTTTATGAAGCAAGAGGTGATGTAAAAATCCTAACGAGTGACGGACAGAGATTTGCCACACAAAGCGTTTTTTGGGACAAAAAAAAGAATAGAATCTACACGAAAGACACTGTTTACACAACCACTGCAGACGGTTCCGTTTTGGTAGGTGCCAATGGGATGACCGCAAAAGATGATTTCTCAGAATACACATTCTACAACAATTCCGGTGATCTTGATATCAGCAAGAGTAAAATCGCCGAGTCTAAAAAATAAACTTTTAAAAACATGATTTTTCAAGCAATAGGATTGATGTCCGGAACAAGCTTAGACGGTTTGGATATCTGTCTGGCAAAGTTTGAAAAACAAAATTCTGTTTGGGAATTTGAAATCCTACAAGCCGAAACCCTTCTCTACTCTGAAAAATGGGAAAATCAACTCAGAAATTCTATTCACTTATCAGCAGAAGAGCTTCTTGAACTTCATTCTGAATACGGATTTTACTTAGGAAAAGCTGTAAAAAGTTTTATCGAAAAATATAATCTTGAAAACATTGATGTCATTGCATCACATGGCCATACCGTATTTCATCAACCTCAGAAGAAATTCACTTTACAGATTGGTGACGGACGGGCAATTAAAATTGAGACAGGTTTACCCGTAGTTTACGATTTTCGCTCTCAGGATGTTTTAATGGGTGGAAATGGAGCTCCATTAGTTCCGATTGGTGATGAACTCCTATTTTCAGAATACGATGCGTGTCTTAACCTTGGAGGCTTCTCTAATATTTCATTAAAATTAAACGACAAAAGAATCGCTTTTGATATCGCTCCCGTTAATATTGTTTTAAATAAATTAGCCCAAAACTTCAATCAGAATTTCGATGTAAACGGATATTTAGCGAAGCAAGGAAAAATAGATACTGAATTACTCAACAAACTTCATTCATTAGATTTCTACACTCAATCTCATCCGAAATCATTGGGCATTGAATGGTGTAACGGAAATATATTTCCATTATTTGAAAGTTTAGATTCAAAAGATATTTTAGCAACATTTACAGAACATGCTGCAGAACAGATTTCTAAAATTTTTAATCAATATCAATTAAACAAAGTTCTATTTACCGGTGGCGGAACGTACAATTCCTATTTAATTGAAAAAATTAAAGAAAAAACCAATTCAGAAATCATTATCCCCGAAAAGGAGATTATCGATTTTAAAGAAGCTTTAATTTTTGCTTTTATGGGAGTTTTAAGAATGAGTGGGGAGATTAATGTTCTCTCTTCTGCAACTGGGAGCAGTTCTGATCATAGCTCAGGTGTTGTTGCATAAAAAAACCTTCATTTCTGAAGGTTTTAATCTTATTTATAAGCCTCAATCTTATCCGTTAAGGTATTGATGAAATTCTGAAGCGGTTTCTCAACCATCATTTTGATGAAAGGATTGAATTTTCCTTCAAAAAGCATCTGAACTTCCGTCTGATTTTCATTCAGCGCTTTTAAAGTTGCCAGCAATGTAAAATCTAAACTTGAACTTGCAGATTTTAAAACTGCCTTTTCTTCGGTCACTTCGTCAATCTTTAAAGCGATTTCGGGCATACCCTGAAGTCCGAATTTGAACCCATCTTCTCTGCTTTCAAACTTCTGAAGACCGTCTGGCATAAAATCTTTGTAATTTTCTGGTGTTTTTAGCAACTCAGATAACTCTTTAGATGATTTATTGACAACAATTTTTCGTCCTTCTAAATTCATTTTTTTTATTTTTGTATTTAAATTCCTACAAATGTATAAAGTTTTTGTGAACGAAAAAAAATTATTACTCTCTAAGCAGTCTGAAGCCTTAGAAAAAACTCTGAAATATGAAAGTTTCACAACTTTAGAGATTGCGCTTGATCTTCTTCAAAATACTTCGGTGAAAGAACTGAATGTTTACGGAGAACAGATAGACGAAATTTGGAAAGAATTTAAAAAACTTTTCAGAATCATTGAAGCTGCGGGCGGCATTGTCAACAGACCCAATGGAGATATTCTTTTCATCAAAAGATTAGGAAAATGGGATCTGCCAAAAGGTAAAATGGAAAAAGGTGAATCTCGTGAAGAATCTGCCGTGCGTGAAATTGAAGAAGAAACCAATTTACAAAATGTTGAACTTCTGGATTTCATCAATACCACTTACCATATTTATATCGAAAGAAATGGTGACAGAGTTCTAAAGTACACGCATTGGTTCGAAATGAACTTCGATGGTGAAGATACCTCAAAACCACAATTGGAAGAAGGTATCACAGAAGTTGCCTGGAAAAACACTTCACAGATTGAAGCGGAAGTCTTTCCAAGCACATTTAAAAATATTAAATTGATTATTAAAGAATTCTGGGAAACGAAAACTAAATAAAGTCAATCGCTTTTTCTAAAGAAATTCCTCGTGAAGCCTTTAACAAAACATTTTCTGACTGAATTTTGTTTGAACTGAGGTATTCAATCAACTCAGCAGTATTTTCAAAAGATTTTGATGAGTCATTGACTGCTTTAAAATATTTTCCCACGGTAATAATTTCGTTAAATCCTAAATCGTGGGCCGTTTTGAGAATATTTATATGCTCTACGACACTTTCTTCACCCAACTCCAACATATCACCGATAACAATCGTTTTTGTCCCTTCAAAAGTGATGAAATTATAAAGGGAAGCCGTCATCGAACTTGGATTGGCATTGTAAGTATCTAAAACTAAAGTTTTATCATTCTTTTTCACCACCTGAGAACGCATATTGGTTGGCGTATAAGCTTCTATCGCTTCTTTTATCTGATTGATTTCTATTCCGAAATGAAGTCCGAAACTCGCTGCAGCACAAAGATTAGTAAAATTGTAATCTCCGGTAAGTTGCGACAAAGCTTTCGTATCCTGATAATTTAACCCAACGAAGTGATCATTTGAAAATATTTCGAAAAAATAATCTGAAGTTCGTTTTCCAAAAGTTATTTTAGCTTGATAATCTGAAGTTTTTTCAACCTGAATCTGATCATTTTCATTAATTAAAATAGTCTGTTGATTATTTTTAAGGTATTCATAGAGTTCTGATTTCCCTTTAATGACTCCTTCAAAACCTCCAAAACCTTCTAAATGAGCTTTCCCAAAATTGGTAATATATCCGAAATTTGGTTGAGCTAAAGCACATAACAATTCAATCTCTTTCTGATGATTGGCTCCCATTTCTATAACAGCCATTTCATGCTCTGGCTTTATCGATAAAATGGTAAGCGGAACACCAATGTGATTGTTTAAATTTCCGAAAGTATATTGAACATTATATTTTTGAGAAAGCACGGCATGAATCAGCTCTTTCGTTGTCGTTTTACCGTTACTTCCCGTAAGCCCAATAATAGGAATTTGTAATTGATTTCTGTGATGTACAGCCAAGTTCTGAAGAAATTCCAAAGTTGATGGTACAAAGAATATATTCTTTTCTGCATTTTCAAAACTTTCATCTTCAACAATTGCTGCTAAAGCTCCATCATTGATTGCTTTTTCAGCTAAACTTGCGGCATTGAAATTATCTCCGGAGAAAGCGAAGAAAATATCATTTCTATTGATTTTTCGGCTGTCAATCGTTACTTTTTCAGCTTTTAAGTATAATGGATAAAACTGTTCTATATTCATTTTAAAATGTATCTCTTCAATAAAAGTCGTTTGGAATTTTAATTAATTTTTTAATATGAAATTATTTGAAATTCGATTCTTCAAAATAAAAAAACCTCCCGAAAATTCGAGAGGTTTTTTATAAGTATTTTGAAATATTATCTTCTTGTTCTAGCTTTATCGCTAACTCTAGCATCTTGAGCTACACGGAAACCAATCCAACCATAACCAGAATTCTGGGTTTTGTATCTTCTTTGTCCCGGATCCAACCAATATGCTGAATCTTGCCAAGAACCACCTTTTACTACTCTAATATCATTAGTCATAGCAGATGTTCTCTCTTTAGTATCTTTTTGTAATATTACTTTACCGTTTCCATCAACTACAAATCTTGATGTAGGAGCGTTGTACATGTTGAAAGAAGAAGCAGAATCACTAGCATTTCTATATTCTAATGAAGACATTCTGTCACCATCTCTATAGTTTCTGTAATCAGCGATTGTTTCTCTTTCAAACTGACCCGGAAGGTTTTTGTAAACCAATCTACCGTCAGCTAAAGTATCATATTTAATTGTACCTTCATCTACCATTTTGTAAGTTCCGTCTCCGTTTCTTACGATAGCCTGAGGCACATTTCCTCTATAATAATTGAAGTCGTTTGCATCTTCATCAATGATTGGTCTGTAAACATCAGCTGTCCATTCAGACACGTTTCCAACCATACCGTAGATACCGATATTATTTGAAGGGAATTGTCTTACATCAGAAGTTTGAGCAGCACCATCATTTTTCCAACCTGCAGGTCCAGAATAATCTCCTCTACCTTGCTTGAAGTTAGCCAAAATCATCCCTCTATCTTTACCCTTAGTACCTCTAAGCATATCGATTTCTGGTTTCTTTTCTGTATAGCTGTTGTATTCTCTATTTTTCTCCATTCCAAGAGCAGCGTACTCCCATTCTACTTCTGTAGGAAGTCTGAACTTGGTAACCATTGCTGAACTAGGAGATCTGTTAGCAGCCAATAATCTTTGGTTTGTAGTTTTCATACCAGATTTTTGTGCCAATCTCTGCTCGTTGATGTACCCTTGCATTTCAGGATCATTCGATTTGAATTTATCCATATTGAATGCAGTTCCACCTTGGTTATTAGATTCGTTGATGTACAAATCTTTTGCAATAATACCTGCTTGCATTAGAGCTTTCTCATTTGCTCTATCTGTCAACCATTCACAGTATCTGTTTGCTTGTGTCCAAGAAACACCTACTACCGGATAGTAATCATAGTTTTGATCTCTGAAATAAGTTTCATTAAGATCATTTCTAGATAATTTGTTATCCCATAATAAAGTATCAGGCAACGCACCGTTGTAGATTTCCTTAAAACTTGGATCACTAGGTGGGAATACATACTTCAACCATGTAAGGTATTCGCGGTATTCGTAGTTAGTAATTTCTGTTTCACCGATAAAGAAAGAGCTTACCTGCATTCTGCGAGGTGAGTTATTCCAATCGTGCATTACATCATCTTTCACTAATCCCATGGTAAAAGTTCCACCTTCAACATATACCATTCCTGGCCAACCCTTCTGCTTTTGTTGCTTTCCTGCAAAAAACCAACCTTGTTTTTCGTTTGGTTTCCAACCTGTCTTGCTGACAAATTTTTTAGTACCGCCTCCTTTGCTAGTACCGGACCCTCCACAGCTGGTTAATGCAAGTGTAGAACTTAATGCTATTAATGAAAACAACTTTAGTTTTTTCATAGTCGATATAAATATTATTCAAAGTACAAAGAAAAAATAAATTATTCAATAAATCAAGTAAAGATTTGATTTTTTTGAAAACGTTAACAAATTAATTTTATTGTATCACTGTTTAATTCTAAAATTTTCATTTATTTTGTAATTTAGAAATTTCAAAAACTAACATGAGACTAAAAACGACTCTATTCTTTCTATTCGCTTTTATATCAACGACTTGGGCTCAAAAAATCCCCATAGAATGGGATGGAGCAAAAATCGAAGATTTCGGCGATGCAAAAAAGAATCTTCCAAATTTTAAAAATGAAGGTTTTTCTTTCAGCCAAAATAATATTTTTATCCAAAACAAGCAAAAAATTGGTGAAAATCAACTGAAAGTTTCTAATCTCGTTTGGGAAGCAGTTTCAAATAGAGATTTATTCGATATCAACAAAGATCTTCTACCCGATTACGACATTGCTGATATCAATTACACCTATATCGAAGGGGAAAGATATGCTAATATCAACGTCGGATTATTTAAAAATGTAAAAGGAAGAGTACAAAGACTTTCATCTTTTGAACTCTTGCCTTCCGCAACACCGGTCAACTTTAGTGCTTTAAAAGTAGGAACCACTGTAAATCCTTTATCATCAGGCGGTTTTTATAAAATCAAAGTCGATAAATCAGGAATTTTTAAAATTACCGCTCAGTTTCTAAGAGACATAGGAATCAATCCCGCAAACGTAAATCCTAAGAATTTCAGAATTTATGGTAACGGTGGCATTATGCTTCCTGAATATAATCAGGATGTAAAATACAGCGCTCTTCAGGAAAACTCAATTCAGGTTGTAGGTGAAGATGATAGTGTTTGGAATGATGGTGACTATGCTTTATTTTATGCACAAGGGCCAAACGGTTATAATTTATATAATACCGCAAATGGTAATGGTATTAAAAGAAATGACACAAGAAATGACCGTAGCGAAAATGTAAAAAATATTTATGAAGATTTTTCTTATTATTATATTAACTATGATAAAGGCGCAGGAAAAAGAGTTCAGAATGTTGATTTAAACTTACCTGCAACACCGCTAATTACCAGGTATGATGATTATCAGGTTATCAATACAGATCAGAAAAACTTATTAAAAGTAGGAAGAATCTGGGTAGAAGATCAGCCTTTTTCTACTGAAAAAACAATTACATTTAATTTAAACTCACCCATTCAGGGAGGTGATATTATTCGCTACAGAACGCAAGTTATTGGTTACAAATCTCAGCAAAACAATGTGGGTTTCACTATCAATAATCAAAATCCTTCGACGATAAGTGTGCCACCCAATGGATCAAATTATGTTTATGATTTTTTCCCTCTGAGATATACCGGCACAATTTCTAATTTAAGCGGAAACCAAATCAGCTTTAAATACACTCCAAATATTGCCACGAATCCTAACGGAGCATTTTATTTAGATTATGTAGAAGTACAGTATAAAGAAGATTTAAAATTTAACGGAACTCAAATGAGCTTCCGTGATTATTCTTTATTGAGTGGTTCTAATACAAATTATGGTTTCAGCATCTCTACAGCAAATAATGTAGAACAAGTTTGGGATGTTACAGATATCACCAATGCAAACAGAAGAGTAAACAAAGCTGCAGGAACAGGAGCTTTTAACTTTGCATACAATAGTTCAAATACTTCTTTCAATAATGAGTTTGTTGCTTTCCGAGCTGATGCTGCTTTTTCGCCACAATTTGTTGAAAGAATAAATAATCAGAATCTTTCTGCTTTACAAAATGTAGACTATTTGATTATCACAACACCTGAGATGATGTCTCAGGCTCAGAGATTGGCAAATTATCATCAGACAAAAAACAATTATTCTGTACAAATTATAGATGCTGCTAAAATTTATAACGAATTTGGAAGCGGAAGCAGAGATCTTACAGCAATAAGAGATTTTGTAACAAAACTAAACACGCCACTCGGAAGTTTAAAGTATGTTTTCATTTTAGGTGATGGATCTTATGATTACAAAAATAGAGTTGCAAATAACTCTAATGTAGTTTCTAGTTATGAGAGTGAAGAATCAGCAGATTTCATCAGCTCATTTGTTACTGACGATTATATTGTAATGACCAAGCCACAAACATCGTCATCTCTATCAAATAATTTACCAGATCTTCCCGTTGGGAGAATTCCAGCAGCAAATCCTTCGGAAGCAGCTAATATGATGGATAAAACATTGGCGTATTATAATTCATTATCTGGCCAGTCAACTCCTTTTGGAGAATGGAGAATGAAACTAGACTTTGTTGTAGATGATGACAATGATGGTGGACCACCCTTCCATAACGTAATGAATAATACTTTGGCAAGTACATTTGAGTTACCGTTAAGTAATTTGCTTAAGGAATACAACGTTAGAAAATTATATTTAGATGCATTCCAAGCACAGAGTTCTGCTGGTGGGCAAAGATATCCGCAAGTAAACCAAGCAATTTCAAACGATTTAGGGAACAGTCTGTACCTTTTCTATTTCGGACATGGTGGTATCAATGGTTGGACTCAGGAAAGAGTTTTTACCTTAAATGAAATTCAAAATGCTAATAATTTCTCAAATGTATACAGCAGATTTCCATTTGTCTCTACAATTACTTGTGAATTTACCCTTTGGGATGAACCAGCAACAGCATCTGCAGGAGAACAGTTATTAAAATTAAAGCAAGGAGGTGCTGCTGCAATGATTACTTCTAGCCGTGCAGTAGGTGTAGGATATGGTGTAGATTTCACCAATCTTTATACGAAAGATATTTTCAAATTAGTGAATGATGATTTTATACCACTAGGTGATGCCCATTTAAATGCTAAAAAATTAAGAGGCTCTGATCCCAATCACTTAAAAGTAAATCTGTTGGGAGACCCTGCAATGAAATTAAGCAGACCTCAAAGATTATTGGTGATTGATAATATTGAAACGCCTGTTCCCGGATTAATCAGAGGATTAGATTTTGTAAAAATTAAAGGTCACATCAATAATTCAAATGGTTCTACAAACACTACGTTCAACGGAAGGGTGGTTATCAATATTTTTGATAAAAGATTAAATAAAACAACATTAAATAATGACGGAGGTTTAACTCCTGTTTTACAATATACAGAAGAAGGAAGTGCTATTGTAAAAGCTTCCGGAACTGCTGTAAACGGAGTATTCACTGTAGAATTTTATGTTCCGAAAGATATCAATTATGCAGTAGGTGAAGGAAGATTATTAGGATATGCTGATAATAAATCTATTGACGTATTTAATAATCAATCGGTTCAGGTAGGTGATATTAACCCTAACGGAATCAACGATAACGAACCGCCAAGAGTAAAGCTTTATATGAACAATACAAACTTTGCAAACGGAGGAATTACAGATCAAAACCCAATGCTTCTAGCTTGTGTAACAGACGATACAGGAATAAATTCTACCGGTTCTGGTATTGGTCACGATATTACTGTATATTTGGACGGTCAAATTATAAACACCATCATTTTAAATGATTTCTTTGCTTCTGGGGAAGGAAATGGATGTCTTAATCCTGGCCTAGCAGATTATCAAAAAGGGAATGTATCTTATCCTTTTAGAAATTTAGCGATAGGGCAGCATCAGCTTACATTTAAAGTTTGGGACATAAACAATAATTCGACGACTGAAACGTTAAACTTTGAAGTTAAAGATGAGGCAGATCAGCATTTGGTGATCAACAGACCATTGAACTGGCCAAATCCTTTTACAAACAAAACATACATTCACTTTGAGCATAATTGTGATGATATTTTAGATGTAAACGTTCAAATCTATACGATTACAGGAAAATTAGTAAGAACTTTGAGTCAGCCGGTAGTTGCAGAACCGTTCCTACAGGGCTTTAGAACACCTCGTCAGGCAATAGAATGGGACGGAAAAGATGATTTTGGTGATACCGTAGCAAAAGGTACGTATATTTTTAAGATATTTGCAAAAAGTCAAAATCAAGAAAAATGCAAAGGAAGTGCTACAGCTGTAGAAAAAATGGTACTTTTGAAGTAAAATAATAAATAATTAAGAATATCAATAAAAAACTGATAATATATAAAAGACAACATATGAATTTAACTACTAAATTGCTTTTGGGGATTGGTTTGAGTGCTGGGTTTATAGGCTATGCGCAAGATTTGAATCAGGTAAGACCTGTATTAACCGGAGCTCCATTCTTGAGAATTGCGCCAGATGCAAGATCAGGAGGTATGGGAGACCAAGGGGTCGTTACTTCCCCGGATGCTTTTTCTCAATTCTGGAATGCAGCAAAATATCCTTTTAGCAGAACGAGTTCTTCTGTGGGTATCAACTATACGCCTTACATGGGGAAACTTACAAATGATGTATTTTTACTATACGGAGCGTTCCATAAATTCTTAGGTCAGGAAGAAAGATCTACGATATCAGCAAGTATTTATTATTTCAATATGGGTGAGGTAGACCTTACTTCATTGGTAGGTAATGACGTAACTTCTAACGGTACCTCTAAGCCAAACGAATTCTCAATTGATGTTGCTTATGGTCTGAAGCTTTCTGATTCTTTCTCTGCGGCTGTTACTGGTAGATTTATTCGTTCAGATTTGGCCGGTGGATTCAACACAGATACTACACTGAAGCCAGCAAACAGTTTTGCTGTAGACGTTTCAGCATATTATACTTCTCCTAAATTTTCAAGCTTTGGAGGTTACGATGGTAAATTGAATGGTGGTTTTGCAATAACCAATGTGGGTCCAAAATTGGATTATACAGGAAACGAGGAATCAAGATCTTATCTTCCGACTATGGCAAGATTAGGTATTGGTTATGATATGTATCTAGATGATGTAAACAGAGTTGGATTGAGCGTTGAAGGTTCAAAAATCTTGGTACCTGGATCTGAATTTATTGGAAATGACCCAAGAGGAATTCCTCAGTATGCAGTGCCAAATGTAGGTCCTATAGCAGGAATTGGGAAATCTTTCAAAAATCCTGAATCAATCATGTACAGTGGTGCTTTAGAATATTCTTATGACAATGCATTTGCTGTAAGAGGTGGTTACTTCCACGAAAGTGAAGTGCAGGGAGCAAGACAATTTGCAACTGCCGGTATTGGTTTAAAATATCGTTCTTTCGGATTAGATATTTCTTACCTGATCAATATGTCTAAAATCAATACTGCTTTAGATAACACTCTACGTTTCGGTCTTACCTGGAACATCGGTGAAGAAACTTCTAATGTAGATAATTAAGAAACATATAATCAATAGTGAATTCACTATCGGTAAAACTTAAAAAGTCTCATGCTTCATGAGACTTTTTTTATGCAAAAAATTTAAATTTAATCATCAATCCATATTCCTTGACGAACTTTATTAATTTTAAATAAAATTCAAAATTCACTGACTAACTAAAACAATCAATTCACATTTAACTCTTATTTTTGCACAATGAACTATTCTTCGGAGCTAAAAAAATCGTCACCAGCCAGTATGTCTATTCTTCCATAAGAATTACATTGGCAACGGTTATTCCGTGTTTGATTCTCTCCTATTTTGGTTTGCTTAAAGAATATTTTCTTTTTCCTCTAGGTACAAGCTTCGTAGCACTCACCGATCAACCAGGACCTTTTATCAGAAGAAGAAATTCATTAACCTTTGCCATTTTCTGTTTTGTGATTGTTTCAGCGATTGCAAGTTTGGTGAAAGGCATTATTCCATTGGTCATTTTAGAAATTGTCGCTTTCGGAATGTTCTTTTCATTAATTGGCGTGTACGGACAAAGACTTGCTGCTGTAGGATCATTAGCCTTGGTTGTTCTCGCCATCTTTATTGACGGGCATTTAACGGGTGTCAATATCCTCAAAAGTCTTTTAATTTTCGCAGCGGGTTGTATTTGGTTTTTATTGATTTTCTTAATTGTAACAACCATTCAGCCTTATAAACTCGCTAGTCAGATGATTGGTGAAAACTATCTTCAACTTGCAGAATTTCTAAAATAAAAGCAAATTATTATCAGAAAAATCCTGATTTCGACAAGTTAAGTTTACAAATCATTGCTAAACAAATTGAGATTAAAAATCTACAGGAAGAAACACGAGAAACTGTTTTCAAAACAAGAACTATCGTCAACGAATCAACGACCATCAGCAGATTACTGATGCTTACGTTTTTGAATTCAATGGATTTACACGAGAAACTAATGACTTCGGAAAGTGATTACAAAAAGCTCCAGCAAAGTTTCGAAGACTCTACGATTTTGGTTAAAATTCATGATTATCTAAATATACTCTCTGAAGAAATAGCCAACATTGGAATTTCTTTGCAAAGCAGCACCCGTGCAAAACCTGTTTTTAATCTGGAAGCTCGTTCACAAGATTTGAATGTTCATTATTTTGAATTAAGAAATAAAGAAATGAATCCTGATACGCTTGAAAACTTTATGATTTTGAGACAAATCATGATGCGTATCAATGAGATTACAAAAGAAATTAACGAAATATATAAAGTATTTGCTCAAAACGTAAAACTAGCAAAAAGTCTTTCAACAGGTTTAGATTTGAAAAAATTTATGCCGAACGAAGAAAAGATAAATTTTAAAGTTTTAAGAAGTAATATTTCTTTAACCTCATCACATTTTCGTCATGCGATCAGAATTACCATCGCCTTATTGCTGGGATATTTGGTTTCTCAACTTCCGTTTTTAGTAATCGGGCATACCTATTGGATTTTAATCACGATTGTTGCCATTTTAAAACCCGCCTACTCGATTACCAAACAAAGAAACCTCCTGCGTTTTTACGGCACAGTTGCAGGTGCGGTAATCGCTTATGTCATTTTATACTACGTCCACATTAATGCCATACTTTTTGCGATTCTTTTGGTGAGCATGATTTTATGTTTCAGTTTTCTGAAAGGACGTTATTTTTGGGCAGTTCTTTTCATGACGATGTATGTTTTTATGAGTTTTAATTTTTTAAACCCAGGAAACGTCAATGTCATTTTTAAAGATAGAATTGTAGATACCATTATCGCGGGAATTATAGCTTTTTTAGTTTCCTATATCGTGCTTCCGGTATGGGAGCATACGCAGAATTTAGATTTAATGAAAAAATCTGCGGAATCTAATCTTACCTATTTTCACAGTGTAATGTCTAAATTTCTGAATGAAAATTTTGATATTGAAGATTATAAAGTGAAACGTAAAAATGCGATTATTTCACTCGCTAATCTGTCGGATAATTTTCAGCGAATGATTTCTGACCCAAAAAATCAGCAGAAAAAGCTGGAAGTGGTGCATCAGTTCGTTGCAACTTCACATTTGATTACGGCTTACACCGCTTCATTGTCACAATATGCAAAAGGTAATCAGGATTATCCTGAAATTGATTCTGAAAGCTGGAGCAAAAAAATAGAATCCGAAATGAATCAGGTGTCGGCCATTCTAAACGGCGATAAGATCACAGAAACTCTGAGAATGGACAGCCGCCTCGAACCTGAAGATTCTTCAATAGAAAATCTTCTTCTTAAGAGAAAAACTGAACTTTTGGAAAACGAACATTTCGATACAAGAGATCCGAATAAAATTTCTCATTTAACCGAATTGAAAAACATTCATGATGTCTTGGAACTGATCTATGATGTAGCCAAAGAACAGCGAAAAGTAATTGAAAAATACAGAAAAGAAGAAATTACTCCTCCACAATCGTAAAGCAATAATCGTCAAAGAATTTCACGCGGGCTTTCAATTCATCAGAAAGCTGATCGTCATGCACTCTGCAGCTGATATCATAAAGATATTTAAGTTCAAAAGGCTTCACTTCGTAATGCTTTTTCAGCGACCAGTGTTTTGAATGGTGAATTTTGTACATACTTTCTTTCACGCTCCAGATAATCGTATAAAAAGTCACTTCATTATCGAAAGGAATAAACCCTCTTTCATTTTCGTAGGTGAATTTATCGATAACCCTTAAAATTTTAGGATTAAATTTTTCAATATCAATTCCTATTTTATTTTTTGAAATGGCGATCGCCGCAAACGGAAACGAATGGGTAATTGAAATTTCAGCATCTTTTGGGGAAAGAAAAGGCTCTCTTTCTTTGTATAGGATTTTCGAATTTGGTTTTAAACTTTTCAAAAGTTTTCTCACCATCAAAACTTCTAACAGCTTTTTCGGATGATAATCTTTTACTTTTTCGGCATTCTCAGGCTCTAAAAGTTCGTCAATATTCAATTCTTCACCGTCCTCATATTTCCAGATAAGAATAGTTGCAGCGTCGTCGGAAAAATCTCGATAAAGAGGCATGGCTTGATTTATTGGGTAAAAGTAAGAATTTTTTTTGGGCTGGAAGTTAGGTGATGAATAGTAGAATTTTTTAGAGTTTATGATTTGAACATTCAGTTTTCATTGAAATTAAAATACAATTCTTTAAAACAAAAAAATTCACTTAAATTTAAAACTTAAGTGAATTTATATATTATTTAAAAGCTGAAATTAAAGACAAAGATTAAAAATATCTGAAATTCAGCTTCCAGCAAATTTATTTAGACTGATGATTCTGATCATTTCTGTGTTCCATGATTTCAAGATTTTCATCTACGAAATATGCACTTCCGAAACCATTTACATAAGCACCTTTCACAGGAGTTAAAGCAATTAAAATAAAATCTTTCATTTCAGAAATTACCTCTACTACTTTGCCATGAGTTTCTTTTAATTGACCAACCACTGTATTCCAAGTTTCAGAATCTCTTTCAATTTGAGAAGTTGAGGCTTCGATAGTTAATCTCTCACGAGCATAGATTTGCTTTGTAGCAGACTCATCTTCGATAAACATGATTGAAGTTTTTCTTCCTTCAGAAAGGTTTTTCGTGTGCTTCGCCATGAAAGATACTAATATATAAAAAGAGTTGTCAACTTGTACAAATGGTGCATAACTTGAGTTTGGAGTTCCTTCTGCATCTACAGTTGCCAAAATGATACTTTGGGTTCTTGCAATCAATTCTTTCACTTTTGGAGCAAGAGGTTTAGCCTGTCTTTGAGCTTCTTCCTGTGTATGATTCATAATATAGATTTATTTTATGCAAAAATACATTATTTAGAATTAAAACAAATAAAATTAAGGGTGTAAAATCTCATATTTGTGAAGTTAGGGGCTTGTTTTTTTATCTAAATTATATGTTGTAATTTTGCACTGTAATAATTTGAATTTAAAATCATTCATTATATATGAGTACTACAACACAATACGTTCCTTATAAAGTTAAGGATATCACCCTTGCAGAATGGGGAAGAAAAGAAATTACCCTTGCAGAAGCAGAAATGCCAGGCTTGATGTCAATCCGTGAAGAATTCGGACCATCTCAGCCATTGAAAGGAGCAAGAATCGCAGGATGTCTTCACATGACGATCCAGACTGCAGTTCTAATTGAAACATTAGTTGCTTTAGGAGCTGATGTTACTTGGTCTTCTTGTAATATTTTCTCTACTCAGGATCACGCTGCCGCTGCAATTGCTGCTGCAGGAATCCCAGTTTATGCTTGGAAAGGTTTGAACGAAGAAGAATTTGACTGGTGTATTGAGCAAACTTTATTCTTCGGTGAAGACAGAAAGCCATTAAACATGATTTTGGATGATGGTGGAGATTTGACGAACATGGTTTTCGACAGATACCCTGAATTTACAAAAGACATCAAAGGACTTTCTGAAGAAACAACTACAGGTGTTCACAGATTGTACGAAAGAATGAAAAACGGAACTTTGGTAATGCCTGCAATCAATGTAAATGATTCGGTTACTAAATCTAAGTTTGATAACAAATATGGTTGTAAAGAATCTGCTGTAGATGCAGTAAGAAGAGCTACAGACATTATGTTAGCTGGTAAAAGAGTGGTAGTTTGCGGTTACGGTGATGTTGGTAAAGGTACTGCTGCTTCTTTCAGAGGTGCAGGTTCTATCGTTACGGTTACTGAAATCGATCCTATCTGTGCTTTACAAGCTGCAATGGACGGTTTTGAAGTAAAAAGATTAGATACTGTAGTAGATAACGCAGATATCGTAATCACTACAACTGGTAACTTCAACATCGTAAGAAAAGAACATTTCTTAAAATTAAAAGATAAAGCTATCGTTTGTAATATCGGTCACTTCGACAACGAAATCGACATGGCTTGGTTAAACGAAAACTACGGTCACACAAAATCTGAGGTGAAGCCACAGGTTGATATCTATACTTTGGAAGAAGGTAAAGAAGTGATCATCCTTGCAGAAGGTAGATTGGTAAACCTTGGTTGTGCAACTGGTCACCCAAGTTTTGTAATGTCTAACTCTTTCTCTAACCAAACTTTGGCTCAAATCGAACTTTGGACTAATTCTGAGGCTTACGGAAACGAAGTTTATATGTTACCTAAACATTTAGATGAAAAAGTAGCAGCTCTTCACCTTAAAAAATTAAGCGTTGAGCTAGAAGTTCTTTCTACTGAGCAAGCTGAATATATTGGTGTAGATGTGAAAGGACCTTATAAGCCTGAGTATTACAGATATTAATCTGTTTTAAATATAAAGAAAATCCCATTATTCAAAATAGTGGGATTTTTTTGTTTATAATCCTTTTAAACCCTGCAAGGAATTCTTACTTTTGAAAAATTAAAATTTGAAAATGAGAAAGTATATTGTCCTGAGCTTAATGAGCTCTGTTTTATTCCTAAACAGTTGTGAAAGTGAGGATGAAATTGAATTAATTACAGATCCTGTGGAACAAAAGATATTATTGAGCAAAGTCACTACAGTGTATTACGATAATCCCGCAAATCCTGAGACTAGCATATAAACGTTGGATTATAATAGTCAGGGACAATTAATTAAAAGTGTATCTGCAGGGAGATCTTCAACTGTAGAATATAATACAGCAGGAAAACCTGTAAAAACGAATTATTATAACACTGACGGAACGATAGAATATTTCTCGCTATATAGCTACAACGGTGAAGAACTTACAAACGTCAAAGCAATCTACAGTAATGCTGATTTTAACAGAACTATCAATTACACATACAATAATGGTAAAGTTGCAACCTCAACTCTTTGCCAAACAGCAGATTGCAGCAATCCGATTACATCTTCCTATACTTACAACGGAGAAAATATTACTGTAGAAACTTCTGAAATTGGAAGCACTTTTTCTTCATCCAGCAAGCGTGAATATTTATACGACAATCAACTGAATCCGTTTACTTTTACCAACAAATATTTCAGAATAATGATGGGTGGAGCGTATGCTATAAGTAAAAATAATTATGCCTCAGAAAGAATTAGTTATAAAGACAGTTCAGGCAATTGGGTACAGAATCAGCAAGTCATTTATGAAATTCAGTATAACAGCGCACAATTACCAACTCAAGTTATTGGAAAAACCACAACTGGCGCTAATTATGTGAAATATAATTACGAGTACATTGTTCAATAATTGTTGTTTAAATTTTAATATTTCTCCCCCTTCTAAATAAGGGTAATTTCACATGCTTATTTAATTAATCAGTTAATTTCTTTCTAAATTTCTTCGGAAAGCAATTTTAACTCATAATTTTCCAAATAGAGTGACAAAGTTTATATTTAATTAACAGTCATTCATAAAAAAATAATATATTTGGCCGAACTAAACATTAAAAACATAAACAATGAAAAAACAGGGAGTTTCAAATGCGTTTGTCGCAGCTTCGTGGGTCGCTTTGGGAGCCGGAATGATAGGTTACATTGTAGGTCTCGTAAGAGCAGAGATGCAGCTTAATGAGAAAGGATATTATTTTGTAATTCTCCTATACGGATTATTTGCGGTAGTATCTTTACAAAAAGCTGTACGAGACAGAATGGAAAACATAAAAGTAACCGATATCTACTACGGAATCTGTTGGTTTGCTACTCTATCATCGATTGTTTTGTTAACTGTAGGTTTGTTTAATGCCACCATTCTGCCTAGTGAAAAAGGCTTTTATGCTTTTGCATTTTTATTGGCTCTTTTTGGAGCAATCGCTGTTCAGAAGAACACCAGAGACAATATGATGGAAGACTAAATCATATAAGATAAATCATATACTGCTCACTAAATTAGTGAGCATTTTTGTTTCAAAACATCTATTTCACAAGATATTGATATGTAGAAAAATTTATTATCTTTACAAACTAAGATATTATGAAAATTTCAAAACTAATCTATTATCATTAAGAATATTATAAATAGGCATTCTTTTAAAGGGTAAGACTTACGATAAAAGCTTATTAGCTTATTCTGTATACAAAACAACAAATATTATTTATGAGAAATTTATTACTGATTGCTATATGTTTTTTTTTCTTTCAGATTACAAAAGCTCAGAATGAGTTTATCACGATTTGGCAACCAGGCATTACTAGCAATCCTACTGTAAACGTAATTGCTCCATTTCAGGCAAATTCTAATCAAATATGGTTTCCTGGTACCGGGCAAAATTACACCATAAGTTGGGAAGAAATAGATT
Organism: Chryseobacterium sp. 3008163; assembly: GCF_003669035.1. Classification (NCBI taxonomy): domain Bacteria; kingdom Pseudomonadati; phylum Bacteroidota; class Flavobacteriia; order Flavobacteriales; family Weeksellaceae; genus Chryseobacterium; species Chryseobacterium sp. 3008163. Next base: position 3,561,231 of record NZ_CP033070.1, on the reverse strand, counting down.
TTCCGCAGCATAATGGCACAATGACCAATGTGACTTCGAACGGACAGGTTTTGATTGATTTTGGAACCCCATCAAAAGAAGACGGATTAAATACAACGTATCGTGTAAAAGTATCCAATGGAAACGGAGTTTTTCAGCAAATAAAATTTGCATCACATCAGGTATTACCGCCTATTGATACTATTTTGCCAGTATTACAAATGCATGGAAGTGCAGACAAACTTCTTCTCATCGAACAATGGGGAAACATTGCATGGACTTCTATGGTTGGTGCTTTTGCGAACTGCCAAAGATTACAGCTAACCGCTACAGATTCTCCCAATCTTAGTAATGTCACCAATGCATCATTAATGTTTTACAGAACCAACAGTTTTTCGGGCGCCGACTCGATGCAGAACTGGGATACTTCAAATATTCAGAATTTCAGTTTTATGTTTGCACAGCAGCACATTGGGCAAACGTATTCTCCTGATTCTAATACATTCAACCCGCCCAATTTAAATAATTGGGATGTTTCATCAGCTACTGATTTAAGTTACATGTTTGCAGCGAGGGCAAGCCTTAATCAGAACTTAAACTCTTGGAATGTATCTAATGTAAAAAATACGGCTTGGATGTTTGGTTTATGCTATACTTTTAACCAACCCCTTAACAGTTGGAATACTTCAAGTCTTGAGGATATACATTTTATGTTTTTTGGCAATCCTGTTTTTAATCAGCCATTAAATAATTGGAACACCTCTAACATTACTAATATGAGCAATACTTTTGCCCAATGCTCTTCGTTTAACCAACCTCTAAGCTCTTGGAATGTAAGCAACGTAACAAAAATGAATTCTCTATTGGCAGGTGCCTCTAGCTTTAATCAATCTCTTGCTAGTTGGAATCTTGCTTCTTTAAGCCTAGCTCAGGGCTTCATTTCTAATACAGCGCTGGACTGCGAAAACTATAGTAAGACCATATCGTCATGGGCAGATAATCCCAATACTCCGAATAATATAAATTTAAACGTGGTAACACCAGCTCAATACGCTGCCAACATTACATCAAAAAGAGACATTTTGATTAATAAAGGTTGGAATATTATTGGGGATATCGTAGGAAATTGTGTACTATCAACATCAGAAATTAAAACTTCAGAAAATCCTTCCATTTATCCGAATCCTGCATCAGATTATATATACATTAAGAATTTTAAAAACCTAAAAAGTTACAAAATATCAGATGCAAGCGGAAGACTGATTATGAATGGAAATATTAAATCTGAAAAAATTGATGTCAGAAACCTATTAAAAGGAAATTACTTTTTGCAAATAGATGCAGATGGAAATACTTTAAGTTTTAAATTCATTAAAAATTAAATTTAAAAATCTATATTTTTCAAAACCAACCACATCGAAATATTACCATGAAAAAATTTACATTAATTTTTATCTTATTTCTTTTTTTCCAGCTCGGAAAAGCGCAAAACGAATTTATAACCATTTGGAAGCCCAATATCAATTCTATACCATTGGTTAGCCCAATTTTACCTGTTGCAGGAAATAATCAGATATGGTTTCCTGGTATTGGCAGCAATTACACAATTACTTGGGAAGAAGTAGGATTTCCTCAGCACAATGCTACTCTCATCAACATTTCTTCTACCGATCGTGTCTTGATTGATTTTGGAACTCCTTTAAACCCATCTTTCGCAGATGCTACCTACAGAGTAAAAGCTTCTAATGGAAACGGAACTTTCAGCCAAATTAAATTTGCAAAAACCAACATATTGGCAAACCCGATACTCGATTTCGTTTCAGTTCAAACTTCCGGAAGTGCCAACAAAATTGTTGAGATTGAGCAATGGGGAAATATTCAATGGGCATCTATGAACAGTGCATTTGCACAATGTATGGATCTAAAGCTTACTGCAACAGATGCACCAAACCTTTCTGTTGTAGAAGACGCTTCTCTAATGTTTTATAATGCTTTCAACTTTGCAGCAAACAATTCTATGTCTTCGTGGGACACATCAAATATTAAGAATTTTAAATATATGTTCGGCTATATAAGTGTTCCTCCAGGCTTTACCTTAAACGACACTTTCAATCCCCCTATTGGCAACTGGGACATATCTTCGGCTCAGGATCTCAGCTATATGTTTATGAAAAGAAAAACGTTTAATCAAAATATAAATAGCTGGAACACTGCTAATGTCACCAATATGGCATATACTTTTGCTGAATGTTTAGCTTTTAACCAGCCCCTTAATGCTTGGAATACTTCAAACGTTACCAATATGACTTTTATGTTTCATTTTATGCCAAATTTCAATCAACCTCTAGATCAATGGGACACTTCGAATGTAACAAATATGGGACATGTTTTTCATGGAAGTACTTCTTTTAATCAACCGATAAACTCTTGGGACACCAGTAATGTAACAGATACCAATACAATGTTTAATGAAGCTTCAAGCTTTAACCAAACTTTAGAAAATTGGAATCTTCCCTTACTCATTTCTGCCAATAATATGTTACTCAATTCAGGTATAGACTGCATTAATTATAGCAATACTTTAGGAGGATGGGCAGATAATCTACTCACGGCCAATAATATCAATCTGGGAAGTGTTTCTCCACTTTTATATGCAGGTAATGTAATTAATAAAAGAAATATTCTCATTAACAAAGGGTGGATTATGAATGGAGATTCTATGGGAGAATGCGAAAGATTAGGTTTACATGAAGTAAATTCTAAAAACGAAGCCAGCATTTATCCCAATCCTGTTGAGAATATTATTTTTCTAAAAAATATTCTTAATGTTAAAAATTATACTATTACAGAAGCCGGTGGAAGAATCATTAATAAGGATATTTTGAAAAGTGATTTCATTGATGTTCATTATCTCAGCCCTGGAAATTATATTTTACAAATCATAACTAAAGATAAAATTCGTTCTTTTAAATTCATCAAAAAATAAAACAAAAATGCCTCGCAAAATCACGAGGCATTTATTTTATTTTAAATCTGAATCTTTACAAATCATACAAATTAGGATGTTTAGCTTTGATGTCATCTACCGTTCCTAAAACCTTATCTTTCAAAGTATCCTGATAAATCTGAAGCTTTTCTGCAACCTTTTCATCACCCGTTCCTAATATTTTCGCAGCTAAAATTCCGGCATTTAAAGCACCATTCAAAGCTACAGTCGCTACGGGAATTCCGCCCGGCATTTGAAGAATTGATAAAACAGAATCCCAGCCATCAATAGAATTGCTTGATAAAATAGGAACTCCGATTACGGGTAAAGTCGTACAGCTAGCCACCATTCCTGGAAGATGGGCTGCTCCACCAGCTCCTGCAATGATAACTTTCAACCCTCTTTTCTTAGCGTGTTTAGCATAATCAAACATTCTTTCGGGAGTTCTGTGTGCCGAAACTACAGTCAGCTCGTAAGGAATGTCTAAACTTTTCAAAAAATTTGCTGCCAGTTCCATGATTGGCAAGTCGCTCTGACTTCCCATGATAATTCCTACCATTTCTTCAATTTTATTAGATGCTTCAAAGATAAGGATTTTAAAGAAGGTGAAAAGTGAATTTTGCTTCGCAAGTGAATAAGTGAAATTGGTCTATTTTTCATTCTAAAATAAATATCTTTGTCATTTGATTTCCCCCACTCCATTGAAAAATTACAAACTTACTTTTGCTATTCTAACTGTCGCTATCGTGTGGGGAACCACTTTTTTATCCATTCGTGTGGCAGTAGAAACTATTCCGGCTTGGTTTGTTGCGGGAATTCGTCAGCTTTTGGCAGGAATTATTATGTTGATGATCCTACTCTACCGAAAGGAATTCAAATGGATAGGCTGGAAAAACTTGAAATATCAATTAATATTTTCTACATTAATGCTCATCATCGCCAACGGAATGACCACTGTTGCGGAAGAATCTGTGACAAGTAGTTTGGCATCTTTAATGAGTGCCTGTTCGCCCATTGTGGTTTTTCTTGGAAGTGTTGCAATTGGTTTACAAAAATTCAGTTTTCGGGCTTTAATAGGGATTATTCTTTGTTTCAGCGGGATACTTTTTATTTTTTGGGACGGCTTGAACGATTTGGCAAATCCCGATTATCTGATGGGAATTATTTTCCTTTTTGTGGCAATTTTAGGATGGGCTTCAGGAACTATTTTCACTAAAAAATTAAATCTTCAAAGCAAAAATATCACCCTGAATCTTTTCTACCAATTTATGTTTGCAGGAATTATTCAGCTTATTTTCGCCTTTCTTTTCTCAGAAAATTACAATTTTGAAAATTGGAGTGCAGTTAGTATTTCTGCTACGCTATATTTGGCAGTTTTCGGTTCTGTCGCTGCATTTTTTGCTTTCCATTATGCGCTGACTAAAATTTCTCCGGTGCAGGTCTCCATTTTAGCCTACATCAACACCATTATTTCCATATTTCTAAGTTGGTTGATTTTAAATGAAACAATTTCGGCTAAATTTATCATTGCAGCCGTTTTAATTATTCTAGGAGTTTTCATTACCAATTATAATCCTGAACTCTTTAAAAGAAAGAGAGTTGAAGAATAATTTCACACAAAATATTCCTACAAAAGCATAAAAATTCTCTTCTAAAAAACGTTCATTCATTTTTCTTTGTCACAATTTTTGCCTATATTTTTAGAATAATTCGTGCATTATGACAAAAAAATCTCCCTTTATATTTCTCGTTCTATTTGCAATTTTCCAAAGCTGTGATGATAAAGAAAAAAATCAGCAACTTACTGACCGTGAAAATGTACTTTTAGAAAAAGAAAAACTATTCGCAAAAAAAGAATCTGAATACCAATCTCTTATCAAACTGAGAGACAGTATTTTCAGTAAAAAAATTCTGTAGAAACCGTACAAAAATGGCCTGTAGAAATTCTAGGAGAATGGACAGGTAAAGTTATCTGTACAGAATCTTCTTGTAGCGACTACGTCATTGGAGATCAACGAATTGACACCTGGGAATTTGACAGCGATTCTACTCAATTATTTTCTAAAATTGTGAACAACAATAAATTGGTCAGATTATATTCCGGAAAATTTGAAAATAATGAAGTTAAGCTGAATTACAAAACAGATTCTACCGCCGAGAAAAACGTAGAAATGAATGTTCTTTTAAATGAAATATCAGCAAACAAAATTCGGGGAACACGTACCGTAAGCGTTGATAACAAATGTACGGCAAAGTTTTCTGTGGAACTGACACGTCTTTCAAAATAAACACATATGATTTTAAGCATACACAACCTTAGCCTTCCCTTTGAAGACCCTGTTCTGAAATTTTTGCTGGTTTTGATTATAATTTTAGCGGCGCCACTTTTACTGAACAAAATTAAAGTTCCCCATCTTTTAGGGTTGATTATCGCCGGAGCCATCATTGGTCCCAACGGATTTAATGTTTTGGCAAGAGACAGCAGCATAGTTGTTACAGGAACTACGGGACTACTTTATATCATGTTTCTCGCCGGACTCGAAATCGACATGGGAGATTTCAAGAAAAACAAATGGAAAAGTCTCACATTCGGACTCTATACTTTTATTGTACCCTTTGTTTTAGGATTTTTGGGAGGTCATTATATTTTAAATTTCTCTGTACTGACTTCTGTACTTTTTGCAAGTTTATTTTCTTCACATACACTCATCGCTTATCCGTTAGTAAGCAAATTAGGAATTGCAAAAAACCTGTCTGTCAACATCACAGTCGGCGGAACGATGATTACGGATGTTCTAGCCCTTTTGGTTTTAGCTATTATTGTCGGAATGTCACAAGGTGATGTGGGAACAGCTTTTTGGGTAAAACTTTCGGTTTCATTTATTGTTTTCGGACTGATTGTTTTACTGGTTTTTCCGATAATTGGAAGATGGTTTTTCAAAAAAGTGGATGATAAAATTTCGCAGTATATTTTTGTATTGGTAATGATATATCTTGCTGCGTTATTGGCAGAATTGGCAGGTGTAGAAGCGATTATCGGAGCATTCTTTGCAGGTTTGGCATTAAACAGACTTATTCCTCATACTTCTTCACTGATGAACCGTGTTGAATTTGTCGGAAACGCCATCTTCATTCCTTTTTTCCTGATCAGCGTAGGAATGCTGATTGATTTTAAAGTATTTTTCAAAAGCTGGGAAACACTCGAAGTCGCAGCCGTGATGTTGGTGGCCTCGATTGTTGGGAAATATGTCTCGGCGGTGGCAACCCAAAAAACATTTAAACTAACAAGAGAAGAAGGGAAATTAATTTTTGGATTAAGTTCTGCCTCTGCAGCCGCAACTTTGGCAGCTGTAATGGTTGGTTACAACATTATTCTTTCTGAAAGTGAAACCGGTGAACCTGTGAGATTATTAAACGAACACGTTCTGAACGGAAGTATTTTATTGATTTTAATTTCATGTACCGTTTCTTCTTTCGTATCCATGTCGAGCGCACAGAAAATTGCTGAAAGCGACCAGGAAGACACCGTTTCAGGGAATAATCATGAGGAGGAAAACATTCTTTTAGCTTTAAATTATGAAAAAACGGTAGAAAGAATGGTTAATTTGGGAATTTTGATTAAAGCCCATTCCAATATTGAAGATTTTTTTGCTTTAAATGTCATTAATGAAGATAAAAATGAATCTTCCGTAAAAAATGCTGAAAAACTTCTGCATCAGGCAACTGATACTGCAGCTTCGGCTGACGTGAAACTGCAGGCTTTGAAAAGGTACGATAACGACGTAATCAACGGCGTAAACAATGTGATCAAAGAACAGAAAATTACAGATTTAATTATCGGATTGGAAGATGAAAAAGGCTTTTCCACTTCGTTTGCACATAATCTGTACAACGGATATCTGCAGAATGATGATGTGAATGTTTTCGTTTATCATGCTGCCCAACCACTTTCTACCATTAAAAAATACGCAGTAATGATTCCTGAAAACGCACATAAAGAAGCAGGATTTTTTCACGCGCTCGTTCGTGTTTGGAATATTGCAAGGAATTCGGGTGCCACGATTGTCTTTTATGCTCCAGAAAATATTCTCAATATTTTACAGAAAATCATTAAAAAAGCCAATATTGAAGCTGAATTTATCATTATGAATACATGGAAAGACGGCGAAGAAACAGCAGCTCAAATTAAAGAAGATGAAGGTCTGATTATTTTTATGGCGAAAAGAGGAATGCAATCTTATCTTCCAAGAATGAGAATGATTCCCGAGCTTTTGAACGGAAGACTTCATGATAACAATTATCTCTTGATTTTCCCTTATTCAGAATTTAAGCAGGAAAGTATTGAAAGACGTTCAGTAGGAAATCATGATGATTTTATGGAAATCGGGAATGTGATTATGAAGATTTTTAAGTAGTTTTAAAGAAAATTTCGCGCAAAGCCTTTTCAACCAAATAATAAAAACAGCATGAAAAAAGCACTCATCATCTCCATCTTAATAATCATTCTCTCTATCATATCAATAGCCGTTTATTGGAATCTTCCTATAGAAGTTACCAGAAAATCTGACATCAAATTTGGAACTGAATTGATTGAGAAAATTGATGATTACAAGAAAAGTAATGGGAAACTTCCTGAAGTAAATGATTGGCAGACATTAGAAAAATTAGGTTTACAAAAGGATAATGTAGAAAAACCAGTTTATACGAAAGACCAAAACGGAAATTATGAGTTAGTTTATATCGATGGCTTCGACGGGCCTTATTTACTATGGAATTCACAGGAAAGAAAATGGACCATTGATTTTCCTAAAATAGTATCAAAATAAGAAAAGACTGCTTTTGGGCAGTCTTTCTCAATATATTTTAAAAATCTTAAGCAATCACTCTCACCATCGCTTTCACTTCCACCAATTTCTCCATCAGCTCTTCTCTGGAATCTGCCAGAACATTGATGTGCCCCATTTTTCTTCCGGGTTTGGTTTCCGTCTTTCCGTAAAGGTGAATATATGTTTCAGGAAGCTTTAAAACCTCTTCCATTCCTTCATAAATTACTTTCCCGGAAAAGCCTTCTGCACCGACCAAATTCAGCATTCCACTATAAATAATGGCATCAGTATCGGCTAAAGGTAAGTTTTTCACTACGCGATACATTTGTTCGAACTGGGAATTGGCATTCCCTTCTTGACTTTGATGTCCAGAATTGTGCAATCTCGGAGCCGTTTCATTCACCCAGACTTTTCCTTCTTTGTCTAAAAACAATTCAATGGCAAACAATCCCGGAGAATTGACAGCATTCAAAAATTTCTCTGTAATTGAATCAATCTGATTTTCAATCTCTTCACTTAAAAAAACCGGACAGATATTAAAATCAAGCAAGTTTAATTTCGGATCGGCAACCATTTCTGTTACGGGGAAGGTTTTGGTTTCTCCGTTTTCATTGATGGCAACAATCACAGAAAGTTCTTTATCAATATCGACCAGATTTTCCAGAACTGAATCTTCCGTCCACAGATTTCTCAAATCTTCTGAAGAATGGATAATCTGTACACCTTTTCCGTCGTAACCGCCGGTATTGAGTTTCTGTACAAATGGGAAAGCGATCTTTATTTCGTCTGAACTTCCGTCCATAATTTCAAAATCCGGACTTGGAATATTATGTTCTTTATAGAATTCCTTCTGGAGAATTTTTTGCTGAATGGTTTTAATAATCTGAGCATTCGGAACCACTTTCACCCCTTGATTTTCAAGTTCTGCCAAAGCATCTGCATTGACGTGTTCGATTTCAATCGTAACAACATCTTTATCTTTCCCGAAATCTAAAACGGTTTCATAATCATTGAAACTTCCTTGTGTAAAATATGAAATATTGTGACAAGGCGCATCTGAAGCCGGATCTAAAGTGTAAAATTCATCATCATACTTCAGTGCTTCCTGAATCAACATTCTGCCGAGCTGTCCGCCTCCTAAAATTCCTATTTTCATTTTTTATTTTTTATTTTTTATTTTTTATTAGATTTAAATTTATTGAATCTTGTCAATTTTCAAATACCCCAATCCCATTAGATTTTTCTGATTTTCTTCCTCAGATTTAGCTAAAACAATCGAATACTTTTCTTTCATTTTTTCCGGAAGGATATCATTCACGTTAAAAATATCATCAATATCAACCCCATGCTTATCATCGATATGACTTACTGCACCTTCAAAACCCATCGTTTTATAAAACTCAGTTTGTTTGGCTTTTTTACAATCTCAGCCATTGAAGTTCCGACCATTAAATGCTGCTCGTGAAATTCTTCAAAATAACCTTTTTTATATCCGCCTAAATTGATAAAATACAATTGATTTTCTGAAAACGCCTGCCCCTTTTCGACAATTTTCACCTCAAAACCATCTGCAAACTTCACTTCCTGATAACAATCTATATGAATTTTCCCGTCGGCTTCTTTCCAGAAATCTTTTATATCGGGAACCAAATCTTTCAGGTTTTCTGCGATACCAAAAAACACATCGTGCTGCTCAATATTCCTGCCTTTGGGAGTTGCTCCCAGAATGACATAAAATAACTTCATTTTGAATTTTATTTTTGCAAAAATACGGCAAAAAATAATCTTGAGTTAATGTTTGCCTGAAAACCGCAATAGTTTTATATTTGTAGCATGTCGGAGATTATTATTCTTTTTCTTGGCGCTATCTCAGCAGGTCTTTTGGGTTCACTTACCGGTTTAGGAGGAGGTGTTATCATCATCCCTTTACTGACGCTGGGTTTTGGCGTGCCGATGCATTATGCAATCGGAGCTTCACTGATTTCGGTAATCGGAACTTCTTCCGGAGCTGCCGTAGCTTTTGTAAAAGAAGGCTTTACCAATATGAGAATCGGGATGTTTCTGGAGATTGCCACGACTGCCGGTGCCATTGTTGGTGCTTTGGTTTCCGGAATGCTGAATCCTAATACGATCGGAATTATCTTCGCAAGTATACTTTTGCTTACCGTTATCTTAAATCTTAAAGGAAAGCCTGATCATCAGGAACCCAGAATTAAAGGGTCTTTAGAAGATAAATTAAAACTCTATGGAACTTTTCCAGACAAAGGAATTCTAAAAAGTTATTCAGCAAGAAATACCGTTCCCGGTTTTTTTATGATGATGTTTGCGGGCGCAATGTCCGGACTTTTAGGAATTGGTTCCGGCGCTTTGAAAGTTTTGGCAATGGATAACATGATGAGGTTGCCGTTCAAGGTTTCTACCACGACAAGTAACTTTATGATTGGCGTAACTGCCGTTGCAAGTTCACTGATTTATTTCCAGAGAGGTGAAATTATTCCTGTAATTGTAGCTCCTGTTTTGGTAGGCGTTGTTGTTGGAAGTTTCATCGGATCTAAAACTTTAATGGTTTCAAAAACGAAGAAGCTAAAGACATTTTTTGCCATCGTGATTACGATTCTTTCAGTGTATATGATGTATAACGGAATTAGAAGCAACTTCTCATGAGAAAGCATTTCACTGACGTAGACTTGAACCGTTCTGTTGGAAATCTCCTTCGCCTGGGCGTTATTTTATCGGTTATTACTTCATTGATTGGTTTTGTTAAACTTTTCATGGAAGGCTTTAAAATGCCCCGAAAATACAAGCTTCTCGACATGGGAACATCTTCAGAAAAAGTCTGGAGTCATTTCTGGGAAACGCTTTGCAAAGGTGAAGGTATGGCCATTATACAATTGGGAATTCTGATGTTGATTTTCACGCCTTTGATGAGAATTATATTCGCTTTAATCGGTTATCTGAAAGAGAAAGATTACACTTATGTTATTATTTCTTCAATTGTTTTAATCATTATGGTGATCAGTTTTATTACCGGATATGCACACTGATTATCAATGATGATTGATCAAAGTCTTTTTTTAAATTTAATTTTCATAAAATTCTAATGGAAGCTGATCAGGATCCTGCGTAAAGAAAAACTCTTTTCCGGTAAATTCATCGATACGGATTTCTTCACAGCTTAATCCTTTCTGAATTAATTCTTCACGCTTTTCCTTCACATTCTCAACAGAGAAAGCCAAATGTCTCAAACCACAAGATTCCGGTCTTGAAGGTCGTTGTGGTGGATTGGGAAATGAAAATAATTCAATAATATAATGTTCTCCGATGGCCAAATCAAGTTTGTAAGATTGTCTTTCCTCACGATACACTTCACGGATAATATTTAAACCTAAAATTTCGGTATAAAACTTTTTTGAAACTTTGTAATCTGAGCAGATAATGGCAATATGATGAATTTTCATTTTTAAAATTATTTATTACAGTTTGTTCTTCGTGTATCGATTAAATATTGAATTTTCCAGACATCATTTTGTTTGACCAACTGAAAACTATTGGCTCCACAGTGGGAAAATTTTCCTTTGAAATAAAATTCATAAGGCGTAAAAACACTCGCCAGACTTCCATCAATGTGAATAGCTTCAAATTTAATCTTCTCGTCTGCATCATTCTTTGATAGCTTAGATATTGAATTTACAAAATCTTGAACTTTATCCGTTTTTACATTATTATTTTTTGTAATAGTTTGCAGAATTGCATCGTCTGCAAAAACAGATTTTATCATTATAGTATCAGCATTTTTCATTCCTATGAAAAGCTTTTCTATGGTTTGCTTAACTGCATCATCGTCAGTTTTTTGGGCGAAACAAAACGAACTTAAAAATAATAGAACGATAAAGATTTTTCTCATGATTTAGTTTTAAATTTTAGAGCCTTTTTTAAAATTAAATGGTAAAATTCGCAGAGAATATTTCCATTAAAGAAAATAAATATAGCAAATTGATTGTCAGCATTTTGTCTTATTATCTTTCATAACTTTTTGGTAATATTAATTAAGTTAAATGAAAAATTATTCTACAACATTTCTGACAATCAATGGCAATTTATAAAAAAGTCTTTACAAATCGACAGCAGAAAACAAAAATTTGGGAACAATACAGTAAATAAAACAGCAATTCAAATTATTTCAGTTTCATTCCTGATATTCTCACTTTATCCATCCACTTTCTGCGTTGTTTTTCGTCTGAAGTTTTAATAATTCCGACAATGGTCACTTTTACAGGCTTCACGCCGCAAAATTCCAATATTGATTTCTTGAGCTGGTTAATACTCGGACGACCAAAAAACATTCGGTAATACCATCCCGGTTGATCCATTGTTGTTATAATATGTGCTGTTTTCCCTGCAAGCAGTTTATCCCACCAAACAGAGTTCTCCCGGTATTTGAAAGCCAATCCGGGAAGAAAAAGTCTGTCTATAAATCCTTTCATTATAGCCGGAAAACCGCCCCACCAAACAGGATGCACCCATACGAGGTGGTCTGCCCAAAGAATTTTGTCCCAGGCTTCAAGTAGGTCAGGTTCAAGATCTGTTCTTTTCTGATAGCCATATTTTAAATTCGGATCAAACTGAAGATCTGCAATAATAATCTGTTGAACCATTGCGCCCGCTTTTTCTGCACCTTCTCTATAGGCATTCATAATGCCAAAATTGAAAGATTCACGGTTGGGGTGACCGTTGATGATCAGTATATTTTTCATATTCTTGTTTCAATAGTTATACCTTCATATTCAGCCAATGACTGATAAAGTTTTTTAGGATCATGAAGTTGATGGGCAAAATATATTTTGTTTTTAAAATCGCCATGAAGTAGCATTTCAGCATGCAAAACAGCCGCGAGCGCCGTAAGCTCAGCCTGTCCTTTTTTGCTTTGAAGACTTAGTTTTTTTTCTCCCTGATCATCTTTGATTACAATTTCAAATACAGACTGGTCTCCATTTCCACTCGAACCGAAAATGACCCGACGTGCCTTTAATGATAAAATACTGAAAATCCTTAATTTTTGGAATGTTCCTAAAAGCCAGGTGATGAATTTTGAATCATAAGTCATTTTAATGTTGATTGTAGGTATTTTTTCAATCTGATTTAAAATGTAAAGATCTGGAACATCAAAGTTATAAGCCTGTCGCTTTCCGATTCCGAAAGAAAACTTAAAATCTTCAGAATTCAGAAAATGTCTTACATGTATCTGCCTGTTATTCTGATACCTGATAAATGGTCTGGCCACATTCTCAGCCATAAAATGAGCAGAGCTTTCTCCTGCCAGATCCTTTACAGAATAGTATACATACAATTTTACTTCCCTGATATTTTCGGGATTATGAGATAGAATATTCATAAGTCCGCTGACGAGTCCTCCCATCCATCCTGAACTGAATACGATTCTGCTGTTGATATTCTGAGTAGTTTCTGCTATAGCTAGAGCTTTTACAAGATCAGGTGTCGGTTTTGTTATGTCAATGTAGTCAACACCGTTATGAATAGCAAACTTGAGAATATGATCGTCTTTATCATTGACGGCAAGAATGATAAGATCAATATTTCTGTCTACGATCGCCTTGAAAGTTTCAGGCTTATTGACATCAATCATTACATCATATTCCGTAGTCTCTTCTTTCCGGCTGCCGATATATATTTTATACTCTTGATTTCTGGAGCGCAGAATCCTGTGTATCGTTTTTCCAACTATTCCTTTTCCTCCGACAATTAAAATATTTGAACCCATCTTGTTTTATTTTTTCACAAAACTACAGGAACACACACTCCGGACACAGGACAAATGTCTAAAAAGAAATGTCTTTTCTGAGACGGCTTAAATGTCGTTGGGTAATTCCCAAATATGTAGCCAGATACTGAAGCGGAATCTGTTGAATGAAATTCGGCTGGTTCTTCAGAAGCTTCTCATATCTCTGCGAGGCATTATTTCTCTGAAGCTGAAAATACCGTTCTTCCAGTTCCATATATTCCTGCTCTGCTATTATTTTCAGAAAAAGAATCCATTTTGGGTTTTCGTGGAAAAGAGCTTCCACTTTATCTTTATTGAGTACAAAAATGTCTGCATCTGCAATTGCCTGTATAGTTTCTTTGCTGGGTTTTCCTGAAATAAACGAAGAATAGGAAGCCACAAACTCATTGGGAAACCTGAAACAGTAGGTTATATCTTTACCGTCCGCAGTTGTATAAAAAGTGCGGAATATTCCGTTCTGAACAAAGGCGATTTCTTTACAGCTGTCATTTTCCTGTACAAAATATTCATTTTTCAACAGTTTTCGGGTCTCAATCAGTTGGGCAAAATCTTCAATTTCTTTGTCTGAAAATATTTTAAAACTTTGAATGTAACTGAGAATCATAGTCCACTAAGTTTATTGGAATTATTAGTCAAATATAAAGCTTTGTCGGCTCCTTTAAGTTGAAAATGATCATGATATTACTCACCATTAATAGAATTTAATTCATATGAAAACTCGTGGCGCATTATAAAAAAGGTTATTCCCAATATGAAAAATAAATAATTAATTCATTACCAACACATTACATTTACAACATTCCGTTTCAAGCATACTTCAAAGCTTGATATTTCCACAGAAAGTATTCATAACATCAATTTATACAGGATACGAAGCATCAAATGAATAATATTAAAATATCTCTAATTCTATAATGCACTAAGGGTAATATATGATTCAACTCAGCTTTATTAACAAATTTTAAATACAGACTGGCACGAAATTACCTGAAAATATCTTACTTTTATTCGTTTATTTTAAGAAATATGTGGGAAACTTACCTTATTTTAAGTGCTTTATTACTGATTTTAACGGTATTACCAAAAATTCCAAGTCCGCATTGGATTTTTCGCTTTCCCGATTTTGGTAAAATTCAGATCACTTATTTTACCATTGTTACTTTTTCTTTGGGATTCATCATCGAAAAAACCGAATATTTCTGGTACGTTCAAGGTTTGTTACTGGCCATGATTATTTATCACGGCTTTACGTTGATTAAATACACTAAGTTTTACAAGGTAAAAAGGCATCAACAAACAAAAAACTCATCTAAAAAACACCATTTTATTTCTGCAAATGTTTACCAATTTAATAAAGATTATCACAAATTTATTGATCTTATAAAAAAACATCAACCTGATGTCTTTTTAACGATGGAAAGCAACGGAGATTGGGAGAATGCTTTAAAGGTTTTGGAAAAAGACTATCCTTACCACCATAAAGTAACGCTTGAGAATACCTACGGAATGCACTTTTATTCTAAGCTTAAAGTGGATGATGCAAAAACTCATTATTTTGTAGCTGATGATATCCCAAGCATTGAAGCACATTTGAAAACTGAAGACGGTTTTGAATTTGTCTTTTTTGGTGTACATCCGCCACCTCCAAGTCCGACCGAAGAAGAAACCTCAAAAGAAAGAGACGGTGATCTTTTGAGTGTTGCAAAACGTGTGAAAGACTTCACAAAGCCTGTGATAGTAGTTGGAGATTTTAATAATGTAGCGTGGTCAAAATCATCTATCCTTTTCAGAAAAACAAGTCACTTAATTGACCCGAGAGAGGGTCATGCTTTTGTATCTACATTTCATGCAAAATCTCGTTTATTAAGATTTCCGATTGATCTGATGTTCCACAGTGAAGATATTTTCATTAAAGATTTAAAAACATTGGAAAACTTTGGTTCAGATCATCTTCCTGTATATTGTGAATTTTTCATCGACCATCATAATGATGATCAGGAAGAGCGTGTAGAACAGGCAGATTCTGAAGAAATCGCCGAAGCTGAGGAAATTATTGAAGAAGGAAAAAAAGAAGACGGAGAACGTGATGCAGTGGTGACTGAGGATTGATTTGTTTTACCCTTTTTAATTACCCTCCTTTGGAGGGGTGGCGAAAATTCGATAGAATTTTTGACGAGGTGGTTTGATACGTTTAACTAAAGCCTAATGTTCACGACATAAAAAAGCGGACTAAAGTCCGCTCCTATTGATATTATTTCTATTAAAACTTCATCACATCTTTCACCACCCCATTTTTCTGAGTGTGCTGCAGCAATTCAGCTTTAATAAAAGTTTTTATTTTTTCTTCTGAGCCATCATTTGGAAATAAAAGATGAACATTCGCTCCAGCATCCAAAGTAAAGAATAATGGCAATTCTGTTTTTCTCCTGAAATCCCAGATTTTATTAATGACTTCTAAAGTTCCGGTTTTCATCAAAATAAAAGCAGGATTGCTTATCATCATCATTGCGTGAAGCGTTAAGGCTTCGTGCTCAACCAATTTAATGAAAGCATTCATGTCACCATTTTTCAGAATTTCTTTCATCGGAACAAAATTTTCTCTTGCTTCCTGAAATCTCCTTTCAGCGTAAGGATTAGTATTCATCAAACCGTGACCGACGGTCGAAGAAACACTTTTTACGCCTTCATGAATCAGTAAAACCCAGTCATTAAAATCTTTGAAAACTGGATGAATTTCATCATCAGAATATTTTACCGCAAACAAATCTGAACTACCATCAACCACATCAGTTTCACCCCAAACAACCAATCCGTTGTAAAGACTTCTGCAAGCACTTCCGCTTCCTAATCTGGCCAAAAATGATGCTTTTTGTAAAGAATCTTCTTCTGAATTTTTTCCTGAAAACGCTTCATCCAACTTCATCAGACATTTTGCTATCGCTCCAAAACCTGAAGCTGAACTCGCAATTCCCGAGCTGTGAGGAAATGTATTTTCTGTTTTGATGATATATTTTCCTTTTAAAATCCAAGGAAGATATTTCTCGATATTTTTAAAATATTTTTCGATTTTCTCAGCAAATTTCACTTCTTTGTTTCCAGACAAAAAAGTCTGAACCGAAAACGATTCATCAGCCAGAAATTCTATTGTGGTATTTGTTTTACAATGATTTAAAGTATAGCTGATGCTGGGATTTGCAGGAATCTGATCTTTATATTTCCCCCAATATTTAATTAAGGCAATATTTGACGGGCAGCTTTCTGAAACTATTGTAGATTGTATATTAAAATTTTCTTTTCCTAAAAAGTTTTCCATAATTATTTTTCGTGCTTTTTAATATATTGATTCAGTGAAAATTGAACATGCCATATTCCTATAAAAAATGTCCAAACAGAATTGATATCTATTCCTTTAAATTTTTCCATAATCTGTTTTCGGAGAGAAAAAATACAAACTAAGAAACATACGGAATAACCAACTTGCCCCACCCAATACAAAATCGTTAAAACAACCTTATTTGAGCTAGAAGAAGGGCTAAATACATCAATTAAACCTACATGAATACACGAAAGGAAAAATATTAACAAAATAATCCATACATTAAGTTTTGCATTAAATTTAATATCTTTTTTAATAAACCAATACGGAACAAAAAGTCCAAAACTTAAAGTAGAATATACAATTAGAAGAAAAATATTTTCTCTTTCTATTTCATTTTTAAGAATCTCAAATTTCAGCAAATAAACAATTATACTATAGAAAATAAGCTTATAACCAAAACCTCCAATCAAACTTATTAGAGAATACCATTTCATAATTTCTGATGAAGCATTATAATCCGCTGCTAAACGTTTATTTACATAATATTGTGATATATGGCTTAAAATAATAAAAACAAGTCCTACAAACAAATAAGAATTCATTTTATCTTTTGAAATTTTATCTGAAAAATAAAGATAAAAAATAATAACGATAAGACTTAGAACAGGAAAATAGGTTAATAAATCCGGAATAATTTTTTCCATCATAAAGTTTAATTTAAATGAAATTTAATATCAATAATCTAATACATTTTTTCAATAATCTCAGCATATTTTTTCAAAACTACTGCTCTTTTTACTTTCAACGTCGGGGTGATTTCTCCGCTGCTGATTTCAAATTCAGAAGGCATTAAAGTGAACTTTTTCACCTTTTCGTAGTCTGAAAGTTCATGCTGCAGTTCTTTTATTTTGTCTTTATATAAATCGATTATTTCTTTCTTTTGCACCAATTCTTCACGATTACTGAACGAAAAATTATTTTTCTTCGCATAGTCTTCCAAGAACTCAAAATTCGGGACAATCAATGCTGAAACAAACTGTCGTCCTTCAGCAACCAAAACAATCTGATTGATGTAATTATTATTCGTCAGAATATTTTCAATCTGCTGTGGCGCAATATATTTTCCGTTGGAAGTTTTCATTAAATCTTTGATACGGTCTGTGATGAAGAGATTTCCGTTTTCATCAAACTTTCCTGCATCACCGGTTTTAAACCAACCATCTTGTGTGAAAACTTTTTCCGTCTCTTCAGATTTTTGGTAATAGCCTTTCATTACACCATTTCCTTTTGCCTGAATTTCGTCATTTTCACCAATCCTAATTTCAACACCGGGTAAAGGTTTTCCGCAACTTCCATGCTCGAAATGAGTAAATGGAAACGCCGTCAAAGTCGCAGTAGTTTCGGTAAGACCATAACCAACAGTGACATGAAGTCCCATTGCTTCAAATAATTGTGTCACATCAGGCGAAACAGAAGCACCACCACAAGGCATAAACCAAAGTCTTCCACCCATTTTTTGTTTCACCTTATTGAAAACTAAAGCATTCGCCACTGAATGTTTTAGCATCAATCCAAAAGAAACTGGTTTCTCTACTCTCTTTAATTCTGCGGTTTGCTTTCCAATTTCCAGAGCCCAATCGAAGATTTTTAATTTAAATGATGACCCTTCTTTGGCTTTTTCTAAAACTCCGGCATACACTTTCTGGAAAAACCTTGGTACAGCGCACATCATCGTAGGTTTTACCTCGATCAATGCCTGGGCAATATCTTTTGGATCTTCAAGAAAATATACTCGTGCGCCCCCATAAAGACACAATAAACTCCAACATCTTTCGAAAACGTGAGTCAAAGGTAAAAATGCTAATGAAAGTTCTTCTTCAAAATTTTTAAACTTAAAAAACTCAAAATGTGCGTCAAAAGATTTAATGAAATTTCCGTGGGTCAGCATGACACCTTTTGGCGTTCCGGTAGTTCCTGATGTATAAATAATTGTTGCCAAATCATCAAACTCCTTTTTGATAATCTCTAGTTTTGAGGAAGATTTAGCAATAAAGTCTTCAAGATAAAAAGTGTTTTCTTTTTTTACCCAAACTGCTTTTTTTGAAACAATTATTGTCTGAAGGCTGTTTTCCTTTTGAACAATTTCAAAAGACGCATCGTACTGCGTCTGATTTCCGACCAAAATAATTTTTGCCTGAGAATCTTTGATGATATATTCTGCCTGTTCGGCGTTGTTGGTAGAATAAATGGGAACCGTAATCGCTCCGATTGACATTGCTGCCAAATCAAAAATCAACCATTCCGCAGAGTTGTCTGCATAGATGGCGACCTTGTCGTTTTCTTCTACTCCGTTGCTTTTTAATGCGTTTGCGGTTTTATAAATAATTTCGCTGAATTTTTTCCAGCTCAATTCTTTCCATCCTTCTTTCTTTTTAAAACCAACAGCTGATTTATACGGATGTTTTTCAGCATTTTTACTGATAATTGCCTCTGCAAGATTCATTATAATTTGTTCAGCTTTTTGTCATTAATATAATTATTGAGATGGAAATCTACACTTTCCTGTACCGGAATAAATTCAAAATTTAAAGCTTCTTTTACTTTTTGGTTTGAAATGATACTTGTAGAAGTTACCGATTCAATATTGGTTTTGGTTGCCATTTTCAGTTGCGGAATCAGCCATCCAAAAAAGACATTGAGCCATCTTCCGGTGTTAAGAATTCCTTTTGAAAGAATGCTCGCATCTTTCAAACCTAATTTTCGTCTGATCTGGTTTCCGATTTCTGCATATTTTTTACTTTCGGAAATGATAATAAATCGTTCTCCGAATTGATCTTTCTCCATCAAATCAACTGCAATTTTTGCGACATCACGCACATCAACGTACGCTGAGTTTCCTGAAAATGTAAAACTATTTTTTTCAAAAGTCGGGAAAATATCACCACTGCTTTTACCCCAATTTCCGGTTCCAATAATCATTCCTGGATTGATGATGATGGTATTCAAACTTTCCGCAGAAGCCCTCCAAACTTCCATTTCAGAAAGATGCTTTGTAATTGCATAAGCAGAATGTTCAATTTTAGGATTAAAATCTGATTCTTCATCCAACTCTCCTTTTTCATTAAAACCATCTAAAACGGCAATCGAACTTACATGAAGAAATTTCTGAACACTTGAATCTTCACAGGCAAACAAAAGGTTTTCTGTACCTTTTATGTTGGTATGATACATTTCTTTCTCATCTTTAGGATGAAAACTCACTTTTGCAGCACAATGATAAACTTCTGTAACACCGTTCAGAGCATTTTGTAATGAATGAATATCGTCAAAATCAACATTCACCCATTCAATTTTATTAAAAAATCTTCTGAATTTTCTGTGTAAAACTTGTAAGAATCTTTTACTTCGTCAATATCACTTGCAGGTCTTTTTGCAGCACGAACCGTTTTACCTCTTTTCAAAAGTTCCAAAACGATGATTCTGCCTAAAATTCCTGTTGCTCCTGTTACAAAAACCATGAATTTATTTCCTGCTTGATTATTGAATTACAAATTCCTGCAAATTTGCAAATTTTATGTGGTTATTTGATTGAATTTGTATGAGATGATTAATTAATTTTAACGCAAAGTTCGCAAAGATTTTTTAACTACTAACGTTTTTAAGATTTGCAAAGGCGTTTTGACTTCGTCGAATCCTTGATTTCACTTAGCAAAGATTTTGATTTTGCTGAAAGATTCCTTTTAGTTTTATCTAAATTAATTTAGACCTAAAAAATTTCTTACCACTTCACTGAATTCCACCGGATTATCTGCCTGCACCCAATGTGCTGCATTTTTCACGGATACAATCTGAGCTTTTGGAAATTGCTGTTTGATTGCGAATGCGTCCTGCGGTAAAATGTAATTTGACTTTTCACCTGCAATAAATAATGTTTCGCCTTCAAAAACGCCAAATTTAATCGCATTTGAAACAAACTGATTGTATTTTTCAGAAAGCGTTTTCAGGTTAAACCTCCAATTAAGCTTTTTGGTATCTCCTGATTCTTCCCAATACAAGTTTTTAGCTAAAAATTGAATTGTAGACTTCTCGGGAATATACTGAGTGAGAACTGCTTCCACCTCACTTCTTGATTTCACCGTTTCGAAATCAACTGTTTCAAGAGCTTTTATAATCCCCTGATGATGTGGTGGATAAGCTTTTGGCGCAATATCTACAACGATTAATTTTTCAACTTTTTCGGAATAATTTAATGCAAACTGCATCACAGCTTTTCCTCCTAAAGAATGCCCTAGAACATGAGCTTTTTCAATTCCGTAATGATTCATATAGTTGGCAATGTCATTTGCCAGATCATCATGAGACATTTCTTCAGAATGGAAGCTTCTTCCGTGATTTCGTAAATCAATTAAATGAACCGGCAAAAATTCACCCAATTCTTTTCCGAAACTCCCCCAATTATCAAGCATTCCAAATAAACCATGAAATACTAAAAGCGGTGTTGACGAAAGGTTTTCGCCGAATATTTTTGAGTGTAAAATTTCCATAATTATTCTGAGATTTTAGAAATTAGAAGTTAGAGATTAGTATTTCAAACTGTTTTACTAATTTCTAATATCTAACTTCTAGTTTCTATTGTTACCATTTTGCCAATCTTTTCAAATAAGCCTGAACCGTGTTTTCCATTCCCATGTACAAGGCTTCAGAAACTAAAGCATGACCGATGGAAACTTCCAATAAATTCGGGATATGGTCTGCGAAATATTTTAAATTTTCTAAGCTTAAATCATGTCCAGCATTGATCCCTAACCCGAATTCATTGGCAACAACAGCTGTATCGTAATAAGGTTTGATTGCCTGTTCTTTGTTTTTTAAATAATCTTTAGCATAAGCTTCGGTGTACAATTCAATTCTGTCTGCTCCGGTTTTTGCTGCATATTCTACCAACTCAGGTGTTGGGTCAAGGAAAACAGAAGTTCTGATTCCTGCACTTTTAAATTCTGCGATGATTTCCTTTAAAAAATCGAAATGTTTCTTTGTATCCCAACCTGCATTTGAAGTGATAGCGTCGTCAGCATCCGGAACTAAGGTCACTTGTTCAGGTTTTACTTCCAAAACCATATCAATAAAATCTCTATGCGGATTTCCTTCAATATTAAACTCTGTCGTCACCAAAGGTTTCAAATCATAGACATCTTTTCTTGTAATATGTCTTTCGTCTGGTCGTGGATGAATGGTAATTCCGTGGGCACCAAATTCCTGAATTTTTATTGCAGCTTCTGTTACGCTCGGTGTTTCTCCGCCTCTTGCGTTTCTGATGGTTGCAATTTTATTAATGTTTACGCTTAGTTTAGTCATTTACTAATAAGTTTTTGAAATATAGTTTTGATGGATAAAACATTGAGTGGAAATTCTGCGAGGACGTGTATCATACTTAGAATAAACAAAACCATCAATCCTGTTTGATAATTATAAAGGTACAAAGCTATAGATAAAATCCAGATTCCTAAAACAAGAATCATTTTTTTAAGCTCTAAAGTTTTTGCCCATCCTATTACTGAAGTTTTAGAAAACCAGTTTAAATAATGATAAGTATAAGCAAAGGCTATGAAAATCTGAGCTTTAAAGATTATTACTGTGTTAACTTCTTTATTGTCACCAAATATGAGTGCAAGCCAATCATTTATTATTTTAAAACCTGTTGAATTATATATTTTTTGTGAACTAAAATTAGATTTAATCAAATTTTCTAAAGGAAAAAAATAAATAAGTAAAGGGACTGAAATAAGCATTAAAATACCCATCAGTGAAAATCTGTTTGGAAATTTCAGATACCCTACAATCATGAAAAAAAAGTAAAAACATAGACATGTATAATTGTCGGTAAAAACAAACCTAACATGATGATTAGAATTGGCTTTACAAAATATAAAATTCCCAAAAGCAGAATAAATCCTACTATGAATATTCTGGCTCGATTTGAATTCACCAATAAAATAAAACTGAAGCAAAGGGCAAAAAATGACGACAAAATCACGCCCACCAAAATTTCTGTTTTCTGAATAAAAAAGATATAGTAATTTAAAAACAAAAGCACTGTAATCAAGGTAGAAAGAATGACAAACATCAAAGTTTTCGTTTTGGGAATGAAGAAATCTTTCTTATTAAGCCACTGCAATTCTGTAAGATAATGCAAAGGCCCAAGTACGGCATAAGAAAATAAAAAGGTCTCAAACGGCAAAAAGCAAGCCGCAATGATTGATAACACAAGCATTATACAGTTTACTATTTCGACTTTATTCTGAGTGACCATATTTATTTAAAACAACTTCAAATCTCAATTTAGAATTTATTTCGGTAGACCTATCTGCATAATCTGCAAATCAAATTCTTTGGAAGCAACCAAAAGATGGTCAAAAATATCTGCCTGAATCTGCTCAAATTTTTCCCATTTAGAATCGTTTGCAAAACAGTACACCTCCATAGGAAGTCCTTGCGTAGTAATTTCAAGCTGACGAACCATGATCGGGCTCTCTTTATCAATTTCAGGATCGTTTTCAAGATATTTCTGAGCATAATATCTAAAAACACCAATATTCGTCAACTGTCTTCCGTTGATAATTTTATCTCGGTGCTCTATTTTTTCTTTTTCTAGATTAATTTCCGAAGTTTTTTCATTCAAATAATCTTCAATCAGATTAATATCTTTTAATTTTTCAATCTCTTCATTATTCAAAAATTTAAATGAATTGATATTAAAAAATATAGATTTTTTAATTCTTCTCGTGTTAGATTCCGACATTACCTGAAGGTTTTTGATTTCCGTAGTCAGTAAATCGTAAGTAGGAATTGAGGAGATCGTTTTATCAAAATTCGTGATTTTCGTCGTCAGCAAATTGATTTCCAAAATATTTCCTTCGATGCTGTACTTTGGAATCCCGATCCAGTCTCCTACTTTCAAACTTCGCGAAGTTGCTACGTGAATCCCCGTGATAAATCCTAAAATAGTATCTCTGAAAACCAAGACCAAAACCGCAGTGATTGCTCCCAGACTCCCTACAATTGTAGTTCCTTTAATCCCGAAAACAACACATATACTAACAATCGAAAACACAAAAATACCCAGAATTTTCACTGTTTCGGAAATAGCATTGATTGCCATTACCTTGTAATAGTCCTGCTTTATCGTAAAATAGTATCTGAAACCCGTCAAAGACCTATATAACATACCCGCTAGGATAAGCACCAAACCTAAATTGACAGACCTGTGAATAAAAATGGTCGTTTGCTTCAATGCCCCAACGAAAATTGATTCATGTATAGATCCGATAATCGCTAATGCTACAAAATGGGCAACAGAATTGGTAATCCTTGACTGATAAATAGACTTTACTACCGGAAATTTCTCTTCATTATGAAAAAAGCGAAAAACATAATTGATGATGATTTTAAAAATTAAATCTAACACCATAAAAACACCAGCCAACAAAGCCATTTTTACAATGATATGAAAAATCCATTCAAACCCGGTAGGAGAAATTTTTGATATATAAATATAAAGCTGTTCGCTTAATTCCTGAAGAAAACTTTTGGTATCTTTTATTTCGTCTTTCATTACAGCAAATTTAATAAAATTAGAATCAGCAAAACCTTTACCATAACAGATTTTAATAATTATTTTGAAAAATGATTACAAATTCAATAAATTAAACTTAAAAATGAAACATATTTAACAATAAATTCATTAATTTAGTAGTCTAAACCATAAAACTAATTATTATGAGAAAACTTAACTTTTTTTTAATTTTTATCATTCTACTATCTCTGGGAGCATGCCGCTCCGAATCTGAAACTCCCGCTGAGATTACAGAAACTGTATTGAAAACCGGAAAACTATCCGGGAAGGTCATGTCCCAAAACGGAAGCAAACCTATTGGAGGTGCATCGGTTTTTACTTTTGACGATAAATATAAAATTTACTACACGACTTCTGACGCAGATGGAAATTTCACTTTAGAAGCTCCCGTGGGAGATCACACGATTCACATTCAAACCGGTGATGGTAGTAATTTTCGTACACAGATTTCTGCAACTGTGAAAAATAATGAAACCGTAAATCTGAATGCAAACCAGACCAAACTGAATCAGGTTGCAAAAATTGCTTACGTAAAAGGTTCTTATGATAAGATAGAAGATATTATTCAGACTTTAGGATACACCGCTACAGAAATTACCAATACTGATCTTGCCAACATCAATAGCATTGCTCAGTATGACATTATTTTCCTGAATTGCGGATCTAGAAACCACACCGTTAATCAATCTCTTTTTCCGGCAATTGATGCCAACTTAGCTACATTTGTTGCGAACGGTGGAAGCATCTACGCATCAGATTGGGATGTTGCATATTTAGTGGGAGGAACCAATAATACTACAAGTTGTGCACCAGCAGGAGGATTTGTTCCGGATGCAAAATTATGCTCTACAAACACTGGATCTTCAGGTATCGTTCCGGCAACAGTAAGCAATGCAGGATTAGCGACAGCTTTAGGATTTAACACTCTTAATATTGATTTTGATTTGGGAGCTTGGCAAAGAATCATCAATTATGACCCTGCCTATTGGGAAGTTTTGGTTAAGACTCCAGCAAACGAGGCCTTAATGATCAGAACAAATCATTTTGCTGCGACAGGAATTCCAACTACACCTATCGGAAATGCTCCAAATACAGCATTCACCACCGTATGTATTACTCTTCCCGGAAACATCCAGATCAGTCTTTCTGTTCCTACAGTTACAGTTCCTTTTTTAGTAGCTTTAGGAGCAACAGTGGGACCTTGTTCTGGCTCTGCAAACAGCGGATATATTTACTATACAAGTTTCCACAATCACGCTACAGGAAACATCGGAAACGCAGGGGTGATTTTACAATATGTAATTCTTAATCTATAAAAAATCGGCTTGAAAATTGATACAAAGAAAAAGTGACTTTAAGCAGTCACTTTTTTTATTAAAAACTACTTTTATGGATCATGCTTTAATCTCAATTATCAGTATTATTTTACTCGTTTTGGGAATACTTGGAACTTTCTTACCCGTTTTACCGGGACTTGTTTTAAGTCTTGCCGGATTATTAATTTATAAATACGGTACAGATTCTGACATGTCAATGATCTACATTTGGGCATTTGTGGTTCTTACGCTGGCTTCGGCAGTTTTAAATTATGTAATTCCTGCAAAAACAAATAGAAAATACGGAGGAACTCGCTGGGGAAGTATAGGCTCGATCATCGGAACAATTGTCGGAATTTTCATCCCGATACCTTTAGG
The DNA here is from genome assembly GCF_003669035.1 of Chryseobacterium sp. 3008163. Lineage (NCBI taxonomy): Bacteria > Pseudomonadati > Bacteroidota > Flavobacteriia > Flavobacteriales > Weeksellaceae > Chryseobacterium > Chryseobacterium sp. 3008163. The sequence goes on along the minus strand of NZ_CP033070.1, from coordinate 3,534,994 downwards.
ATTTTTAGTAGGGATGTTTGCCGGAGTTTTTATCGGAGAATTATTACACGACAGCAAAGACATGAACAAAGCTTTGCAATCTACAAAAGGTGCTTTCATTGGTTTCATCTACGGAACAGGTTTTAGCATGGTGGTCGGGTTGGCAATGTTATTTGTTGTAGTTTTGGATATGACAACTGATTTAATTTAAAAAACTATGTTTTACAAAATTATACTATCAAGTTTTGCTTTCTTATTTTTAGCAAACTGCAATGCACAAAAAGACACAAAAAATCCTGAAAAATTGACGATGAAAGAATCTAAAAACCAGAAGATTGAAGGAAAAGTCATTTATTTCAATGAAGGAGAAAATAAATTTCTGAGCGAATACCAAATGAATGTTACCTTTAAAAATATTTCTGAAGACAGCCGCTGTCCGGAAGGTGTGACTTGTGTCTGGCAGGGAGCAGCCGTCGCAAATATAGAATTTATGGGAACCCATACAAGACCCGCAACGATTTCTTTAGCAACTACAGAAAACGCAGGACGAAACTATCATCAATCGACCATTTTTAACGGATACAAGATTTCATTGGTTGAAGTAAATCCTGCTCCAACAGCTGAAGCCGGAGCAAAAACTCTGGGTGGAAAATACAGAATCGGAATTATCATCAATAAAGAAGATGGAAAATCTTCTACCAACCGATAGGTTTCTTGCCTTTTGAAACTAAATATTCATTAATTTTTGAGAAAGGCTTGCTTCCGAAAAACCCTTTAAAAACCGAAAATGGTGACGGATGTGCAGACTTTAAAATAAAATGCTTGGCCGGATCAATGAGTTCGGCTTTTTTTTGTGCAAAAGCTCCCCACAAAACGAAAACCACATTTTCTTTCTTATCTGAAATTTCTTTGATGATATAATTGGTAAACGTTTCCCAGCCTAAATCTTTGTGAGAATTTGGCGAATGCGCACGAACCGTTAAAGTTGCATTAAGCATCAAAATACCTTGTTTTCCCCAATCGTCTAATTCTTTTGAAGTTCTTTCAACTCCCAAATCACTTTTCAGTTCGATAAAAATATTTTTAAGAGACGGCGGGGCAGTCACTTGTTCGGAAACCGAAAAGCACAAACCATTTGCCTGAAAGTCATTATGATAAGGATCTTGCCCTATAATGACAACTTCAATATCATCAAAAGGCGTAATTTCCAAAGCTCTGAAAATCTGATTTTTTGGCGGGAAAACTTTTGTGGTGGCATATTCTTGTTTTACTTTTTCCCAAAGATTGGTAAAGTAAGGTGTGCTTTTTATTGGGGCTAGAATTTCGGTCCAGGTCATAATGTCAATTTGAAAATTTGAGAATGAGTTAATTTGATAATTTAGAATTACAATTTAAATACCATTATGTTTTTTGCTAAAAACCAAATTATCCGGAAAACCCTCATCAGTTCTCCCCTCTTGCAAAACAAAATCATGTTTTACTAAAAGACCTTTTGAATTTTCATTAAACTTATTGGTAAAAGCTAAAATCTCCTGCAAATTTAATTCATTAAAACCATAATTTAAAACTGCAGTCAAAGCTTCCGACATGATTCCTTTTCTGTGATATTCTGGCAGCAATTCATAACCGACTTCTGCTTCTGTTCGATCATGTGAAAACTTCCAGAGGCAGATAGTTCCGATAAGATTTTGTTGATTTTTGTAAGAGATTCCCCAATTCAAAGATTCATTATTCTGAACTCTTTTTTTGATGGTTAAAATAAAATCAAGCGCATCATAATTTGTTTTTGGAGGAATTCTTTTGACAAACTGATTGACAACTTCATTACTTCGAATCTTTAAAATGTCTTCAACGTGACTTTCGTCAATGGGTTTTAAAATTAATCTTTCGGTTTCTAGTTTCATATTTCAAATGTAATAAAACCATTTCGAAATTAATTTAAATTGAAACATTAAGGTAATTTAAAATATAAGATTGATTAAGCAAAAATCAAATAGATTTTTTTAAGCAGGCAGCTTAAAGCGAAGCTCAGCTTAAAAATTCTTACTTCTTAACAAAGACTTAATGGTAAAAAATCAAATTCATTTTTAAATTTCCAAATTAACTCATTTTCAAATTAATTATCTTTGCACTGTGTATATAAATAAAGCAGATTTAAACGAATTAGAGTTTCCGCAATTGCTCGCGGAAATTGCACCTTTTGCCTATTCTCCGAAAACCAGAGAAAAAATCCTTGAGCTTCGTCCGATGAAAATTGACGAAGCCGAAATTTCATTAAAAAAAACTTCAGAATATCAATCGAGTTTTGAAAGCTCAAATGCAATTCCATTTGATGAATACGAAGATATTGAAAGCGAACTGAAACTTATGCTGATTGAGAATTACCGCCTTGAAAATGTCGCTTTCATCAAAATAAAAACTCTGACCGAACAAATAGGAAAACTCCAAAAGTTTTTCCCGACGATGCCAGATACTTTTCCAAATCTGATGCAGGATGCCTCTGCTTTGGAATTTAAAAAAGAAATCATCGATAAAGTTGACAAGGTTTTCAACCGTTTTGGTGAAGTAAAAAGTGAAGCTTCACCCATTCTGAAAACATTGAGAGCTGAAATTCAGGTGGCTAAAAAAGCCATTCAGGAAAATTTCAACAGAGTCTTATTTAATTATAGCCAAAGTGATTTCTTAGATGATATTCGTGAAAGTATTATTGAAGATCAAAGAGTTTTAGCAGTAAAATCAGCCTATAAAAAAAGAGTTCCGGGAAGAGTTTTAGGACTTTCAAAAACGGGTTCTATTACTTTTATTCAGCCGGATAGTGTGGTGAAGCATTATTTTAAACTTCGTGAAGATCAGGAAGAAGAAAAGAAAGAAATTGATAAAATCCTGAGACAGCTTACGGCAGAATTAGCAGTTTTCCAGCCGCAACTTTGGAGATATCAGGTGTATATTTTTGATTTAGATTTAACAAGAGCTAAAGCTAAATTTGGTGAAATGGTGAATGGTGTTTTACCTAAAATTAACCGTCACAAAACTTTAAAGCTAAGAGACGCCTTTCATCCATTGTTATGGTTGAGAAATAAGGCTGAAAATAAAACCATTTTCCCGCAAACATTAAGTTTAACGGAGCATAACAGAATCATCTGTATTTCCGGACCGAATGCGGGCGGAAAATCGATTACTCTGAAAACGGTCGGATTGCTTCAGTTGATGATTCAAAGTGGAATTTTGGTTCCCGTACATCCAAAATCAGAGATGTTTTTCTTTGAAAAAATCATGACCGATATTGGAGATAACCAATCGATCGAAAACCACCTTTCAACGTACTCTTCAAGATTAAAGAAAATGGGTGGCATCATCCGTGAATCGAATCCTGATACGCTTTTATTGATTGACGAGTTCGGAACCGGTTCTGACCCGGAATTAGGTGGTGCTTTGGCTGAAAGTTTCCTTGAGTTTTTCTATGACAAAAAGAGTTTTGCAATTATAACAACGCATTACACCAACATCAAACTGGTGATTGAAGGTCTTCCGAATGCGGAAAATGCGGCAATGCTTTTTGATGAAGAAACATTGGAACCGATGTACAAACTGGAGGTCGGACAAGCCGGAAGTTCATTCACCTTTGAAGTTGCCGAAAAGAATAAAATCCCAAGATTTATCATTCATTCTGCGAAGAAAAAAGTGGAACATGACATCGTTAATTTAGATAAAACCATCGTCAAGCTTCAGCAGGAAAAATTTGAGGTTGAAAAACTGAAAACCGACCTTGCTGAAAGAAAAGGTTCTGTAGAAGATAAGCGTGATAACCTTCAGAAACTGAACGAGCAGCTTCAACAGAAGCTCTTCAACTTCCAGAAATTGTATGAAGACGAGCACAGAAAACTGCAGTTTGGAAATAAAATTGAAGGTTTTATCGACAGTTACATTAAGGGGAAATCCCGAAAAGATGTTGTGAAAGATTTCGTGAAAATTCTGGAGCAGGAAAAATTTAGAAAAATCGGAGCTGACAAAGATGAAACCAAACGTATGCAGGTTGTTAAAAGAAAAATCACACAACAGCTGAAAAAAGAAGACGTCATCGAAAAAATAAGCGAAACCAACGATAAAATTGAGGAAAAACGTAAAACTGACCGTGCAGTCTGGATGAAAATCGGGCAGCGTGTAAGAATTACCGGAAGCACAAGCGTTGGGACGATAGAAACGATCTCTAAAAGTAAAGTGACGGTAAATTATGGAAGCTTTAAAACAGTAATCAGTGCTGAAGAGTTGGAAAGAATTTAGTCAAGATGATAACGATAAAAACTCTCATAACATTTAAGGATTTTTTGAATTTCAATCTTAAAAATTCATTGTCAAGAATTATTATTTTCTCTCTGATCATTTTTCTGTTTTTTGGTCTGAATTTTTATAATGCTGAAAATGATACAAAGGAAATTTTCAAATCTGCAGCGCTTTGGTTTGTTGCTATCATTGTTTTCATTATTGTGCGTTCCTACTTCCGTCTGAAAAATGCTTTTTATTCTAACAAGAAAATTCAGAAAGAAATCATTTATACTTTCACTGATGAAAAAGTTCAGACGAAGGGAGAAACTTTCGAAGGAGACTTCACCTGGAATACCGTTTTTAAAGTGAAAGAAACCACAGATTGGTTTTTAATATATCAAAGTAAACTTACGATGAATATGGTTCCGAAAAAAGACTTTTCCGACGGCCAGATTTCAGAGTTGAGAAACATGATTAAAAATGCGGGAGTGAAAGCAAAATTGCTCAGATAATTAACATCACCACAATAGATAATTCCTGCCTATTTTGTTTTTTTTAATCTTCAATTTAGATTCTAAATTATGTTCTTCAAAGATATTTTTCAAATTAATCTAATATTAATTTTGACTTATCAAAAAAATTCATATATTTGCACCCACAAAAAACAAGGTAAAACTTGTAAAGATGACCTTTAATCGGGGCGTAGCGTAGTCCGGTCATCGCGCCTGGTTTGGGACCAGGAGGTCGCAGGTTCGAATCCTGCCGCCCCGACTGTTTTAGTAGTTTTTTCAAAATTGCAAATGGGTGCGTAGCTCAGCTGGATAGAGCATCTGCCTTCTAAGCAGACGGTCTCAGGTTCGAATCCTGACGCGCTCACTAAAAAAGAGAAATCAATATTTGGTTTCTCTTTTTTATTTATATTTACTCATGTGTTTCTGCTATATACTTTACTCTAAATCGATTGATAAATATTATATCGGTCATTCTTGTGAAGATTTGCAGGAACGATTAAGAAAACATCTTGCACATCATAAAGGATTCACTTCAAAAGCAAAAGATTGGATAATTGTCTATTTTGAAACTTTCAAAAATAAATCAGTGGCTTATAAACGAGAAATCGAAATAAAAGCCTGGAAAAGCAAAGCAAAAATTAAAAAATTAATCGAAGGTCAATCCAGATAGAGCATCCCGATTTTTTAATCGGGACGGTCTCAGGTTCGAATCCTGACGCGCTCACTAAAAAAGAGAAATCAATATTTGGTTTCTCTTTTTTATTTATATTTACTCATATGTTTCTGTTACATCTGTATTCAGCATCCACTGACAAATGAATCTTACGGCAGATATTGCAGGGACAGAAAGATTCTATACAAACAACTTTATCATAGTAGATCAACTTTCCGAGTATTTCAGGTTTAACTGATTTAAAGAAGTGAATATCTTTCTGATGATTTTCAAAACCTTTCATCACTATGTCATATTTAAGAAAACTTACTTGTCGGCAATATTCTTTTTCTTGTGCTAAAATGGGATAATAAAAAAGTATGAAATTTGTCAATACAAAGGAAGAAATTCCGAATTTCTTCCAACATTTATTTTTTTCTCCATTCGAAATTCCCCATCAATATTACTGTTTCAAAACACATCATTGTTTTATTTCACGAAAAAATGAAATTAAACACAATTATAATGCATTATATCATATATTAGCGAAAAACTAAACCAAAACTCACACAATATGGATAATGAAAATTTCAGTACCCTTGAACTCCTTCGCCAGCAGTTCAGGTACCCATTCCCTACATTAAAAAATCCCAATGCCGAACACTTACAACAGATTACCGAAAACCAATGGATCGACGGGGAATACCTCTGGTTGTATGAGCAGAACCCAGACCTTCGGAAAAAGTATAAAAAAACCAAAACAGCACATATTGCGGCTCAATGGTTTCCAACAGCACCACCTGAACGGTTCAAACCCATCTGCAGATTAATGCTATGGACTCTGTACAATGATGATCTCTATGAAGAAAGTGAACCGGAAGATATCGGACATGTACACACCCAGTCTATTGCAATATTGAAAGGTGAAATAACAGCTAAGGATTCAGGAATACCTTTAGGACCTATGCTGGCTTCTTTAAGAGAAGAACTCCTTGAATTTATCCCAGAAGAATCAGTTGCCCGTTTTACGCAAATGATCAGTAGGTATTTTACAGGATTAGAAACAGAATTAAAATACAAGAAAAACAAAGCCTATCCCAGTGTAAATGAATGCATTGCATTGCGTGAAAATTCCATCTGTCTTTATCCCTTTCTACAGCTTACAGAGTTAGAAACGGGAATCGTTCTTCCACCGGAGATTCATGCACATCCTGTAATCATTCGCCTGCAAACACTTGCTTGCCATCTGGTTACTTTTTTTAATGAAGTACAATCTGTACTGAAGGATGAAGCAACTGACAGTATTTACTATAATATCGTAAAAGTGATTCAACACGAACGGCAGATGTCCCTCAAAGAAGCTTGTATTGAAGATTTACGTCTTCACAATGAAGATCTGAAAGAATTTTTAGAACTACAAGCCAATCTTCCTGATTTTGGGATTTGGCAGGACGCAGTGATCAACTGGGTACATTATATGAGCATGGTACTGAGCGGATGGAAAAATATATCTACAAAACTGGATCGTTATACCGCAGCAGAATTTCCTGGGGCAGCAGAACTAAAAGCAAAGCTGAATCAGGTTCAATAATACTTTTTACAAGAATATTTTTAATTTAAAATATCCTCTCATAATAACCAACTATCAAACATCAATTTATCACTTTAATTTTAAAAAAATGAAACCAGAAGATTACAACCCGTCGAATTACCTACCTCAAGGTTATTACCCTTGGCCAGATAAAATCAATCCGAATATGGAACAAATGGGTATTGATTACAGAAACTGGATTGACACTGATTATGTATATTTATCTGAAAATATCCGTGAACGATACAAGAGCATGAACCTGCACAAGTGCTCGGCAAGAATGTATCCTTATGCAAGTTATGAGCGCGTAACACCTATGCATCGGTATGTTGTTTTCCATACCATATTTGATGATCAACTAGAATATTCAACCGAAGAAGAGGTCAGTAGATATTGCGACCGACTCGTAGCAATATTCAGAGGAGACAGTCTTACTCCGGAAGATCCCGGTTATTTCATCCAAGCCGCCAAAATCAGAGATGAATTTGGTGCTTTTATGCCTGATGAATGGATGAAACGCTTGGCAGATACTTTTTACACCGTTACAAGATATGGTGCTCAGGAAGAGGCAACTTATAAGGCAACCCAAACAGTACCTTCACTTGCATTGTTTAAAGTACTCCGTGAATATTCAATTGTAATATTCCCTTATTTCTATCTGGTTGATGCAGAGTTTCATACCTTTTTAACAGAAGAAGTAGAGCGCCATCCTGTGATACAACGTGTTCGATCCGTATGGTCCAGAATTATTGCCTGGCAGAATGATATCCAGGGATTGAAAAAAGAACTCAGCAAGGATACTGAAGTTATGAATATCGTTATCGTCTTACAGAGAAACTATAACTTGTCATTAGAAGATGCCATGACTGAAGCCATGAAAATTCATGATGATGATCTTGCAGAACTTGTTGCTTTACAGGAAGACCTTCCCGATTTTGGTAAGTACCAGGAAGACGTAAAACAATTGTTCCTAGGCTGGGGCAGCCTGATACAAGGTCTGAATACTTTTTATTTGGTAGATACGAATCGCTACGATCCTGAATGCTTTGCATGGCCAGATAGGGAAACTGAAGATACATCACTTTAGATTATAACTGATTTCATCACAAAAATTATAGATAATGATATACAATTTTGTGGTAAAATACTCAAACAACAGTTCTACAACTAAAACAGCATCAATCTTGGTGCTGTTTTTATTTTTTGCTTGTTCTCAGTCATGGAAACTGAAAAAAATAACATCGAGAAAATATCTTAAATAAAAGCCACTGTATTTTACAGTGGCTTTCAGATTTTATAGTTAAAAATTATTTCAGTCGATAAGAATCACCATTCCAAAGATAAGTTTTAGATGCATTTTTCTTCTTTTCCCGCTCTTTCTCATCTTTTTCCATCTCTTCCATTTTAAAGATAAAAGCATTGGGAATTCCGCCTTTATCGTTAGGAAAAACAAATTGTTCACTGTGATAATAAACATCTGCATCACCAACATTCATCAACTGAGGAAGTGCAATCATTTTTTTATCTTTCACCAAAACATATTGATCATAGCTCGCAATTCCGCAGGCTTCACCAGAAACCATTGCTTTTAAAGTAAATTCTACATTTTTAAGCTTATGATTGCTCTCAATATTGAAAGTTCCGTAGCTCAAGCTTTCGCCTGAACCGGTATCGAAAGAAACCTCATCAATCAATGTGTTTCCTTCAACCATTTTGATGGAAGCAATATTTTGCATAATCATAATCTCAGGATGTTCCTTGTCTTTTTACTAATGGTTTTTGTTAATCCAAAAAGAAAATCATATCCATTTTTAGTTCTGTAGCCTACACAAAGATTTCCGCCCCAAACATAACCCTCGGAAGTTTCATCACCTTTCTGGTAAGATATTTTATACCAATTTGCTCTTCTTTCTCCTAATTTAAGGATGGTTTCATCTTTTTGAGAATTAAGATTTGTTGATTCGTTTGGAGAGAATCCAGAATTTGAGCATTGACATTTGGCGATTGTCTTATTCTCGTAAAATCGGTGAAAATTTTCTGTGCTTTATTTTCTTCAAACTGAAAAACTCCATTCGCATACTCGTAATCTTCTTCCTGCGCAGAAAAAAGCTGAATAATGCACAAAAATAAAATGGTGATGAATGTTTTCATATTAATATTTTACGATTTACTTTTCAAGCAATAAGCTTACCCATTCTTCACGCTGCAATTTCTTTTTCAGTTCTAAATTATTTTCTTTACAAACTTCCAAAATATCATCTACATCGAAGAAACACAATCCTGATAGCAATAATTTTCCACCATCATTTAAAACAGAAACGTATGTTGGGATATCTGAAATCAGAATATTTCGATTGATATTGGCTAAAATAATATCGTAATTTTCTTTTCCTAAATTGTCAGCTGTTCCCAGTTCGATATCCAATTCAACATTGTTTCTTACTGCATTTTCCTTTGAATTTTCTACTGACCATTCGTCGATGTCAATTGCTTTTGTATCTCCGGCTCCGATTTGTTTTGCATAAATCGCCAAAACTGAAGTTCCACAACCCATGTCTAAGACTTTTTTGGCTTTAAAATCAATATCCATCATTTGCTGAATCATCAAATGTGTTGTCGGATGATGACCTGTTCCGAAAGACATTTTTGGCTGAATGATGATTTCGTGCATTCCTTCTACAGATTCATGAAATTCTGCTCTGATTAAAACTTTATCATCAATATTAATAGGTTCAAAATTCTTCTCCCACTCTTCATTCCAATTGATATTGGGCATTTCTGTGAAAGTATATTCTATTTTCACTTCTTCGTTTTGAAAAAGCGGTAACGCTTTCAGTTCTTCTTCTTTGAAAAGATCTTTTTGAATATATCCTAAAATCCCATGAATTTCTTCCGTAAAACTGTCGAAACCTATTTCGATAAGCTCGGCCATTAGTATATCACTCCAAGGTTGAAGAGGTTGTATTTTAAAATCGAATTCTAAATAATTTTGCATGTGAGTAATTTGTTGCAAAAGTAAATATTTAAAAAATTATAAATTGAAAGATTAGAAAAATTAACCGTTAAGATTGATTGGAAACATTAAGAATAGTAAGTTTTGGCTAAAGCCGATGTATTGAGGCAAAGAAAAAGCGGACTAAAGTCCGCTCCTATTGATATTACATCTTGATATAAAGTTGCAATTATTTATAACTACCCCGTCTTTTTGTTTCACAAAAATCCACCCCTTCAGAGAAGGGAATTTCTTTATGGGTTTGTAGAAAAAATAGATCCGTTTGCAATCAACGCACGTCTGTTCATTTTCAAAATATCTCTTACCCATTCTGCAAAATCTTCAGGTTGAAGAACTTTATCAGGATTTCCGTCTGTTAATCCGCCCTCAATTGACATATCTGAAGCAATTGTACTAGGAGTTAAAGTGACAACTCTGATGTTTTGTTTTCTCCATTCCGCCATCATTGATTGAGACAAAGAAACCACTGCAGCCTTTGAAGCTGCGTAAGCTGACATATTAGGTCCGCCTTTCAAACCTGCTGTTGATGCAACATTGATAATATCACCCTCACCTCTTTCTTTAAGGAAAGGATAAACAGCTTTCGCAGCGTAATACACTCCGAAAAGATTGGTTTTGATCACCTGCTCCCAAACTTCAGAAGACATGTCTTCAATGCTACCAAAGTCGCCGATTCCTGCGTTGTTGATGAGAATATCTACACCGCCCAATTGTTCTACAATTGATTCTATTCCTGCTTTTACATGAATTTCATTATCTATGCTGAAAACTGCGTACGCTGCTTTTACACCCAATTTCTGGATTTCGTCGACAGTCATTTTAAGATTTTCTTCGTTTCTTCCGGTGATTCCTACATTCACTCCTTCGCTGGCAAGGATTAAAGCCACAGCCTTTCCGAGACCTCTACCACCACCGGTCACGATGGCGTTTTTTCCGTTTAGATTCATTATTTAAATTTTAATGGTGCAAATTTACGAAACCATTTTTTTAAACAAGCGTTTATGTTTTTGATTTAATAAAAATACGTCATTAGGAAATTCTATATCAAAACAAAACCAGCTCACTAATAAGCTGGTTTCTGAAAGTAATATATAAAAAGTAAAAATTAATCTAAGGAATAAGAACTGAGTTTTGAACCTCAAATTCTTCTGATGCAGAGAACTCGTTTCCGAACATGTCCTGAGCTTTTACCTCAACTTTATGTTTTCCAAGGGTTAATTTGTTTCCAAATCCGCCTGTCCATATGTGTTTTGACTGTTCAGGATTTGAGGGTCTTCTTCCCGGAAACAGATTGTCTGTAGAATCCCATTTGAAAACAGCTTGTGCAAAATTCGGGTCGATGGTTTCGCTGTATTCCATTTCTTCCCATTTTCCGCCATCAATTCTGTACTGTACTTTGTCTTTTTTGCTTCCCATAAAGAAATTCGCCAGAACTTTAGCCGAAGTTTTTGAAGGATAAGGAATCACTTTCGGAACATACAACTGAATTTGATAATCTTCAGGTTTTCCTGCCGTTTTGTACTTCACTTTATACTGGTTATCTTCAAAGCTGATAAAAGAATATCCTTTTGCCGTACCGTCTCTCATCGTAGAAGTCGGCAAACCGATTTCATCTGAAGTTCCTGACCACCAATCTCCACAAGTTGTACCAACGTTGTATTCATGAAGATCTTTTGTACCGTTCCAGCCCTGAGCTTTTCCGTAAAAAATCTGTTGCTGAATGTGCGTGTGAGCCGATAACATCAATGCATTCGGAAACGGAGCAAGCGCATCAAACAATTTCTGACGGTCTGAATTTCTGAAATTATCTTCGTTGTTATGTTCCAAAGGAATGTGGAAAGACATAACGATTAACTTGTTTTTATCAACCAGTTTTAGATCATTCTGAATAAACTGCATTTGGTCTTCTCTGAAACCTCCCCAATATCCTTTTCCATCTCTTGGATCCGGATACAAAATATCATCAAGCACGATGAAATGTACATTTCCATAATTGAAAGAATAGTTTGCAGGACCAAAAGTGGCTTCGAAAGTTTCGTCTGAAAGCTGATCTTCTTTCGCATCATAATTCATATCGTGATTTCCCATTACGTTGTACCAAGGCAAACCGATTTCCTTCATCACATCGGCATAAGGTTTCTGCAAACTCAAATCATCCCCTACCAAATCTCCCAGACTGATTCCGAAAACCGCATTTTTCTTGTTCCCTTTAACTTCATTCACGATGGCTCTTTTGAAATAATCCAATTGCTTTTCTGTGTAAGGCTGAGGATCTCCGAAAACCAAAATATCAAAATTTTTGCTCTCGTTTTGTTTATTCAACCCAAAATTTAATTCTTTCGGAAGTGTTCCCGTGGGTGCTGTTCCTTTGTACTTAAAATCTGAAGGCGAACCTTTCGGTTTGTACTGATAATAATATTGCGGTAAATTATTTTGATTTAAACCCATCATGTATCCTGAAGGTTTAATCACAAAAATCGTCTGTCCTTCTGAAATTGGCAAGCTGTATTTTCCGCTTTTATCGGTTAAAACCACCTGAGCTCCGTTGGATACGGCTACGTTTTCAATTCCTTTTTCACGATTTTCTTTCTTCTGATTTTTATTAAGATCTTCAAAGACATATCCTGAAACTGAAGTTTGGGAAAATGCCATCGCTGAAACCAGTAATGATGGCAATAAGAATTTTATATTCATTATAATTTTGATTATTGATTAATTGGGGATTATTGATTCCACCACATTTTTGTATTGATATTGTCACCACCCATATTTTGAGAAGCCGTTACATAATTGTCATAATTCTGAACTTTTGTAACTGTTGGATAAGGCATTCTCTGAGGCATTTTTGCATTATTCATCAAACCTCCGTTGTTTGGCAACACAGGAAATCCTGTTCTTCTCTGCTCATACCACTGTTGATGATCTACAAAGAATAATCCCACATATTTTTGAAGCATGATTCTTTCTAAAGTTCCGTTGTAAGCTACTTTCGGATTGGCAAAATAGTTTGCAGGCATGGTTGCTCCCCATTGTTCAAGAGTTGCCTTCACTCCACTTTCGTAGAATGTTTGCGCACTCCCCGGAATAATTCCTTTAAGAGCTAATTCAGAAAGAATAAACTGAAGCTCTGCATAAGGCATTACCAAAATTTTCAGCGGAGCTTTTGCTAAATTTTGATTCAGGTTTGAAGGCTGATAAGCGAATGTAGATCCCAATGCATATCCGGACGGAACACCTTTATAACCAATATTTGCATTTGCAGGCGGAAGACTTTTAGCCTGAGTAAAAAACATACTTAGTCTTGGGTCATTGTTGTCTACCAAAGTCTGAGTGAAAAATCCTCCTGAAGCTCTATATGCTGTAAAATCCTGAGGTCTTGCAATCGGTGGCATCAAAGGAGCAACCCCTGAAATATCTAAAGTAGCACCATCTGCATTACTTTGAAAGATCGGATAAACTGTAGGATTACTTACAATCTCATTGATTCTTGCATGTACATTTACTTCGCCATTCTTGTTTAAAACCCTTGTTAAAAGTCTTAACGAAAGAGAATTACAGAATTTTTTCCATTTTATAATTCCTGCTGTACTTGCATTTGCCTGAAAGAAAAGATCACCTTCACTCAATGTTTTTGTAGTATCAAAAAGAGTATTTGCTGCTTTCAGATCATCCAAAAGGAATAAATAGATGTCTTTCTGTTTATCATATTTTGGCTTCATAATATTCTCTTCAAGACGTAAAGCTTCCGTCATCGGAACATCGCCAAATGCATCGGTAAGATTTGCCATAATCCATGCATTCAGAACTTTAGAAATTGCGAGATAATTATTGTTTTGCTCTTTTTTTGCAGCTTCATTCAGTTCTCTTACCTGTTTCAGCCATTTGTAGCTTGTATTCCAATATCCGTTTCCGGTACTTTCCGTTAAATAATAACGGCTTACTGTGTTTCCTTCATTAGGAAAATCCAGAGCAACCTGCATGATATCGAACGTAAAATCATCAGCTCTGTTATATCCGTAAGATCCCATTTCGTACTGAATCGGAACCAGAAAACTTCCTACAGAAGGCTGTTTTATTTTGCTTGTATCTGTATTGATCTCTTCAAAGCTTCTTTCACAAGAATTTATACTAAAAACTGAAAGAGCAATTGCGGTAGATAAAAATATTTTTTTCATGAGGTTGATCTTAGAATTTTAAATTAACTTGAAAACCGACAGTTCTTGCCGTTGGAAGCTGACCAATTTCAGCACCTGGAGTAATTGTAGAGTCATTAAGAGCAGCAACTTCAGGATCAAACATTGGAAATTTCGTCCACATCCAAAGGTTTTTACCAAAAACTGCCAAAGTAAGCTCAGTAAGTTTTAGTGGTGCTATCACATCTTTTGAAAATGAATAGGCGATTCTTGCATCTCTCAATTTAATGAAAGAAGTATCAAAAGTATTGGTTTCAATATTGGCTCTTCTGTAGTAATCACCGTAATATGCTGCTAAACCAACTGCTTTTGTATTTGGGCTGTAAGTTCCGTCAGAATTTAAAACAACACCTTGTCCTACAATCGTTCCACTTGGATTATCTCTTCCCATTAAAGTATTCTCAAGTTTACCTTGCTCAGACATTTTGTGATGGGTTTGTGAATAAGCCATTCCACCATACTGACCATCAAATGAGAAACTAATCTGCCAGTTTTTAATTTTGAAATCATTTTGAAGACCGGCTCTCCATTTCGGGAATGCATTTCCTACTTTTTCTACTCGATCAGGTCTTGAAGGAAGTCCTGTTGTAGGATCATAAACGACTTGTCCATCAGCATTTCTTACTAATTTAAAACCATAAAGATCTCCCAAAGAACCGCCTACAACTGCGTTGTAATATAAAACTCCGGCTACTGTAGAGATTGTATAATAATTATCACCTGTGTATTCTTCAGGAAGTGACATTACTTTATTTCTATTCATAGACCAGTTTGCAGAAACATTCCAGCTAAAGTTTTTAGATTTTACCGGAATTGCATTTAAGCTCATTTCAACACCTCTGTTTCTTATTTCCCCTGCATTGATAATACGAGTTGTATACCCCGATTCTACAGGAGTGGAAACTCCAAGAATTTCGTCAACTGTGGTATTTTGATACAATGTGAAATTGTAGCTTAATCTATTTTTTAGAATGGAAAGATCCATTCCTGCTTCAATATTGCTATTTTCCTGAGGTCTTATGTTTGGGGTTACATATGTACTTGGAGTTAAAACAGATCCTACAAAATCACTTGGCGTATAATATTTATCGATTTGATAAGCTGACCCGCCAAGACCTACCTGAGCCCAAGAAGCTCTTAGTTTCCAATAATTAAAATTCGAGCTTGATAATTTAAATATATCTGAAAGAATAAAACTTGAACTTACTGAAGGATAAAAAAATGATCGATTATCTTTATTTAATGTACTGCTCCAGTCATTTCTTGCAGTAACATCTAAAAATATCAAATTATCATAATTAGCACTTACTAACCCATACACACTGTTCATTTGTTGATCATTAGGTTTAGGAACTTTTGTAATAAGCGCTATGGCATTATTAAGACTATAGTCACCTGCAACCTTTAAGCCTTCAGCACGGAAGTCTGTCATTACATATTGATTGTAACGAATACTTGCTCCTGCATTTGCGCTCACATTAAATTTGCCGTAATCTTTTTGAATGTAAATAACAAATCATTATTGAACTCATTATTTTTAATATATTGCTCTCTGTAGAAACCTTTCAGATAATTAGCTGAACTATAAGGTCTTTTTGTCGTTCTTTCTTCATCAAGCATTTCGATTCCTGATCTTAACATCAAGCTGAAATTTTTGTTGAAATCATAAGTTGCAGAAATATTTCCGGTGATTAATTTCTTTTCTACACCATTCAGCATTTTATAAGCAATCAAATAAGGGTTATCAATAAACGAACTGAATGGATGAATCTGATCTATTTCTTCCTGACCCGGTTTCCAGATTGGTTTATACCAAGCCAAATCAACATTCGGATTCTGGAAAATCATGAAATAAGAAATAGACTGGTTATTGTATCCCGTTGCAGGAAGATTATCACTTTGTGTATTGGCGTAGTTGAATTTGGTTGAAATTCTGAATTTATCTGTTACTTTATGATCTAAT
Source organism: Chryseobacterium sp. 3008163 (assembly GCF_003669035.1). Taxonomy (NCBI): domain Bacteria; kingdom Pseudomonadati; phylum Bacteroidota; class Flavobacteriia; order Flavobacteriales; family Weeksellaceae; genus Chryseobacterium; species Chryseobacterium sp. 3008163. Next base: position 3,518,828 of record NZ_CP033070.1, on the reverse strand, counting down.
GAGATCGCCCCATTAAAACGGTTAAAACCAGTATTCGGCATCATCCATTTGTTATCCAGGTAAGTTAATGATGCTCTAAAGCTTGTTTTTTCTGTACTGCTTTCTACTGAAACATTATTAGAAGACGTCACGCCCGTTTCCCAAAAACCTTTTATATTATCTTCATATGGTCTCCATAATTGTCTTTCTGCACTTTGCCCAAGCAAATTAGGATCGTATTGGAAATAAGACTGTCCGTTAAACTTTGGCCCAAATGCGCTACTCGTTCCTCCTGTACTTACACCGTCTGCAGATGCTCCGTAAGAATAGAAAAACTCTCCTGCTGTGTTTTTCGCTAATGTCCCCTGCCCGTATTGATACTGATAATCAGGCCATTTTAAAACCGAGTCATAGCTTAATGTCGAATTAAAAGAAACAGTAAGTTTACTGTTTTTACCTTTTCCTGATTTTGTGGTAATCATCAAGGCTCCATTCGCAGCTCTCGATCCATACAATGCCGCTGCAGAAGCACCTTTTAGTACAGTTACCGACTCAATATCATCCGGATTAATACTGTTCAAACCATCACCCAAATCGACTGGCAAATCTCCCCCGGTTCCTGCACCATATGCTGCGGTTCCGGTACCTGTAGTTGAATTACTTAAAGGAACGCCGTCAACAACAATCAAGGCATAATTTCCAGCAAAACCAAAGGTTTTTTCTCCTCTAAGTGTTATTCTCGCAGAACCAAGAGGTCCCGCTCCAGCAGTTTGTACTTTAAGACCAGAAACTCTGCCTTCAAGACCTTGAGCCCAATTGTTATTCTGAATATTTTCAAAAACCTCCGAGTTTACTTTCTCAGCTACATAACCTAAGGATTTATCTTGTCTTTTGATACCCAGAGCGGTCACTACAACTTCATCGATATTCTTGATCGTATCTTTCTTTACCTGTTGCTGAGCTGCCATATTGACGCTCACCAATCCTAATACGGATAACAGAAGTAATTTTTGAGTCTCTTTACGCATACACTTTTTTGTTTGCGCAAAATTAGAAAGCTATGACGAGCATAACTTTAATAGGGTTTTAACATATTTTAAAGAATTCTTAAACGCCATATTAATTTATGATGAACATAAATACATAAACTTCTAACTGACAGCTGTTTAAAAGAATGAATTATTTTTAATACAAAAAATGAATTATTTTCGCATACCTTTATTGTCTTTTCTTGAGAAAATAATTTTTCACACTATATATCTTCAAATCAGAGTATTGTACAATAAAAAACCTGTCTCTTTTGAGACAGGTTGAATAATATATAAATCTAAGTAAAAAATGACAGCTTATTTATTCTTCAGCTGATCTGGAATATTGGTTGTAATAAAACCGATTCCCTGCTTTTTTAATTCGTCATAAACAACAACATCGTTTACCGTCCAGGCATTTGTGATCAATCCTAAAGCTTTAGCATCAGCAATCCATGTCGGATTTTTCTGGAAAATGCTGTAGTGATAATCAATTCCGTCTAAACCTTCGTCTTTGATTTGCTGCGGAGACAATTCGCCTTTCAAATACTGAACTTTGAATGTTGGCTCTAATTTTTTAATCTCTTTGCAGATATTTAAACTAAAAGAAATGAACTCACTTTGAGATTCAAGTTTTAACTCTTTTACCAACTTGATGGTTTTTGCCGTTAATTCATCTTCTTTTTCTTTTGTTTTGTCTGGCTTAATTTCAACAATCAGCTTTAAAGATTTATCTTTTTTTCCAGCCTTTAAGTAATCTTTTAACAGAGGAAAATTCTCACCATTTGATAATTTCAGTTTTTTCAATTCTTTGAAATCTGTTTCTGAAATTTCCATTTTATCGTGATGCTCGTCGTGGTTTACAACCAAAACACCGTCTTTGGTCATTCTCACGTCAAATTCGGCTCCGTAAATCTTTAAATCCTGTGCATTTTCTAATGCTTTAATTGAATTTTCTGTTGTAGGAGGATTGGTCTGCCAATATCCTCTGTGTGCGATAATCTGGGTTTGTGCGCTCATCATTGCTGTACTTAAAACTGCTAACCCTAAGATAAAATTTTTCATGATATAATGTATTAAATTAAAAGCTCTTTGACTATCTTTCTCTTAAAGACTTTTTAGATTTTCTTAATTACAGATCATCTCCGAGCTTTTAAATATATTGATATTTAATAATATTTTTGATTAAAAAGTATATTTTGCACCTAACTGAATCTGGTACGGATTACCTGATAAAGGCTCTAAACCACTTGTGTTTTTAGCATATTGAAATTGCTTTGTAACAGGATCAAACCCTGTAATTCTGTACAATGCTGTATTTCCGTAAGATTTATTTACGCCCCATTCTTTATTGAGCATATTGGCCACGTTGAAAATATCGACAGAAAGTTCAAAACCTCCTATTTTTTCAAATTTGATTTTTTTAGCAATACGTACATCCCAAATTCCAAAGAATCCATTTTTACCGCCATTTCTTTCTGCAACCTGATTGTTGTAATCTGTAATATAGTTTTTCAATGCTTTGCCTACTTCAGGATCATCAACTAAAGCTTGTGTAATCGATGGGAAAATATATGCCAAATCGTTGGTATCTACAAAATCTCCATTGATGTTTCCTCCTGAAGTTACCGAGAAACGTGTTCCTCCAATCCCTGAATATCTCAATCCCAAGGTAAATCCTGCGATTGTAGGTGAATTACCATACAATACTACTTTATTTCTGAATTGGTTATCAGAATAAGACATTCTTAAATCTCTGGGATCACTTTGGACTAAAGTTGAAAGCGTTGCAGAGTTGGCTACGTTTCCGTTGTAAGATGTGTTGTCTCTGATGTCAGACCACGTGTAACTTGCGGTAATTTCTCCATCTTTCCAATAACGGTAGCTTGTGTCAACTACAAATGAGAACTGGTTTACTTTTCCGTCACTTACCAATTCTAAAACTCTTCCAAAATTTTGATTGATTCTTCCGTTTTTCCAATTCATTGTTCCGTTTGCATTAATTGATGCCATTGGAACATAAACTCCTCTTCCACCTTCATTATTTAAAGTAAAGAAAGGATTTGCAGCCATATTTCTGTCATAATAGAAGTAGTTATTTCTTCCTAAAGCCATATATCCTGCAACACCTGCTCTGAATCTTTCGTTAAAGAAGTGTGTATAAGAGATGTTTGCTTTGTAAACAATAGGAACTTTCGCATCTTCACCGGTATAATTAATGGTTGGAAGCTGGTATTGAGATAGCGTAGGAACTGTACTGTAATCATTTCTATAGCTGTTAAAATCTGGCGTAAGACCAATAGCAGAAGGATCTACATCTACTGTTGCCAAATGATTTCCGTCAAAAACCAAATTATTAATCACCATATAATTGTTGATATCCGAAGAGAATACACCTGCTCCAAATTTCAGGAAATCTTTATTCCCTTCATTAATATTCCAATCAAACTGGAATCTTGGCTGAATAATAAAAGACTTGATATTATTATCTGTTCGGATTCCCATTTCATCAAATAATCTTTGATTAAACTGAGCTTTTGGATAGCCGCCATAATCAAATCTTATCCCCGCCATTAAATCCAGACCTGTAGCAATTTTGGTCTGCATCTGTCCGTAAACACCAACATTCCAGATTGATGATTTTACTGAAGGATCTTCTACTAAGGGTACCTCTCTGTAATATCTATACGATTTGAGATTATTAAAATTATCTATTCCCAAAAACTGAAATCTTCCGTTGACCTCGCTTCCGTACACTGATTTAGATTTAGTATACATTAAATCTGCACCGAAAGTATATTTAATCTTGTCTGTGTTGTAGTATAAATTGTCTACAATCTGAAAAACATTATTTTTAAAACCCTCCTGTGCAAAACGATGGCCACCCATCTGAATGTTGGTCGTCAGATTGGTTCCGTCAATAGAAGAAGCTACACGCTCTACAATTGCTCTGGGAACCGTTCTTCCCAATTCATCATTTTGGTAGCTATTTTGGAAAGTGTATAAATGTTGTACTTTTAATTCGTTTGTTAAGTTAGGCTTTAGATTTGACCTTAGTGTCAGTAACAAGCTGTTGTCAAGGTTTTTATCATTGGCGTACGACTCAAAGAAATTAATTGCCGTATTATCCTGCAGTCCGTTTTTATTAAAATCATAAGTGAAATTATTTCTAAGGGTCAGCAAGTTTTTTTCATTGATTTGCCAATCTAAACGCAAAAATCCAGCATCAGAGTTTCTTACTCTGTCAAAAGCCCCAAACTGTGGTGTATTTCCGACACCATATTTTGCTCTTCCGATATCTAAAACCTTATTTAAAGATTCGTTGGTTACTCCAAGCCTCAGTGCATCTGCATTGCTCTGCACATCTGCAATCAGTAATGGTTTCGATTCTATCTGATGATCCCAGGCAGCAAAAAAGTGCAGTTTATTTTTGATGATCGGACCACCCAAAGAGACCCCAAACTGAGATGTTGAGAAATCATTCACTCGTTCATTTCCTCTGATATCGTATTTACTCGATAGCCATCCTGTTCTTAAATATTCCCAGGCGCTTCCCGTAAATGTATTTGTCCCAGATTTTGTAACTGCGCTTACAGTTCCACCACCACTTCTTCCTAATGTGACATCATATTGGTTAGTCGTAATTTTAAACTCACGAACAGCTTCAATTGAAATTGAATAGGGAGCATTACTTCGGCTAGTAGTAGAACCCGCAGAAGTCGGGTTTTTCGCCGTCATCCCGTCTATTGTAAAGTTGGTTGAAGATCCTAACTGACCCGATAAGTTTCCACCTTTACCACTCAGAGGAGATAATTCGGTAAGATTATTGAAATTTCTTCCGTTCACAGGTAAGATTCCAATGTTTTTCGCAGTGATAGCCGTGGCAGCACCTAAGTTTCCAATTTTGTTTTTTAAATTCCCAACGATAACAACTTCTTCAATTGCTTTTTCACCGGAATTCCCTAAACTCATGTTAACCGTCACCTGATCACCGAAGTTGACATTGTAACCTTCCCTTTTTTCGTCATTGACTATTACGGTATAAGGCCCGCCCAAAGGAATTTCTTTAAAAATATATTCTCCTTTTGAGTTGGTCTCCGTTTCAGTTTTGAAACCCGTCGATTCATTGATAATGGTCACCTTCACTTTTTCCTGCACGCCGGTAGTGGTGATTTTCCCTACAATTGAGGCTTGCGTGGTTTGAGCATAAGCGATTGTTCCAAATCCTAAAAACAATAATCCTATAACGATTTTTACTTTTTTCATTTATTTCAAATTAACTGATTGCAAAGGTATATTGACTTTGCAAGCTCTCTGTTTACAGCACTTTTAACATTTTTTTAATTAAATTGAAACCAAATATTAACGTATCATAAACGAAGAATTTTATTGATTGAAATATCAGCTACTTACATGGTGTTAAGTGATTTTAATGATACCACATCATTTAATTATCTTATTTTTTTAAATTGAAATTACTTTGGTTATTTTTGCTCTAAATAATTTTCCCGATGTCCGAAAACATTCAACAAAAGATAGAACAGCTCCGTAAAGAACTCAATCAGCATAATGAAAACTATTATCTGACGGATGAGCCCAGCATTTCTGATCTTGAATTTGATTTACTATTAAAAGAGCTTCAGGATTTGGAAGTCAAACACCCGGAATTTCACGACGACAATTCTCCAACCGTGCGTGTTGGTGGCGGTGTAACTAAGATTTTCCCGACCATTCAGCATCAGTTCAGAATGTATTCTCTGGATAATTCTTACGATTTTGATGACCTGGCAGATTGGGAAAAACGAATCATTAAAACCATCGATGAACCTGTAGAATTTGTTGCAGAATTAAAATATGACGGTGCCTCGATTTCTATTTTATATGAAAACGGAAAATTAGTTCAGGCTGTCACTCGTGGCGACGGTTTTCAGGGCGATGAAATTACATCCAACGTAAAAACTATTTCAGATATTCCGGTAAAACTGACGGGAGATTTTCCTGAACGTTTTTTTATGCGTGGTGAAATTTATCTGACAAGAAAAAATTTTGATAAAATCAATAAACAGCGTGAGGAAGAAGGTCTTGATTTGTTTATGAATCCTAGAAATACGGCAAGCGGAAGTTTGAAGATGCAGGACAGCGGTGAAGTGAGAAAACGAAGATTATCTTCAGTTTTATATCAGTTTGTTGCTCAGGAAACTTCAGCAGAAAGCCATTGGGAATTGCTACACAAAACACACGATTGGGGCTTTACCATTTCTGAACAGGTTAAACTCTGCAAAAATTTAGAAGAAATAAAAGAATTTATCAACTTTTGGGATACGGAAAGACATAATCTCCCTTTCGAAATTGATGGAATTGTCTTAAAGGTAAATTCATTAAAACAACAAAGACAACTTGGTTATACGGCAAAGTCTCCCCGTTGGGCAATGGCATATAAATTTAAAGCCGAAAAAGTAGAAACCGAATTGCAAAGTGTTTCTTATCAGGTTGGGAGAACGGGAGCAATTACACCTGTTGCCAATTTAAAACCGGTTTTATTAGCCGGAACAACAGTAAAGCGTGCTTCACTTCACAATGAAGACATTATTAAAAAACTCGGTTTGCACGAGCACGATTATGTTTATGTAGAAAAAGGCGGGGAAATTATTCCTAAAATTGTCGGTATTAATACAGAAAAAAGAACTTCCGAAAGCAAAGAAGTTGAATACATCAAAAACTGTCCGGAATGCGGAACTGAATTGATAAAACTGGAAGATCAGGCGATTCATTTTTGCCCGAACGATTTGCATTGTCCGCCTCAGGTTATCGGTAGAATGATTCATTATGTTTCGAGAAAAGCTTTGAATATTGATAATTTGGGAAGTGAAACCATCGAACAGCTTTATAAAGAAAGACTGATTGAAAACCCTGCAGACTTTTATACGTTGACAAAAGAACAGATTCTTCCTTTAGAAAGAATGGCTGAAAAATCGGCTCAGAATATTATTGACGGAATCGAAAAATCGAAAGAAATTCCGTTTGAGAAAGTCTTATTCGGAATTGGCATCAAACACGTTGGAGAAACGGTTGCCAAGAAATTGGTTAAGAATTTCAACACGATTGACGATTTGAAAAAAGCAACCGCAGAAGAATTGTGTCAGGTAGAAGATATCGGGATGAAAATCGCTGTGAGCATCGTTGATTTCTTTAATAATCCTGAAAATATTCTGATGCTAGAAAGGCTGAAATCTTACGGCATTCAATTAGAGAAAGGTGAAAACACCAACGAAGTTTTATCAAACACTTTAGACGGAAAAACATTTTTGTTTACAGGAAAACTATCACTTTTCACCAGAGAATCTGCTGAAGAAATGGTAGAAAAACACGGTGGAAAAAATATTTCTGCAGTTTCTAAAAATCTAAATTATCTGGTCGTTGGCGAAAAAGCCGGAAGCAAGTTGAAGAAAGCGCAGGATATTGGGACGATCACGATTCTTGACGAGCAAGAGTTTTTAGATTTAATTGGTTAAAAAGATTGAGATTAAGACTAAAGTTGAGGTTATTCCCTAAGCTTTGTAAATAGTATAAAATATTAGCCCTGATCATAACGGCATCCTTTTGTGAAACGAAGTGGAGCAAAAGATACAGTGGAGAGCAGGTTCTCGGCTCCTGAAAAATAAAAACTCTCAGAATATAATAATCTGAGAGTTTTTTTATATCTATTGATTCTTGTTCAGCCATTCCAGACGGCGCTGGTCGGGAAGATGTTTGACAGAGAAGTTTTCGAAAGTTGCTTTGAAGCCTTTTCCATCAGGACTTGCTGCCATAAATCCTACTTGAACGGGAGTATTGTCTTGCAAATATGCATTACGCATCATCACATATTCTTTATCGTCGAATGAGTAGAAAATCTCAACAGCATCGAGCCTTCTCACTGCTTTTATCCAGACAAATGGAGGTGTTTTTTCGAGAACGATGACACTCCAATCACTGGTTTTATGCGTAACGACAGTGCTTAGATTGAATTTTCCGTCTACAAATTCTACTCCGGCCTTGATGTAGTTTTGTTCGTCAATTCTCAACATTAATCCCATTTGGTCGAAACGGGCTTTATAATCTCCGGTGATTTTCACTTTGGTTTCAAATTCTCCGCCGTAAGTTGAGTAATAAAATGGGGCATCATCCACTGTAAAACCGTAATGTGAAATTCGCCAGTAATCACTTTGCGGCGTGACGTTCATGATGAGTTTTTTGTCTTTGATTTCCCATTGCTGAGGTTCGTTGAACCAAGTCATTTTTTCTAAAGACTGCGCTTTTAAACCTTGAAATAAATTCAATGCTATGATTGATGATAGTATTATTTTTTTCATTTCTGAATGATTTTGTTCTCGCAGATTAAGCTGATGGCGCAGATTTTTTTATCTACTAAATCTGGGCAATCTGCGAGAATTTTAAAAATTTAAATATTCTAAATTTCTCTGATTACTTTACATGGATTTCCCACAGCCAAAACATTGGAAGGAATATCTTTTGTGACCACACTTCCCGCTCCGATAACGGTATTATCGCCAATCGTAACTCCGGGAAGAATGCTGCAGCCAGCGCCAATCCAGACATTATTTCCTACTGTAATTGGGTAAGCATATTCCAAAGCCTTATTGCGTTGCTCGACATCGAAAGGATGACCAGCCGTGTAAAATCCGCAGTTGGGAGCGATAAAAACGTTATCTCCGAAAGTCACTTTTGCACAATCTAGAATGACAACATTCACGTTGGTGTAAAAATTCTCGCCAATCTCAATATTATAACCGTAGTCGCAATAAAAAGGCTGTTCGATATGGAAATTTTCTGTCGTTTTTCCGAAGAGTTTTTTAATTAATGCTTTTCTTTCCTCAATTTTTGAAGGTTGAAGGTGATTGTACTCAAAACAGAGATCTTTGCAAAGATTTCTTTCTTGTATCAAAAGTTCATCGGTGGCATCATAAATTTCTCCGCCCAGCATTTTTTCTTTTTCGTTCAGATTATTCATTGTATTTTTACGTTGATAATAGGCAAATTTATGGTGTTTTGAAGGTTTAGTCAATACTGATTTATAACCAATTTATGATGAGAAATATTACTTTAATAATTACCATATTTTTTTGATTAGTTGTAATGACAAGTCTTTAAGCGAAATCAAAAAAGAAAATGACTATTATAAATTTAAAATGCAGATTTCTCCAAATGGCAAATATGAAATTTATAGTTTTTGTCAATCTGGAACTTTTGCTTTCAACAATGATATCTGCGGAACTATTGTTCTTGAAAAAGGAAAACCTTTCTCTGAGAACAAAGGATATAAAATAAATGGGGATATAAAATCTTGGAAAGATGACACTCTTCTAATAAACAGATTTGATCATTCACTTGATCAACCAAAAGATACTATTACACGAATTTCATTTGAAAAATTCAAAGATTTGAATCTAAAAATCTACAATTATGGCGCTATTAATTCAGGTGGAATGAAGGAGTATAGTTTTGAATATTTTAATCTTGATGAAAGAGAAATCTGTTTAAAAATATTGGGAGAATCATGGGAGAAGATATTGGCAAAAATAAATGTTATGCATTAGGAAGTTTTGAAATAATCAACACTAAAGATAGCCTTAAGGAAATTATTGTTGAAACAATAACTAAATCGATGAACTTTACATATACAAATCCGGATGGAACTTTTACTAAGAACTTACCTGAAATAAATGTTTTAAGCTTACATTTTAAACCAATAAAAAAATAAAACCTGTAAACACAAAAAATTTAAAAGGTATTTTTAATAATATCAATTAAGCATTAAATTTTCCAAAAAATGAAACCCATCCAATCCGATCTCAACGAAAAACTTCTGCAACAAGAATTCGCTTCCACTTTCGAAAGCGAAAACCTACAGCTTAAAAAATCTAAGGAAATTGCCCAAAATTTTGTGGATTTAGAAAATGGAATTGCAGTTTTGAGTGACCTTCAAAACAATAAAAGTTATGTTTACTCAGGAAAATTGGCAGATGAATTGAATATTTTTCAAGAGCAAAATACTCAGGAAATTGAAAGTATTTGGGAAGAAGAACTTTTCGCAAAATTAAATTCTGAAGATGTTTTACAGAAGCATTTGCTTGAACTTCAGTTTTTTCAGTTCATTAAAACGATTCCTTTTGAACAGCACAAAGATTATTGTGTGGTGAGCAGATTAAGAATTGCTGATAACCAAAAGCAGAAAGCAATTTTGCACAAAATGTTCTACTTCACAAATGCCAATAATAAAAATGTAGAACTGGCACTTTGCCTCTATCATTTTGATTTTCTAAACTCTTCTCTTCATCACGGGATGATTATCAATACGGCAAATAGTTCAGTCATTCATCAGACAGAGGCAGGAAATTCATCGTTTTTATCAGTTCGTGAAAAGGAAATTTTGAAAATGATTCAGGATGGAAAAAGAAGCAAGGAAATTGCTGAATTACTTTTCATCAGCATCAATACCGTAAACCGTCACCGACAGAATGTTTTGGAGAAACTTCGTGTTGGAAATATGACTGAAGCCTGTATGATGGCGGTAAAGTTGAGATGGATTTAATTTTTATATTCAATTCAAACTAATATTGTTTCTAACAAAGATTATTATTTTAAATTTATCTAATCAATAATTATCGTAATTTTATTTTAAACAAAATCAAAAAATGGATTTTCTAAAAGATCATTCGATTCAGAACGAGCTGGTATTGATTTTTATTTCGGTGATTCTTGGGCTTTTTATCGGGGCCGAAAGAGAATACCGGAATAAATCTGCAGGTCTGCGAACCTTCATTCTCGTGTGTTTCGGGTCTTGTCTTTTCACTATTCTTTCTATAAAAATCGGAGTGAATGATCCTGATCGTCTGGCGGCAAATATTATTACAGGAATTGGTTTTTTGGGTGCGGGAGTTATTTTTAAAGGAGATAATAAAATCGACGGAATCACTACTGCAACCACCATTTGGGCAACGGCATCGATTGGAATGGCTGTGGGCTCAGGATACGTTTATCTTTCTTTGATGGGAACTGTTTTAGTGCTTTTGATTTTGAGTTCGCTTACTTATTTGCAGAATTTCATAGACAACAATCATAAAATTCGAGAATATAGAATAGTTGTGAAAAATTTTGAAGATGTTGCTTATTTTGAAAATATATTTAAAAATTATCACTTAAAATTTTTCGTTGTCAGACAAAAATTCAATCAGGAAAATATTACGACAACATGGATGTTGACAGGGAAACATACCAATCATAATCTATTTATTCAGCAACTTCGACATGACGAAAAAGTAAATGCGTATGAATTTTGAGAAATTAAAGAAGTTTTTTTACAATTTTACGGGAATCATCATCTAATTCAAAGATTTTAGATTTAAAAACACCGAAAAAAGGCTGGAAATCAGTCATAATTCACTAATTTCGCATCCATATTTTATGGAAAATTTATTGCATTTTTACGTTAACCGATTAGGAATTTCTTTGGAAGAGGCGAAGCGTCAGACAGTCAAATTTGAGAAGATCGAAATTCCTAAAAAAACAATCATATTAAACTCAGGAGAGACAGAAAATTACCTTTATTTTATTGTTGAAGGGATTGTGCGTTTTTTCATGCACAAAACCCATCCTACAGAGCCACCTAAAGAGATTACTTTTTCGTTTATTGCTAAAAATATGTTTTACAGTGCATATGATTCTTTCATTACTAGAAATCCCTGCGAATACAATGTTCAGGCATTACAAAACACTGTTGTTTACAGAATTCACCACCTGGATGTGCACGATTTGTACGAAAACACCAAAATTGGTAATTATATAGGAAGAATTTCCGCAGAACAGCTTTATTTAAAAAAAGCACAGCGGGAGATTTCATTGGTATCGCATAATGCAGAAGAAAGATATCTGAATTTGCTTAAGTCCTACCCGGAATATATCCTTCAGATTCCGTTGAAATATATTGCCTCATATCTGGGAATTACCCCGCAGGCGCTAAGCCGTATCAGAAGGTACATTTCTTAACATAGATTCATTTCATTAGACTTATTAAATACTTAATTTTGCTGCTACTTAAGAGACACAAATGATGAGACTTTATTTGTCGAATTAAGTTAGATTTTTCAATCTAGAAGATATAAATTCCCAAACCCTTCAGAATAAAAATTCGGAAGGGTTTTCTTTTTTCTAAGAAAATTAAATCCGTATTTTAGACAAAATTTTTTGTAATGATAAAACGTACTATTTTGATTGCTTCGGCGTTCTTCAGTTTTTCTTGGGTAATGGCCCAGCAATACGGCGGAATGTGGATTCCCACTGAGTTGAATGAAAAGGAGATGAAAGATTTGGGAATGAAAATCTCTGCCAAAGATATCTTCAACACTCAAAAACCAAGTATAAAAGACGCCGTGGTACAATTTAACGGAGGTTGTACGGCTGAAATTATTTCGCCAAAAGGTTTACTTCTTACCAATCACCACTGTGGATACGGACAAATTCAGGCACATTCAACGGTTGACAATGACCTTTTGTCTAACGGATTTTGGGCTAAAAATATGGGAACTGAATTACCTAATCCCGGAGTTACCGTTGATTTTATCTTAGATATCAAAGAAGTTACGACTCAGATTTTAGAAGACACAGACAATCTTCAGGAGCCTGAACTTTCAAAAAAAATCGCCACAAATATTGAGATTTATAAAAATTCTCAAAAAACAGAACCCTATCAGTCGATTTCTGTAAAATCGATGTATTATGGAAATAAATTTTACGCTTATGTGATTGAAACCTACAAAGACGTTCGTTTGGTAGGAGCACCGCCACAAAGCATCGGTAAATTCGGAAGTGATACTGACAACTGGGTTTGGCCAAGACATACCGGAGATTTCTCCATGTTCAGAATTTATGCTGACAAAAACAATAAACCTGCTGAGTATTCTAAAGATAACGTTCCTTACGTTCCGAAACATTATTTACCTGTTTCTATAAAAGATAAAGCTGAAAATGATTTCACATTTGTATTTGGTTTCCCAGGCAGAACAACAGAATATCTTCCTGCGATTGCTGTTGAGAAAATCATGACTGAGATTGACCCTGCGAGAATTGCTGTACGTGACGTTGCTTTGAAAACTTTAGACGAAAAAATGCGTGCTGATGATGCTACACGTATTAAATATGCTTCAAAATTTGCTTCCGTTGCCAACTATTGGAAAAAATGGATCGGTGAAGTAGAAGGTTTGAAAAAATCAAATGCCGTTCAGAAAAAAGTAATGTACGAAGGTTCTCTGGTTTCTAAAAACCCGCAAATAAAAACCACCCTAGACGAGCTTAATAATTCATATAAAGATCAAGCGCCTTACGCTTTAAACAATGCATATTATACTGAAGTTATAAGAAACGCTGAAACATTAAAGCTTGCAAGCGACTACTACAGCTACATTAATTCTGTTGAAGCAGGAAGAATGGATGAGAAAGAGCTTAGCAAACTAAAGAGCAAATTAACTTCATTCTACAAAGACTACAGCGCAGAACTGGATGCAAAAGTTACCGCAAAACTTTTGGCTTTATATGCCAACAAAACTGCATCACAATTTTTACCGGCTGGTTTTGACAAGTATAAAAATGAAACTCAAAATATCACCAATATTGAAGAAATATCAAAAAACTCCATCATTACAGGAAGAGCTGCAGTCAACGGAGCTTCTTTGAATGTTGATATTGATAAAGCTTTTTCTAATCCGGATAAATTGATTAAAACTTTAAAGAAAGATCCTATTTATCAACTTTTCTTAAGCATCAGAGATACTTATATGAAAACTGCTGACCCACAATTCACTTCTTTGCAGGCAAAAATTGATGGATTGCAGAAGAAATATATGGCACAGCAAATGTCGACAGATAAAGACAGAAAATTCTTCCCGGATGCCAACTCTACCCTTCGTGTAACGTATGGAAAAGTAAAAGGATCGACACCGAAAGATGCCGTAACTTACGATTACCAGACGCATTTGGCAGGTGTCATGGAAAAATATGTTCCCGGAGATTACGAATTTGATGTTCCGAAAAAACTGATTGATCTATACGACAAAAAAGATTTTGGAAACTACAAAGATAAAACAGGAGATGTTCCTGTAGGATTTACGGCAACCAACCATACAACAGGTGGGAACTCTGGAAGTCCGGCATTAGATGCGCAGGGAAATCTTGTAGGACTGAACTTCGACAGACAATGGGAAGGTACAATGAGCGACATCAACTACGACCCACGTTTCAGCAGAAACATCATGGTTGACACAAAATACATTCTTTTCATCGTTGATAAATTTGCCGATTCTAAATGGCTGATTGACGAGATGAAAATTGTGAAGTAAAGTTCAATTTTATATATAAAATGGGCGGGCGAAATCTAAGATTTCGCCTGCCCATTTTTTTTAAAGCCAAAGTTTAAAAACTAATGATTTAAAATATTCTTTTGACTCAATTTTAAATTAATCTGATTAATTTTTAAAATCTGCGAGAAAAAATTAATACCCAAAAATCTCTTCCAAATTAACTTCGTTAAAACTTCCCATTTGTTCCACAGCTTCCAAATTCAGGTTTTCTTTTTTCCCTATAATGGCTGTATTAAACTGTACAGGCTTGATAGCGGTCTGATAAAACTGCTTAATTTCGTCAAAATTCAAGCTTTCAATCTGACTGTAAATATCTTTTCTGAAATCGTGAGTAATCCCTAGTTTCTGTAGTTTTAATGTATTGAAAAATATATTGGTTCTTGTAATTCTTGTTGAGGCGATCTGCTTCAATGCGGCATTTTTTGCATTTTCAAACTGAGTGGTTACTTCCGGAAGTTCATCCATCAGTTCGGTCATTGTATCGACGGCAATCTGCAGTTTGTCTGGCTGTGTTCCGACATACGTTGTAATGTAATCGGAATGACCAATTTCTGCATTCGGAGAATAGGAAACATACGCTGAATACGCCAAACTCTTACTCTCACGAATCTCTTGAAAAACGATTGATGACAAACCACGCCCAAAATATTCATTAAAAACATTGATTTTACCAAAATTTTCCGTGTTCACATGATGTCCCTTCCCTATTTTACTCATCTCCATCTGCACCATATCGTAATTGGTGAAATAGACATTTCCTACCGTTTCCGGCTCAGGATACTTCTTTGGATCAGGGATGCTTCGGCTCTGGATTTCAATAAAACCTTCTATTTCCTGCTTAAATTTCTCAAAATCCTTCCCATAAAAAAAGATTTGATACTGGAATTTAAATAAACTTTTAATACGCTCTGTAAAATCCTCTACTCTTGTATTTTCAAGTTCATCTTTCGAAAGAAAATCTAAAAATCTTGAACCTTTACCCAGCTTTGTGTAGTTCGTCAAAGCCGTCATGATGCGGTTTTTATCTTTCTTTCCTGCTTCACGGTTTTCCAGAATCGTTTCTACAAACTGATTATAAATTTCCTGATCAGGCTGTACATTTTTCATCCAGTGTTGAAGCAATTCAATTCCTTCCTTCATGTTTTCCTCTAATCCGCTGAGCGAAATATGAAGCTGGTCTGAAGTGGTTTTAAAATCATTGGTGATTCCTATTTTAAAGAATTCTTTTTTCAAATCTTCGGGCGAGAATTTTTCTGTTCCAAGATATTGTAAAATTTGGGTAGAAATTCCCAGTTCACGGTCATTATCACTTCCAAATGGGAAAATAAAATGTACCTGAGCAATTTCGTTGTATTTATTTTTAACGAAACTTATTTTTTTATCTTTAACAACATCCGTCGTTATTTCTTTCTGATAATCAATAAATTCAGGCTGAATATCTTCAGTTTTTTCATTAATGATTTTCTTTAAAAATTCAGATTGAGCGTCACGGTTGATTTTAATGGCAGTAATTCCGGGATTGTCAACTCTCAACAGTTTGTCATTTACTCCTTTCTCTTTGTTCACGACCACATAATTATCTTTAAAGAAATCATTCGCAAAAGAAATCACTTCTCCTCTGGAGATTTCAGCATATTCATCCATCTCATTCAACTCCTGTTCCCAGGTTCTGCCTTTAATGTAGGTGTCGTAAAGATTATTGGCTAAACCTCCGGCAGTTTCGAGAGCTTTCATTCTCTGAAGTTTAAAATCGTTGATGATAGCAGGAAGCATCCAATCTGGGAAGTCTCCTTTTTTCACCAGCTCGATCTGCTCGAGAACCATTTCCCTTGCTTCCAGTAAGGTCTGATTTTCTTTCGGAACGGCAACTATCGAAAAGAAACCGTAATTTTTCAAACCTAAAGAATACGCCTGTGCCCAAAGCATTTTTTGAGTCTGATTGATATGTAAATCCAGCAAACCGGCTTCTCCTCTATTGCTCAGAATGTTAGCAACAACATCAGCCAGCATTGCTTCTTTTGAACCATAGCTATCGGTTCTCCACGCCAACTGTACTCTTGGCGTTGTCGGACTGTAGACTGTTCTTTCAACAATTTCAGTTATTAGTTGTTCAGTAATAGCTTCTTTTTTTGGCAATTCTTTATAAGGAATTGAGCCAAAATATTTATCGACAAGCTTCACGGTTTCCTCAAAATCTAAATCACCCACTAAAACCATTGCATAATTATTGGGAACATAATATTCATCAAAATATTTATGAATTGCCTTCATGGAGGGATTTTTCAGATGTTCAGGTTTCCCTAAAGTCGTTTGCTGACCGTTCGGATGTGTTGGGAAAAGAGCTTCCATCAAAGAATCATTCACCAAACGAGAATCGTTATCCTGCGCTCGGTTGAATTCTTCATAAACAGATTCTAACTCAGTATGAAAAAGTCTGAGGACCAATTCTGAAAATCGTTCTTTTTCAACTTTCAACCATTTTTCAAGTTCATTATTGGGAATATTGTTTTTGTAGACTGTTTCATCAAACCATGTGTGGGCATTCGTTCCGCTCGCTCCGAGAGATGAAATGATTTTATCATATTCATTGGCGATTGCAAACTGACTTGCTTCCTGAGAAACTTCGTCTATTTTTTTATAAATCTCTTTCTTCTTTTCAGGATTTTGCTCGGCTTTATGTTGTTCGTATAAATCTGAAATCTGATCGAGCAAAACTTTTTCTTTCTCCCAGTTTTGCGTTCCGATTTTTGATGTTCCTTTGAACATCATATGTTCTAGATAATGCGCCAAACCTGTATTATCAGAAGGATCATTATTACTCCCTGTTCTCACAGGAATGTAGGTCTGAATCCTTGGGGCATCAAAATTTTGAGCCAAAAAAACTTTCAATCCGTTTTTTAGGGTGTAAATTCTGACTTTATTTTCGTCGTGGTTGACGGTGATGTATTCGTAATTATTGTTGTCGGTATGAATCGTTTCCTTATATCTTCTGTCAATCATATCTAAATTCATTTTCACTCTTTTTTAAAATCAGAATGCCTTACAAATGTAAGGATTCAAAAAATAAGAGTGATCACAATTGTTTATATTAAATCTATGGTGATAATTTAATTTAAATGTTGCTTTTTAAGTTCAACGTTTCTTTTTGATTTACTAAATTTTAAATCATTTTAAGGGGATTTTATTATCTTAGTTGCTTATTAATTCAAATAAATGAAACTCACCTATTTCCTGCTATTTTTAATGATTGGTTTTACCAACGCACAAACTCACCGTTTCTTTTATGAACTAAAATTCAAACAAGACTCCACGCAAGCCGAACAGCTTAAAAGTTTTATGGTTTTAGACATAAATCCTGATGGCAGCAAATATTATGACAATGTTTTTCTAGAAAAAGATTCAATCAACAAAGCAAACAATGATAAAAATACAAATTGGACAAAACATATTCCTGTAACAAGAAAGAAAAACTCTAATGAAAATCTCAACTTCAGTGCAATTGATTTTCAAATCTACAGCTATATTACCGAAGATTTAATTAAATGGAATTTATCTAACGAAACTAAACAACTTGCGGGATTTTCCGTACAAAAAGCAACAACCAATTTTGGCGGCAGAAAATGGACAGCATGGTTTACCAAAGAAATTCCTTTTTCAGAAGGCCCTTATAAATTTAAAGGATTACCTGGTTTAATTGTTTCAATCGAAGACAGTCAGAAACAATACAGCTTCAATTTGATTAAAAGCAAAAAATTAGCTGAAACTTACGATACATCAAATTTTTTGGAAGTAAGATACGGACGAAAACCAATTCTTATAACAGAAAAAATATTTCTTAAAAAAGCAATGGAGTTCTACAATGATCCTATGCATGAGGACAGAGAAAATTTGCGAAACGGCTCTTCAGAAAGTATCGATATTGATGGTAAAAGATATACAAAAGCCAGCGAACTTGTACCGTTGATCAAAGATGAGCAAAATTATATCAGAAAATACAACAATCCGATTGAAAGAAATAAAGCAATAAAATATCCTGTGAAATGACAGCAAGCTTTTTCCCCTCCCAACAAGACTTCCGCAAATGGCTGGAAGAAAATCACAAGACAAAAACAGAGCTATTAGTGGGTTTTTATAAAGTCGGAACGAAAAAACTTTCTATGACATGGTCTGAGTCTGTAGATCAGGCTTTATGCTTTGGCTGGATTGATGGTGTGAGGAAATCAATTGATGAAGAAAGCTACAGCATTCGGTTTACCCCAAGAAAACCGACGAGCATCTGGAGTACCATCAATATTAAAAAAATGGAAGAATTGACCAAAGCAGGTCTTATGAAACCAGCAGGCGTTGATGCATTTAAGCTTAGAAAAGAAAATAAATCCGGGATCTATTCTCACGAAAATGAAAATGTGAAATTTTCTAAAGAATATGAAAACCTATTTAAAACCAATCAAAAAGCCTGGGAATTTTTCGAAAAGCAAGCACCATCTTATAAAAAGGTCATGACGCATTGGATTATGAGTGCTAAACAACAAAAAACACAACTTTCACGTTTAGAAAAAACAATTTTGGAGAGTGAAATGGGAAAAAGAGTTTCTTAGCTGAACAAATTAAACATAAAACACAAATTAAAATAATGAAAAATCAAATAGCCATGGTGCTTCTACTGATTTTAGGAGTTATCACTTTAAATGGCCAAGGTATTAAAGCTTACAATGACATCGTAAATCAATCAGAGAACGCAATTATTACAAAAGATTTTGAAAAAGCTTTGCTTTCTTATAATGAGCTAAAAAAACAAGATTACCTCTACAGTCGTGATATTTACAATGCCCTAATCTGCGCAAATAAAACTAAAAACTGGCAGGAAGTCAATGATTGGGCAAGACGATTCATGATGAAAGGTGCCGAGAAACGTTTCTTTGAACAATCTCAGTTTAAAGAATACAGATTAACCCCATTTTGGAAAGAATTAACTCAGCAAAAAATCAAAAATTCGATTAATGCTGAACTTGTAAAAAGTTTAGATTCTCTCCATTCTACTGATCAGGAAAGATTTGTAAAATTAAAAAGCGATCCCAATACAAAAGTTTATGATTTGACTGAAGAAATAGACAAAAAACTTTTTGCTTTAGAAAAAAAGTACGGTAAAATAAACGAAGAGTCTACAGGTATTAATATTGAAAATGACACCATCTATCGTTTCTTATCAAAGCACATGGTTTTATACAGACATAGCTATCAATCTCACAAATCTAACAGTTATTTTAATGAAAAATTGAAGAAGAATGAGTTAGATACAATTCTATATTACGTTAGTATTGTTCATAGTTTAGATCCTATAGTTGAATATCAGAATAAATTGTATTACGTAAAACAAGACGTTCCTTCAAGTGATCTTCGGGAGAATTTTTTAAACTTACAGAAAATAACAAGAGTAGCTTATAAAAACAAAGACTTTGCAGATTTTTCGCTCTACTTCCCAATTTCTAGGATTGCAAATTTTGCAGATCAAAAAAGTGAGGAAAATTTTAAAGCTTTATTAAATGATTTATACACCCTATAGCATTATTTGGAAGTTTGAAAATACACATTGAGTGATAAAATTTTCATAATTTTCATTTCATTAAATTTATTATTTTTATGTTCCAAACCAAAAATATGAAAGAAGTTTTTGCGATATTTATCCTTGCTCTTTGTTGTTCTTGCACTCAACCTGAGTCAAAGAATCAGCCGCAGGAAAAAACCAAAACAGATAAAATTCCCAAGATTGAAGCAAAAAAAAATTCAATAAAAAGAGATACGATTGAATTTATTTCTTACAATGACAACTTTGATTATACTCAACTTAACGGTAGAAAAGGAAAAGAAGAAATCGATTTTGTTAATGATAATAACAACGACCGCAGTTTTCTTCGGGGTGATCTCATCGCCATTGAATGGAAAAATGACACGATTTACATTGCAGGTGACGGAGAGACTCCGCAAATTGCACAGTGGATTGTTTCTGCTAAAAAAATCAAAGACGGAAATATTTCAAAGCTCAGAAAGGAATATCGCAAACCTATCAAATATCATTACTCAAAAGAAGATGAAATTTCAGATTCTTATTTAGACCATTTACAGAATCTCGCAGAATATTATATTGCCAATTCCAAGAATGATTTGGTTAAATTATCCCTAAAAGACAAGATCGATCTCGCCTACTCCGTTGAAAAACAGACCAGAGAAAACAAAGAATATTACGTTTTGGGAATTTATACAGAATCTGAACACAAAATCAATACCTTCCAATGGCTCTACATCGACTCTGAAACCGACAAAATCTATGAGTATGATTTGCCCAATGACAAACTGATTTATTTTCCTTAAATTTTTAAAACTAAAAAACACCATCATGGCATCAAAAAAGCAATTATCAGAAAGAGAAACCATTGAACTACTGGATATTCTGCAACAGCGTTTTGAGAAAAATACCAACCGTCATCCAAAAATGGATTGGTCAAAAATTGAAACAAAACTTAAAGCAAATCCGCAAAAAATTTGGTCGCTCAACGAAATGGAAATTTCCGGCGGCGAACCTGATGTGGTAAATTATGATAAAAAATCTGATGAATACACATTTTTTGATTGTTCACCAGAAAGCCCGAAAAACAGAAGAAGTTTTTGCTACGACCGTGAAGCATTAGATTCGAGAAAAGAAAACAAACCACAAAATGATGCATTGACTGTCGCTTCGGAAATGGGTGTAGAAATTTTGGATGAAACCCAATATCGATTTTTACAAACCTTAGGAGAATTTGACTTGAAAACTTCAAGTTGGATTAAAACCCCAAAAGATATCCGAGCTTTGGGCGGCGCATTATTTTGTGACCGACGCTACAACACTGTTTTTCTGTATCACAATGGCGCAAATTCTTATTATGCTGCAAGAGCTTTTCGTGGATTTTTGAAGGTTTAACCGAATAGAAAACACTTCGTCAGTTCGAGTGTTTTTCGGAATGAAATGGAGAAAAATGTATCGAGAACTTGTCAACTTCTGGCCAAATACTTACAAGCATTCAAAAAAATCGAAAAGCTCTCGATACGATTTTTTCAAAATCTACTCGAACTGACGGTTTACATACGTTGTTATCTTGTAAAATCATAGAAAACTTTTTATATAAAACTATTAATCTTACCTTTGACGCTTCAAAAAATTAGCATGAATACACAGACTTTAGATTTTTGGGTAGGGAATTTTAACTCAGAAGAAGATTTTCTGCAGTTTGTAGAAGAAGATGATAACTACTATCTGAATGAAGAAGATGACGACAATTACATCTCAAAATTTTCTGAATCTCAAGATACAATTTGGTTTGATGGTGATTTGGCAGAATATGGTTTCGAAAATTTAAGCAAAAATATTTATGAAAACTTTTCAGATTACTCATTTGCCGAGCAATGGCTTCCTGAATTGGTTCACAAAATCAACCTTTCAGAATTGAAATTTGACATCAACTCTTTAATATTTGTAAGCCAAGGACAAATTCCAAAGCCTGTTTCTGTTGAAAATGATGAATTTTCTTTGGTATATATGGGTGGGATTGAGTTTGAATATTAGATTTTTACTATCATTTGATACTATGATGATTTTTTAATAAATAAAAACTTCCGCATTTTAGCGGAAGTTTTAGTTATAATTCTTTGAATAAATTTTCTGATGTAGATTCTATAAATTCTATAGTTTTATCTTTCATAAATTTCTCAATCTTTTCTTTCTCAATAATTCCTAAAAGATTCTTTAGTTGATCACCTTTTGCTGAAATAGAATGATAAAAAATTTTGATTTTACATCCATTTATTGTACTCACTAAATCAAATATCTCTTTAATGTATTGACGATCTGAATAATCTAAAGAATGTCCCCAAAAGTAGAAAGTTATTCTTCTTCCATCATATTTTCGAATTTTTTCTTTATAACTGTCTAAGAAAAGATAATCAGTACGCTTATGTAATTTTTGAAAGTATTTTGTAAATTGGAAAAGCTTATGTTTCTTCAAAGAATTATTAATATCATCAACACCCAAAACAATTGTCAAATTTTCTAAGTTACTCCCCCAATCATTTTTTGCTAAACCATGTATAGGTTGATACTGACTTCCAATTATTCCTTCCAATTGTCTTGCTTTTACCTTTGAACTGTAAAAATTAACTAAAGTTGAAGTGTAATTAAAACTAAAAACTTGATTTGTTTTTTCAAAAATAAAATGGTCATCTTTCACTGTAAAATTTTCCATTTTTTCTCTTCTTAGATTTTTGTAAAACACATTTATGACACTGATTATATAATCATTAAATATTCCTACAAAATTTTCTAAGGATATATAAATAAAATTAAGAAAATCTCTTTCTTTATAATATTGAATTTCATTTCCAATATTTAAAATAAACTTTTCAAATACATTTAAATTATGACCATCTTCATGAAACAAACCAAAAAATTTCAGCAAAGATATTTGTAACTTATTTTTAAAAAATTCTTTTTCCAATGCTATGGGTACAAAAAAAACAGGATTTCCATTTAGCCCAGCATACCTTGGTTTTTTAAATTCACTTTTATTAAAACTTTCAAAATATTCTAAAACTGAAAGTAATATCCTCTCTATTTCAGTTTCAAAATCAATCCAAGTTTCAATCTTATTTTCATCAACAGATTTAAAATATTGAAACCACGAATTCTCACCTAATCTATTTTGAATTGATTTAATTTCTTCAAGATCGAAAATGAAATTTTCAGTTTGATAGTATTCATTTATTTGATTATAAAACCATTCATTCTTTTCTTTAAAAACACCATCGAATAAATCTGAGAACGAAATAGATTTTTTGGCTTCAGGCAACTTTTCAATCTCGCATAAAATTGAAATCAAATGATTATATGAAGTTGGTAGAAAATGTCTTAAATCAAAACCATTTCCGAGAATAACTATCTTTTCTTCCATGTTAATGCGCTTCCAGCCAATTCTTCCCTACTCCAACCTCAACCAACAACGGAACCTGCGTTTCAATGGCATTTTCCATTTCTGTTTTAATGATATTTGTAGCTACTTCTACTTCATCAATCGGAGATTCGAAAACCAATTCGTCATGTACCTGAAGAAGCATTTTTGTCTGCAATTTTTCTTTCTCTAGTTCTTTTTGAATTTTAATCATCGCCATTTTTACAACATCAGCCGCACTTCCCTGAATGGGAGCATTTACGGCATTTCTTTCGGCATGAGCTCGCACCACAAAATTTCCGGAGTTGATGTCTTTCAAGTGACGTTTTCTTCCTAAAATCGTTTCTACATAACCGATATCACGAGCTCTTTTCACTTGCTCCGCCATGTATTCTTTCAATTTCGGGTAAGTTTCGTAATACGCCTCTATCATCTGCTTGGCTTCTGATCTCGATAATCCGGTTTGTTCTGCCAAAGCAAAAGCTCCCTGACCGTATAAAATTCCAAAATTGACGGTTTTTGCCTGTCCACGTTGCGTTTTTGAAACTTCTTCCAAAGGAATATTAAATAATTTTGCAGCCGTAGAAGCGTGAATATCTTCACCATCCTGAAAGGCTTTAATCATATTATCTTCACCAGAGATTTCGGCAATCAGACGCAATTCGATCTGAGAATAATCGGCAGAAATAATTTTCTTTCCTTCGGCGGAAACAAACGCTCCACGGATTTGCTGACCTCTCAAAGTACGAATCGGAATATTCTGTAAATTTGGATTTACACTTGCCAAACGACCTGTTGCAGCCGTCGTTTGCGAGAAATTGGTATGAACACGATTATCATCTTTATCAATCTGTGACGGCAAAGCATCAACATAAGTTGATTTGAGCTTCTGATACGTTCTATACTCTAAAATATGCTGAATAATCTCGTGTTTTGAAGCTAATTTTTGAAGCACATCTTCGGAAGTTGCGTACTGTCCGGTTTTTGTTTTTTTGGCTTTCGGATCAAGCTGCATTTTATCAAACAAGACATCACCCAACTGCCGTGGCGAATTCATATTAAATTCTTCACCGGAAATTTCAAATATTTTGGATTCTAATTGTCTTAAATCATTTTCAAGGTCGATGCTTTCCTGAGCGAGCCATTTTTTGTCCAAAGAAATTCCCTCCAATTCCATTTTAGCCAAAACTTCCATCAATGGCATTTCTATGTTGTAGAAAAGATCTTCAAGATTTTCTTTTTTCAATTGAGGCGCAAACAATTCATATAACTGGAAAGTTACGTCAGCATCTTCAGCTGCATAATCAGTCTGCGTTCTTAAGTCTACATCTCTAAAACTTCCCTGATTTTTTCCTTTTTTACCGATAAGGGTTTCGATGGAAACAGGTTTATAATTTAGATAAACTTCTGAAAGATAATCCATTCCGTGTCGTCCGTCCGGATTTAAAAGGTAATGGGCAATCATGGTATCGAACATTGCACCTTTCACGGTCATATTGTATTGCTTCAGAACTTTGTAATCGTACTTTAAGTTATGAGCAATTTTCAGTAAATCTTCTTTTTCAAAAAACGGTCTGAAAATTTCCAAAGTCTGTAAAACTTCACCCTGATCTTCCGAAAGCGGAATATAATATGCCAAACCTTTTTTATATGAAAAGCTCATCCCGACCAATTCGGCTTCCAGTTCATTCAAAGAAGTGGTTTCGGTATCAAAACAAACAGCTTTTTGTTTTAATAGATTTTGAACTAATATTTTCTGAGCTTTAGGATTATCTACAAATTGATACAAGTGATCATTTTCAGTTATCGTTTCTTTGGTAGAAGTTGCCTGATCGAGTTCTTCAAAATTGGCAAAAAGATCGAGTTGACCTACATTTTTCGCAACTTTTTGCTGTGGAGTTTCTTTTGCTTCAATTCCACTATTTTTCCCCTCAACATCGCTTGTTACCAAACCTGTTTGAGCAGGCGCAAATGCACGGTAAAGATTTTCATACAGTCTTGTGAACTCAATTTCGTCAAAAATCTCCTTTACTTTTATAAAATCCGGAGTTTCAAGATCATATTGCTCCTGATGGAATTCTACGGGCGCATCACAAATAATCGTCGCTAATTTTTTAGATAAAATTCCACGCTCGGCTGAGGCTTCTATTTTTTCTTTTAATTTTCCTTTTAATGTATGGGTATTGGCTAAAAGATTTTCGATAGTGCCAAATTCCTGTAAGTATTTCATTGCCGTTTTTTCGCCGACGCCATCTAAGCCCGGAATATTATCAACGGCATCACCCATCATCGCAAGAAAATCAATGACCTGTTTTGGATCTTCGATTCCGTATTTTGCTTTTACTTCTTCAACACCCAGAATTTCGATTTCACCACCTTTTAATCCAGGCTTGTACATTTTAATTTTATCGGTTACTAATTGCGCAAAATCTTTATCGGGAGTTACCATAAACGTGGTATAGCCCTCTTTTTCAGCCTTGCATGCAAGTGTTCCTATCAAATCATCTGCTTCATACCCTTCCACACCCAAATGCGGAATATGCATGGCATCTAAAATCCTGTGTAAATAAGGAATCGCAATTCTGATGGCTTCAGGAGTTTCGCTACGGTTGGCTTTGTATTCTGCAAAATCATTGGTTCTGATACTTGCTTGCCCAACATCAAAAACCACTGCCAAATGAGTAGGTCTTTCACGTCTGATTAATTCGATCAAAGAGTTTGTAAAACCGAAAATTGCAGAGGTATCAACTCCCCCACTCGTAATCCTAGGGCTTCTGATCAATGCATAATATCCTCTGAAAATCATTGCATAAGCATCGATAAGAAAAAGCCTTTTGTCCTGTGTTGCGTCCATATTTTGAATAAAGAACAAATATAAGAAAATGGGATTGTTTGGGATAGATTTATATCAGGAGATTCTTTATCACTTCAATAATTGAAATTTTTTGTAATAAGGAAAGGACTTAATATTTTTAATATTTTGACAGTTAAATCATATTTAAAACAAAGAACGCATCAAATTGATGCGTTCTTTGTTTGATTTATTCTGAAGCTTATTATGATCTAATATTAGTTGTTTTCAGAAGCAAATTCCTGAGTAAAAAACTATTATAAATTATATAATAATTCTCATTGCCTTCAATATTAAATTACAAAATTTTAATAAAAAAAGCTACCCTAATGAACCACTTTAACAATAATTACTATTTTTTAATCAGACAATAGTCATTTATATTATATTTTTAAACTTATCAATTGGAGGCAAGCCTACCTTCTTTCTTTTTATATTAATTTGCTCAAGTTCATCATCCGAAAGAGGTTTTTCAACAACATCATTTTCATATTTAATAAAAAAGTATCAATAAAATCCTGTAATGTGTCAGCAATAAATATATTTCCCTCATCAATATCGCTCTCGTGATGCCAATAATAGATTTTGCCAAAAGAATTTTCTTCTAAAGAATAATAAATAATATCACCCGGATAACCTTCAAATAAAGGAAAAAATTTTAAATTTATTTGATCTGTCGAATAATATTGATCTATTATCGACTCTATACTTTTACTTGATTGCCCCCATCCGAATATCGTTCCAATTTCTATTTCTCCTGATTGTAAAAATTCTGATTTATTACTATTTTTCGCAAAAACATCTTTAGTAAACCTGCTGTTACCAAATTTGGAGATAAATTCAGCAATTTCACTATCAGGGATATTTCCCATAGTTTTTTTCACAAAAGACAAACCTTCATCTTGCAATGATTCTGAATTTTGATCTTTTAAATATTTAACACCTCCTAAATCTTCAATCTTATTAAATATATTACTCATGATTTTTTTTTTAAATTCCGTTTAATTCTCTCATATCAGATGCACTTCCTTTATGAGGAACATTCCCATGTAAATCTGTAGGGATTAACTGTACAGTTTTGTCATCTAAATGGTGAGGAGTAAGACCTTGCTGGCTTAACCATTCTTTTGCCTCTTTCTGCGTTTTAAATCCATATTCTTGTTTCATTTTTTCATATATTTTAGGGAAATCACTATCAGCACCTGTCATTCCGTCAACTTTTAAATCATCTCCAACTTTCCATTTGCTAAAATCCGGTCTTCCATTTGTAAATGGAATAGGTTCGTTATTAGTTATTGCATTTACCTCTGGTTTGTCAGATTTCCACAGTCCATTGCCTGGAGTTCCCTCAACCCATTCTCCATTAGTTTTCGGTAATCTTCCTCTTTGATATCCATTATGCACCAAGATCCCGTCTTCGGTCACATAATAATTCTCATTGCCTTCAATATCAAAATTATAAACTTTTTCGTAATGAGGCAAGGTTTCTATGCTGATAACGGTAGTATAATCTCCGCCTTTTAAATGTAAAAGATCTCCGGCTTTAAGGTTTTCTGCTTCTATCCATTCATCATTGCAAAAAAATCTGTGCTCAGGAGTGACACGAATAAATTCTCCTGTTGGCAACTCCAAAGAGAGCATTTGCTGAGTAAACCTTTCGTGTTTTGTAAGAATAGGTTTGTATTCCTGCTGTTTAGTTTCTTCATTAAAGGTGAGTACGAAATCTCCTTCATACAAATCTTCAATATTAGCCAATCCATTTTGAATATGTACTTTTGTTCCTGCAGGAAAACATACTAATGTAGCCCCTTTAGCTGCAAAAATTCCTAATATAAGACTTACGCCGCTTTCCTGTAATTTTTCAATAGCACTTTTATCACTGCTCCAAATATTGTACTGTTCATAATAAGCTCCGCCAATTCCCAGTCCACGCATGGTTTTACAAAATAAGGATGCATTTTTAAAGCCTTTAAAAGTAAACTGTTCGATTAATTCTTTTCTTGCAGTATTGGCAAATTGTCGTCCAAATTCACGCCCAAATGTAACTGCAGTCTGACGTGCTCCAGTAACTCCCGCAGCTGTGGTTGCTCCTGCTGCACCTCCTACCATTCCTACCGCACCGCGACCGGCAAGAAACCCGAAAGCAAAATTGGCAACGTGACCAAGATTTGTAAGTGCCGCACTACCCCACGCTTCCCAAGCTGTTTCTTTCGGAGTAATTGTTCCGCCTTCTGATACACAAATCATCACAGAAGATAATGTGAGTGCATTATTGCCTTCTATCTCAAATTTTTCTGCTGTATTTTCCCATTTTCTACTTGGTGCTGCCGCTTTACATTTTAGTGCTCCAATTGCAACTGCGGCTAAAATAGCTGCTGCAATAATTGCTGCTACAAGCCATCCCGGTCCGGGAATCATTGCGCAAATTCCCACAGCAATTCCGGCAACGGCTCCTGCGATGAATGCGGTTTTGCCAAGACAGATAAAGTTATTGCCTTTTAAAGTATCAAGCTCAGTGGCAGCTTTATCTCCGCTGAAGGTTACAAAATCCTGGCTTGTAACTTTCATCTTTTTAGGCGCCATCCCTTTATCACAAACAACGTAGTGTTTTTCGGTAAGATATTGTTCGTCTGCCATAATACTGTTAGAATTCTAAGTGAGTATCCATATAACAATGATAATAGAAAAACTCGCCAAGCTGCTCTGTGATTGTAAAATCAGACTTTAGCAAGATTCTGTCATCATATAAGTACTTTCCTTTTACTTTGTAATCGGGATGCATATAATTGTCTTTTGCAAATTCCCGTAACCTTCGAATCATTTTATCATCTCGGATCATCATTCCATCAACATTCCATTCGCTTAATTCCTGCTCGTTTAGTTTTTCAGTAACTGAAATATTGACAGGAATCACTACACCAGCTCCAAATCGATCCATATCTTCTCTTTTCTGATAACTTTTGCTACCTTCAGCAAGAGGTTCTTTTCCAAAAATATAGAAGAACTGATACAAAAAATGAATATATCTGATGCTTTTGATTTCCATTTCTTCGTTAGTGAGCTCGTATTCTTTTGCCCTGATAATTTCATAAGCTTCGATGGGATGCGCATTTGTTAACCAATCTTTTACTTCTTTCCATTTATCACGAATCATTTCACCATTATAAATTTTAGCGATTTCACCTTTTTTATTAACGCCAACTTCAAGCGTACTGTAAATACTGCATACTTTGTTGGTCATTTCAGTAATCTGTAGAATTAAAGGATCTTCATACATTTCTAAATTATATTCCGTTTCTGTAATTTCAAAAATGTGAAAATCTTCGTCCGGATCTTTTCCTTTATAAGTGACTGATGTTTTAATGTTTATTTTATAATTACTGTCTAAACTATGAACTTTAGTTTTTCCAATAATATCGGTATTGTATAAATATTCTTTACCTACTTCCATCAGGATTTGCTTATTTATTAATATTTACTTTTTTACCATTAATCTGCACTTCTGTACTTCCCGTTACATTTACATTTTTCCCTCCTACTGTCGTATCATCTGTCGCAGAAAGATTAATCGATTTTGTAGCATCAACCACGATTTCTTTTCCATTGATTGTAATTTTACCTTCTTTATCAATAACAATGGTACTCGCTCCTACAATAATTTTAAATTCAGTTGTCGCTGTAAGTGAAACTTTACCAGATTTATCCATCTGAAGAATTGAGGCTTCACCCACATTAATCATGCTTGTATTTCCGGCTTTTACTGTGTTATCATTGGCTACATTTACCGAATTGTTATTTCCAACCGTTACTGTTTTATCCTTATTGGTATTGGTTGTTGCATTTCCCGCACCGTCAAATTTCATATTAGCACCACCTTGATCGGTAAGAAATACAGAACCTGCACCATCATCAAGCTCCAATTTATTTCCGCTTCTGCTGCTTAAACTTTTTACATTATTTCCTGCGCCGCCGCCACCGCCGACTTGCCCGTGGAACATACCACCCATTACAAAAGGTCTGTCGGGATGCTGGTGCGCAAAATTGACAACAACTTGATCTCCCACTTCGGGAATTGCCATAAAACCTCGATTTTTACTTACTTTATCGCTTCCTCCGGCATCGGGTGTCATAACTCTGATAAATTCTGAAGTATCCTGACCGCTCTGCCAGTCAAACTGTATCTGAACTCTTCCTTGGTTCAAAGGATCTGTATTAGAGATAACTTTTGCAAACTGTGCATCTGCTCTCGGGCTTTCAAACTCAGGTCGTGGAATATATCCGCAGTCTGCTGCAATAGCTTCAAAGTTTCCGGTGTAATACCCTCTAGCATCTACTTCATGCGAGACTTCTATCATCAGAAGTTTCGTAAAATATGAGGTCTGATTGGTATCAGATTGTCGCATCTCGATATCAGCAGCACAACCCGGATACAAAAACGGAACTGTAGTTGTTCCTGAAGTTACAAAAACACCGGAAGCTTTACTTCCCGCCGTTCCTTTTTGTGAAGCATCCACATCCATGAAAGAAGATGCTTTAATCGGAGCAACTCTTAGTGATGGTGTAGTGAATGTTTTTTCAGAAATTTCGTATGCCCTTTTAGCAATATCTGAAGAATGATTTATTTTTGAACTTCCTGTTGTCAGCTTTTCATTTTTACTGCTGTTATAGCCATAAAATGTAGGATTTACATGCTGAGCTTTCATTTTAATTTTAACATCATTGACGCTGCTTCCGTAAGTTAGCTTTACAGGTTGTTCCGAAGGTGGAAGTTTTCCAAAATGCAATACTTCGCCGTCATAAAAAAACTGTTCGCCATAGGCTTCAGCAATTCTAGCTAAATAATTATAATGCGTCTCTTCGTATTGTGAGCTATAGGAAACATTTCCATGTTGAGCGTCTACCCTAAAGTCAAATTTGCTTCCTCCAAGACCTTCTTTTATTACGCGGTCTGCAATACTGTTCAGGCTTATTTCTTGTGCACCGCCAAAACTTTGAATGTGTGGGGCAGCATCTAAAAGCACAGTCGGGCTGAAACCTGTGAGAACAATATTTCCCAGACTTCCTTTATCTTGGCTGAAACCGACTTCTGTAATAACGCCGACAAAATTTCTTTCGGGACCATCGATGACATCTTTATATTTAAAAATAACCGTCAGTCTTTTTCCTAAAAAATTTTGGGCTTCTTCTAAATTGTGATTTTCTGAACTTCCCAAAGTATCATGGGCTAAAGTCAAACTAAAACTGTGATGCTTTACGGCACTCTGATTCAGTTTAAAATGTTTAAAATGCTGAATCTGTTTTCCTTCAATAATCACATCAAGCTTTACTACTCTGTTGATGCCTAAAATCTGGCTGGTAGGAATTGCCATTGCATTATGAATCTTTGAAGTTGGCTGCCTTGCCCAAACTTTCCCTTCAGTGGTCAGAGCATTGTTTGACTGCATATTTTGATTCATAAACATCGTTGAAGAATTCTGTACAGTTCCGGAGAGCGATTGTGCCTGAGAA
The DNA here is from genome assembly GCF_003669035.1 of Chryseobacterium sp. 3008163. Lineage (NCBI taxonomy): Bacteria > Pseudomonadati > Bacteroidota > Flavobacteriia > Flavobacteriales > Weeksellaceae > Chryseobacterium > Chryseobacterium sp. 3008163. The sequence goes on along the minus strand of NZ_CP033070.1, from coordinate 3,487,072 downwards.
ACTTTCTCACCAGCTTCTTTCACTTTGCCCCCGGCCTTTTGAGCTTTTTCATTGGCTTTGTTCACCACCTGCGAGGTAGCGGAATCTTTCGAGGCTTGCAGCTTTTCTGAGTTATTATTCTGAAACATAGCAATATTTTTTCGATTTATGAATTGTGATTCTATTCAGTTATTTGACAACATATATTGCACCAAAATCTCCTTTAATTAGAAAAAAATGCAATTTTCAGAAGTCAGTCAGGGCGATTTTTAATAATTTAAATATTTAATAAAAAACTAAAAATACCTTAGAAACAACAAAACAGAACAGCTTGCTTTTTGACGAGCACGCTATTCTGTAATAATTTGATTTTAGATAATTCGGGTTTTATTTTCCTGGCCAAATACCTTCATAAGCTGCATTTCCGTAGTTGATTTTTTCTGCGCTTACGATGAAGCTGATCAACATAGAATTTTGGTCTACAGCGTCAAAATCAACTTCATGCTGAATAACGTAACCGTTTTCCCAGTTTAAAGTGATTAGAGTACCTTCTTCGTGAGATTTGTTGAATGTGATTTCACCAGAAGTTGGTTTGTATTTTCCATTAAGCAAACTTTCAAGAATTTCAGATTTCTCTGTAGCTTCTATAGTAAGTTTGATAATTGCATTGGAAGGATCTGAAGCTACACGCCCGGAAACGTCTGTAGATCTTGATACGCTGTAATTAAGCTTTAATAATTTTTGTCCTTCGCTTCCGTTGAATTTTAAGATTCCTCTTGAATTGTCTGCCATGATTTTGTAAATTTTAAACTGTTGATATTGTGTGATTTGATGTTTTAACTATAGCGAAGATAGAGCCAAAGATTGGTTACAAAAACATTTTTAGTAGTTATTTGACATTTTGTAGTAGAACTACGATTTTATGTAGTAGAACTACGACTTTTATTAAACAAAACAATAAAACCCTTTACCAGAAAGGGTTTACAAATATTCATTTTGTGAAAAATCACTTAAAAATTAAAAAATTAAGATTTAATTAATAAAATTTTGGAATATTTAACAAATTCAAATTTTTCTTATTTGAGAATCCTTTTACTTTATATAATATGATTCTCTCAGTCTAAAGCAGATCACTGCTTTTCTGTTACATCTCCAGTTTCACCATCAATTATATAGTAAACAGGAATAAAAGCTGGCGGCTCACCAATTCCAAACTCCGGATTTGTATTTGCTTTACCTTTTTCTAGTGTCACAGTGTACTCATTTTTATTTTCATCAAAAGTAATGGTAAAAGCGGAATTTCCGTTTTCGTCAAATCTTCCTTCTCCTGTAGATAAATTAATAATTTTCTTCTTATCTAAAATCTTTAGAACATCTGCAGGTTTTATTTTCCCGAACTTTTCATCTTCATTTTTGGTCTCCAATTTTCCTTTCTCATCATAATATTCTGAGATTCCTACTCTGGTGTACTGACCTAAAAGCGTTTCTTTCTTTTTGAGAAAACCATCAGGATAAAACTCTTTGTAAATGGTATAAAATGATGGTTTTGGTAGTAATTCTTCTTGCATTCCGGTTTCATTAAGAGCAGGAGCAGCCATCGATAGGATTGTTTTTCCGTTTTGTAATTTAAGAAACTCGCCATTTTCTTGATATTTCTTAAACAACTGAAAGTCAAATTTTTCAACCGTAGTATTTATTTTATGATTGTTTTTATTGCTATCGTCTTTTTTAGACTGACAATTACACATTAAAAATAATAAGATGAGTAGATGAATTAGTATTTTCTTCATAACAGAATAATTTTCTATATAGAAAAACAGTAGAATAAAAGTTCGCTAAATTGATACTTAATAGATGATACTTCCGCATTACTCATGAACAAATTGAATAAGTAAAACAATATTCCAATTATAAAACCTAGAAGCACAACTATCTAATATATCTTATTTTTTTATAATTTAAAATATTCAATAAAGCTTGACGTGAAGGTGATTAATTATGATACTATCTTTTGTTTAATAACCTGATTAAAAATAGAATTATGAATAAAGCTCCGGTGCCCATTATTCCGTAAATAAAAAAGATAAAATAATCTATATTTCGTAGAAGTTCTTGCGACTCGTGGTCTATTGAAGAAACCTCCGAATTGCTAACGATCATATTACAATATTCCTAGTAAAAAGCCAGAAAATAGTATGAAGTAACTTATTTTGTTTCTCATAGCATTCTTTGGCAGGAATAAGCCTTGGATTCACACCTATATTTTAACAACACCTGCATTTCTTTAACATCATCCGGAATTTAATCGAAAACGTCTTTTAAGAACCACCTAATTCAATTACATTTAGTAAATAACGAATCAATTTGATTTAAATCATTATGCGATATAGCGTTTATCTCATAATACTTTTCTTTATTGATTAATGCTTTTCGAAATACATCATCTTTTTCTATATCTGATTTTCTACCAATAAATTTCACATAGATTATGTTATCTTTCTCTTCAATATATAAGTTATTAACCTGATCTGAGGCATTTCGAAAAATATTTTCGGTAGTTAGTAATTCAACATAACTATCCTTGTAAGAAAAATAGAACTTATATATTGCAGCAGATTCATTTTCAGTTTTAATTTGATTTAATTTTCCATTACACAGAATATTATTAACACTTTCATTACCTGCCTCATCTATTTTCACAAGATTTATTTTACACTTTTCCAGCAACTCTTTATTGCCAAATACCTGAAAGTACTCATTATCCATATTTTTACAACTTATATTTAAACATATTAAAAAGATACCACAATATTTAGCGATGGTCATTAAAAACACCTTGATGTGTTGATTTGATAAGTAATCCATTTTTGTATACATTTAACGGGTTAGCTTTAGGAAACTCTGATTTTCGCAAATCTTCTTTACTTATATTATTTTTATCACTACTAAAACTCATTGCTTTCCATCCTTCTCCTGGATTACCTGCCACTTGATATGTATTTCCGCGGATATCCCATCCAAAACCATTATCCCCAGTACTTCTTGCTGCACTTGTAACACGATAATCGGGATAAAATGATGGAAAAGAAGATGTTGATTGTCCCCACACCTCAACGTTTTTAAAATTTGATAAGCTTGATATATTTTTAGCAAAATTATTCCAATTCTTATTCGTATTTCCTGTATTGCATCCATAAAATACAAACTTTGCCTGCGTTGTCCACTCAACATTTATTTGTTCCCAGCCACACATCAGCATTTGAGATTTATATTGTGGTTCAGGGCAAATTTTAACTTGCTTATTATAAGAAATTGGTCCATCACCACCTGCATGAGAAAATATCCCTATTTCAGCAATCATTACTCTTTTTTTATCACCCTCAGAATGCTTTTTAATAATTTGGGGAATTTGGTCTAATATTTCATCTACACTTTGTATAGGTATACTAAAAGCTTTATGTTTTTTATCATCATACCAACTTTGTTTCTTAATATTTTTCAATCTTGTTTGGCTTCCCTCTGAAATCATCAGTTTACCTTTATGATCTTCATCAATGAAAAAGATTAAATATAAAAACACATCTTCTTTTATACCCTCAATTATCGGAGCATCCTCATTAACACCGTATTTAACTCCAGAATCAAGTCCATTTTGTGTAAATTGATTTGCAAGAGATGAATTCTCAATACTTCCTCCTGCAAAATTTTTTGCTGAGCCTCCCGTTGTTTCTATATAATCTCCTCCTATGTAAGATTCCTTACCCATAATTAGTGATTTTTTGAAATTTCAGCAGAATTGTTTTTTATTTCTTTCTGAGAATGTTGTTCAAATACTCCCTGACTTTGATTGGTAATTTTTCCGTTGGCAACTCTCAATCGATCTTTATCAGTATGAGATTCTTTATTACCTTGGATATATTCTGTCATTTTGCCGGTAACATTGGTAATAAAATCTGTTCCTACAGAAAGCATATTGAGCATAGCTACACTTGATGTTCTATTCATCCCCGCACTTTCGGAGATATTCATTCCAACAGTATTACTTTGATTCATTCCTACATTTGTGGTCATACTTTCTATAACATTAATATTCATGTTCTTACAATTCAGCGTCATCGTTTCAGGTGCTGTGATATTGATATTACTTCCTGTCGTATCCAGATGAATTTCATTGCCGGATTTATCTGTAATAATAATACTTTCATCCTCTGTGAAGACTATCTTATGGCCACTCCTTGTCATGATAGATTTTACCCGGTTGTCTACAAATCCTCCTAGTGCAGTTCCTCCATGAAACATTCCGCCCATGACGAAAGGTCTATCGGGGTGATTGTGTACGAAATTCACCATTACCTGATCTCCAACTTCTGGAATCGCTACATAACCCCTATTTTGAGTGATCTGGTCCGTTCCTCCCGCATCAGGACTCATCATTCGGATAAAATGAGTCGTGTCATTCGTCTGCCAGTCAAATCTTACCTGAACTCTCCCCTGTCCTTCAGGATCGGTGTTAGAAATTACTGTGGCAATCTGTGGTTCTGCTTTTGGTGTCGTGAACTCAGGTTTTGGCAAAAATCCTGTGTCTGATGCGATGCCGTTAAAACTTCCGGTGTAGTGACCGATGGTATCAATTTCATGAGTCGTTTCAGTCACCATGATTCTTGTGAAATACGAAGTTTCATTCGTATCTGGTTTTCTCATTTCAACATCTACGGCGCAACTGGGATGTAAAAAAGGTACCGTCGTTGATCCTGAAACATTGAAAACATTCACCGCCTCACTTCCCGAAGTACTTTTTTGTGAATATTCTACATCCAAATGGGTCGTTGCTTTGATGGGAGCGACTCTTAAAGATGGAGTTTTATAAATATTGTCGTTATGTTGATAAGCAGTTTTTGCTAAATCTCCAACATGTTGAATCGGGGTTGCTCCTGATTTTAAAACTTCATTTTTATTGCTGTTGTAGCCATAAAACTGAGGTTTTGTGTGAACCGCTTTCAGTTCAACTTTTATGTCATTAGCACTGCTTCCATACGTCAGTTTGATGGGTTGATTTTGTGGCGGAAGTTTTCCGAAGTGAAGCACTTCACCGTCGTAATAAAACTGTTCACCATACGCTTCTGCCATTCTCGCCAAATAGTTGTAATGCGTTTCGTCATACTGACTGCTGTAAATGATTTGAGAATAATCGTTTGTATCGATTCTGATATCAAAACGGCTTTTATCTAAACCTTGCTTGATGACTTCTTCAGCAATAATTCCCATATTCACGGCCTGGCTTCCACCAAAACTTTGGATATGAGGAGCACCATCCAATAAAATGGTTGGACTGTAACCGGATAAAACAATGTTTCCCAAACTCATTCTCTCCTGGCTGAAACCTACCCCCGTAATGACGCCCACAAATGTACGTTCAGGACTTTTGTCGATGTCTTTGTAGGAAATAACTGCAGTCACACGTTTGCCTAAAAATTTGTTGGCTTCTTCTAAAGTATGGGTTTGGCGGTCACCTAAAGTATCGTGAGCTAAAGTCAAGGTAAACTCGTGGTGCTTCTGTGCACTTTGAGTAAGCTTGAAATGCTTGTAATATTTGATCACTTTACCTTCAATAACCAAAGATAATTTGACCAGGCGATTGATGCCGGTATGGTGACTGTCTGAGATTCCTTCTGCGTTTTGTGACGGACGGAAAGAAGAACCTCCGGTTTTTTCTGAGGTATTCATATTGTTGTGATTGTGTGGTGGTTTAAAGTTATTAAATTTTATTTATTCCTGCAGATTTTATGTATTAAATTTTCGATTTTAACTTTTCTTAAATATTTGGAAATCTGTGTATTCTGTGAAATAAGTTCTTTTTCGGATCAATTTTTCTAAAACTTACCAGATTGCAGCCCGGCTTGAACGGACTCTTCGACAAGCTCAGAGTGACAGAGCGGGGGTGGAAGACATAAATGAGAAAAAGCGTAGGCTTTTTCGAAGTTTACGAACGAAGTTCACTGCTGCCCAAATAAAATATTGCAGACGAAAAAGACCGTCTTGCGGACAGTCTTTTGTATACCATAATACTAAATAAATTGACGAATCTTAGCTTGTTGGCCAAAGACCTTCGAAAGCTGCAGTTCCGTAATTTATTTTTTCTGCGCTTACTACAAAGCTGATCAACATTGAGTTTTCGTCTACTGCGTCGAAGTCTACTTCGTGCTGAATAACGTAACCGTTTTCCCAATTCAAAGTAATCAAAGTACCTTCTTCGTGAGATTTGTTGAAAGTGATTTCTCCTGAAGTCGGCTTGTATTTTCCGTTTAACAATGACTCTAGGATGTCAGATTTTTCTGTTGCCTCGATTGTTAATTTGATTAACGCATTCGAAGGGTCTGATGCTACTCTACCTGAAACGTCTGTTGATCTTGAAACACTGTAATTCAGTTTTAATAATTTCTGACCTTCACTGCCATTGAATTTTAAGATTCCTCTTGAATTTGCTGCCATAATAAATAAATTTTAATCGTTAATTTTCGTGAAATGTTTTTTTCTTTATTCAAAGATAAATACACCAAAAATATTTTTAAAACTTTTAAAGAACTTTTTGAAAATTTGTAGTAATTCTACGATTTGATGTAGTAAAACTACGATTGGTTTTTATTTAAAATCACAATCACCCCAATTTATCTATCTTAAAATCAGAATAATACACAACACCGAAGTCTATATATGAATGATTGATTTCTAAAGACTTTATCAAACCATCCGCTTTCAAAAGAATATATTTCCCTTTAAAATCAGGTTTTGCAGAATCTTGACTGAGTATGATTTCATCATTATTTTCCGAAATCTCTACAGTCTGATTAATATCTAACAATTCATTTTCTAGGATGATCTGAAAATGAGATTTTCCGTTTTTGAAATCGTTTCTGATTGGTGTAAAATAGGTTTTTATCAACCAATCTTGTTTCATTTTTTTCTGAAATAATTCCTGATTGAGAACGGCGTATTCAAATTCTTCGATGTAAATTTTTGCATATTGATCAGGAAATCGATCGAGCAAATTTGCTTTTATTTCAGGTAAATTTTCAATTGTTTTCTTTAAAAGGTTAATTGAAATAATTTCACCTTTTGGATCGGTTTGAATTTCGATTGGATTGATAGATTGAAAGCAGGCAATCGACATATCGCCAATTTTCGTCTGATTTTGAATTGAAAAATTGTTTTTAGAAAGATGAAAAATATGATGATTGAGTTCGTTTTTTATCCATTTTAAAGAAAATTGATATGAAAATGAATTTTCAGTTTTTTTATGATCAACAAAAGATGATTCGGTGATGCTGACTTTATATTGAATATTTAAATTTTCCGGATGGAAATTGATCTTAGGATTTCTTTCAGGGCTTTTAAAGGGTGCATCATTTCTTGAATTGTATTTTTGAATTGTCAAATAATCCGGCAGAAACAGTTTTCTTCCTGCCATTAAATTCTCTACAATATAATCTTCTCTCGCACAATGCTGGTTGTGAAATTCTTTGATGTATAAAGGATTTTCGAGATTGATTTGCTCTGCAATGCTTTGGAGAGTGTCGCCCTGACGGATAAAATGAAGCGTCATAGATTATATCATCTTATTTTTCAGATTAAAATTTTAAAGTTATACAAGTCAAAATTTACACTACAAATTCTTCTTTAGCTTGTAGGTTGCAATTTCCCCAATGGTTTTATTAAGTAAGTCACTGGTAAGTATAAGGTCATTATTTTTTCTTGTAATGGTAAATTTTGAGTTGACGTTATCTTTTTCACGTAAAATGATTCTACTTGGGTTACTATCCAGAATAAGCAATTTTTTATCTAAAATCTCTTTATAGCTATCCAATTTAAAAGTGGCAGTATTGCTTTCAATAGTAATATTAATCATTGCATATGCACGTGGATCGGCAGATTCTTCTTTAATTCGAAGAAAATTGCATTCATATTCGCCATTCCAACTTTTACTTATTGCACTATTATTTAGTTCGAAGTTCCATTTTTTTAAAACTTTATCTTTATCTAAAAACAAAACTGAATATCCATCTTTCTGATCTTTTATTTCGATTTTATTATTTGCGGAATTATAATCATTAAACTTGAATACATCTACTATTTTGTATAATTCCTGGTCTTCATTTGACACCAACTTTTCTATACTGAACAAATAACTTTCTTTATCATTTTTTTTATAAATAGAATAAGTCAAACTATCATTTTCATGTATTTTATCTGACTTGAGAAAAGTATAAGTATTGAGTTCATCGCCCGAATAAAATTCTTTTCCAATATAAATTTCATCTTTACTTTCTACTTTAGTGCTTGCATTATCGGAGGTAATTTTCGCAGGAGATATTTCTTTTATATTTTGCTTTTTACAATTAATTAGGATTAATATTAAAAAAATCCACTTTAGTTTCATTGTTATTTTCATGGTTGGTTTTCTTGATTAGGAGTTTTATTTACTCCTTACAATTTTTTCACAGTCCTTCTTGGTATCGCCTATCATGTTAAAAAGTTCTTTTGTCGTTTTTTTTAAATCAAAATTAAAATTTTGTTCACAATTTTCAGTATAACCATCTTGCCACGAATCAGATTCACTTTTAATTTTCTTTAAAATAAATTTATTGTTGATACCCGATACAAAGTAACTATTCTGAACATATCCCCTATCTGGAAATTGTGTGATAATTTCGTATCCATCGTTTGACTCTTTAATGCCAGTTATTTGGTTACCTCCATCTTCAGAAAAATTAGTAGACTTTAGAGTGAAAATGTAATTATTATTTTTATCACCTAAAAAAATCAATAAATCATCACCTGAATAACGATTATGGCTCACAATTTTATCTTTAATTCCATCTTTGTTGACATCGAATGTTTTAATAAAATAATTTGCGTTATTGCTGTATTGATTAAAATTTACTGTACTGACTTTATCATTTTTTTCATTATAATCTGAACTTTTCTTTACATCAAAAACTTCTTTGTATGCAGAATTTTCATTTTTATTAATTGTTGCAGAAGATGCATAAGTTTTGTCTTCTGCAGGCTTGTCTATAGTCGTTTTTTTACAAGAAAAGAAAACTACTAAAAAAAATGCTGTATATAAAAATATTTTTTTCATTGATTTAATCTAAAATAAATTGTTAGTTACTAAATTCTAGTTTAAAATTGTCGAAAAGATTTATTAAATAAGATTGTGTTGTTTTTTTGTGGCAATGATTGTGATATTTATTTTTTTAACATTTTTCTAATAAAATTGGATTCTTAACTTCATTTTCTCTAATTAATGAAAAGTTTTTGTCTGCAAAATCTATTTTTTGTTTTTTCATATTATATAAACCTACCCAATGGAGCTCTACTTTGCCATCGTTTTTTATGAAAAAATTTTCTATTATTTTATCTTTTGATATTTCATATTCTGTTATTTGTAATGAATTATCTATCCAATCTTTTTGGTCAGCTATTTGTTTAAATTTTAAAATATATTCATCGTTAGATCGTTTTTCGACTTGTACTTTTATAGATATAGAATTCCCGTACAACGATATCAAACCTTCATCTTTATTGATATTAAAAGTCGTAAGACCATTGCCGCAACTTACTGCCCATTCTCCTTCTAATTTTTTTCTTCATTGACAACATTATTCTTTATACTATCATCTTTTAGAATTGATTTTTTTTGACAATTAAAAAATACGAAAGAAAATAATATTATGAGAATTTTAATTTTATTCATAGCCTTTCTCATATTTTATGTAAGGTTTTCAAACTTTTTATTCCATCAGCTGTAAATGAAATTTAAACTTTTAGTCTATTAATTTAGCTACTAATCTTCTGGCTGTAATCTATCTTTTCCAAAGAGAGTCACTAAATGTGCTCCGTTAATACACGCTTCAATGTGAACACGCCAATTCTCTTTATTAATTCCTCAACCTGAAACACCGTTAGGCAAACCATTCTTACAAATAAATCCTTTTTATTAAAATATATTGATATTATATGTTTTTATTTCTTTATTAGTTTACCATCATCTGAAATTTTATAAATATCCGATTTAAAAGAATCCAAAAATTTTGTCTCTACTCTAATATTATAATTTTTATCAATTGAAAATGATGATGTCTCTGTATTTTCTTCATCATCTGGTTCATGCCATTCTCCTTCTACATATAAATTTCCAACAACGTTCTTATTTTTTATGGTCAACAAATAAAAACGATATGGAAAATCTCCACAATCCTGAGGAACAAGAATTACTTCAATGTCATCTTTTTGCGGAAGAGCTAAATATCTGGGGTTATTTGAATCACAAATAAATTTTGTGACACCTTTAAAATATCTAGGGTCCAAAGCATTATATTTTATTGTTTTTACATTAATTGTCTTATTATAAGGTAATTTTTCGTTATTATTAGTACTTTTGACATCTTGAACAGTGTTTATTTTAGTATTGTTAACTAAGTTACCAGCGAAATTTCTGAAAGATTCAACAGCATCTGGTAATAAGTTTTCTAAGATATTTTCCTTTTGCCCTTTATGCTGTATTTTTTCAATTTGATTGGATTGATTGTAGTAGAAAAGATAGGTTTCATTATTGTTTTCCGTAAGTACATTATCAATATAAGTCTCTATTTCAAATTCCACTTCTTTTATATTCTCTAAATCTGTTATATTTTTAACATTATAGGTCATTGCACAACCAGAACCACAACTAATTACAAAAGAATTATTTTCTTTTTAGAATTGTCACTTATTTTAGTAGAGTTTTGGCTCCTTACAGAGTCTTTGGGGTCTGTATTTGTTATTTCTGAAGCATTGTTTTTCTTACATCCAATTATAAAAAATAATAAAAATGAAATGATGATTTTTTTACTTGTTCGCATCTTTAGAATTTGTTAAAGCATTTTTAATTTGTTCTGGTGTTATATGAGCCTTATTGAGTCCATCTCCTGCATAATATGATTCACCACCTTTTGCATATCGTTTGATTCTTGAGATAACTTTACCCTTCTTATTTTTCACCACTTTATCGCTGATTGGCTTTCCTTTTTCAACACCAATACTTGCCCATTCTTGTGCAGCAGAATACATAGCATCTTCGACACTTCCACTGCCCTCAAGATATGCAATTATTTTAGGCCTTTTAACTTTAATAAGATATTCATCAAAAATTTTATCTTGCATCACTTCGTCTAATTTTTGGTTTATATCAAGTCCTAAACTTGTAACAGCACTATTTAATGTATTTGGGATTAATTGATATCTACCCACAGCAAAAACATCTCTATCCTTTTGTTTTTTTGAATTTCTTTTATTGTGAACTCAGTAACTTTCACATTATATATTACTTTTAGCCCTCCTTTAGTTTGATTACATATATTGTAATTATCATTTGATTCTTTCATAGCAATTAAATTTCCAAACTCACTATGTGACCATTTATATTTATTGTCTTTTTTTGTTGTATCCTTCTCTTTAGCTTTAGCAGTTCCTCCTCCCATACAACTACAGGTATTGGTAAATCCTAATTCTAAAGCTAAAGCAACCATACTTTTCCCATTTAGAGATGTAATATCTTTAACAAAAAATTTCTCCTCTAAGTAAACAGAATCAAATTCTCTTACATCATAGTGCACCCATGTGGTTGCTCCAACTCGGGTAGATTCTAAATTAAAAATACTTCTTTCTTTCCAATCCCATTTTGCTCCAAGATATTTATTAAAAATATCTTTTCTTATAGTTTCCATATCAGAAACCTCTCTTGTCCTGCCATTTTTATCATTGAAATGCAAGTCTAATGCTTTCCCCATATGATTAGTGGTTGGCTTCTTCAAATATTCAGCATGAAATCTACATCTGTATCCTGAACTTATTTTATTAAAACTATATCTTCCGTCTTTTGAAAGATAAAATTTCACACTTCTAAGAGATGATAATAGGGATCTGTGAATTCCAGGATATTCATATTTATGATAGGCTTCTATATTTCCTTTTAGATATTTTCCTTTATTACTTCCATCTCCAAAACCAGTACATTTTCCGCATTTGCATTTTGCTTCAGTGAAATCAATAGTAAATTTGTTCTGAAATTCATCAATAGCTCTCAAAACATTTCCACATACTTTACCATTTTCAGGTACTTTCATATAATCTTTTTGGAATTGTTTGATCATATTCTCAGTTCTCTCTGTAAATTCGTCGGTAGGAACATTCCCGCCAAATCCTGCTAAGCGTATATTAATTTCTCTGATCAATTCACTTTTATCACCTTTTTTTATACAATATTTTTCCCCACAGTTTTGTATTTTAACCGAACTTCCTTCAACCACACTCACAGCCCTTCCACCAGCAGGCTGCTGTGTTGGAGGTTGTGTTGGTTTGATGGTTCCGGAGGACTCTCCCCAATCCCAAAGTTCAAGGTTATTCCACCAATCAGTTACGGTATCGACAATTCCTTTTTCTTCTTTTTGAGACTGAGGTTTTTCAGCTGCAGGTGAACCCTGGGCTCTCGGTGGCACATTACTATTGGGCGAAGGTTGAGATGGCTGAGCCGGCTGGCTGTTGTTGGATGGTTGTTGTGGTCTTGGCTGAGGTTTTGTTGGCGGAACGGACAACGGATTGTTGACATTCACATTATCTGTAGCATGCTTCCTATTTGAAAAGTATTCTACAGTAACATAAAATTCGAGTTTCTGAGGGTCTGTTTCTCCCTGCATTGCTTTTTGCATTAAAGCTCGGGTTAACAAAAATTCTGCGACAGCAACTCCGCTGGAATTAACGGTTGCTTCTTTAGTTTCAATTAAAAGATTATTGGCATTATGTCCATCACCTGCCGCATCATCTTCCCAAAGAGAAAATTTTAGCTTTTGACCAGCCAAATTAACACATTGTGCTCTGGCACGCATCTTTTCAGTGTAACTGAAAACTGTTCCTGGCGAATCATCAACATATTGAAGCTCAACTTTATTGATTCTGGGAATAGCAACAGGTTGAGGATTAATCTCAATACAAGTAGGTCCCGATCCTTCTGGCTCATAAAGATATGCTTCCAGACGATACGTATTTCGCTGAGCAACCTCACCAAAGGTAAATGTTCCTGAACCGGTTTTCTTGATATTCGTTGTTGTAAAACTTCCGTTGGTGCGTTTTTTAAATAATTCCCAAGTTACACCTGATGCATTTCGCTGTGCTGAAGGTGTAGCAGGATACCATTCTGTAATGCTATATGTGGTAGCTTCTCCTACTTTTGGAGAAGAATTACCCGATATTTTTGAAACTCCTCTTTTTGACATCGCAGAAATTTTTAGATTAATAAGCGTCTATTTCACTTTCAAAAACAGTTTCTTTGAAGTCATTTACATCCACAAGAGGATTCATGTGTCGTACAGTTTTGGCATTGGCATTTTTCACATTTTGCTTGCTGATCTCACCCCTTTGACCATGATCTTTGATGGTGATTTTTCCACCTATGGTACATTGAAGCTCTGAAACTTCTGTCACCGCTTTTTTACCCATAATCATGACTTTGTCATAGGTTTTCTGCCATTTTCCGGCTGGAGCATAAGAGCAGGGAAGATATCCGCTTGAGCTTGGTTTTAGCTTGCATTTTCCGAAACTTGGTCCTGGAGGGTTGAATTGAAGATCATCTTCTGTAACGGCTAGATAATCTGCGCTGCCCGCAGCATCATTCCAATAATGTTTTTGATGTGCGGTAACTTTATGCTGTGGGAACTGATCACCTTGATTACACTGGCATTTCCCTTTCTGTACGACAAAATGTTTGCCGTCATGAGATGATGATTGCTCTGACATATTTTGTGATGTTTGGTAATCAAAGATAACAAAAAGTTATTTAAAATAGAAGAAAGCGGAAATTAAATTTTCCGCTTTCTTTATGTGATAAGTAATTAATGTTGAGTATTTTCCGGTTCTTCTACTGGTAAATTGGTTGGCATAAAATACTCATTTAACCAATAGAATTCCTGCCCGTTCTGTTCTATTTTTACTGCCTTATTTTTTCTGTGGGTAAGCATTCTTTCTGCTAACACTCTGTAATATTTAAAATAAGATCTTGCCTCTTCATTGGTGATAATTTTTGATTCTTTCCATCCTTTCAACTTAAATTTCGACATTTTTTCTGAATCAGAATTATCAAAACCAGTACTGACTCCGACTGCGTAAGACATTGGTTCCTCATACAATTCACCTTTATCTAAAAACTTCAAGGTCGGATTGTATTTTTTCAGGAGTTTCACATATTCTCTCAAAGCTCTTGCCTGCTTAAAATCTGTTCTGGCTGCTCCTGTTTTCTCGTAAACTTCAGTATAAAAAGCTTTAAGCTGATCAAATTCTGCCTCAGAAATCAAGATTCCTTTTTCCATTCCTGATTTTAAATCTTTTAAATCTTTAGGAATGTAGCCTTTCACCAAGAATGGGTTTCCGTAATTGATTAACTGTGCTGCAATACCAAAAGGAACAAGATTTGTCAATCCAGGATACATATATTTATATTTGAAATCGACGCCAGTTCTACCAGCTCCTACCGATGAATGGAATTTCTCGTTGAGTGAATTATCAATCATTATATTGTCAGCAGTTACCTGAACAATCAGACTGTCTACGGCTTTTTTCAGAAATCCAGGAGTTCCAATATCTCCTTTTTTAGGAAAAATCACAAATCCTGGAGCCATACTTTGTTTTGGGAAGTCTAATGAATAGAATCCCGCATCACCTTCAATTAGATTAAAATTATTCTTGATTAAAACATCACTTTGATTGATGATTTTTTGTTTTTTGAGTTCAGCAACGTTTTTAGCAGTATTGGTCACAATGTTTTCTGCCATCAAAACAAAATCATTGTATGTGTCTGAAGACCTCGCACTCGTCTGGAACATAATCAGTTTTGCCTGCGCCTGAGTCAACGAATTGATTACACCATACATATTTCCACTTCCATTGGCAGAAGTGCCTATAGTGATCACAATATTGGTCTCGTCCGGAACTTCAGACAGCAAGTTTCCAGCTGCAATCAGACCTTCATTAACTGGTTGGTTTCCTCCTGTGCTCTGGCAGTTCATTTCGTTAATCTTGTCATTAATAAATGCCGTTATTTTGCTATAATCTTTACTTAATGGCGACGGTACCACATTTTCTCCACACGGATTATTTTTGTAAAGTACCACACCATATTTAATTGAATTAAAATAAGATGGCTTTTCAAATCTCAACTGAAGATCCTGCAGCAATGACTTTACTATAGGCGTATAAGGAGCATTTGCGGCACTCACGTCCAAAACAAAAACAATATTTGCTTTTTTGTTTTTTTCAATAATTTCTCTGTATCGATCAAAGTAAATCTCGTCACCTAAAACATTGGAAACATAATTTTTGCTGTAATCTAAAACATTTGTAAAATATTTCGTTTTGGTATCCCCTGCAATGGTATCATTTATGGATAAATTGACCGGAAAAATATTCTCCAATGGTGTTCTTTTATCAACGTCAGTAAGGAAAATTGCTGTTCTTTTATCTGCATCAGTACCTCCTGGCGATCCTTCATGAATTCCCAATGCAGTTTCTTTGATACCGGTTGGATTTTTCATTTTTACCGCCGAACGTTCACCCCAAGGAGAAATTACATCAGAGCTCACCCAGCCATAAATACCAGTGCTAATACTATCCATATCAACAGATGGTTTTTTACCTACCAAAAATCTTTTATTATTTTCTGCCATTTTATAGACGTACACCATCTGTCCGTTTGGAATTTTCACCTTGGCATTTTCTATTAAGCTAGGAGAATTAAAAACCATGATTGAATCATTTTTATAATACCTCTCAGCACTTTTAATAACTTCAGGATGATTAGGCACCACCGCTACTCTTACCGGATACCCGGTTTTTTCGCTTTTCAGAGAATTGCTCCAGAGAAGAAGGTCAGATTCTGGAATCCAGCCGTACGTTTTCACAGATTTTGAAGATACTTTTTTCATTAAAGCATCCGGAATATATTCTGCTACCTTTACCATTCCGTCTCTGTTTTTCAGCACCATCAAAGGCTCTAAAAATTTAACTTCTTTGTATGATTTTTCATCACTTTTATCGAGATAAGCAGTATTTCTTGATCTGTCTGAGATAGCAATCCACGGAACAGATTTTTTAGAAAAACCGTCGATAACAGGAGCGTTGTCTATCTGACCATATTGTTTGGGTTCAGGTGTTTTTTTGGACGGCAATTTTACCTGACAGCTTGTAAGCAGTACTGATAACCCAATATAGTAAGCCGCTAGAGGAAATTTATTTTTCATCTTAATTTTCTTTATAATTGGTGTGGTGTCCGGAAAAAAATCCGGATTAATGATTTATTTGCTTTGGTTGATATCTACTTTGGTGACGCAGTTTTTTTCATCATAATTGAGTTTCACAGTCTGAATCACATTGTTTTTATCAAACTGGAGTCCTGCGCAATACAGATAAAAGTTATTGACTTTGCTGTCACTTACCTGCACAATAGAATTTTCGTTATTACATAAATATTTGTTTAATAAATAATTGTAATGCGTATTGAAGCTATTTCCATTAGCAATTTGCTGAAGATGATATTTAAAGTCGTTATCTCTTTCTTCATAAGAATTATCTATCGCTGCAGCTTCTTCTACATCGTTGTACTCCGCAAGGATTGTAATTCTGTGGATGATGGGCTCTTTATCGGCATCGGTATACAGCGTTACGACGTAATTTCCCGGTTTTTTGTATGAGTATGTTGCAAGCTTCTCTTTTGAATCGATTCCTGTATTTTCACCAAATTTCCAGGTGAACTGGGTGGCATCTGATACTGCCTTAAACTGGACGGTCTCAAACTGCATCGCTTGTGATTGTGCATCAATGATCGTAGGTACTCTCACACTATCTCTCTGTACTTCACGTCTCCCGGAAACAACAATAGGGTATGTTTTTGTGTACTGATCATCAATAATAAGTGCCACGTTATAAAACCCAGGTCTTTTGTAGATGTGAACACCTTTGTTCTTATCTGATGTAGATCCGTCTCCGAAATTCCATTTTCTGGTTTTTGCAAATGGTGTTTTATCTTCAAAGAAAAGGCTGTCGCCTACCAAAACCGGTGAAGGGTAAACTGTTGCCAAGATATCGTCTGCTGAGTGAATTACTTTTTTCTGAAGCCACAATGCGACGAGGGCAGCAAGCAACAATGTTGCGATAACACCGATGATGATGTTTTTTTTGTTTTTTTCAAAATAGTTCATGATAATTTGGTGTGATGTGTTGTAATATTTGTGTTTTTATCTAGCTTTCATGGCATTATCCCTATCAAAGAGGCGTTGCTCTTTACTTTTATACCCTACAATGCATTCCTGAGTTCTCTTTTCAAAATTTTTGGTATCAAACGAAATAGTCGTTACCCTTTTTTTATCGTTGTAGTACATTTCAAAGAGCTTTGCAATCTGGGGATAAGCGTCTATTCTGTTATCGTCTGTACTGAATCTTTTTTTGGTCCCACGTATATAATCGGTGTTTCTTTCAATGTCGTGATCTACCATAACATCCGGAATTTCTTCTTTTATGCGAGAAATCTGAGTAAAGGTACTGTCAACTATTTTTGAATTTTCTTCTGTTCGTTATCAAACTTCGCTTTTTCTTCCAATCGGTCTAATGCGACAATATCTGATGAAGTAAAAGGAGATTCAAAACGGTTCAGAAAAATAATTCCCAGCAGAATCATAGCGGCCAGCAACATCAAGATGAGATATAAAAACTGAAAACGTTTTTCTTTTTTGGATAGTGTAATTTGCCCTTGCATAATTTGGTGTTTTAAAATAGTTTTATCTTCTCCTTCTTCCTCCTGAATAATTTCTTGTAGGATCTTTCATGAGTTCTCTGTTAACAGTAGCAACTTTACCTGTACAACGTATCAGCTCATTACGTGCAAATTCTTTCTTGTTCGACGCATCGATAATTTTTGTTTTAAGATTCAGCATCGGATTGATGTGATTAAGCAAAGAAGAATAATGTTTGAGGTTATCGGCACTATCGGCACCTATGACTCTCCTAACTTCATCAATCTCGTCAGCAATCTGACGGCGTAGCGGAATATCATTATCCACCGCAGCAATATCTAATGAGGCTATATGATATTGAAGACTATCTACCATGATTTTCATGGCCTTAGAACGAGCCATCAATTTTTCATAATCTTCTACTTCCTTCTCCATTCCCACACGCTGCGTGTGGTAACTTTTAAAAAAGAAAAATACGGTACAGAAAGAAATTAAGGATAAGATAACAAACGATAAAATAAATTTCCAGATGCCTACCCTGACATCGGATGTATTCAATTTTTTATCTCTAGTTGTAGACATAGTTGTGATTTGATTTGGAATGTGAAAATAGAAAAAAAATACTTACGCACAAAATTAAATATGGACTTTGCAACATATTTACAATTATTTAATGTTAAGTTTAATTTTGCAATCCGAAAGATTTTCATACTTTAGTGATCAAAATTTTATTTTACCACTACCAAATCACAAAAATAAAATGAGCAAAATATTAACCAATACGGTTCGGTTTTCCATTGCCGACAGCGATTTTTATTTTAAAAAAATAATGATCAAAACGCTTTTGGAAAATCCTTTTAATATGCTTCTCAACGACTGCAACAATGGTCATGAGCTCATCCACAGGATCTACAGAAAACAGGAAGATGTTTTTATTGTAGAACTCTTCATGCCGGTGCTGAGCGGCCTCGAAGCGATAAAATTTATCCGGAAAAATAATGAAGAGACTCCTATCATCACTTATTCCGGGACTTATCAGGAAGATATGGCCGATATTTTAGAAAAAATTCCAAACATTTATTATTGTCAGAAAAACAGCAATGTTATTAAAGATTTAATCAAAGGGCAAATTACTTCACAAGATTTTGATTACCAAGCGTACTCAGAAAGCTGGAAGCAGCAACCTTTGGCCGTTCAGGAATACATGAATAGACAGAAAAAGAGCCAGGAAGAGCTCTCTTCTACCGAGATTCAGCTGATGAAATTTTGCTATGAAGGCTTCAGTAACAAAGAGATAGGTGAACAACTGAACCTGAGCACAAGAACAATTGACACCTATATTAACAGACTTACAGAAAAGCTTGGTTTAAAAACAAAACTTCACCTCATTCGCTTCTGTGTAGAAAACGGATACTATAATTCGAGTATGTAAAAGGTGTTTTTGTGGAGTAATATCGTACTAAATATAAAATTCTCAGCGTCTTAACCGAAATATTTTCGTTACTAATTTGTTACTATTCAATTTTTTTAACTAAATTTGCACACCTAAAATTTAAAATTAAAAAAGGAAATGACAAAGGCAGAATTGGTAAACACCATCTCAAATAAATTGGGAACAGAAAAGAATGAAACACAGAAAGTTGTAGAAGCTTTTATGCAGGAGATCAGGACTTCTATGTATAATGGAGACAATGTTTACTTAAGAGGTTTTGGATCTTTCATCGTTAAAACTAGAGCAGCAAAAACGGGAAGAAACATTTCTAAGAACACTGCAATAGAGATTCCTGCACATAATATTCCTGCTTTCAAGCCATCAAAATCTTTTGTGGAGAAAGTGAAAACTAAAGTTGCAGTAAAATAAGAATAACAATTGAATATTAACTAGTTACACAAAAAAATTTAACATTATGCCAAGCGGAAAGAAAAGAAAAAGACACAAGGTTGCAACACACAAAAGAAAGAAAAGAAGAAGAGCGAACAGACATAAGAAAAAATAATCTCAACTAGAGATTTTGTAATATAATAATATAGTTGGTGTTTATATTTTTTGAATATTCACCAACTATATTTTTTGTTTGTTACCACAAGATTTCAGAAAAATTCAGGCTAAAATTAATATCAGAATTTCGAAAATTTAGCATTAAATTTAAAAAAGAAAAATACTAATCAATATCTGAATCAACTTTAATCTAAAAAAAATATCTTATATCAAAATGAAGAAAGAACTTATAATTTCGCACGAAGATGAGCTTACAAAAATTGCTTTATTGGAAGACGGAAGATTATGTGAACTTCATGAGGAAGAAGACAAAAATGACTTCGTAGTCGGAGATTTATTTATAGGAAAAGTAAAAAAACTGGCTCCAAACCTTAATGCAGCATTTGTAAATATCGGGTACGATAAAGACGCTTTTTTGCATTATCAGGATCTTGGACCACAGTATCTTACCTACAAAAAATTTCTAAAAGACACGGTTTCTAAAAAACAAAACACTTCAAGTTTAAAAAATTTCGAAATACAACCCGAAATTGATAAAAACGGAAATGTAGATAAAGTAATCGCAAAAGATGACGTTGTCATTTTACAAATTACAAAAGAACCCATCTCTACGAAAGGCCCGAGAATATCTACTCAGATTTCTCTCACGGGTCGTTTTTTGGTCTTAATACCATTTGATAATAAAGTTTCTATCTCAAAAAAATCGGTAGTTCTGAAGAGAAAATAAGACTCAGAACTTTGATTGACAGTATAAAGCCGGAAGGTTTTGGGGTCATCATCAGAACCGTTGCCGAAGGCAAGAAAGTCGCTGATCTTCACAATGATATGAATCAACTGATTCAGAAATGGGAAAATACTTTTAAGAATATTCAGAAAAATAAAGTCCCTTCTAAAGTATTAAGTGAAGACGATAAGGCGTCGTCTATTTTAAGAGATAATTTCAACCAGGATTTTGTAAACGTCTTCTGTGACGACGAACAAATGGTTGAAGAAATGAAAAATTATCTGGAAGTCATTGCTCCTGAACGAAAAAATATTGTTCAGTTTTATGATTCCCACATTCCTCTCCTCGAATATTATAACGTTGAAAAACAGCTTAAACAAAGCTTTGGTAAACACGTAAATATTCCAAGTTCAAAAGGTGCTTACCTTGTGATAGAACACACTGAAGCATTGCACGTAATCGACGTCAACTCCGGAAATAATATTACAACCGGAAACATTGCCACCAAAGAACACGGTCTCAACGTGAACAAAATGGCAGCTACAGAAATAGCAAGACAGCTACGTCTACGTGATATGGGTGGTATTATCGTTATCGATTTTATCGACATGATCAACCCAGATCACAGAAGAGATTTGTTTGAACATCTGAAAACAGAAATGAGCCGCGACAAAGCGCGCCACAAGATTCTGCCTCCAAGTAAATTTGGATTGATACAAATCACCAGACAGAGAAACCGTCCGGAAAAACAAATCGACATCAAAGAAGAGAACCCCAACAAAGACGGAGAAATTGTAGCTCCAATTGTCATTGTTGAGAAAATGGAAGACACCATTAGAACCATTATGCAAAAAGGTGATAAAGGAAAACTTTACCTGCATGTACACCCTTTCGTTGAAGCTTTCCTTACCAAAGGACTTAAAAGCATACAAATGAAATGGTTTTTGAAGTACAAAAAATGGGTGACTATTATCCCCAGGGATTCTTTCAAATATTTAGAATACAAAATCTACAATTCGAAAAAAGAAGAATTAAGCGGATATTCTAATTAGAAAAACACAAAAGGCCTTCAGAATTTTCTGAAGGTTTTTTTTTATTATATTTGTGACATTAATACACAACCCGATGAAAAAAAAATTATTACTTGCTCTGCTTCTTGCAGTACAGATTACTTTTGCACAAATTATTTCTAAAGACCTTTCTTTTGCATCAAATGGAGTATCTAACGTTGCCAATTTTACGTATTCCTGGACTATGGCTCAAGATTCTAATGGCAGTATTTATTCATCCTACTCTATCCCAAATGGTACAGAAACATTTGTATATAAACTTACAGCTAATGGGGTTCTAGATTCAGCTTTTGGAAACAATGGAAAAATTGAGTTACCTTATTATACCTATCAATGTCAATTAAAAATGCAACCTGACGGAAAATTGGTAATTTTTGGTTATGGCAATACTAGTGGTGGAGTTTCCGGTTCTATTGATGTAGGGCTAATATATAGAATACTTCCAAACGGCCAGTTAGATGCCACTTTTGGAACTAATGGTATTTCGATAATGTCTAATGGTATTGGTAGTGACATAAATGGTCGTTCTTTAGGACTAATTTTGCAAAATGGAAAAATAATCGTTTATAATTCTAATACTATATATAGATTTAATATTAACGGAAGTATTGATACTTCTTTCGGAAACAATGGCTCTGTAAACACACAGGGAAACTTTCACTATGGTGCTTTTGTACTAATAGATAATCAATTTAATATTATTTGTATTACTAAGATCAACTCACCCTATGGTAATGGTATTATTGAAAAATTCAGTCCGGATGGACAGCCGATAACGAGCTTTGGAAATAATGGCATTTTACAATCGAATTTGGTTTTTTCACCTTTTGCTACTGCAATTATAGACAGCAATAATAAAATTGTTATTTCAAAATCAAATTCTACAAGTAATGAAATTTTTAGACTAAACCAGGACGGAACTCCTGATAGTACATTTAATTGCGCCTTATCTATAATATATCCCAACGCTTTGGCTAAGAGTATTACTGAAAAGGATGGATATTATTACATTGGAGGAAATCAATCATCCCATCCCTATATTCCTTATGGTTCAGACGAATCTCCTGTCTTTTTTACAAAGCTCACTCAAAGTGGCTCGATAGCTCCTGATTTTGGTTATTATCCGGACAATTCATTTGCTAGTGTTGAAGAAATGATTGTTAATAACAATAATATTATTTCAAATGTAGGCGGAGCAATCGTAAAATATTTACTTAATACTATAACATTATCAACCGTTGACGTTACAAAAACGAGTATTGATATATCTTTTGAAAATCCTGTTAAGCAAAATTTAGTTTATAAATCGAAAGAAAAAATCAACAAAATAGAAATTTATTCTCTTGAGGGAAAAATTGTAAAAACCTTAAAAGACAACGATACAAACGTTTCAGAATTATTAAAAGGGACTTATTTCGCAAAAGTAAAATTTGAAAACGAAAAAATAATGACTAAAAAATTAATAAAAAACTAGATTGATAATACCCAAAAACAACTTTCAAAAATTCTTTTAGGACAAAAAATTTACAATTAAAATTAATTATATATACTAGTCAGACCTTTAGAAAATCTAGAGGTCTTTCCTTTGCTTGTTTTGAAAATACTTTTTTTAAAATTTCATATACTAAAATTCTAGAAAATGTAAATGACTAATGATTTCTTAAATATAAAAATAAATCCCTACCTGAATAAAAAAAACAGCTAAATTACACCGTTAAGCATTATGAATAAAGGGATTAGCTATTTTATTCCAAGACACAAATTGAAATAATTCACAAATAATAGATTTTATAATTTTAAAATTGCGAAAAAAATAAAATAACATCACTTATATTGCATTATTCAGTAAAAATTTACGTTTAAACACGAAAAATACTTAGTTTTTTCGTATATTTATATACTGAAAACTAAGACCGATGAAACCTAATTTAACCATTTTTGATGAGCCGCTTTTGTACACGGAAGGCTTATCTAAACTCCTTGTACAAAACAAAATTTTTAGTTCCATAGAAATTTTTAATACTTCCGAGGGTTTATACAATCATGTTAAAGACAATCCACCGGAATATCTCATGATTAGTTCAAATATTTTGATGTTAAGTGATCTCTATAATTGTATTGATAAAGTGATATCGCAAAACAATAATATTAAAATCATGGTGATAGGAAATTCTTACGATGTCATCGTGATCAGAAAACTTTTTAACAAAGGCATCAAAAGTTATCTTGATAAGAACAGCAGCTATGACGAGTTTATAAAATCTGTGAATGCTCTGAGCTCAAACGAAATTTACGTTTGTGAATATGCAAAGAAAATGATGATTAACTTCATCAGCAACGAACAGGAAAAGCAAAGCTCAAGCATAAAAGAACCGCTAACAAGACGTGAACTTGAAATTCTTAAGCTAATTTGTGATGGTCACAGCAGTAAAGATATTGGCGGGCAACTTTTTATCAGCATCAATACTGTGGAAACTCATCGAAAAAGAATCTTAATGAAATTGAACGTAAAAAACTCTGTAGGTGTCGTAAAATATGCACTTGAAAATAATATCTTCAGCTAATTCAAAATATTTAGACGAAAAAAAATCAAAACCCATTAAGGTTTTGATTTTTTTTGTTTCATCAAGTATCTATAAGCCTCTATTCATAATCCGGCATCTCACCGTTTGTAAATAATATCGCACGGGTAAAATCAATCATTAAATTATTTAAATCAATTACTACAATATTTTTCTGAGAAATATTGTCATTTGAAGTATTCATTAATATTATTTGAGAATTATTGGGTGAGAATCTAGGATCTAAATCATTTGTCCCAAGAGGCCTGTCACTCTCTACCGTAACATCTACAACCGAACTGTTTGCCAAATTATAAATAAAAACATGAGAATCTAACTGTCTGTAATTGGCATCCTGATATCCTGAAACATCATGCGTGTAGAGTAATTTTTGTCCGTCTACAGAAAAATTAAGTCCGCCGGTTGCGCCCGTGGGAGCTGAAAAAACATTTTGCAAAACATTCCCAAGCATATCGATAATAAAAATTTTGGTATTGTAACCGCTAAAGTTATTGGTCTTTATTGCAATTTTACTGTTGTCATAACTCCAATCAACCTCTGAAATCAAGCTTCCATCAGGAGTTGTGTAAATAAGCTGCTGCCCGGTACCATCTTTATTAATTCTATATAATTTATCAAAATTTGAATAAATAAATGCGCTGCCACTTGTATTCCAAGAAAAATCTAATTCATCCTGATTAAAACCTACAACCGGAATTTGGGTCACTTTAAAAAGATTGCTACCATCAGGATTGACGGTGAAAATATGACTTCCGCCTGCATCGTTTCTTAAAAATGCAACAAGCCCGGCATTATTGTTTTTTCTAGGTCTCCAGCTGTTGCTTGCTGAGTTTGTCAGTTGAAAATTATTTCCTTGACTATCGCTGGACAGGATGACAAAGTTCCCATTTTGCTTACGCACATAATGATAACGGTTTGCAGGAGTTGTATTGGTAGTAAATTTGAAAACAGGACTTAACACATCCGGATGAATATCGTCTGAAACAGAAACCTGCCAAAAATAACTTACCCCAAATTGC
Source organism: Chryseobacterium sp. 3008163 (assembly GCF_003669035.1). Taxonomy (NCBI): domain Bacteria; kingdom Pseudomonadati; phylum Bacteroidota; class Flavobacteriia; order Flavobacteriales; family Weeksellaceae; genus Chryseobacterium; species Chryseobacterium sp. 3008163. The sequence goes on along the minus strand of NZ_CP033070.1, from coordinate 3,461,886 downwards.
AAATTAGACAAAGTATAAGTCTTTACCTTCAGATCATTCACCTCAATAACATTGGTATTGATATTATTTTTAACCGTAAGTTTATACGTAAGACTGTCTGTTTTATCAGGATCAGTAGCGTTCCAACTAAGTTGTACCGTCAATGGTTGATTTTCAGCATTATCAATCGGGCTTAATAATACCGGTGCTGTAGGCGGAGAATTGAGAGATTCATCATCATCCATTTCAAAAACAACAGTAACAATCTGGTTCTCACTCTGAATATTTACAGCTTGAAAATTAGTGACATACCCTGTGAGTTCAGCTTTTATAGAATAATTACCTTTCGGAATATCTTTAATTTCAAACATCCCATCTTTATCACTAAATACAGTTTGCGTACTTGGTGTGGTGAAAATTTTCGCATTTGCAATAGCTACATTTGTTCCTTTCTTTACTACTTTGCCTTTAAGCACACCTTTTTGGCTCTGCTCTACCAAGTCTTCACTGCATGAAGCCAACGTGAAAAGCAAAATCAGTATTGAGAATATTTTGATATAAGTTTTCATAGTTTACGTTTTTATTTTTTTCCGATATAAAAATTAATTCCTAAAGCAAATCTCAAATTTTGATCTTTTCTTTGACCATTCACAAAGCCGTCCCAATCGTCAGTAAATCCCAAATCATATTGAGAAGAAAGTCTTAAACCCAAATTTTTCTGAACAAGATATTCTAGACCGCCACCAAACTGACCTTTATATCTTGTTTTGTCGGTAGAAAACATTGAACCTAAACCTGCATACACATAAGGTGAAAGCTTGAATTTCGGAATAATAAGATACTCAAGATTAAGCTCTGCCCCTACATATGTTTTTGAGATTATATTTTCATTTTCGAGTGTAAAAACATTGGCGTTGGCTTCAAGATTAAAATTATCTGCAAAAAAATATTTAATTCCTAGCTTACCTCCAATTGTAGTTTTAGGATTTACATAATCGCCTCTTACTTTATTGGCTTCAATTTGCCCGAAAATAGAAACGTTCTGTCTGTCATTTGTAGGATATTTATTTCCAACCAATCTATTATTGCTAATTTTCTGCTCTGCATTATACTCATCAACTATTTGCTGATATTTTGCAGGTACATCAACAGCTTTCCCCCAGATTTTATCTCTGATGCCTTCAACGATTAACGATTTCACTGCTTTTTCGATTGCATCGGTAACCGCCATTTGGATAGGCTCATTTTGGGTCACCCCAACCTCAGCTTCCAACAGCCTTTCTGTATCAACATATTTAAAAAAACTTCCGTTGATGCTTGTAGAGAGAATTGTTTTTGAAACATAGACAGTTTTTAGAATTTCACCATTTAAAGTAGAAACCGCTCTTAGATAAATTGTGATTCTGTCTTGTCTGTATTGTGTCGAGGCACCGATACCGAAATATCTTGCGCCAATTCCACCAGTCATAATATTACTGTCGTAAGAGATCACACCACCCTCTAAAAGAGTTCCTGCGTACAATAACGGTGGTAAAGCCTGGCCTACATCTTTAAGATACTCTTGACGTGTAGATCTGATGATCTGTCTTTCGTTAAGAAGATTGGCAATATTTTCTCTTTCAATAGGCGTAAACCATCTGCTGTCTTCTAATGCTTTGATGAGGATGGTTGTAGTACCCTGCGGAACTGCCGTACTCCAGTTATTTCCGTTTTCTGACGGCTTGTATTGACCAGTCTGATCACGGAATTTATAAACGCCTATAACGATTTTTTCTTTTGGCAAAGGTAAATTTCGAAGTTCTGTGGTGTAAGGGGTAATCTCTCCCATCATCGATTTTTCTTTCTCTGCGGGAAGTCCAAGAATGGAAGTGCAGCCTTGCATAACATACAAAAGCACAATGCCAAATACGATTCTGAATTTCGTATAGATTCTCATGGTAAGGTTTTTAGTTTTAGTTTTTTAAATTATTTCGGAACCACAATCTCAGATTGCTCACCGGTATTGGTGTCCAAAATACTGATCATCATGCCTTGAGCTGTATTCGTAATCTGAAGATACAATGACCCAAACATATAATTTCCTGCCTGCACGCCTCCGGAGCCAAACTGATCCTGAAATAATTTCCTTGATAACTCACTCAAAACCTGTCGGTTTAAGCTGTCTGTGAAATTACTCAGAGAGCCTGAGTTTCCGGTAGGGCTGTTGCTTAATTTATCATCAAACTGATTCTGAGCACTCGCTGAGCTCAATAACCATTGATAATTGAATGTATCGCCACCAAAGGCAGGATTAATCGGTTTGTATACCAGCTGTTGAGATTTTGCCAGAAAAAATCCTGATAAAAAAATCATTGCTGTAAAAAGAGTTTTCATGGTAGTTAGTTTTTAGTAGATGAATTCGTTTTTAATGAGATTCTTCCGGGCGTTATAGTCTTTTATATACCTCAAAGTATAATCTAACTGTTCCCTCAGATAGTCTTCACTGGGATTGGTCATAAAACTATAGACGAGTTTATCATCAACCTGTATATTGATCTGTCCGCTTGTTCCTCTGGCTGGCAGTTCGGTAATTGTAATCGCAGAATTGCTCTTGTCAGGAATTTGACTGTACTGAATATAAAATAAATCGTAAAAGTCTCTTCCTACTTTGCTTTTTGTCTCGTCAATCGTCAATCCGCTCAATTCAAAAGCTTCTTCTTTTTCAATAACACTTACTGATTTCTTAAAAAAATCCTGATTGATTTCCAGGCTGTCTTTTGCCAATAGTTTTTGTGTCTGCTCGTCGCGAATGTATAGGAAAGCTTTTATGGCATCTCGCTGATCGAGATTTACACTCATTTCAGATAAGGCTTTGCTCTCATTAGGATTGATAGAAAATTTCCCGCTCTGTTTATTGTTTGAAAGATTTCCGCTGGCTCCTTTTTTAATTGAAATCAAAAGGTAATTCAATTCCTGATAGGTAGAAGTATTATTGGTAACTAATGCTTTAATTTTCAGCTGCTTTTCTACGACATCTTTCTCTATTTTTGCGACAATCTTTTTGTCATCCTGCCCAAAAGTGAAAATCGACAAGAACACAAAAAGAAAGCTGTACGATATAAAGATGAAATTTTTCATAACAGAAGTTTAATAATTTCGCATAAAAACCGTCAAATTCTCGCCTTTTACATTCAGATGCATGCCTTCAGAGACACTGTTACTTCCTGCAATATCAACAATATTGTTATTACCTTGGGTTGTGATTGCTGTTTTTGCTTCTTTTGAATAAAATGCATTATTAAAATAAATACTGTTTTGATCACCAAATTGCTGCACAACAATATTAGTTTTGGCATTTATATTTAAATCTGCAGTATTTGAATTCCCAACTTGTGCAACTTGTGAAATGGAAGAGGCAGATAAAAATTGGTCTGCATTCTGTAAATTAATCATATCAACTGCAGTCTGGCTGTTGATACGATTCCAGTCTATTTGCTGCGACTTCGCCAACATTGTTGAGAGAAGCGCCAGGGTAATAAATATTTTCTCAAAGGTTTTCATTTTTATTTTTTTAAAGGTACTTGAATACAGTGCTTTACAAAACACGTGAAACGGTTACTTATAGAAAATCACGGTTTATGGTTACCCGCTTCCGTATTTATACGCTAAACTATTGTAGCCAAAAAAAAAGGAGAAACCTAAGTCTCTCCTTTACAGTATTAATATGAATGAAATTAATTTCCGCTTTGAGTTACAGTAATATTGTTGTTGAATCCTACTTGTGATCCTACATGTACGTTACCCATTCCCGTTTGAGAAACTGTAGAAGTATTATTCCAACCATATTGTACATCTGTACTTTTGTTGTTATCACCATTTTGAGTGTGACTAATTTCGTTATCCCAAGATAATCCGAAAATCCCATCCTGATTAGTGTTAGAGATGTTACCGTCTCCTGTTTGTGATACTATTACACTGTTATTTGAGATACCTCTCTGGTAAGAATACGCTTCGTTTTCATTTCCGGTTTGGTTAATTGTAGCTGAATTATCAAAACCTCTTTGTTCAGAATCTGCTATGTTAAAATCTCCAACTTGGCGAACTTCAAGGTTGTTATCAGAACCATTTTGATAACCATAGCTTTCATTATTGTTTCCATTAGATAACTGATAAGAAATGTTATTTGAACCTACCTGCTCAACCATTGCATAGTTATCGTCACCATCTTGAATTTGCTCAGCTGAATTTCCTCTACCTCCGTTGAAAGACCCATTACCTTGTGTAGCCATCGCTATGTTTCTGTCACCTAACTGATCTTGCATAATGCTAGAGTTTGCACTCACCAGTTGAGTCGCAGTAGCCTCGTTATCATCACCTTCTTGTTTTTGATTGATATCATTTAAACGTCCTACTACAGCTGCACTAAGATTATTACCTTCCTGCGTAGCCGTCGCAACGTTATCATTACCGTCCTGATATTGTATAATTCCAGAAAGAGAAGTATTGTCACGCTGACTTGCAGAAGCCCAGTTGTTATCTCCTCCCACTTGTGTCTGCATGATATCAGAATCTGCAGTTTTCAATTGAGAAGCAGTTGCTGTATGGTCATCACCAGTTTGGATCTGCTCTACTGAGTTACGAAGACCGAATTGAGCTGCACTTGTCCCCTGTGTAGTAGTAGCCGTATTATCACTTCCCGATTGAGTTGTTTTATTTTCGTTAAATCTACCGTATTGTGTTACAGTACCTTCGTTAGACACACCTGTTTGACTGTAGACGTTTTTATTTTCCTGTAATCTTTGGGTTACAGTCAAATTGTTACCGCTACCTGCTTGTGTAGCATTGTTGGTATTTTCTTGGGCAAAAGTAAGTCCCATTGCTGTAAGAGCGAAAGCTCCTGTTACTAATTTTTTCATGGTAAGAAATTTTATTGGTTAGTGATACAAATTTAGAGCTATCACAACCTGAAAAATACCACCGTAAAAGGGTAAATTTATAATATCATTGGATACAGTTTGAATCGTAACTGTTTTCAGTTTGAGCTAGTCATTAGTAATAGGTAGTTGAGAACTACGTAAAAATACGGTAGAGAAATTGAAAGAAAAATTATGGTTAATTAACATCAACAAGTATTCCTTTTTATAAGATATATTAGTAATTTTGAGATATGGAAAGTTTTGGAAAAGATTTACTGCAAAAAATCAAAAAAGCTCAGCTCGGCGGCGCCAATGCACATGGAGTTTTCTCGCCGCCATACCGTGAAGTTCTTACCCATGATCAGATTATAGAAAACAATCCAAAATTTGCTGCCGTAAATATTGTTCTTTATCTAAGGGATAACGAATGGTTTTTCCCACTCATCCAAAGAACAGAAAATGAGCGCGACAGACACAGCGGACAAATATCTTTACCTGGAGGAAAACGTGAAGAATATGACAGAGATTTTGCTGAAACTGCCATTCGTGAGACATCAGAAGAAATCGGTTTAGAGAAACCTTATGTAAGAATCATCCGTGAGATGTCTCCTATTTACATTCCGCCAAGTAATTTTTATGTTTATCCTTACATCTCTTATTCAAAAAGAAATCCTGAGTTTATTCTTCAGGAAAGTGAGGCAGTAGAAGTTATTGAATTTCCAATCACCTCATTTTTAAATCTACCGGATTCACCGGAAATAATGTCATTGCCAGGTGCAGGAGGAAAAGAAGTTCCTGTAATTAATTTCAACGGATATATCATTTGGGGAGCAACTGCAATGATACTCAGCGAGTTCAGTCAGTTGATTAAAAAAATGTAACTTTGCAGATATTATGTTTAATTGAAAAATGGCGAAGAAGAACATATTCACCGATTCGTTCGGCACTCCTTATTTTTAAAAAGGTTTATTATTTTTATTCTGGGAATTATTTCTTACAGAAGATTTAACGGTTTTAATAAGCTGAAAATCACCGGAACAGAACATTTAGTAGACCTTCCGGATTCTAATGTCCTTTTCGTTTCCAATCATCAGACTTATTTTGCTGACGTTGCTGCAATGTATCATGCATTTTGTGCAGTAAACAATGGCTATCTAAATACCATAAAAAATCCTATCTATCTTCTCAACCCAAGAGTTGACTTTTATTACGTTGCAGCCGAAGAAACCATGAATAAAGGGATCCTTCCGAAAATTTTTAAAATCGCAGGCGCAGTAACAGTTAAAAGAACATGGAGAGCCGAAGGTAAAAATGTCAACAGAATGGTTGATTTGAGCGAAATTGATAACATCATGAAAGCCTTAGACAACGGTTGGGTGGCCACTTTCCCGCAGGGAACCACTGCAGCATTTGCACAGGGAAGAAAAGGAACGGCAAAATTGATTAAAAATCAAAGACCAATTGTTATTCCAATTAAAATAAATGGATTCAGAAGAGCGTTTGATAAAAAAGGACTTCGTGTAAAAGTAACCGGAGTAAAACCAACAATGGAATTTAAAAAACCATTAGATATCAACTACGACGAAGAAAATGCACAACAAATTCTTCTGAAAATCATGACCGCTATTGAGCAGACTGAAGATTTCAACGTACTTCATACGTATGATGAAGAAATTAAAGCAAAGAAGTCTGAACAACCCAATCCATAAAAATTTAAAGTCATTATGAAAAAATTAATAGCGATATTATTCTTAATCATGATCACGGTTTCTTGTAACAGCCAAAAAGTTTATTCAGATTTTGATATCAGTTATTCAAAAAGCGGTGGTTACGCACCGATCTATGAAAACCTTTTGATCAAAGGGAATGATGCACATTATTCTTTCGAAGGTCAGGGAAAAAAAATCAAAACGAGCTTTAAACTTACCAATGAAGAAATTCAGAATCTTAATCAGGTTTTGGCTCAGAATAACTTCAGACATATCGCCGAAGATCATAAAAAAATATACGACCGTGTTGCCATTTCCATCAATGTAAAAAATGGTGAAAACAGTGCCAATAAAACCGATGCCAGCATGATTATGCCTCAGTCTCAGAAAAATTGGGATCAGATCGTGAATACTTTCCAAAACACCATCAGTAAAAACGTAAAAAACACTCCATAAATTTGAAAACCCATTTCATTGCCATCGGCGGAAGCGCCATGCACAACCTTGCGATTGCGTTAAAAGATAAAGGATATGAAGTTTCAGGCTCAGATGATGCCATTTTTGAACCTTCAAAATCAAGACTTGAGAAAAAAGGAATTCTTCCCGAAGAATTGGGCTGGTTTCCTGAGAAAATAACTTCAGATATTGATGCTATCATTCTTGGAATGCACGCTCATCAGGACAATCCTGAACTGGCAAAAGCAAAGGAATTAGGTTTAAAAATATATTCTTATCCTGAATTTTTATACGAACAGTCAAAAACCAAAACGAGAGTTGTCATCGCAGGCTCTCATGGGAAAACGACGATTACATCAATGATTCTTCATGTTCTGAATTTCCATCAGAAAGATGTCGATTACATGGTTGGAGCACAGCTTGAAGGTTTCGACTGCATGGTAAAACTAACGAAAGATAATGATTTTATGGTTTTGGAAGGTGACGAATATCTTTCCTCACCAATCGATCTTCGCTCAAAATTTTTACTGTATCAACCCAATATCGCTTTATTGAGCGGAATTGCATGGGATCACATCAATGTTTTTAAAACATTTGATGATTACATCGAGCAATTTAGAAAATTCGTTGCAAGCATTACTCCGGGAGGAGTTTTGGTGTACAATGAAGAAGATCAGGAAGTAGTAAAAGTGGTTGAAAATGCCGAAAATTATTTCAGAAAAATCCCTTACAAAACTCCCGAATATGAAATCGTAAGTGGAAAAGTTCATTTAAAAACCGAAATGGGAGATATTCCGCTTTCTGTTTTTGGAGCGCACAATCTATTAAATCTTGAAGGAGCAAGGCATATCTGTCATACTTTAGGTATCATGGATGAAGATTTCTATGATGCCATCATGAGTTTCAAAGGTGCTTCTAAACGTCTTGAAAAAGTGGAAAGAGAAGACAATGGAATTCTTTATAAAGACTTCGCACATGCACCAAGCAAAGTAAAAGCTGTTGTAAAAGCATTCTGTGAGCAATTTAAAAATGAAAAAAAATACGGTTTTCTAGAGCTGCACACCTACTCTAGTCTGAATCCCGTATTTTTAGAACAATACGACCACGCAATGGATGGCCTGGATGAAGCCATTGTTTTCTATTCTGAAGATGCTTTAAAAATCAAAAGAATGGAGCCTATCTCTCCCGATTTAATCAAGGAAAAATTTAAGAATGAGAATCTTAAAGTCTTTACCAATGCTGAAGAACTTCATGCTTACTGGGATTTATTAGATAAAACTAAAGGAGTTTATATGATGATGAGTTCGGGTAATTTTGGGGGATTAGATTTGACGAAATAAAATTATTATAATACATAGAAAAAGCTGTACTCATTATGAATACAGCTTTTTTTTAACTTAAAACATTTCAGTTTTAAATATCCGCCACAGCATTCAACATTTTTTCTTCCCAAGACGGATCTTTCGGATCAAAAAACAACCTTTTTCCGGTGTCCAATGAACGGACAACATTCATTTCTTCTTCTGATAATTCAAAATCAAAAACATTGAAATTCTCTTCAATTCTTGAAGGCGTCACAGACTTAGGAATCACACAGAAACCTTCCTGCAAATGCCACCTCAGAATAACCTGAGCAACTGTTTTGTTGTATTTTTCGGCAATATTTTTTAAATCCTGATTTTCTAAAAGTTCTGCATTTCCATTTCCCAGCGGGCTCCAAGGTTGAGTTACAATGTTATTTTCTTTATTGTAAACCTGAAGTTCTTTTTGTTGGAAAATCGGGTGTAATTCAATTTGGTTAATCACAGGAAGAACTGTAGAATTTGCTTTTAATTCCTCTAATTTTTCAACTGTGAAATTACAAACACCAATCGCTTTGATTTTCCCTTCATGATACAACTCTTCCATTGCCTTCCAGGCTCCCACAAAATCAGAGTAAGGCCAATGAATAAGATACATATCTAAATAATCCAATTGCAATCTGTCGAGAGTTCTCTGAAAAGCAGCTTTCGCTTTGTCATAGGTTGTATCCTGAACCCATAATTTGGAAGTTACAAACAAGTCTTCTCTATCTACTCCACTATTTTTTATAGCATTTCCAACAGCAGTTTCATTTTGGTAAATAGCAGCCGTATCAATCATTCTGTAGCCCACTTCAATGGCTTTTACAACAGCGTTCTCGCATTCCTGCATATCTTCCATTTGCCAGACTCCAAAGCCTAAAGCGGGAATATCAATTCCGTTATTCAATGTAATTACAGGTTGTCCTATGTATGTTTTTTGTTGCATAATATTTATTTTAATTTTTATATAGAATTAAACAAATTTCCGATAAATTTTGAAATTTTGGGTTACTAATTTTACTTTAGATTTTAATTTTCACTTAAATATTTTACCCGTTATAATTTTAAAACTATTATTTTACAATTTAAATTAAATGTAACAACAATTATTAAAAATTTATAAAATATGAGTATTTATTACTTTACAAATTATATTTTTGCACTCTTAAATGATATAAAACATAACCATGAAAATCAATTACAAAAAAACGATCCCTGTATGTATAGCTATTCTTCTCTCTGGCCTAAATTATGCACAAGCTCCGGCCATAGAATGGCAAAAATCTTTAGGAGGAACAGGTGATGAATATGCAAGTTCTATCATTCAAACTGCTGATGGTGGATATGTGATTGCAGCAAGTTCTAATTCAAATAACGGCAATGTAACCGGAAATCACGGAAATTATGATTACTGGCTTTCAAAATTAAATTCAACAGGAAATCTCCAATGGCAAAAATCTTTAGGTGGAACAGCAGGTGACTATGCAAGTTCTATTATTCAAACTGCTGATGGTGGATATGTGGTTGCCGGAAGTACTAATTCCAACAACGGAGATGTAATGGGAAATCACGGATATTCAGACGGTTGGATTTTAAAAACAAATTCTGATGCCGGAGTTATTTTCTGGAAAAAAACTTTGGGAGGAACAGATTATGATGTTATCAGTAAAATAATCCCAACGACAGATGGTGGTTATATATTTGCTGGAAATTCTTCTTCAAATAATGGTGATGTACCGGGAAATAACGGCTATGTGGATTATTGGATTGTAAAAATAAATTCTGATGGAAATGTTCAATGGAAAAAAATTTAGGAGGAACAGGAGACGACAGAGCATCTTCTATCGTTCAAACTAGTGATGGAGGATATGTAGTCGCCGGATATGCTGAAAACAACAATGGAGATGTAACAGGAAACCATGGTGGAAAAGATTATTGGATCCTAAAATTAAATACTGATGGAGGCGTTATTTTTTGGAAAAAATCTTTAGGAGGGTCACATCAGGATTTAGCATATTCTATTAAACAAACTTCAGATGGTGGTTATATTGTTGCTGGTAGCGCTTTTTCTAATGATGGAGATGTAACAGGAAATCATGGCGGAACAGATGCTTGGATCGTAAAATTAAATTCTGATGGAAACATTCAATGGCAGAAAGCTTTAGGAGGAACTAAGGTAGATGAAGCTTCTTCTATCATTCAAACCGCTGATGGAGGGTATTTGGCTGTAGGTAACACCACTTCAAATGACGGTCAGGTAATAGGATATCATTCCCCTTCAAATACAGGTCCTGGAGAAGCGCCTCTTTCTTATGATTATTGGGCTGTAAAGTTAAGCGCTACAGGAAGTATTCTATGGCAAAAGTGCTTAGGAGGATCAGGAAGTGATGAGGCTAGCTCTGTTATTCAAACTACAGATGGTGGTTATGTCATTGCTGGAAGTTCAAATTCAAACAATGGCGATGTAAGTGGAAATCATGGAGATTATGATATTTGGGTCGTAAAACTTGCTCAAGATAATCTAGCAACTAACGATGTTGTGAAAGATGATATAAAAATGAATATCTTCCCGAATCCGGCAAAAGATTTTATCACTATAAAGCTTGATTATTTTACACCATCTATGGATGTTACACTTATTGACATGCTTGGAAGAACCATTCATACTCAAAAATTGGACGGATTAACAACTAAAATAAATACAAGTGGTCTTGAAAAAGGAACTTATATTTTAGACGTTACAGGTGGTACAAAAAAAATAACTAAAAAGTTTATTAAGGAATAATTTATATTCCATTGATATCTAAAAACCTGCCTTGTGCAGGTTTTTTTGTGCTAATTATTAATACAACTAATTTTCTATTTTTGTGGAAAATTAAAAATTATGTTACACCAAATCAGAGTCGCAACATCAGAACACTATCCCAAAATCATGGAAATCTGGGAATCTGCCGTAAAAGCCACTCACGATTTTTTATCAGAAGAAGATTTTAATTACTTTAAAGAAATTATCCCAAGAGATTATTTACCAAATCTTGAGGTTTATTTAATTCTTGAAAATCTAAAACCACAAGGTTTTGCTTCTGTTGCTGATGGGAATTTAGAAATGCTTTTCATTCATAATGATGTACGTGGAAAAGGTTTAGACAAAAAACTTTACGAATTTATGAAAGCAAAAACGAGACTGATAAAAGTAGATGTTAACGAACAAAATCCGCAAGCAATCGGGTTTTACGAAAAATTGGGTTTCAAACAAACCAGAAGATCCGAAAAAGATGGTTCAGGCAAAAACTATCCGATTATTCATATGAGCTTATAGTTAAAATTAAAAATCTTTTTTACCCATCATTTCTCTGAACAAACCTTTGATATGATCAATTTCATTCTGATACATCGTTTGTTTTCTACAACCAAAGTACAAGGTATTTTCTAATTTCTTTTCGCCTTCCCAAATCAGTTTCACATCACCATTCTCTATTTCATTTTGCATAAAAAATCAGGAACCACAGCCAATCCAATCCCGCCTTTCAGACAACGGATAATAGAATTCAAGTTTGGAACAATATAATTGGGTCTGAAATTAGGTTTATGCCCAAAATTCAATAACCAAAACTGAAAAAGATGCTCCATATCTCCGGTTGTTCCGTACCATTTTTCTTGTTTCAGCCAACTTTCGATTTCCTTAAAATCTTCGGTTTTTAAAACTTCTTTAAAACTGTCTGTATCAACATTTTTTCCGCCCACTAAAATAATTTGTTCAGAAGAAAATGCTTCGTGCAGAATGTTGGGAGATGTTCCTTTTTTCGGAGTAATGATTAAATCTAAAATTCCTTTATCGAGCTGATCGAGCATTTCAGGATATTCGCCAAAGCTGATAATTAAATTAAAATCTAACGTTGAAACATATTGTTCCAGAGTTGTTTGAAAAGTTTCAAAGCACATTCCAACACTGATTGTCGGGGTGGTTTTTTCAGTAGATTTTTGGAAATTCTTTTCTACATCTTCCAATTTAGATAAAGCTTCGGAAACTGCGTTGAACAAAACTTTCCCTCTCTCAGTCGGAATCATTTTCCGTCCTGTCCTGTCAAATAACTTATATCCAACATACGCTTCCAAAGAACCTAAATGCAGACTCACTCCGGGTTGCGAAATAAACAGAGAATCCGCCGCACCGGTTAAAGTCCCAGTTTTATAAATCGCTTTGAAAGTTCGGTACCATTCTAAATTAACCATATTTCAATATCAATATTCTGATACAAAGTTACATAATAATTATTTTAGTGATATTAATTTTTTAAGACATGTGTTTTAAAAAATTATTTAGTCAACACAAAAAAGATAAAAGTAGTATAACAGCATTTGACAAAAAGATTATAAAAGGAAAAAAGTACAACAAATATCTACTTTTAACTATTTTTTAAACCCGTCATCTCCTATACCTTTGTCATGTAAATAATTCTAAAAATTGCAAACATCACAGAAGAAAAACAATCCACAATTCTGATATGTGAAAAAAAGAAGTTTACAAATCTTAAAATCATTATTCATCTTAAATTATTAAAACAATGAAAAAAACATCAACTTTCAAATCGTTAGGATCACTTTTCCTTTTCGCAATTTCATTCATGTTACTAAGCGGATTTTCAAAATTTTCTGCTCAAGGCACAAAAATGATTAAAAATATAGTTTTAGTACATGGTGCTTTTGTAGACGGATCAGGCTACCGCGGAGTTTACGACATTTTAAGCAAAAAAGGGTACAATGTGACCGTAGTACAAAACCCATTAAGCTCATTGCAAGATGACGTAGATGCAACCAAAGCAGCTCTAGACAGACAAGACGGTCCGGCAATTCTGGTAGGACATTCTTATGGCGGAAGCGTTATTACAGAAGCCGGCGACCATCCTAAAGTTGCAGCGTTAGTATATCTCGCAGCATTTCAGTTAGATGCAGGCGAATCCGCACTCGATTGGGCGATGACAGAACCTGGATCTCCTAAAAACGGGATTCTACCCGCTGACGAAAAAGGAATATTATATTATGACAAGAAAAAATTTCATGAAGGATTTGCTGCAGATATTCCGAAAGCACAGGCAGATTTCATGTATGCTTCACAAGGGCGTTTTGCAGCAGCAGCATTAGCAGCAAAAGTTACCAAAGCACCATGGAAAACAAAACCTTCATACGGAATCGTCGCTACGCAAGACGAGGCAATTCTTCCGAGTATTCAACGTAAAATGTATAAAAAAGGAAATGCTAAAATCACAGAAATTAAAGGAAGTCACGCTGTATTTATTTCTCATCCTCAGGAAGTTGCCGATGTCATCATCAAAGCTTCAAAAGAGGTAAAATAGATTTTAAAATTTAGACAAGATAATATAAAGCTGCTTCGCATATTGTGAAGCAGCTTTTATTTATATAGAAATTATCATTAGAACAATATCATTATTATGATATTAATGTATAATTTATATTATTTTTATAATATATAATTCGAACATAACTTTGCATCATAAAATTTAAAAATTTACTAAAAATGAAAAAAGTATTAGTTATTAACGGCGGACAAAATTTCGGACATTCCGGAGGAAAATATAATCAGACGATTGCAGATAACACGTTAGAAGCCTTAAAAGAATTTGAAAATGTAGAAATAAAAATTTCGAATATCAACGAAGGGTATGAGGAAAATGAGGAAGTAGAAAAATTTGTTTGGGCTGATTTTATTATCTATCACACCCCAATCTGGTGGTTTCAATTGCCGAATGGTTTCAAAAAATATATTGATGAAGTTTTCACAGCCGGCCATGCAAAAGGAATTTACATGAGCGACGGAAGATCTTCTGATAACCCAAAAATCAACTACGGAACGGGCGGAATGTTGGGCGGAAGAAAATATATGCTTACCACAAGCTGGAATGCACCTGAAACAGCCTTCACACTTCCCGGAGAATTTTTCAGTGAAACAAGTGTTGATAACGGGCCTCTATTCGGTTTTCACAGAATGAATGCTTTCGTTTCTTTAGAAAAAATGGATAGTTTTCATTTTCATGATGTAGAAAAAAATGCAAACATTGAACGTGACATGAAATTATACAGAGAACACGTTAAAACCGTTTTCGAGAAAGAATTAAAACCACAATTAGTCTAATGAAAATCTATCTAACTGCAATAATCAAAGCAAAAGAAGAACACAGAACCGAAGTTTTGGAAGTTCTTCAGAAGATGGTAACAGAAACCCTAAAAGAAGAAGCCAACGAATTATACGCACTTCATCAGGGAATTGAAGATAAAAATCATTTCATTTTCTATGAAATCTGGAAAAGCGAAGAAGGTTTGAAACAACATAACGAGCAATCATATATAAAAGCTTTCGGAGATTTGGTTGATGAAAAACTGCAGGAAAAACCACAGATTTATTTAACAGAAATTATTTAAACATGAAAAAATTAGCATTATTAATTCTTTCCGTTTTTACAATAGGATTTGTTAATTCTCAAACCAAAAAATCAAAGAATATGAAAAAGAAAATTCTTTTCGTGGTAACAAGTCACGACAAAAAAGGTGAAACAGGAGAAGATACAGGATACTATCTCGGTGAAGTTTCGCATCCATGGGAAGTCCTTCACAAAGCCGGTTATGAAATTGATTTTGTAAGTCCAAAAGGTGGAACTCCGCCTGTCGATGGATTTGATTTGAAAGATCCTGTCAACAAAGAATTTTGGGAAAACAAAGAATACAAAACTAAAATAGATCATTCCTTGAAACCATCAGAAGTAAAACCTGAAGATTATTCAACAATTTTTTACGCAGGCGGTCACGGTGCGATGTGGGATTTCGCAGACAATACAGAATTGGCAAAAATTGCTTCTATCATCTATGAAAACGGAGGAATTGTCGCAGGAGTTTGTCATGGACCTGCTGGTCTGGTGAATATCAAACTGAATAATGGAAAATATTTGGTTGATGGAAAGAAGATCAATGCGTTTACGAATGAAGAAGAATCTGAAGTGAAATTGACGAATGTAGTTCCTTTTCTTTTAGAAGACAAATTGAAAGAAAGAGGTGCGAAATTTGAGAAATCTGGACTTTGGCAAAATCATGTTGTGACAGACCAAAGAGTGATCACAGGACAAAATCCGCAATCTGCAAAAAGTGTAGGTGAGGCGATTTTGAGTGAGTTGAAAAAATAACTTCATACTTTTAAATTCAAATTGGTGTAAATATTTCATTACATCAATTAAATACCAAAGCATGAAACTATTTCCAACTTTACTATTCACAATATTTCTGATGTGTAATTTTTCAGCACAGAAGAAAGAAATTTGCAGATACACAAAAACTCCCACAGGTTTTCTGATGGTGCTTCGTGAAAATGATGATGTCCTGGCTCAGATTGAGAATCTTGCAAAGACTGAGAATATTCCTTCAGCAAGCTTTACGGGAATTGGTTTTGCGAGAGAAGTAACTTTTGGATTTTACGATTTTCAAGCTAAAAAATTTAATCCCAAGACGTTTAAAAAAGTTGAGATGGGAAGTCTGACGGGTTCAATTGCATGGAATGAAAAAGGTCCGTCAATCCACGTTCATGGAGTCGCAACTGATGAGAAATTTGATGCGTACGGCGGTCATCTTCTTTCTCTGCACGTCGGAACGGGCTCGATGGAAATCTATGTAACCGTTAATGATAAAAAATTAGAAAGAAAAATAGAACAACCTTTGAATGCTAACGTTCTTCAACTGAATTGTCAACAATAATTATTTAAACAAAAAATAGCTTCTCAAATCCTGAGAAGCTATTTTTTAATGAACTTACACAATTACTTTGCTATCGGTATATGGGTACTGATTGCAATTCTGTTCCACATATTAATCGAAACGGCAGCCATGATAATATCGGCAATCTGCGTTTCATTAAAAAGTACTTTCGCCTTCTCGTACGTTTCTTCAGAAAGTCCTTTTTGGCTAATCAATGTAATTTCTTCTGCAACCATCAAAATCACCTGTTCTTCTTCTGTGAACAATTCTTTTGCATCTCTCCATGCATTCAAAAGAAAAATTCTCTGCGGAGTTTCACCGTATTTCAAGGCATCTTTCGTGTGCATATCCAGACAGAAGGCACATGCATTAATCTGAGAAGCTCTGATTTTAATTAATTCTTTCTGAATCGGAGTTAAAAAACTGTTTTGAAGGGCAGCCTCCATTCCTATTCCTGCTTTGTAAGCGGCAGCGTGCGTCGTTGCCATGTTGAATCTTGCGCTCATACTATTATGATTTTTTAGTTAATGTATCTATTGAAAAAAAATATTCTTTCTGTGTTGCCAATAAAAAAGCTGCCGCACTTCCCGCCCAAACCGAATAATCCAGAGGAGCTTTTACTCCCAATGCAATCGTCATGGATAAGGCAAAAATGAGCAATAAAAATACTGTTCCGTATGCTGCAATCTTGGTTTTGAAACCGAAAATCAACATCAATGGAAAAATGATTTCTAAAAAGTAGCAGTGTAAGCTGAAAATGTGCTTAGAATTTCAGGAAGGAAAAAAGTTAACTGTTTTGTGTATTTTTCAAAATTCCCCCAGTTTCCCCAGACAGAATTTTCTCCCCAAAATCCAAACCGGTCTGCAACGGCAGAAAGCATCGTCACTGCAATTGCGAATCTTAAAAATAATTGTGGAAATAAAACCTTTTGGTCTGTCATGCTATTGGCTTTTTATTGCATGACAAAGTTGCGACATAGAAACCGCAAAAATCTTAAACTGGTTTAAGAACGTAATTTTGCTCTGATTTCACTTAAATATTCCGGAGTAAAACCTAAAAATGAGGCCAGTAAATATTGTGGAATTCTCTGGATAAACCAAGGATAAAGCGTACTGAAATGAATGTAATATTCTTCTTTATTCATTTCATAAATATAACGGATCCGTTTTTCGGCAGCAGAATAAGCACGTTGGTAAATCATCCTGAAATAACGTTCCATAATCGGATGTTTTTCAAGTAAAAGTTCCTGAGACTGAAAATCAATCATCATAACCGTCGCTTTTTCAACTGCCTGAATATTAAACTTAGATTTTTCTCGCTGTTCGAATGCAAAATTGTCTGCTAACCACCAGTTTTCAATAGCAAATTCGGTAGTTTGCTCAACTCCTTTTTCATTGATGAAGAACTTTCTCAGACAACCTTTTAAAACAAAATATTTGAATTTACATAAATCACCTTCTGACATCAAATTCTCTTTTTCTTCACTTCCAAAACCTTAAAGAAAGAAGATATCGAAGCAAATTCTTCTTCACTTACAGTAATAAATTTATCTAAATGAGCTTTAAAAGTTTCCATTTTTAAAATTGAATACTCAAACTTAACTTTATTTTTTTAGTTTTACAATGATAAAAAATCGAATCATGGAAATTGTTGCTAAAATTCTTATTGCAGTTGTGGCTTTAGAGCATTTATATATTCTTTGGATGGAAATGTTCGCATGGGAAACCAAAGGAAAAGAAGTTTTCAAAGCAGCTTTGCCACCTGAAATGTTCAAACCGACAAAAGGTTTGGCAGCCAATCAAGGATTGTATAATGGTTTTCTTGCCGTCGGATTGATTTGGTCTTTTTTTATTGAAGATGAAAAATGGCAAACGAATATTGTTTTATTTTTTCTGAGTTGTGTTGCGATTGCCGGAATTTACGGTGCAATTTCAGCTACGAAAAAAATATTTTTTGTTCAGGCTCTGCCAGCGATTTTGGCGATTGTTGCGGTGCTTTTGAAGGAACTAAATTAAAAAAACACATAAATGATTTATATTCGTTTGGTAATTTTTCTTTTTATTGGAATATCAAATCTTTTCTTTACTCAAACTAAACAGGAAATAATTTCAAAAATAATTGAAGTTAATTCTTTAGATGCTTGGGATGGAATTTTGAATCCTAATCTAGACAAAAATGGATTAAGCGATGATAGCAATTATTATAATTTTGAAAAATTAAAAAAAATAATTTCACATGATGAACTTTTAGAACTGAGCCATCACAAAAATCAAGTTGTAAGATTATATGCAATCGGTGAATTGATTCGTAAAAATAATACGCAACTGAATGTAAAAAAAGAGATTTTAGAGGCTATTTCTAAAAAGAAAATAGTTCAAACACATTCTGGTTGTATAGTCGACAGAGAATTAACCTACTCAATTATTTATCACAATTATTGGAGCTATGTTCGAGGTAGTGCATCTAAGCCACCTTATGAAACAGATGAAAAAAAACTGAAGTTACTAAATATCAAAGCAGTTAATGAAGATTATCTTTTAAGAGACATAAATTCTGAAATTTTGAACATAGATAAAGATTTATATTGGCTTATTTATGACCGAGCATTTGAAATAGAAAAATATGATGATAATTTGAAGAAAAATATCATTCGTCTTCTTTATAAACACAACAACAGTTACGCATTTGAATATTTAAACAAAAATTATCCTGAAGAATTTAAAAAATCGATTTACAATACTTATTTTGAAAAATATTTTTCAAAAGCAAAATTTAATGAAGTGAACCAGACATTTTATCTTTTTAATTTAGCAGAATATGCTTTTGAGAATAATAATGTAGATATGCAGAATAAAATTTTACAAAAACTAAAAACTACTAAAGGTTGGGAAAAAGAATTAGGTGGGAGTTTTAACGCACAAATATTTGAGAAATACAATATCAAATTATAGTTTTTTGTACTTAATAATTTCCGATATTTTCTCCTTCATTTTTTCAGCCTTAAACTCTCCTTCATGATAATAAACCAGCTCCTGATTTTTATCTAAAATAATCCACAACGGATAAACGGGCTGATTTTTATTTTTTGATAACGCCAAAGCTAATTCGTGAATTCCTGAATTTCCGTTAGGTAAATAATTAAATTCTTTACCCTGAAAATTGATTTTTCCTTTTGTCTTTTCAGCTTCAAAGTTGATAAAATGAAAATTTTCATTCATCATTTTAACCAACTCCTTATCCTTATTTAATTTGAAAGATTCAATTTTACAAACAGAGCACCAATCGGTATACAAATGAATAATAGTTGGTTTTTTATTTTCTTTCTGTATTTTTTCAAAATCTGAAAAAGTGTCCGTTTTTATCTGCGATAGATAAAAACAAGGCACTAAAAGTAACATTAAAAAAAACTTTATTATTTTCATTTCAAATTATATTTTACACCCAAAAAACCTCTTATTCTCTGCATCGGAGCATAACCATACGTTGTATCAAAAGTATAATGATTTGGATTATTAATTGGGTCATTTACATTATTATCAAACGGATCAAACGGTCGCATCAACGGATCTTTCGGCGTGAAATTGAACAAATTTTTCACCCCGCAATACACTTCAAATCCGGAGTTGAAACTTTTAGAAACCTGAATATTGGCAAGATTGTAAAACGGAGAATATTCAGGTCGGTAATCATTCGGCAAAACCGGTAATCGCATCGGTCCGTAAAACTGTCCGGTAAAATCGATGGCAAGATTATTCTTAAATTTATAGGTTAAACTGTAAGTTCCACTCCATTTCGGGGCATGAAGCTGTCGGGATTTCCCGGTTTCTCCATCAAATTTTTGATAAACATCCAGATACGTAACTCCCAAATTTACACTCAACGGAAAACTGAAACTGAAATCAACATTCATCGAAGCACCTCTTGAAATTCCGTAACCGTTTAAATTATCATAAATAATTTTTTGAGGATCAGCATCAAAGTCTCCGACAATTTTGTTGCTGAAATAGGTGTAAAAAGCAGAAGCATCCAAATTAATCAATCGACCTCCGGCAGGGATTTTCCAGACATAATTTAAATTTCCGTTGATAGATCTTTCAGGTTTTAAATTGTCTTTAATCACAACTTCCCGTGAACCCGTTAAAGCTGCATGATCTTCGGTAAATAAATTCACCACCCTGAAACCCGTCCCGAAATTAAATCTCAAAGTATGATAAGGATTCGGAGAAAACTTCCATGCAAAACGCGGCGAATGCACAGAATGATGAATTTTATCATAATCAAATCGGTAACCCAACAACAAGGTGTTTTTTTCATTAACCTCCCATTGATCCTGAATAAATGCTCCAAAAATGGGTGATTTCATTGGCTCATTCTGCAAACCGTCTGAAGACATCGTCCCAGGCGTATTGTCATCATAAAAAGTTTTTTTGAAAGTGGCTCCCAAAACCAAATCATGATTTCCGAGTTTTTTATCCCAATAGGTTTGGGTAAAAGCTACTTTCTGAGTCGCCAAAAAAGGATTGTTTCCATAGAAAGAATCCTGATCGTGAAAATTGTAGGAAAACTGAGTAACAATATTTTCTTTCATTGGCCACTGATAAACGCCAAAAGCCTCTACTCTATTGGTGTAGATACTTTCTCCGTAAACCTGATCGCTTCCCCTGTAAGACCTATTCCACTGCATCTCTCCACCAAAACGGTCTTCATACAAATACCTCAAAGCGAAACTTGCCAGCCTATTTTCTTTTCGCACAAAATTCCATTTATTAAAAACTGAAATTCTGCTCTGCAGAGCGGCATCGGTGAAATTGTCTTTATTTTCGTCAAATCTTTTAGTGGAATTAAAATAATTTAAGCTTAATAATGAGGCCACATTTTTACCGAAATTAAACTTTGTTGACAAGTCAACATTATTCTCTGCCCAACTGGTAGTCATTAAGTCAACACTTAATCTCGGAGCGGTCAACGCATTTTTGGTGATAATATTAATCACACCGCCCATCGCCTCTGAACCGTAAATGGATGAAGCCGGACCTTTTACCACTTCTATTCTGTCAACCAAACTGTTTGGGATTCCGCTCAAGCCATAAACGGTAGAAAGCGAACTTACAATAGGCATTCCGTCGATCAGAATCATTGTATAAGGACCTTCAAGACCATTGATGTGAATATCTCCTGTATTACAAACAGAACAGTTCAATTGAGGCTTCACTCCGTTCACCATAGAAATTGCTTCAAAGATACTTGGCGTTGGGTTTTTCTGGAAAAACTTCTGCGTATAAATTTCAACATTTACCGGACTTTTAGATTTGCTGATTGGCTTGAGCGTCCCGGTAATCACGACATCATCAATATCTCTGGTTTTAATTTCTTTTTTGCTTAAAACTTTAGCAGAATCAATCTTTTTAGATTGATTTAAATGCAAACTATCAGACTCCTGAGAGAAGCAGTAAGATGATAAAAAGACTACAGAAAATAATATTTGTCGCATGAAATAAAAATTGTTAGACAAAACTAACATTTATTTTTAGAACAGCAAAACTAATTTTAATTTAACCACAAAAGTCATAAAAGATTTTCTGTGTATTTAAGTTTAATCACATTGAAAACAAAAGCTCAATAAGCCTGATGCGAATATTCTTTAACGCTTATCTGAACTTACCTGCAACATTCATTAGAACTTAATTTAAGCATCGACTTTTGTGACTTTTGTGGTTTAAAAAATTGCTGTAAAAAATGTTTCTAAACAATTCATTAAAAAATATTAAATTTGAGAGTCAACATATAAAGTACAATGAGATATCATCAATCGGGAAATATCCCACCAAAAAGGCATACGATTTTTAAATCACCAGAAGACAAGTTCTATTATGAGCAACTATTTGGTACAGAAGGCTTTCACGGCATTTCTTCTTTGCTATACCATGTTCACCGACCGACGCAGATCAAATCAATAGGCGAAGCAAAAGACGTGACTCCAAAGATCGCGGTTGACAAAAACGTGACACCGAGAATGTTTAAAGGGATGAATGTGACTCCTGAAGATGACTTTTTGGACAGCAGGAAGTTTCTTTTGGTAAACAATGACCTGAAAATGGGATTGGCAAAACCAAGAAAATCGATGGATTATTTCTACAAAAATGCCGAATGTGACGAACTTCTTTTTGTACACGAAGGAAGTGGGATTTTAAAAACATTTGTCGGCAATCTTGAATTTTCTGTTGGCGATTACCTGATTATTCCGAGAGGAACGATTTATCAGGTAGAATTACAATCTGATGATACTGTATTTTTTGTGGTGGAAAGCCATTCTCCGATTTACACACCAAAGAGATACAGAAACGAATTCGGGCAGCTTTTGGAACATTCTCCGTTTTGTGAAAGAGATATTATTGCACCCACTTTTGTAGAACCAAAAGACGAAAAAGGAGAATTTTTAATTAAAGTAAAAAAAGAAAATCAGATTACCGATTTCATCTACGCAACGCATCCATTTGATGTTGTGGGCTGGGACGGTTATTTTTATCCATATAAATTTAATATTAAAAACTTCGAACCGATTACCGGGAGAATTCACCAACCGCCACCAATTCACCAGACTTTTGAGGCACATAATTTTGTGGTTTGCTCGTTCTGCGCAAGAATGTATGATTATCATCCGTTGGCAATTCCTGCTCCGTACAATCACTCAAATATTGATTCTGATGAAGTTTTATTCTATACAGAAGGTGATTTTATGAGTAGAAATCATATCGACTTAATGGATTTCACGCTTCACCCAGGAGGAATCGTTCACGGACCTCATCCGGGAGCGATGGAAAGAAGTATCGGGAAAAAATTCACTGAAGAATATGCGGTAATGGTCGACCCATTCCGTCCTTTAAAAATCACTGAAGAAGCGATGAAAGTGGAAGATCCGTCTTATAAAACTTCTTGGCTAGAAAGCGAGGATCATAGTTTGGAAGATCGTTCGCAGGAATGATAATTCGAAAATAATCAAGAAATTAAATATAAAAGGATTGAATGTAAATATTCAATCCTTTATTTTTTCATTAATCAAAACATGACAAATATCTCCATCAAACAAACCAAAGATGTAGACTAAATATAAAGAATATGAGTTATCTTTAAGATATTAAAGTAAACGATAAAAAATTTCAATATGTATAATTACATCAGTGCAGAAGAGGCTATTTACACCATTAAAAGCGGAAACCGTGTGTTTTTTCATGGAAGCGCATGTACTCCGAATCATCTGATTGATGAATTGGCAAGACAGTCTCACCGCTTAGAAAACGTTGAGATGGTTTCCATTACACAACAGGGAAATGTGGAAATCGCAAAGCCTGAATACAAGGACAAATTTTTCGTTAATTCGCTTTTTGTTTCAACACCGGTGCGTGATGCTGTCAATTCTGACCGTGGAGATTTTGTTCCTGTTTTTTTAAGTGAAATTCCGATTTTATTCAGAAAAAATATTTTACCGCTGGATGTCGCTTTAATTACGGTTTCACCTCCGGACAAACACGGTTTTTGTACATTGGGAACTTCGGTCGATGTTGCGAGAGCTGCCGTAGATACCGCAAAAATAATTGTAGCCGTCGTGAATCCCCTAATGCCGAGAACTCATGGCGACGGAATGCTTCACATCAGCAAAATTCATAAATTAGTCTGGAATGAAGAAGAACTTCCAACTGTAGATTACGGCGCAAAAGTAGGTCCGGATGAAATGCTTGTCGGGAAAAATGTAGCTGAATTGATTGACGACAGATCAACCTTACAAATGGGTATCGGAACAATCCCTGATGCGGTTTTAAAATGTTTAGGAAATCATAAAGACTTAGGCGTTCACACCGAAATGTTGAGTGACGGAGTGATTGATTTAATTCAAAATGATGTCATTAACAATAAATACAAAGGCTACAACGATAATAAAACCATCACGAGCTTCTGCTTTGGAACAAGAAAATTATACGATTATGTAGATGATAATACGGTTTTCTCTTTTGATGATGTGAGCAATGTCAACTTTCCGATTAACATTATGAGAAACAAAAAATGGTTGCCATCAATTCAGCCATTGAAATTGATTTAACCGGACAAGTTTGTGCAGACTCCATCGGAACTATGCAATACAGTGGTATCGGCGGACAAATGGATTTTATGCGAGGAGCCGCCTTAAGTGAAGACGGAAAACCCATTATCGCTATTACTTCAAGAACAAAAAGAGGAGTTTCAAGAATTGTTCCTTTCCTGAAACAAGGTGCAGGTGTTGTGACAACAAGAGGTCATATTCATTGGGTGGTAACGGAATACGGAACGGCTTATCTATACGGGAAAAATCTTCGTCAGAGAGCTCAGGAATTGATCAGTATTGCGCATCCTGATGACAGAGAAATGCTAGAGAGAGCGGCTTATGAAAGATTTAAGCATTAAAAAAGATCTAAAATCTCATATTTATCTAAAAAATACGTACATTTAATTAAAATAGACAAAAAAGTTTTTGGCAATCTTTTTGCTAAAAACTTTTGTTATATAAACATTACACATTTGAAGACGATTTATAATTCTATAAAAGATGAAGTTGTAAAACATCCAAAAGTTCAGGATTCTGTTTTAGGAAAGGTGAACGAATGGAAGAGAAGTCATTATATAATTCTTTCAGAAATTATCAAAGAAGAGCTGGCTTTATCAGAAGAGCTTAAAGACGATAAAAGATTTGAATTAGGAAATACGATTTCACACATTACCCTGCAGCGATTTTTTGAAAATGATTATCAGGATAAAACCCACAATGATCTGCGTTTTTTGAAGACGCTTGATAAAATCTGCATATTTTTAGGCTTTAAAGATCTCAACGCATACATTTATCATTTAAAAGAAAGTGATATAAATGGTAAAGAACAAAATGATGAAGTCTTTTCCACTGATATTGTTTACCAATACTGTGCGACCGTTTTTGATTTATATAAAAATTTCCCAATCTTGAAATTAGACCTGTTTAAGGATCTTGTATTTGACAATTCTCCGTTTCTGGAAAGAGCATCAGAATTCAGTCGTGAGCTTTGCGAGAGACAGTTTGAACTCGTAACTAAAAACAATCGTTCTAATTTTGAAATATTCGATGTCAATATCGTTACAGACGAGCATGATAAAAAAATCCTAGAAACTCAGGAATTCTGGAATCTTTTATTCAAGGTAGGAGAAACCGGAGAAGAACATTTTGTAAATCAACTCAACACACAAATTTATTTCATTCGTAAAATTGATAACATATGGAAAATTTGGGATAATTACAATCCTGATGCCGGAAGATTAAATAATAAAAAATAAAAGCCGTAATTAATTACGGCTTTCGTTGTTTTGAAATAACTTCTTTTCGACATCTATTTTCTAATACAAATATAGAATAAATAATAAAACAAAAGTAAACTTAAATATACTTAAGTGAACTTTAATATATATTAAAAATAACGCAACCGATTACACAACAATAATGTTTTTAATTATATACAAGAATTTTGTAATTTGCAATCCATTAAATAAAAGTAAAAATAGAAAATATGTCAACACTTACATTTGCCGAAAAAATTGCTCAGGCTGAGAATTTTTTACCAATAAATGGTACAGATTACATTGAGTTTTATGTAGGAAACGCTAAACAGGCCGCTCATTATTATAAGACAGCATTTGGTTTTCAGTCAGTTGCTTACGCAGGTCCTGAAACCGGAGTAAGAGATCGTGCATCTTATGTTCTACAACAAGGGAAAATCAGATTAATCCTTACAACAGGTCTAAAATCTGATTCGCCAGTTAGTGAACATGTAAAAAAACACGGCGATGGAGTGAAAATCTTGGCACTTTGGGTAGACGATGCTTATTCTGCATTTGAAGAAACTACAAAAAGAGGTGGAAAACCTTATTTAGAGCCAGTAACTTTGACAGATGAGCATGGTGAAGTAAAAATGTCCGGAATTTACACGTACGGAGAAACTGTTCACATGTTTATTGAAAGAAAAAACTATACAGGACCTTTCATGCCTGGTTATCAAAAATGGGAAAGCGATTACAAACCTGAAGAAGCAGGATTATTATATGTTGACCATTGCGTAGGAAACGTAGATTGGGACAGAATGATCCCAACTGTTGAATGGTACGAAAAAGTAATGGGATTTGTGAACATTCTTTCGTTTGACGACAAACAAATCAACACAGAATATTCTGCATTGATGTCTAAGGTAATGTCAAACGGAAACGGTTTTGCAAAATTCCCAATCAACGAGCCGGCAGAAGGAAAGAAAAAATCTCAAGTTGAAGAATATCTTGATTTCTATGAAGGAGAAGGTGTGCAGCACATTGCAGTTGCAACAAAAGATATTATTCACACGGTTACCGAACTTAAAAAGAGAGGCGTAGAATTCCTTTCTGCTCCACCGGAAGCGTATTACAACATGGTTCCTGAGAGAGTTGGCCATATTGACGAAGACTTGAAAAAACTTCAGGATTTAGGTATTTTAATTGACCATGATGAGGAAGGTTATTTATTACAAATCTTCACAAAACCTGTAGAAGACCGCCCTACCCTTTTCTTCGAAATCATTGAAAGACATGGTGCACAAAGCTTTGGTGCAGGTAATTTCAAAGCACTTTTCGAAGCTTTAGAAAGAGAGCAGGAAAAAAGAGGTAATCTTTAATTTTAAAATAAAATATAGAGTTTTGTCAGGATGCAGATCTTGACAAAATTTTTTTTACAAACACAAACTCATGAAAAAATTATTCATCTGTACATTATTTTTTATCAGTCTTTTATCTAAGGCTCAAAATTATGCAGCACTAGATAAAATTCTAACTGTTTTGGAGGAAAGAAGAGGTATCAATCAACATCTTGAAAACGTAAGTGTAGAGAATAAAAAATTTGTTCTCATCAAAGATTTCCCAGACCATACAGAAAGAAGTTTCATCATTATCAAAGGGAAAGATGCGACGTACGTTGAAATGTTTGACGATAAAGCGACCGGACAAAGTACATCAAATGTTTTTTCTGGAGATATCATCAGAAAAAAGAATATCATTTCTTTAAGAGCTGATAAACTTGAGAACAAAAAAATTCCGATTCCCGTTTCAAAAACACTTCTTTTAACCAAGCAGAAAGAAATTATCTATCTGATAGACATCAATTCGAGAGACCGATGGATTGATGAAGAATCTTATACTAAAAAATCAAAATAATAACTTTCAAAAAGATTACTTTAAAATCTAAATCAAACTATCACATTATGAAATCATTTGTAGAATATAATTCAAATTCAGACTTTTCGATACACAATATTCCTTTCGGAGTTGCTGTATTTAACAAAGAATTTATCGCCTGTTGTACAAGAATCGGCGACCAGGTTGTTGATCTTGCCCTTTTATACGACCTTTCTTATTTTGAAGAAATCGCAGGTTTAGACGACAATGTTTTCGAAGCATATACTTTAAATGAATTAATTGAATTAGGAAAACCTGTAACCAACGCTGTTCGTTTAAGAATTCAGGAATTATTACAAGAAGGTTCGATTTTATCTAAAGATGAAAAAACCATTGAAGATGCATTCTACGATTTGGATCAGGTAAAAATGATCATGCCGATTCATATTCCAAACTACACAGATTTTTACAGCAGCATCGAACACGCAACAAATGTTGGAAAAATGTTCCGTGACCCAGCAAACGCATTGCTACCAAACTGGAAGCATTTACCGGTAGGTTATCACGGAAGAGCTTCATCGATCGTCGTTTCAGGAACTGAGATTAACCGTCCAAAAGGCCAGATGAAACCTGCCGACGCAGACAAACCTGTTTTCGGACCTTGCAAACAGTTAGATTTTGAATTGGAAATGGCTTTCATCATCAACCAAAATACTGAAATGGGAGAAAGCGTATCTACAAAAGATGCTGAAAATGCCATCTTCGGAATGGTGATTTTCAACGACTGGTCAGCTAGAGATATCCAGTCTTGGGAATATGTTCCGCTAGGACCGTTTTTGGCTAAAAATTTCGGCTCATCAATTTCTCCATGGGTCGTAACTTTGGAAGCCTTGGAACCATTCAGAACTACTTCTCCAACTCAGGAACCTGAAGTTTTGGATTATTTAAAATTTGAAGGGGATAAAAATTATGATATAAATCTTGAAGTGTATATCCAACCTGAAAACGGTGAAGAAAACCTGATTTCAGAAAGCAACTATAAATACATGTACTGGAATATGACGCAGCAATTGGCTCATCATACGGTAAACGGCTGTAATTTGGAAGTTGGAGATATCTACGCAAGTGGAACCATCTCAGGAAACGACCCAAAATCATACGGCTCTATGCTTGAATTGACTTGGAGAGGACAAAACCCAATCACATTAAGCAACGGACAAGAAAGAAAATTCATTGAAAATAACGATACTGTGACCATGAAAGCTTGGGCAGAAAAAGATGGTATGAGAGTAGGTTTTGGCGAGGTTTCTGGTAAAATTATTCCAACTAAATAGATTTAATTTTAAACACTTAAGTATTTTTAAGTTAAAAGGCAATGAATATTTTAAGTTCACTTTAGTTTTTTGAAAATCTCTGATTTTCTTTTTTAAACATGATTACACAAAAACTCATCAATGACATTTCATATAAAGTTGTTGGAGCTTGTATTGAAGTTCATAAATTGGCCGGTCCCGGTTTGTATGAAGAAGTATATCATCAATGTTTAGAAAAAAAATTTAATTTAGTAGGTTTAAAATACAAAAGTGAACTTGAAATACCATTTTCATACAAGGGTGAGAAAGTAAATTGAAATGTGATTTTTTAATTAAAGATTTAATTGTTTTAGAATTAAAATCGGTTTCAGAGATTCATCCAATTCATAAAGCACAGACAATGAATTACATGAATTTACTTAAAGTACCAAGATCAATTTTAGTAAACTTCAATGTAATAAATCTTTATCATGAAGGTTATGAATCTTTTGCTTCAAAACTATTTAAAGAACTTCCGAAAGGATGAAAATCGCAGATTTTCAAAACTTAAGTGCACTTAATATACGCAATTATAATACTTAAAATAACTTAAGTGTTAAGATATAAAAAAATGAAAACACTCATCCCATCAGAAATATCGTCAGTTCAACTACAAACCATCATGCAGACCGCCGTTTCACCGCGACCGATTGCATTAGCTTCTACAGTTGACAAAGATGGAAACAGTAATTTATCGCCGTTCAGTTTTTTTAATATGTTCAGTACGGTGCCACCGATTTTGATTTTTTCACCATCGAGAAGAGTTCGGGATAATACCACAAAACATACTTTAGAAAACGTTCTAGAAGTTCCTGAAGTAGTAATTGGAACCGTAAATTTTCCTATTGTACAGCAAATTTCTTTAGCATCAACAGAATATGGAGATGATGTCAATGAGTTCATCAAATCTGGTTTGACAATGAAAGGCGCTGATTTGGTGAAGCCTAAATTGATCGAAGAATGTCCTGTAAATTTTGAATGTAAGGTTTTAGAAATAAAATCTTTAGGAGATCAAGGGGGCGCAGGAAATTTGGTCATCTGTGAAGTTAAAAAAATTCACATCAGAGAAGAATATCTGAACGAAGAAGGAAATCTTGATCAAGCAAAATTAGACATGGTTGCTCGTTTGGGCGGAAATTGGTATTCAAGAAATAATGAAAACAATCTTTTTGAAGTTCCAAAACCTTTGGTTACAAAAGGAATTGGTTTTGATCTTCTTCCCGATGCTATAAAATACAGCAAAGTCTTTACAGGCAATGATTTGGGAATGTTAGCCAATGTGGAAGTTCTACCTTCAGAAAATTATCATGATGATGAAAATGTTCATCTGGAAGCTCAGAAACTTTTGCTTGACAGTAAAATTGAGGAAGCTTGGATGATTTTAGTAAAATAAGATTTTTGAACCATTAAGATTTTTATTAGGAAATTAAATCGAGCTTCGCTTAAAGCAGTAATACTTATCAAAAAAATTCAACATAAAATGAGTGAAAATTTTCACTCATTTTTTATTCATTCACAATTTTATCGTTGATAAATTCAATACATTTTTCGATCACTTTATTTAAATCTTTAGGTAGAGTTTCTTCCTTCCAAGGTTCTTTTGCACCGAAAACGTGATTGGCATTTTCAATTAAATATAATTCCGAATTAGGATTTAAAACATGCAAATGTTCTGCATTTTTCACATTTACGCCTTCGTCTAAAGTACCATGAATAATCAAAACATGAGCTTTTGCCATTTCCATGGAACGTTCTACGTCGAAGCGATGCGGATCATTAGCAAAATCTTCGTAGAATTGATAAAAGTGAGGCATTTGTTGTTTTGTTCTTCCGTTTTCAACATAATAAACTCCTTCTTTTTTCCAATTCTCAAAAGCTTCATCTTTCGGGAAACGTTCGAGATTATCTACACTTGCTAACGTAATTAATCCATTGATTCTAATATCTTCGCAAGTTTTAATAATAGAAATTCCTCCTCCTCGACTATGCCCGATCAAAACTATTTTTTGATCATCCACTTTTGGATCTTTAGTAAAATGATTTAAAACTACATCCAAATCCGAAAGCTCTTTCGAATAATTATTATTTCCAAAAGCTTCTAAATCATCAAAACCATTAGGATTTTCAATTGTAGTTCCGTTATGGGAAAAATTAAATTTAACAAAGAAAAAACCTGCCTCTGCAAATTTCTCAGCCATCAAATTCCATGCGCCCCAATCTTTATAGCCTTTATAGCCATGTACGAAAATCACTAAGGGAAGTTCATTTTCGATTTCAGGATAATAAGCGTCGGCAAGAAAATCTTTGGTTTCTGGATTTGAGAGTTGTATGTTGAGGTTTTTTGTGATCTTCATATTTTTTTGTATCTGATATTTTTTTGTCAGCCCATAAGATGCATATTCTGTTTTAAATTACCACTGCATAGATTCCTACGGAAGAACAAACTGTGTTTGCATTTTAAAAAAATCTGACTTTATAATTACTTTAAATTGATTTTTACTTAAAAATAGTACAATTAGAATTAAACACAAAGTAAAAATCTTATTTTTGCGTTATGTTGGATTTAAGAACGGTTACCGTACAGCGCTATATTCTTCCGCTCCGGGAGGGTGGTTCGCTTCCTGCTTTGGCGGAGGCTGATGATGATTTTAAATATGTTTTAAAATTCCGTGGTGCAGGTCATGGCGTGAAAATGTTGATTTCAGAACTTTTGGGCGGAAAAATCACAGAAGCTTTAGGTTTAAAAATTCCGGAACTCGTTTTTGCGAATCTCCATGTCGATTTCGGAAGAACGGAAGCCGATGAAGAAATTCAGGATTTACTAAAGAACTCTGAAGGCTTAAATTTAGGTTTACATTATCTTTCAGAATCGATAGCCTTTGATTCAAGCATTAAAGTAGATCCGCTTTTAGCCTCAAAAATAGTCTGGCTGGATGCTTTTATTACCAATATCGACCGTACTTTTAAGAATACCAATCTTTTGATGTGGCATAAAGAATTGTGGGTAATTGACAACGGCGCTTCATTTTACTTCCATCATTCGTGGCAGAATTTTGACACGGCGGCGAAAACTCCGTTTAAATATGTAAAAGATCACGTTCTTCTTCCTCAAGCAACAAAATTAGATGAAGCCGAAAAATTTGCACATGAAGTTTTAAATGATGAGATTTTCAGAGAGATTGTTAATTTAATTCCGCAAGATTGGCTACATTGGGACGACGCTGAAGAAAATCCGGATGAAATACGTGAAGTATATTTCAATTTCCTGAAAACACGCCTAGAAAATTCTCAAATCTTTGTAAACGAAGCCAAAAATGCAAGAGGATAAAATATACGAATACGCCGTTATACGCCTGGTGCCAAAGGTTGAGAGAGAAGAGTTTTTCAACATCGGGCTGATTATGTTTTCGAAAAGGGAAAAATTTATTCGCGTAGAGTTTTACTTGTGTCCTGATAAATTTAAACTGATCAAAAGTAAACTTGATTACGATGACATCATCAAAAA
The DNA here is from genome assembly GCF_003669035.1 of Chryseobacterium sp. 3008163. Taxonomy (NCBI): domain Bacteria; kingdom Pseudomonadati; phylum Bacteroidota; class Flavobacteriia; order Flavobacteriales; family Weeksellaceae; genus Chryseobacterium; species Chryseobacterium sp. 3008163. Next base: position 3,429,698 of record NZ_CP033070.1, on the reverse strand, counting down.
TCTGGAAAGTTTTAAAAATATTGCAGAAGGAAAAAAGGATGGCGGCCCAATTGCAACTCTTGATATTCCCGACAGATTCCGTTGGTTGACCGCTGTGAGAAGTGCTGTGGTACAAACGTCAAGGCCTCATCCGGGAAAATCTAAAGATCTGGAAATTACTTTTGGTAAACTTTTTGAGGAGTTAGTGAAATAACATACCTCAACAATTTATTTATGAATTCAGCGACAAACAATACAAATATCAGCAGGTTTTTCTAAACCTGTTTTTTATTTTCTTTTTTTCAGCATCCCTATTTTCACAGACAACAAAAAGTACTTTACTTCAGGAGAAGACTGCCGTTTCTGAAAATATTACCTACAAAAAAGACGACAAAGGCAAGGATTTACAATTAGATATGTACAGACCGAAAAATTCAGGTCAGGAAAAATTACCGGTTGTTATTTTTCTGCATGGTGGCGCTTGGGCTCTTGGAGATAAGGTCATAGCTCCGGATAATTATATTGAGCAGACCATTCTAAAGCTTACAGAAAAAAACTATGCAGTTTTAAGTGTCAATTATCGTTTGGTAAGTGATTATGTTCATTTTCCAGGTCCAATTGAAGATTCTAAAGATGCAGTAAAATGGGTGAGAAAAAATGCCGATCAATATGGTTTTGATGTTGAAAATATTGGTTATTGGGGTGTTTCTGCCGGAGCTCACCTTTCTTTACTTTCTGCTTACACTCCTGATAACGAATTTGTGGGAGATCAGGAGCTTTCGAAATACTCAGGAAAAGTAAATTATGTAGTTGACAATTTCGGACCGACTGATATGAACCGACTTCTTCACACCAGAGCACCGAAGCCTTTACTATTTATCGTTGGTTTAATCTCGAAAAAGATTATCGACATCAGAACCAAAATTGCAAAAGGAATGACTGGCTACGACGTTAATACTGAAAGAAAAAAAGTCATTAAAGCCTGCAAGACCATTTCACCACTTTACTACACGGAAAATACAGTTCCTACATTGATATTGCACGGTAACAAAGATAAAATTGCACCCATCAGACATTCAAAAAGGCTAAATAAGATGCTGGATAAAACTAAAACTACACACGAACTTATTATTGTCAAAAAAGGAAATCATGGTTTTAAAGACACAGACAAAGCCTATCAGGACGAGCTTAATAATGCGATGGTTAATTTTATTGTGTCTCAAATCAAGTAGAATTTCAAATATAATTAAAATTATAAACAATGTCTTTTTTCAAAAAGAAGCAATAATTTAAATATTTGTAAATCATTTATTTAAATTAAATAATATTAAATTAAATCGATAAATTTGCTAAATTGATATATATATCCATTCATTTTATATTGAAAATAAGTACCTTGGCCAAACGCTTACATTATTAATAATAAATAAGCAAAAACCCTAATTATTTACTCATATAAAATCGAAATGACATGGAATTTCTAAATGGAATTAATGCACTGACCTTGGTGTTCACATCACTGCTCATCTTTGCAATTGCTTACCGTTTTTACGGAATTTATTTAGCGAACAAAGTTCTTCGTTTAAATGACAAAAACACAACCCCAGCAGTCGAGTTTGCAGATGGAAAAGATTACGTCGCAACCAATAAAAATGTACTTTTCGGACATCACTTCGCAGCAATTGCTGCGGCTGGACCATTGGTTGGGCCGGTATTGGCAGCACAATTTGGTTATCTTCCGGGCGCTATCTGGATTTTGATTGGCTGTGTTTTGGGAGGTGGAGTTCATGATATGGTTGTACTTTTTGCATCAGTAAGACATAAAGGACAAAGTTTAGCGACCATCGCATCCAAAGAAATTGGCAAAACTACCGGAACTGTTGCCGGTTTTGCGATTTTATTTATCTTAATTTTAACGCTTGCAGGATTATCATTAGCTTGTATCAATGCAATGCATGAGGCTTCTTGGTCATTGTTTACAGTTGTTATTACCATGCCGATTGCGATTATCATGGGATTGATCATGCGTTACAGAAAAAACTCAGTGACTTTCGCAAGTATTCTTGGTGGTGTTCTATTGATTGCAGGAATTATTGGCGGACACAGTTTAATGCAGAATGAAACCATGAACAATATGTTTACTTGGGACATTACAACCATTTCTATTGCGATTCCTTTATATGGATTTTTGGCTTCCGTACTTCCGGTTTGGCTGCTTTTGGTACCGAGAGATTACCTTTCCACTTATTTAAAAATCGGAACGATTATCATGTTAGCTATCGGTGTAATTGTGATTCATCCGACGATTCAAATGCCAGCTTTAACTGAATTTATCAACGGTGGTGGCCCCGTAATTGGTGGTCCGGTATTACCTTTTATCTTTATTGTGATTGCATGTGGAGCGATTTCTGGATTTCACGCTGTAATTGCGACGGGTACGACTCCAAAAATGCTGAACAGAGAAAAAGAAATTCTGTTTGTAGGTTACGGAGCGATGCTTGTAGAAGGTTTCGTAGCCTTAATGGCTTTAATTGCCGCTTGTACTTTGATGCCTGGAGATTATTTTGCCATCAACACCCCAAAAGATACCTATGATGCTTTTCTAGCAACACATCCAAGTTTACACGGCGTTGATATTGATTATTTCTCAGAAAGAATCGGGATTGATTTGCATGGAAGAACCGGAGGTGCCGTTTCTCTGGCTGTCGGGATGGCGCATATTTTCAATAAAATCCCATATATGGATCAGCTGATGGCGTATTGGTACAACTTTGCGATTATGTTTGAAGCGGTGTTTATTTTAACAGCCATTGATGCAGGAACTCGTGTCGGAAGATTCTTTCTACAGGAAATGTTGGGTTCTGTGATTCCTAAATTTAATGATAAAAACTGGACGCCTGGAATTATCATCAGCAGTTTGCTCTTTACATTTGCTTGGGGGTACCTGGTTTTCACCGGAAACGTAAGCAGTATCTGGCCACTCTTCGGAATCAGTAATCAGTTGCTCGCCGCTTGTGGATTAATTGTCTGTACAACAATGCTTATTCGTCTCAATCGAGGAAAATATGCGCTCTGCTCGGCAATTCCGGGAGTTTTTATGGCGATTATTACATTTTGGGCAGGCTACATTCAGGTGATGGATATTTACATTCCAAAACAGCAGTATTTATTGGCGACTTTAGCGGTTGTGGCAATGGTGTTGATGCTCATTGTTTTCGTTGGTGCTTTTAGAAAATGGTACCAGCTGCTTCAAGTTAAAACTTCACACACTGATTTCTATGGAGAGACGGTGAAAGAATTAGTAGAAAGATAATTATGTCTTAAAACAATAGAACCAAAAATTTAAAGGCGCAATGAGTATTGCGCCTTTATTATTTCAATATGATAAATAGTATTCTTAATTATATCTTTGTCAGCTTAGCATATTTCAAAATCAAGTTCTTCTCACCTTCGTGTAAGAAAACCACTTTTGCTTTGATATTCTGCGGATCAGTTCCATCCAAGAATTTCACTTCACCAATTCCGAAGCGGTCATGTCTCACTTTGTCACCAACCTCAATATCCTGCGAAGAAGCACCGCTTGGATTAATGATTTTTGCTGTGGCTACAGGTTTTAGTTTTCTTGGTTCAGCAATAGGTTTATCATTTTCGCTTTTAGAGATGGTCTTCTTTTCTACTTTTTTAAAGCTTCTCATTTCTGAAGGATGTTCATCAAAAATATTGGACGTAATCCCTGCATTGTTTATAAATCTCTTTTCGATCGCCGGATTTAAAAATTCAATGTACTCTTCATCCACTTCACTCAAAAACCTTGAAGGTTCGGCATCGGTAATTTTCCCCCATTGAAAACGAGAAACTGCATACGAGAAAAATGCCTGTTTTTCAGCTCTTGTCAACGCAACATAGAACAAACGTCTTTCTTCTTCTAAATCTTCGCGGGTTGCCGAACTCATAAAACTTGGGAACAGATTTTCCTCTAATCCAACCAAATGAACAACTGGAAATTCCAGACCTTTTGAAAGGTGAATGGTCATCAGAGAAACCATGTCTTCATTATCATCTTTCCTTTGAGTATCGGCAGAAAGTGCAATATTTTCAAGGAAATTCGGCAAACTCGGATCTCCATCTTCTATTTGTTGCTGTTCTTCGATAAAACCCTGCATCGAGTTCATTAATTCCTGCACGTTTTCTACACGGGAAATTCCTTCGGGAGTCTGATCATCCTTTAAAAATTTAATCAAACCGCTTCGCTTAGCCACTTCCATTGCAACGCTGTATGCCGTCTCAGTTTTAAGCAAAACCTGAAATGCTTTGATCATCGACCAAAAATCACTCAGCTTAGTTAAAACTCCATTATTAAATTTTAATTGTGGTGCATATATTCCGAGATTATCTAAAACTTTAGACACCGGTAGATTTTGCGAATCTGCAAAAACAATTAATTTATTCTGAGTAGTCTCACCAATTCCTCTTGTTGGATAATTGATGATTCTCATTAAGGCTTCAGAATCATTTTCATTCACCAAAAGACGTAGATAACCGATCAAATCTTTTACCTCTTTCCTTTGGTAGAAAGACAAACCTCCATACACTTTATAAGGAATATTTTTTCTTCTCAAAGAGTCTTCAAAAGCTCTTGTCTGAGAGTTGGTACGGTATAAAATCGCAAAATCACTGAATTTTTTCTGTTCTCTGTTACTCAGTTCCCAAATATTTCCAGCTACGAAATTGGCTTCATCAGCATCAGAAAGCGAACGGTACACCTTGATTTTTTCACCTTCTTCATTTTCACTGAAAACATTTTTCTTAAACTGTTGCAAGTTTTTAGCAATCACTGCATTCGCAGCATTTACAATATTTTGTGTCGAACGGTAATTTTGCTCCAACGAAACCGTTACTGCGTCCGGATAATCTTTTTTAAAGTTTAAAATATTGTAAATATTCGCACCTCGGAAAGAGTAAATCGACTGTGCATCGTCTCCCACCACACAAATATTTTCAAATTTTGAGGCTAAAGCTTTCACAATCAAATATTGAGAGTGATTCGTATCTTGGTACTCATCGACCAAAATATATCTGAATCTGTCCTGATATTTTGCTAAAACTTCCGGAAATCTTGTTAAAAGCTCATTGGTTTTCAACAATAAATCATCAAAATCCATTGAACCGTTTTTATAACAAGCTTCTACATATTTCTCATAAATCTTTCCAATGAATTTCATGTTGGCTTTTTCGTCAGCTTCCATTAATTCTGGATTGTTGTAATATGCTTTTACAGTAATCAGGTTATTTTTATAATTTGAAATCCTGGACTGAACTTTTTTAGGCTTGTATAGATCGGCATCAATATTCATGTCTTTCAATACTTTTCTGATGACGTTCAAAGCATCTTGTTGATCGTAAATTGTAAAGTTCGAAGGATAACCCAAATAATGCGCTTCACTTCTCAGAATTCTTGCAAAAACCGAGTGAAAAGTTCCCATCCAAAGACTTCTCGCATTGCTTTGTCCCACCACTTTTGCAATACGTTCTTTCATTTCTTTTGCCGCCTTATTGGTAAAGGTCAATGCCAGAATATTGAAAGGATCTACACCATTGGTAATCAAATGAGCAATACGCATTGTCAATACACGCGTTTTTCCGGAACCAGCACCTGCAAGCACCATCAGAGGTCCTTGTAAAGTGGTAACGGCTTCATATTGTGATTCGTTGAGTCCTTTCAGATAATCCATACAGCAAAAAAAATTTGGGAACACAAAATTAGTGTATTATAAGGAGAATTCAAATTATGAATTTAAATGTTCAGTTTTAGAATTTGAGAATAATTTCTTTAAAAAATTAAACAAAAAAAATCAGCAAAATAAAATTCCGCTGATTTATATATATTTTAGCATTCAATTATTTAGCGTAAGTTTTCAGTCTGTCTACCATATCACCTAAGTCAAAAGGTTTTGCAATAAAAGCATCAGCTCCGGCATCTAAGGCAGACTGCTCCAATCCACGACTCGCTGACATAATAAGTACAGGAATATCTCTTAAATTTTCATCTGCTTTGATTTCTTTGCAGATATCTCTTCCATCTTCTCCGGAAAGCCACATATCCATTAAAATCACATTGGGTTTAGAATCTGCATTCAATGTCTTCAGCATATCTGAGCCTTTATAAAATTTTTCAATCTCAAATCCTTCAAAATCAAGCATCATTTCTATTGAATCTACGATTGCAGGACTGTCATCTACCACTAAAACTTTTGTTGCGTTAGGCATTTTGTTGTACGTTTTTACTTTTGGGGATTTCGAAGCAAAAATCAGACCCTTTTCCTTCTGTTGATGCTAAGAAAATGCGACCACCAGACCTTTTAATAATCTCAGAAGAAATATAAAGTCCCAGCCCGAGTCCCGGAAAAGTATGCTCTTTTGAACCGCTCACTCTATAATATTGCTCAAAAACTTTCTTGTGTTTATCTGATGGAATACCAATTCCGAAATCTTTCACACTGTAAGTGACTTTATTATCTTTTAATTTTGTGGAAACGATTACCTGATCTGCATCAGGAGAATATTTTATAGCATTGCTGATCAGATTACTCATCACCTGAGAAATGCGGTGACGGTCTGCGTAAACAGCTCCTATCTGAGATGGATGGAGGATTATTTTGTGTCTTGAGGTCATCTGCTGCTCGGCAACAATTTCTTCAGTGAGTAGATCAAAATCAAACTCAGATTCATTCAGCTGTATTTTACCGTTTTGTATTTTGGTGACATCAAGTAAATCGCTGATTAAAACCGTCAACAGATCGATTTGACCATCCATTTTTCTGGCAACTTCAGCGTTCTTCAAATCATCTTTTTTAACGAGATTCTTCTCGATAAATTGAGTGTAAATTTTTAAACTCGTCAAAGGAGTTTTCAGCTCGTGGCTGGCTATTCCAAGGAAATTATCTTTTTGGGTCTGCAGTTGTTTGAAATCATCGATATCGGTAAATGTACCGATCCATTGTTTGATATCACCATTTTCATCAAAAGCGGGAGCTGCTCTTCCTAAAAACCATCTATAAACTTCAGGATTATCAGGATCTAAAAACTGATATTCCATTTCAAAAGAATTTCCGGTTTTCAAGCTTTCTGCCCAGACTACCTCTACCTGCTCATAAACCTCGGCTTTAATAACCCTTTTTACTCCCTCTGCAGGATCTTCATTTTTATCAAAACCTGTGTATCTGTACCAATTTTCGTTCATGTAGGTCATTTTACCATCTTTATCGCAAGTCCAGACAAATTGGGGCATCGAATCTGCCAAGTCTCTGAATCTCTCTTCTCTTTTCTGAATTTCTTCACGGGCAATCACCAAATCTGTAACATCAACCGCCATATTATGAATAGCGTACACTTCACCATCAGCATTTTTTAGTGGTTTGTAAGAAAAATTAAAATAATACGTCTGAAGTTTTCCGTCTACAACTAAATCTACCCGATCTTCAGTTGCTGTGTAGGCAATTCCTGTTTTAAAAATATCTTTGAGGATACCAATAAATGGCTGACCTTCCAGTTCGGGCAAAGCGTCTTCTAATTTAAGTCCTATGACTGAAGCATCTTTACCCCAGGTTTTCAGCATTAAATCATTCGCTAATTCTATGTATAATTCGTCTGAACGATAAATTGCCGTGGAATAATCTGAATTTTTAATTAAATCTTCAAATCTGTACTCACTTTCTTTTAATTTTCTTTCGGAGATTACATGTTCGGTCATTTCTGTTGCTACAACACTTACTCCGATTACCTTTTTTTCGTCGTTGAAAACTGGAGAATAGATAAAATTGAAAAAATGTTCTTCTAAAATCCCTGATTTTTCTAAAAAACAGGAAGCCTATCGCCTTTGAAAACTTCACCTCCTCTGTAGACATTATCAAAAATTTCTACAAAGCCCTGAGATTTTACTTCTGGCAAAGCTTCAAACAAAGACATGCCAATAACTGATGAATCTCGTCCCCACAATTCTAAAATCTGCGGATTGGCATTTTGTATAATCAAATCATCACCAACCAGCAAACACATTGCAACCGGAGCCTGGCTAAAGAGTGTAATCAATGATTCCGGTGAAACATTTTGTTCTAGAAAATTTTTCATGGAGGATAGCCTTAATAAGCTTCAAATTTAATTTTTATATGATGAAATTTATATGATTTGAGTCAAATCTATATTCTAACTTTTAAAACTACAAAATTTTATTAAAAATTTGTAACAATTCATGTATTTTTGGCACTCATTGACAAAACAATTTCTATTTATGAAAAAACGACTTCTTAGTGTTGCAGCTGCTGCTTTTTTTGGAGTAATGCTGAATGCACAACAAATCAAATTCGAAGAGTATGATTTACCAAACGGTATGCACGTAATCCTTCATCAAGATAATACTGCTCCCGTAGTTACTACAGCGGTAATGTATCACGTTGGTGGTAAAGACGAAATAAAAGGAAGAACTGGTTTTGCACACTTTTTTGAGCACCTTTTATTTGAAGGAACTCCAAACATCAAAAGAGGAGAATGGTTTAAAATCGTATCTTCAAACGGAGGACAAAACAATGCTAACACAAGCATGGACAGAACGTATTATTACGAAACTTTCCCTTCAAACAATGAACAATTGGGTCTTTGGATGGAAGCTGAAAGATTGCGTCATGCAGAAATTAACCAAATTGGTGTAGATACCCAGAGAGAGGTTGTAAAAGAAGAGAAAAGATTAAGAATGGATAATTCCCCTTATGGAAATCTTTTCAACACCATTCAGCAGAATCTTTTCACCAATCACCCGTACCACGGATCTGTAATTGGTTCTATTGAAGATTTGAACGGTGCTAAACTGGACGAGTTCAAGGCTTTCTATAAAAAATATTATGTTCCAAACAACGCTACCTTAGTCGTTGCCGGAGACATCAAGCCTGAACAGACTAAAAAATGGATTCTTGAATATTACGGAAGCATCCCTAAAGGTGAAGTAACCCCTAAAAACTTCCCTAAAGATGAGCCTATCACAAAGGAAAAAGAAGTAACTGCGACTGATGCAAATATCCAGCTTCCTGCATATATTTTTGCTTACAGAACGCCAAGTAATAAAGAAAGAGATGCTTATGTTTTAGATATGCTTTCTTCTTATTTAAGTAATGGTAAATCTTCAGTTTTATATAAAAAATTGGTAGATCAGGATAAAAAAGCACTTCAGGTAGCGGCTTTCAACCAAGGTATGGAAGATTACAGTGTATTTGCATTTTTTGCAATCCCGATGGGAGCTACAACGAAGCAGGTTTTACAGAATGACATCGATGCTGAAATTAAAAAAGTACAGACTACTTTAATTTCTGACGAAGATTATCAAAAACTTCAAAACCAATATGAGAATCAGTTTGTGAATACCAATTCTAGTATTCAAGGGATTGCTTCTTCATTGGCGACGAGCCACGTTTTGATGGGAGATACCAATTTAATCAACAAAGAAATAGACATCTACAAATCTATTACGAAGCAAGATTTGCAAAATGCTGCTAAAAAGTATCTTAATTCTAACCAAAGAGTAATCATCAATTACGTACCTGAAAAAAAATAATCTCTTTTAGACCTTACGTTTTAAAAGAATGATTACAATTAAATTTTTACAAATGAAAAAGCAATTAACCTATATAGCAGTAGCATTTTTATTCACAGGAATGCTTTCTGCACAAAAAATTGATCTTAATGCAATGCCAAAAGCAGGTCCTACACCTGCAATCAACATTGCTCAGCCAAAAACTTTCCAATTAAAGAACGGTTTAACAGTAATGGTAGTTGAAAACAACAAACTGCCAAGAGTAAACATGAGTCTTTCTATGGACAGACAACCTTACTTCGAAGGGAACATCGCAGGAGTAAGCGAAATCATGGCAAGCCAGCTTGATAACGGAACAACCACATTGAGCAAAGACGAATTTAACAAGAAAATAGATTACCTGGGAGCAAGCTTAAACTTCTCTTCTGCAGGAGCTTCTGCCAATTCTCTTTCAAAATATTTCCCACAGGTATTGACTTTGATGTCTGATGCCATCATTAATCCTAAATTCTCTGCAGACGAAATTGAAACTGCAAAACAAAGAACCATCGAAGGATTAAAATCTGAAGAGAAAAATGCTTCTTCTATTGCTTCAAGAGTTTCTAATGCATTGGCTTACGGAAAAAACACTTCCAGAGGTGAATTTGAGACAGAAGAATCTATCAAAAAAATCACATTGGCAGACGTACAAAACGTTTACAAAAAATACTACGCTCCAGATAATGCTTATTTGGTAATCGTTGGTGATGTGAAACTAGATCAGATCAAACCTTTGGTTGAAAAAACATTCAATAACTGGAAAAAAGCAGATACTAAATTTGCAGCTCTTGAACCAGCTACGAATGTTGCTAAAACTGAAATCAACGTGGTAGATGTACCTTCTGCTGTGCAGTCTGTAGTTTCTGTAGGAAACCTTACTTCATTGAAGATGAGCGATCCTAATTACTTTCCTGCAACAATTGCCAACTATATTCTTGGTGGTGGTGGTGAAGCCAGACTTTTCATGAATCTTCGTGAGAAAAACGGTTTTACGTATGGTGCATACTCAAGCATGACGGCAAGCAAATATTCTCCTGATTTTTCAGCTGAAGCAAGCGTAAGAAATGAAGTTACAGATAAGGCCGTTAAAGAATTCATGAATGAACTCAATGGAATTTCTATGGTAAAACCTGAAGAATTGGCTAACGCTAAAGCTAAATTGAAAGGAAGTTTCATCATGGCTCTTGAGCAACCTGCAACAATCGCAAGATTTGCTGTAAACCAAAAGGTAAACAATCTTCCTGCAGATTTCTATACCAACTATCTGAAGTCAATCGATAAAGTAACTGCTGCTGATGTTTCAAATGCTGTAAAAGCGAATATTTTACCAAACCAAAGCAGAATTTTCATCGCTGGTAAAGCGTCTGATATTTCTGAAGGATTGGAGAAATTAGGATATCCCGTAAAATATTTTGATGCAAATGCTAACCCTGTTGCAAAACCAGTTGCTCAAAAAGTTGACGCCAACGTAACAGTAGCTTCTGTTGTAGACAAATACATCACTGCTATCGGCGGAAAAGCTAATTTAGCTAAAGTTGCATCTTATACAATGAACGCGGTAATGTCTGTACAAGGACAAAATATTGATTTCAAAACAGTCAAAGCACAAGGTGGAAAAGAATTGACTGTATTATCAATGATGGGACAAACTGTTCAAAAGCAGGTTTTTGATGGTAAAACAGGTTATTCTGAACAAGGTGGTCAAAAAGTAGTAATGACTAAAGAAGAAATTGCTGACAACCTAAAAAACACTGAACTTTTCGAAGAATTAGCTTTTGCTAAATCTGCAGATTACAAATTGGCAGGAATTGAGAAAATCAACGGTGAAGATTCTTACGCAATCAAAACTGCTGACAAAGCTTATTTTTACAGTGTAAAAACAGGTCTTAAAACCGGAGAAACTGAAACTGTAAAAGCTCAAGGACAAGATATGACAGTACCAACCACATTTGCTGATTATAAAGATGTATCTGGTGTGAAAATGCCTTACACAATCAATATCAACCAAATGGGTATGGACATGACCATGAAAGTAAAATCTTACGAAGTAAACCAGGCAAAAGACACTGATTTCAAATAAGATCATAGATATTATTAAAAAAGCGGCGACAATTGTTGCCGCTTTTTGTTTTAGTGAAATCTTTATTTTGCGGTTCTGTAAAAAAACATTAAATTTGCCCATTCAAAAAGATATTAGAATTAATGGATACTATATTTACACTATTGATGGTTCTTATTATGATTGCCAGCATTTTATTGGTAATCGTTGTTATGGCTCAAAACCCTAAAGGGGGCGGTCTTTCAAGTACATTCGGAGGTGCATCTTCTGCACAGTTCGGAGTACAAAGAACTAACGACTTTATGGAGAAGTCAACTTGGACTTTAGGAGCGGTGATTATCGTTCTTATTTTAATCAGCGTTGTTGTTACAGGGAAACCAAAACAAGCAGCACCGGTAATTCCAGCAGCTCCTACTAAAACTGAAGTACCGGCTAATAAAACAGCTCCAGCTTCTAAAACTACAGCTTCGGTAAGTACTCCGGCAACTAAATAAGAAATATTTTATTTAAGATAAAACAAAAGCAACTCAAATTGAGTTGCTTTTTTATTTGAGTTTAATGAGCTCTATTTTGTGTCTTAATTTTAATCCCGCTTTCAGAAATGAATATTGCAAAGGTTTGCTCTCTCTGTAATATTTATCAATGAAAATCTGCATAGCGCCGTAAAACCTTTCAAGATAAACCTCATCTTTTATTGTACTTTCACCTTTGTGATGAAGGATAGAAGCTTTTCCATAGTAATAGTTTTTAAATCCGTTTTTCAATAAAGTGTAACACAAATCAATGTCTTCGCCATACATGAAATACTTTTCATCAAGCCCTCCCACTCTTTCGTAAATTTCTTTTTTAACCAAAAAAAACGCTCCTGTGATCACTTCTACTTCAGCAATTTCAAATTCGTCAATATCATTTCGATAATATGATTTTGAACTTTTCTTTTTAAAACTGGTAAAAAGTTTTTCGAAAGAATTAAACATATCAGGAACCGAACGTTTGCTTTCCGGAAGAAAATTTCCATTTGCATCATGCATTCTCACACCCAAACATCCGAAATCAGTTTTAGAATCAGCGAAATTTAAAATTTCATTTAAATAAAAACCTTCCAGCTCAGTATCCGGATTTAAAATTAAAAGATATTCTCCTTCAGCAGTTTTGATTGCTTTATTATTCGCAACTGCAAAACCTTTATTTTTTTCAGAAGCAATAAATTTCACCTTTGGAAATTCGGGAATGAGGTCGCCCCACGAACTGTCGGTAGATTTGTTATCGATCACAATAACTTCATAATCGACATCTTTCGCATATTTTTCAATAGAAAGAAGACAGTTTCTCAGAAGCTGAGTCACATTATAATTAACGATAATGATTGAAAGTTTGTGAGTCATTTTAATCCTTTTCGTTATATGGAAGTCGGTTGATGATTGATCGTCCCAAAGAAATTTCGTCTGCATATTCCAATTCATCTCCTACGGAAATTCCTCTGGCAATACTAGAAAACTGAATGCCTGAATTTTTGAATTTTTTATAAATATAATAAGCGGTCGTATCACCTTCCATCGTAGCACTCAAAGCAAAAATAAATTCTTTAGCCTGACCTTGCTGCAATTTCTTTTCAATACTCGGAATATTCAGCTGATGAGGTCCTACGCCTTCCATTGGAGAGATTTTTCCTCCCAAAATGAGATATTTCCCTCTGTATTTTCCTGTATTTTCGATAGCTATAACATCGCGTACATCTTCTACTATGCAGATCAGTTCGTCACTGCGTTTTTCATTGCTGCAGATTTCGCAGATATCAAAATCTGAAAAGTTGTGACATTCTTTACAGTATTTAATTTCATTCACCAAATTGATGATTGAAGTTCCTAAACTTGTCGCTCTGGAATTAGGTTGTTTAAGTAAATGAAGCGCAAGACGCAAGGCGGTTTTCTTCCCAATACCCGGAAGTCCGGAAATTTCCTCAACCGCTTTTGCCAATACTTTACTTGGATAATCCATAAGACAAAAATAAGCAAAAAGATCATGAATAAAAAGCTGAAAAAGAGGAATGAATAATGAATTTTAATAAAGAAAGATTTTAAAATTCGATCTATAATTTTAGATCATCCGGATTCATTTTATTACCCCAAAAAGAAATAATTTCTAAAGTATCATAAGTAATTCTATAATAGAGAGAAAAATTATGGAGTATTAAAACACGCCTAACTTTATCATTTGTATTTTCAACGATCAACCCAATGAACGGATTAATTATTAAAAGAGATTCTGTATTTATTATTTCTTCAATAATTTTTTCAGAATATGAAGTTGACTGATTATGATCAATCCAAAATTCTAAAGTTTTGAAATATTGTTCCTGTGCTTCGGAAGTCCATTTTACTTTGAGCATAAATTCTTTGCTTTCTTATGCACATCTTCACTTGACAACAAATCACCTTTGTTTGATTGATCTAAACCAATCTTAATAGAATCCATTTCAGCTTTAGATACACTTACTCTTTGGTCTGCATCTGTACTTTCAAAAGGAACTTTCATTTTTTTCAATAGACTTTCAAGGAAAGATTGTTCCTCAAAAGAGCTGGTGTGAATTAATATTGCCATGATCTTTAATTAAATTATAATGTAAAGATAAAAAATATACCAATTACAAAAAAATTTTCATCTATTACCAAATAATTTAAATAAAACTTCAAATCTTTGAAATTTAAACTAAAAAATTCTTGTCAAACCATTATCTTTGATCATCAAAATATTAAACAGAAAAATAAACTAAATGGTACTTAACAACCTCAACTATCCGCTCGATTTTAAATTTAAAATCACAACTCTTGCCAGCGATTTCAACATCACAGATAAAAACGGAAGCTCTGTCGCTTACGTACGTCAAAAAATGTTTAAACTGAAAGAAGACGTTATCGTTTTCAATGACGAAAGCAAAACCAAAGAGCTTTTCAGAATTCAGGCTAATCAGTGGATTGATTTTAATGCGTCATATTCGATCAAAGATACCATTGGGAAAAACTTCGGAAGATTGGCCAGAAAAGGAATGCGTTCTATCTGGAAGTCTTCTTACAATGTTTTAGACGAAGCGGATCAGCAAAAATTTACCATTACAGAAGATAATGCTTGGGTTAAATTCTTCGATGGGATGGTTGGAGAAATCCCTATCATTGGAATGTTTACCGGATATTTCCTTAATCCATCTTATACCGTAAAAGGCATGGACGGAAAAGAATATTTTAAGCTAAAAAAATGCCGTCGATGTTCGGAAGAAGATTTCAGCTTGATAGAGTGGTTGATATTGATGACGAAGACGAAAGTTTAGTGGTTTTATCATTATTGATGATGGTACTACTTGAAAGAGCAAGGGGATAGATAGCTGAGGATAATGAATTTTCTCAATAAAGATTTTAATGAAAAAGAAATTATTTTTCTCAATACTTTTAAGCTTATTAACAATAATCTCAAAGGCTCAAGGTAAAAATTTATCAAAACTACAGATTCGTCAGGACTTAGAATTTCTTGGGAAAATATTGAATGACAAATCTTCTTATGTTTATTTAAATGGTTATAACATCAATGAGAATTTTGAAAATTACCAACAAAACTTAAAAGACATAACAAGACTTGAAGATTTTGGATTATTTTTAGCTCAAGCAGTCGGAAAAATCGGTGACAGGCACGCTTCTGTAAGAGATTATGACATTAAAGATTCGCTTTTCTTACCATTTATATATGCTCCAGAAGGCAATAATGTTCTGGTGTTAAACAGAAATAACGATAAGAAATTAGAATTATTAAATTCGAAATTTCCTTATCTAAAAAAGATTGATGAAGTATCAGTCGATAATTTCCTTCAAAAAATACTTCCTGAAGAATTTACAGCTCCGAGGAAAACATATTTCACAAGAGCAGTTCGAAAACTCCGAGATATCCAAAAAGTATACAATGTTCTGAACAAGCCATTACCTGCAGAAATCAAATTAACGCTTTCAGATAGACTACTTAAAAACGATACGGTTTTAGTCGTTTCTCCGGTTAACAATGCAAAAAGGTCGATTTATTGGGATGATGAATTTGAAAGAAAGTATACATTAGTTAAGGATGAAGATTATAATAAAGAAGAAATTGTAAGCCAACTTTTTGATATAAAAGACCAGATTGGATACATTCACATTCCTTCAATGGTTAGTAAAGATGATGCACCAGCTCTATTTGAAAAAATCAATTCTTTTATGAAATCTATACAAAACAATAGCAAAGCTTTGATTATAGATGTAAGAAGCAACGGTGGTGGAACTCGTGATGTAACTTATGAATTGGCAAAATATTTTGTTCATCCCGATTCTATTTATGTCATTAATGCAACCAAACAAAGAGCTCAAATTCCGATATCAAAAGAATACAGTGAAAGTTTACACAGCAGAAGTCTATTTTCCTTCTCCGAATTAGATAAAAACGAACAGAAAAGTGTTAAACATTTTTTGAAAACATTTAAACCGATGTATGAGTTAGATAACAAAAAATACAGCGAATATTATTTTGGTTTATTAAATGGCAAGAAAATAGCTAATCAATCATTTTATTACAACAGACCTGTTTATATTTTAGCAAACGAAAAAAGTTTTAGTGCTGCATCTGTGTTTGTTGCGGTTTTTAAAAACATTCCGAATATAAAAATCGTAGGAACAACAACAGATGGATCAAGTGGGAATAGCGAAAGATTTGAATTACCAAACTCACAAATACGTATAAAAATAAGTACAATGGTTTCGTTCCAAAAAGATGGTAAAATTTTAGATGGTTTCGGTACAGAACCTGACATCGCAATTGAAAGAAACCTCAATCAGATTCTTTGGAAATCAGACACACAGCTTGAAAAATTACGAAATTTGATATTGAGCAAAAATTAAGTAATCCAGAGTGGCAATTTAGAAAAATGTAAAAAATAAAACCTTTATAATTAAAAATTTAACCGATGAAATATCTTATCATGTTCTTTTCAGCATTTTTATTAGTTGCCTGTAAAAAGGAAAAAGAAACCGTTTCAAATTCGACACCTAAAGATTCTTTGAACATTGTTCAGGATTCTGCGAAAACAGATGCTAAACCTGCCAATATTTTGGTGGATATATTTCCTTTTCCTAAAGAAATCAAAGAATGTTCTTGCTACTTTGCAAGAAATAAAGCAGATTTTGAAAACGAAAAATACATTTACGCTGACGATGCAGGAAAAACCGCTTACATGAAACTCGATGGAAAAAGAATCGCTATGAATTTGATTTCCTCAAGCGATATGGAAGCAGATGAAGAACTAACCAAAGAAATTGAAAATGAGAACTATAAAATCTCTGTGAAAGGTAAAAAGATAAAACACGAAGAGGTTTTACTGTTTGAAGGTACTTTAACGATTGAAAAACCTGACGGAAGCATTACAACAATGCCAATCTATGGCGAATGCGGATGCTAAAGCAATAAGCAATAAGCAATAAGCAATAAGCAATAAGCAATAAGCAAAAATACTGCTCCTGAATTTCGGGAGCATTTTTTATTTCATATGTATTTTTATTTTTTTATTTGTCATATGCAATCGCCGAGTTTTAGTTGGTATTTTCGTTTCTAAATCATAGCGATTTCGTAATTTTGATAAAAATAAATTTTATGGAACTATCAAACATAGAACCGCAGATTATCTGGAAGAATTTTTCCAAATTGAATGCTGTTCCGAGACCGTCAAAAAAGAAGAAAAAGTAATCGCTTTCATTAAAGAATTTGGTGAAAATTTAGGTTTAGAAACTACGGTCGATGAAGTAGGAAACGTCATTATTAAAAAACCTGCTACTCCTGGAATGGAAAACCGTAAATCAATCGTGATGCAGTCGCATCTGGATATGGTTTGCCAAAAAAACAACGATGTAAATTTCGATTTTGAAACTCAAGGAATCCAAATGGAAGTTGACGGAGACTGGGTAAAAGCGAAAGGAACAACTTTAGGTGCTGATAATGGCTTGGGCGTAGCAACCATCATGTCGGTTCTTGAAAGTTCAGACATTCCGCATCCTGATTTGGAAGCGCTTTTCACAATCGATGAAGAAACGGGAATGACCGGAGCTTTAGGTTTAAAACCCGGACAATTGACGGGCCAAATCCTTTTAAATCTAGACACAGAAGAAGATGACGAAATCGACATCGGATGCGCAGGTGGAATTGATGTAACGGTAAGTCAAAGCTATCCTATAAATGCTTCTAACGGGCAAATTGTAAGAATCGAAGTGAAAGGCTTGCAAGGTGGACACTCAGGAATGGATATCCACAAAGGTTTCGGAAATGCCAATATCATTTTGGGGAGAATCCTTTATAAAGCTTTGGAAAATCAAAACGTTCAGTTGGTTTCTATCGACGGCGGAAGTTTGAGAAATGCAATCCCTAGAGAGGCTGTTGCTTTGATTTCCGTGAGAAATTCAGGAGAATTTATTGAGAACGTGGCCAACGGAATTAAAAAAGAAATTCTAGAAGAATTTGCTTCCATCGAGGCAGGTCTTCAAATTAATATTGAAAATTCTACAAGTTCTGATAAAGCGCTTTCTCAGGAAGATTCAAAGAAAATTATTTTGGTTTTAAAGTCGCTTCACAACGGCGTTTACAGAATGAGTCCGGATGTGCAGGATTTGGTGGAATCATCAAACAATGTAGCTAGAGTTGAATTGAAGGAAGGTGGTTTGAAAATTTTGAATCTTTCAAGATCATCTGTTGATTCATCTAAAGATTCTGTTGCTGAACAATTAAAATCAGTTTCAGAATTAGCAGGAATGAAGGTAGAATTCAGCGGATCTTATCCCGGATGGAAACCAAAACCGGGCTCTGAAATCGTTCAGATGATGGAAAAAATCTACACTGAAAAATTTGCAGAAAAACCTCACGTTGTCGCTTGTCATGCAGGTTTAGAATGTGGAATCATCGGTGCTAATTACCCAGAAATGGAAATGGTAAGTTACGGACCAACCATTAGAGGAGCCCATTCTCCTGATGAAAAGGCAAATATTTCTTCAACACAGAAATTTTGGAGTTTTACGAAGGATATTTTAGCGAATATTCCTTTGAAATAAAGATAATTTAATCAAATTGAAATATCCAAAGTCTTTTGATTTTGGATATTTTTTATTTAAACCACTAAGGCGATTTAAGAAGTTAAGATATATTAAGTTTGCTTCGATTTAAATTGAAAAATTAAAAATCAAATGATTATTCTTAACTTCAATTTAAATTTTTTAAAATTTTATTAGCGAAAAAAATTATGAAAAGTATCACCGTATTCTGCGGATCGAGTTTCGGTTCGGATGAAAAATATAAAGAGCAGGCAACTTTGCTCGGAAAGACTTTAGCGAACCAAAACATCCAACTTATTTATGGCGGTGCCAATGTGGGATTGATGGGAGCAGTCGCTGACGGAGTGTTACAGGAAGGCGGAAAAGTAATCGGCGTTCTTCCTCATTTTTTACAGTCAAAAGAAATTGCGCACACCCATCTTACCGAATTAATTTTGGTAGAAAGCATGCACGAAAGAAAAACCAAAATGAATGACCTTTGCGATGGCGTCATTGCACTTCCCGGCGGATTTGGAACTCTGGAAGAATTATTTGAAATGATTACTTGGGCACAGCTTGGACTTCACAAAAAACCAATTGCCATTTTGAATATTGATGGATTTTATGATGATTTAATCAAATTAGTTCAGACGATGGTTGATAAAGGATTTTAAAACAGATAAATCAGGAAATGCTTTTGGTGAGCAACAGTATTGATGAACTTTTAGAAAAAATGAAAAATTATCAAGCCCCAACAGTTGGAAAATGGATTTCGAAGGAGGAAGTTTAGTACATTTGCTAATATCATTGTCACACACCAACAAGAAATATAACTATGAAAAACATTATTCTGTCGGCAAGTTTATTTGCAAGTCATTTGTTTTTGGCACAATATAATTATCCAAAAACTCCTGAAAATTCTGTTGTTGACGATTATTTCGGGACTAAAATCACAGATAATTATAGATGGCTGGAAGATATCAAAAATCCAGAGGTAGAAAAATGGTTCAAATCTCAATCAGATTTTAGCCATAGCGTGATTAATAAAATTCCGCATAGTGAAGATCTTTATAAACGCATGAAGGAGGTACAGGAAATGAATGGCGATTCTTTTGATGCGATATTAGAGAGACAAAACACTTATTTTTATACCAAAACCAAAAAGGGTGAAAATCTCTCGAAACTCTATTCAAGAGATTTTTCTACAGGAAAAGAAACATTGATTTTTGATCCCGAAACTCTTGGTAAAAACACACAAATCACCAATTTCATAGTTGATTCTAAAGCTAAGAAAATTGCTTTTTTATTATCAAAATCAGGGGGCGAAATTTGTGATTTAAGAATTTTAGATCTCCCGACGAAAAAATTTCTGAATGATAAAATTGGCCCTATCTGGAGCGAATTTGCATTTGAATTTACACCAGATGACAAAGCTATCATTTATACCAAAATGAGCACGGCAGATCCGAACAGCAATATGCTTTTAAAAGATATGAAAGCAATGTTACATATTATTGGAACCGACACAAAAACGGATAAAATATTAGCATCAAGAGAAAATTATCCCGAATTGAATGCTTTAACGGAACAATTTACAAGCATTTCTTTTACTGATGATTATAAATATCTTGTTTTAAGATTAAGCTCTGTAAAATCAGAAAGCCCAATTTTCGTTGCATCTTATTCGGAATTAAAAATAAAAAAATCAAGTGGAGACAGATTGTAAAGCCTTCAGATGACATTACTGATGTATTTATTTCAGGTGACAAACTGTTTCTTCTTACTCATAAAGATGCTCCTAATTACAAAATTACTCTAACAAGCTTATCAAATCCTGATTTTAACAATGCAAAAGTGGTTGTTCCTGAGAGTAAAGATGGCGTAATTATCAGTATCCATAATTCTAAAAATTATCTTTATTATTCATTAGGAAACGGTATCATCAGAGATAAATATCAGGTAAACATCAATACACTTACCGGAAAAAAGTTGATTTCCCGACTGGAGTAAATAGTTCGTTATCACTTAACCAACGTGAAAATGATAACATTTTTTGTAATAACGTTAATTGGCTGACTCCATTAACGACCTATGAATACAATCCTGAAAAGGAAATCCGGTAAAAAGTAAGTTTCTGAATTCTGAAACCAATTATCCTGATTATAATACATTGTATACCGTAAAAGAAGTTGAAATAAAAAGCCACGATGGCGTAATGGTTCCGCTTTCTATTATTTATCCTAAAAACATAAAAATGGATGGTAGTAATCCAGCTTATATAACAGGTTATGGTGGTTATGGATTTTCTTATGAACCCCGTTTTTCGACAAGACTTTCCGTTTTATTAGAACAAGGAGTTATTCTTGCCATTGCTCACGTAAGAGGTGGTGGCGAAAAGGGTGAAAAATGGCACGAATCAGGAATGAAAGCTACAAAACCCAATACCTGGAAAGACTTTATTGCTTGTTCGGAATATCTGGTTAATCAAAAATATACTTCTCCTTCAAAATTAATCGGAAATGGTGTAAGTGCAGGTGGAATTCTTATTGGAAGAGCAATTACTGAAAGACCTGATCTTTTTGCAGTGGCAATTGCCGAAGTAGGCATGACCAATACATTACGATCTGAAACTACAGCAAACGGACCTAATCAAATTCCGGAAATTGGATCTATTAAAAATGAAGAAGACACAAAACATTTAATTGAAATGGACGCTCAAAGTAAGGTGAAAAAAGGTGGAAAATATCCTGCTGTAATTATACGTGTAGGTATGAACGATTCCAGAGTTGTTCCTTGGATGCCGGGTAAATTTGCAGGAATTTTACAAAATAATTCAGCTTCAGGAAAACCTACATTATTGTATGCAAACTATGATAATGGGCATTTTACAAGTGATTTTGATGTTGTTTTTAAAGAATATGCAGATATTTATTCATTTGCATTATGGCAAGTGGGACATCCGAATTTTCAACCTTCTAAAGATTAAAAAATTGATATAAACAAAAACTCCTGAAGAAAATCTTCAGGAGTTTTTTATTTTAATCTAAGGATAAGGAGCAATCTGTACTTCAAGACCCTCCATTTCCATCGCCATGTGCAGCTGGCAACCCAATCTGCTGTTGGGCTCTACATGGAATGCTTCGCCAAGCATGGCATCTTCTTCATCACCCATCGGCTCAAGTCCTGGATCCTTGATTACATACACCTGACATGAGGCACACATTGCCATTCCTCCGCAAACTCCGATGGTTCCTTCTTCTGCCAATTCGTAAGAACGGATGATCTCCATCAAATTCATCGACATATCAGTAGGAGCCACGATATCGTGAGTCAATCCTTCCCTGTCAGTGATTCTTATATTTATATCGTTCATTTTAATTAATGTTGTTAGTTGATGGTTAATAGTTGATGGTTTCCAGAAATGTGTAATTAGCAACCGAAAACTAAAACCTAAAAACCAAATTAATCTATTTTCTTAACAACCGCTTTCTCAGCTTCTTTACGGCTACCATCAAACCCATCTACTCCACTTACCGTTGTATATTTCAAGACGAATTTTTACCCGGATTTAATCTGTTGTAAACACTCTGACACATTAAAGTTGCCTCGTGGAAACCACAAAGAATCAACTTCAATTTCCCGGGATACGTGTTGATATCACCAATTGCGTAGATTCCTTCTATATTGGTTTGGTAATCTAAGGCATTGTTGACTACGATGGCATTTTTCTCGATATTCAGTCCCCACTGAGCAATTTCTCCCAACTTTGGAGTCAGCCCGAATAATGGAATGAAATAATCTGTTTCAATATCTACCGGTTCTTCTCCGTCTCTTACAACAGTGATCGCTTCTACTTTCCCGTCACCTTTAATGGCCGTAACTTCTGCTGGAGTAATTAATTTAATTTTACCCTGATTCTTTAAGTCCTGAACTTTTTCTACCGAATCTAAAGCTCCACGGAATTCGTTTCTTCTGTGAATCAACGTTACTTCACTTGCTACATTGGATAAGAAAACGCTCCAGTCTAAGGCAGAATCTCCACCTCCTGCAATTACTACTTTTTTATTTCTGAAATGTTCAGGTTCTTTTACGAAATATTCCAGACCTTTTTCTTCGTAGTCTGCCACATTATCCATTGTAGGTTTTCTTGGTTCGAAAGTTCCTAAACCTCCTGCAATTGCGATAGCTTTACATCTGTGAACAGTTCCTTTGTTGGTTACTACTTCAAACCATTCATCGTCTACTTTAGTATAAGAAATTGCTGTTTCTCCCAAAGTGAATCCAGGCTGGAATTGTTTGATCTGCTCCATTAAATTATCTACCAACTCACCAGCATTTACAGACGGATAACCCGGAATATCAAAAATCGGTTTCTTAGGATACAACTCTGCCAATTGCCCTCCCGGCTGAGGAAGTGCATCGATGATGTGGCATTTCATTTTAAGCAAACCTGCTTCAAATACAGCAAAAAGTCCGGTTGGTCCCGCTCCGATAATTAATATATCTGTAGTAATCATAATATGATGATAATTTAATTGTAAGTAACTGCAAATTTACTAATTTTAATGCGAAGCATATTTAATCGAACTTAAATAAAAAACTGAGATTTATCAAATCTCGTACTTAAGAAACTGAAATTTATTTGGCAGTATTTTTGTAAAATTTATAACATGAAGAATTTTTTTAATATTATAGCAATATTTGCTTTCTTTTTCAGCTATTCTCAAATCACTAATATTTCGAATGGCGAATCGATTACATTGCGAATTCATTATGGGTTTTTAAATGCAGGAAGTGCTAATTTATCCGCACGCACCACCAATTTCCAGGGAGCACAACATCTTTATGTAAGAGGAACAGGACAAACCACAGGTGCTGTAAAAGCTTTCTTTAAAGTGGAAGATATCTATGAAAGTTATATCAACATGGCAACAGAACTGCCCACTTATTATGTAAGAAATGTGAAGGAAGGAAGTTACTCTCAGCATTTGCAGACTGTTTTCAATCATGATAATCAAACGTTGCTCTTAACAGATAAGAAAAATCCGGCTAATGGAGTGAAAACAATAAAATCGGTAAAAGGTGTGCAAGATATGCTTTCATGTTTTTATTTTTGAGAAGTAAAACTCCTGCAGAACTCAAAACCGGAACTATTTTTAATATGAATGTTTGGATTGATGACGAGATGTTTCCTTTTCAGTTAAAGGTTGTAGGAACAGAAAATTTAAAGACAAAATTCGGAACAATCAATGCGCTGAAAATTATTCCGTCTGTAAAAAGCGGAAGAGTTTTTAAAGAAAAAGAAGGTGTGACGATGTGGGTTTCTAACGATAACAATCACATTCCTTTACTCTTGAAAGCGGAATTAGCTGTGGGATCATTGAAAGCAAGTATTGATGATTACAAGAACGTGAAATATCCTCTGAAGTTTTCTAAGTAACAATTTAAAAAAATAAACCAAAGCAAAAATATTGCTTTGGCATTTTCCTGTATCGGTAACAAAACTTTGTAGCTTGTAATTATACTAAGGATTCATCATTTGTGTTTAGAAACTTTTTCTCAATTTGTGTTTTATTTTTTTAGTATCTCATACAGAGCCTTTCGACCCTGCATGGTGATACTTTATTCTTCATCATTTGTGTTACTTGATATAAAATTATCATTTGCGGCTTCTAAGCCATCATGAATTTGTGTTTCATTTTTTAGTATCTCACACAGAGCCTTTCGACCCTGCATGGTGATACTTTATTTTTCATCATTTGTGTTACTTGATATAAAATCATCATTTGCGGCTTCTAAGCCATCATAAATTTGTGTTTCATTTTTTAGTATCTCACACAGAGCCTTTCGACCCTGCATGGTGATACTTTATTCTTCATCATTTGTGTTACTTGATATAAGATCATCATTTGCGGCTTCTAAGCCATCATGAATTTGTGTTTCATTTTTTAGTATCTCATACAGAGCCTTTTCGGCTCTGCACTTTGATACTTTTTTTCATCACTTGTGTTTCGATCTGAAGTTTGAAATCATCATTTGTGTTTTTGAACCAAACCTCACATTATTTTTCGGATATGATTATATAATCGATTATCTTGATACAAAAGTACCAACATATTGAAATACAATTAGCATAAATAGCTTAGATATACATCGATGAGCTTGTAGATATTTATCTACAAAAAACAGAATCTGTGATGATTCTGTTGATAATTTATCGTAAAAATGAGTGGCAAGTAGTAAGTGAAATCTTAAAAATTATCATTTATTTTTGATCAATTCAATAAGCTCAACAATATTTTCAATTTCCAGCTTTTCAAAAATTCTCTTTTTGATGGTGCTGATGGTATTTTGTTTTACATCTAATTTATTAGCAATTTCAAGATTGCCAAAACCTTCGGCATACAATTCTGCAATCTGAAATTCTCTTTCCGTTAAGCGTGACAATGGGTTTGCTCCTTTTGGATTGCGCAAAGAATTCAACAATAAACTTTGCGTTACCGGAGAAATATATTCCCCGTACTGCAACATTTTTTGCAACGCATTTTCTATCTCATCCTCTTCACTCATTTTGCCAAGAAACCCATTAGCACCTGCGTTGATGTATTTTAATGACTGCGTGCTTTCGTCAATTCCTGTAAAAATCAGAATCTTAATTTCTGGTCTTATCTTTTTTATCTCTGGTAAAATAGTAAGACTGTTTCCATCAGGAAAATGAGCATCGATGATTGCGATATCAATTTCATTATTTTTTACCGATTCCAAAGCCTGCTGAAGATTAGATGCCTGAAAAATCTTGCTGTCTGGTGAAATATCTTCTATCACAAACAAAAGCCCCTGCCTAATCAGGCTATGATCGTCTGCAAGCAAAAAAGTGATTGGCTCTCGATCTGGTTGACTCATTGATTCAGTTTTAAATTAATAACAAAAGACACCGTCGTTCCTTCATTTTGCTCGCTGGTTACAGAAATATTTCCATCATACAATTCTACAATTTCTTTACATAAACTCAGTCCCAAACCTGCTCCGAGGTTTTCTACCTCATTAGACAATACACCTTGATAATAAGGTTCAAATATTTTTTCTAAATCAGATTTTGAAATTCCTGCGCCAGTGTCGCTTATCTTTGTGGTTAAAGTAACTGTTTTTTCATCTGTTTTTTCTGCGGAAGTATCAACACTGATTTGCCCGTTCTCTGTAAACTTATTGGCATTCCCCAGAATATTCATAAAAACCTGATTGATTTTAGTATTATCAGAAAAAACGACAATATTCGGATCAATATTTTCCTGAACAATAAACTTATTATTTCTGGTTTCTATATAAGGTTCAATCGAAGTTAAGATTGATGTAATTTCATTTTTAAGATTAAAAACAACAGGAATCAGTTTATTTTCAACGTGCTGATTTTTGGTATATTCTAAAATCTGATTGGCCTGCATCAGTAAAGTGTTATTGGTAAAGCTTATTGACTTTAAATATTCTTTAATGCTTTCGTCAGTTGTTTTTTTATTGATTCTGTTGATGAAAATTCCAATAATTTTCAAAGGAGATCTCAATTCATGACTGAGCATCCCTAAAATCCTGTTTTTAAAATTCAGGTTTTCACTGATTTGTTTATTGGCAGCATTCAATTTTCTTTCATATATAAAAGCAATTCTTGTAAAATACATGATTAAGATGGAGACGATGAACATCAAAACCATTAATCCCAATACCAGATATTTTCTGATTTTGTTGCTTTCAGAATTTTGGTGGGCATATTCTTTTTCTAAATCTGCTTTAGAATCTTTCACAGCAAACTCATAAATATTCATCAACTCATTGCTGTAGACCAATAGAGAGTTGAACGTAGAAAAGAATTTATTGCTTTCAATTTTGCTCTTATCTTTATTTTTGCCCATCTTCACACGAATCATCTGCACCTCTTTTGTATAATGATTATTGATGGAATTTACAATACTATCAAACTCATTTTTCACTGTGGGAACATCTAAAATTTTTCCACCTTTCACTGTCACCACCACACTGTCTTTTCGTACATTTTCTTTTCCGGCAATGGCATCTCCCAAACGACCAAAGAGCCCCTTCTTTTTTACAGTATCTGAGTACGTTTTTGTTTGCACCTCAAATTTATCAAAATTGTAATCAAATTTATATTTCGTAAGTTTTGGTAACTCATCAGGGATTCTAGTATTAGAACTAGTAGAAAATTTGTAAGTAGAATCTACAAGCTTTTTCAAATTTTTTGTTTTGCCAGCCTCTTTTTGATGTGATGCTAAAATGTTTTTTAATCGTGGATTCTGATATTTGAAATGATTGATGCTGTCTAAATTTTTGGTAAGCTTGTTGACAGAGTTGAAGTAAGATTCCAAAAACTGCTTATCCTCACTCATCACATATTTCTGGAAAAAATCCTGAGCATTGATCAATTCTTTTCTGGAGTCGTCGGTCAAATTCTCCAATACGTGAACTTCCTTTAACTGATTTTCAATAAAAGTCAAGTTTTTTCTATTGATAAATTCGTTATAAAAAAATCCAGCTATGATACACTGTATTAGCAAAATGCAAAAAATAAGAGAATATTGCACAACTTTTCTCAATCTGAAACTCATTGATTTTCTAATCATTCTCGTGTGTAATTATCGTATAAATTTAATAAAAAATCCTGTAAAAACTTAATTTACAGGATTTGAATTTATTTTAATTATAAATTGATTATAATGACTTAAATTGTTCTAGTGTTCTAATGTCGTTTTCGAAGAACATCCTGATGTCGCTCATTTGGTAAAGAAGCATTGTAATTCTTTCAATACCCATTCCGAAAGCATAACCGGAATATTTTTCAGAATCGATATTTACGTTTTTCAAAACTGCAGGATCTACCATTCCGCAACCCATAATTTCTAACCACCCCGTTCCTTTTGTGATTCTGTAATCTGTTTCAGAGTTTAATCCCCAATACACATCAATCTCTGCACTTGGCTCTGTAAAAGGAAAATACGAAGGTCTCATTCTGATTTTTGACTTACCGAAAAGTTCTGTAGTAAAAAACTGAATCGTTTGTTTTAAATCTGCAAAACTCACTTTCTCATCAATATATAAACCTTCAATTTGATGGAAAATACAATGCGAACGTGAAGAAACTGCCTCATTTCTAAACACTCTTCCCGGAGATAATATTCTGATCGGCGGCTGATTTTCTTCCATGTAACGAATCTGAACCGATGATGTATGCGTTCTCAACAAAATATCAGGATTCTGCTCGATGAAAAAAGTATCCTGCATATCTCTCGCCGGATGATATTCTGGTAAGTTTAATGCCGTGAAGTTGTGCCAGTCGTCTTCAATTTCAGGTCCGTCTGCTACAGCAAAACCGATCGATTTAAAAATATCGATAATTCTGTTCTTAACGATATTAATCGGATGTCTTGAACCCAATTCTAAAGGAAAAGCAGGTCTTGTAAGGTCTTCTTTTTCGAGAATTATAGAAGACTCAGAAGATGCTTTAAAATCTTCCAACTTGGCAGCCACAGCTTGCTTCAAAGAATTGATTTTTTGTCCAAAATCTTTTTTCTGGTCATTCGGAATTGTTTTTAATGATTCATAAAAATCATTTAAAACTCCTTTTTACCATTATACTTGATTCTGAAGTTCTCAATCTCATCTTTGGATGTTGCGCTGAAGCCGTTTACTTCGATTAGTAATTCTTCTATCTTTTCTGTCATTGTTTTAACCCTTTCAAAAATGTATCTGCAAAAATAAGGTTTTCCAATTAAAAAAGTTTTGAATTTATCATAAAAAAACTGTCTTTTTACAGAGACAGTTTTATTTGGTTTATTTAGTATTAAATAATTATTTCTTTTCTAAGGCTTTCACATTAATCTGAAGGCTTACCTCATCTTTAATCACGCCATTCTCAGCAGGACTTTGAAATTTCACCCCAAATTCTTCCCTCATAATATCCTTCGGCTCTGTCGCAATGCTTACAACACCTTCGTTTATCGAAACATTTGCTTTAAACTGAACAGGTTTAGAAATACCTTTTATCGTTAAATTACCATCTAAAAGCGTATTGTAATCACCTTCTGCAGACGGAGTTACTTTAGTTATTTCGTAAGAAGATGTTGGGAATTTTTCTGTTTCGAAAAAATCTCCGCTCTTCAAATGACTATTTAATTTATTTAATTGTTCTGCATCATCTTTTAAATCAACAGAAGTCAGAGAATTCATATCTGCTACGAATTTTCCGCTTTCAAGTTTTCCATCTTTTACCGTAACGTCACCACTTTCAAAAGTAATCGTCCCGAAATGACTGGTATTTTCAGATTTAAAAACCTTATAACCCTTCCACTCTACCCTACTATTCAAAGTATCTAGCACATATTGATTACCATCTTTTGTTGTCGTAACTTCAGTCCCTTCACTTGTCACAGGTTTTTCCTTCTGACATGAAACAAAAACGGCTGATGCAAAAATCGCGGGAACTGCCAAGGAGAATAATTTTCTATGCATGATTATAAATTTTAAGTCACTGCAAAATTACTAAAAATATGCTAGTGTTTTCTAAAAACCGTATTTTTGCCTAATGCTATTAGTGATAAACAATTTATATTTTTCGCATACTTCAGAAAAGCCTCTGTTCCAAAACTTTAACCTAAAATTAGGGGAAGGAAAAATAATTGCGTTGGCAGGCGAAAGCGGTTGCGGAAAATCTACATTATTAAGTCTTATTTATGGACTTCTCAATTGGGAGCAAGGAGAAATTATATTTGAAGGCACAAAATTGATGGGTCCAAAAGGAAATCTCGTTCCCGGAGAAGCTGAAATGAAGTTTGTAGCGCAGAATTTTGACTTGATGCCCTATGCGACCGTGGCTGATAATGTGGGGAAGTTTCTTTCTAATATCAATTTAGCAAAAAAAAAGAAACGGTCTATGAACTTTTAGAGGTTGTAGGATTGGTAGAATATGCCAATGTGTTACCTAAAAATTTAAGTGGCGGACAACAACAAAGGGTTGCCATCGCAAGAGCACTTTCAGTTTTACCTAAATTACTTTTACTAGACGAACCATTCAGTCATCTCGATTATGCAAGAAAAATTGAACTTCGCGAAAAGCTTTTCAGATATGTAAAAGAAAAAAATATTTCGCTAATTATTTCTACTCACGAATTGCAGGACATTATTCCGTGGCTTGACCAGATTGTTATTTTGGAAAATGGTCGACTCATACAGAGTGACCATCCGGAAGAAACCTACAAAAACCCTTATAACACTTACGTTGCGAAACTTTTCGGAGAAGTCAACATTTTTACAGAATTTGAAATGAACGATTTTGGAATTTCAAATTTTGCGTATTATCCTCAACAGATACAAATTTCAGAAAATGGTTTTGATACAGAAGTTATAGAAAGCAGATTCGCCGGAAATCATTACTGGAATAAAATTATTTCAAAAAATAAAGAACTCATTATCCAGACCAACGAAAAAATCAACGGTTCTCTGAAAATTTCATTTAAATAATTAACACTTTTTTAGCACCCTTAATGTTAGTTTGTGGATAAATTAAACAAATTTATCTATCTGATTTTCAATATTATTAATACATTTGAATCAGCAACAACATAAGGAAACTTTTGGTTCAATTTTCTTCCGCCAAATAGACTGAAATTAGCTTTCTCCTGCAATGAAGTCTTGGAAGTTTACACTGTCCAATCTTCTCCTTTTTTTATGCAAAAAAATGCGTCCAAATCAGAACGCATTATATATTATAAAAGAAATATTCTTAAGCCTTTTTCACAAATTCAGATTTCAAAGCCATCGAACCAAAACCATCAATCTTACAATCAATATTATGGTCGCTGTCTGGTCTTAAACGGATATTCTTCACTTTAGTTCCTGCTTTTACTGGTTTCGGAGCACCTTTTACCGGCAAATCTTTTACAACTACCACAGAATCTCCGTCTTGCAACTCATTGCCATTAGCGTCTAAAATTTTTCCTGAATTGTCATTTTCTACAGCCGTTTCTTTAGGATTCCATTCGTAAAAACACTGAGAGCAAACCATCAAATCATCCTGCTCATAAGTAAACTCCGAACTACATTTCGGGCAAATAACTACGTCACTCATATTTTTAAATTTTTGCAAAGGTAATTTTTTTGAATTACAAGTTTCAAATTGAAATTTAAGTAAAAAGAATTTCATTTTATAAAAGATGAATTGAATGAATCCTGAAATTAAATTCAAAAATCCACACTAATATAACTCATATCTATAAACTCCTAACTCTCAACTTAAATTCGTATTTTTGCAAGTTCAAACAGCATACTGCAATAATGGAATTAATACACAGAAACTTGGCCATCGGAATTCACGATGCTTTACAAGAAACTTTTTTGAGAAAAATAAATACGCCGATAAAGTAATCGAAAGACTTTTAAAGGCTCACAGAAAGTGGGGAAGCCAAGACAGAGCAGTTGTTTCTGAGATTTTCTACAACATCATCCGTTGGAAAAGACGCCTTGAATATTACATGGGTGAAAGTGTAAAACCTAACAATGTTTATAAATTAATTGTTGCTTACTGTCTTTATAGTAAAACCAATTACAAAAGATTTGAAGAATTTGAAGGTATCAAAATCGCTGACATCACAACCAAACTAAAAAAAGGTACCGTTCCTACAAAGTCTATCGAATATTCAATTCCTGAATGGTTGGCTGAAACTTTGGAAAAAGAATTAGGTCCAATTTGGGAAAAAGAGATGAAAGCTTTGAACGAACAAGCACCTACCGTTTTAAGAGCAAATTCATTGAAAACTTCAGCAAAAGAATTGATTTCAGATCTTGCAGTTGAAAATGTAGTGGCTTACACGGTAAAAAACTATCCCGATGCAGTACAATTAGAAGAAAAAAAGAACGTTTTTCTTACCACTGCTTTCAAAGACGGATTGTTTGAAGTTCAGGATGCAACGTCTCAAAAAATCGGATATTTTCTTGATGTAAAAGAAGGTCAGAGAGTGGTTGACGTTTGCGCCGGAGCAGGCGGAAAAACCCTTCACTTAGCCGCATTGATGGGCAATAAAGGACAGATCATCGCTCTAGATATTTACGAATGGAAATTAGCTGAATTGAAGCGTCGTGCAAAAAGAGCCGGAGCTCACAACATCGAAACCCGTATGATTTCTGACAACAAAGTGATCAAACGTCTTCACGAAACTGCCGACAGATTGTTGATTGATGCACCTTGTTCTGGTTTGGGAGTTTTAAAAAGAAACCCGGACAGCAAGTGGAAAATTGATCAGGCTTTCATTGACAGAATTAAGAAAGAACAGCAGCAAATCATTCAGGATTATTCTAAAATCCTTAAAAAAGGCGGAAAAATGGTGTATGCTACATGCTCTATTCTTCCTTCAGAAAACAACGAACAAGTTGCTGAATTTTTGAAAAACAATCCTGATTACAAATTAATCAAGGACGAAAAAATAATGCCTAGCCAAGGCTACGACGGATTCTATATGGCTTTGATCGAAAGATTGGCGTAAAATTATTTAAAATACAATATATAAACTACTCTATTTTTTGGAGTAGTTTTTTTATTATCTAAATCAAATATTATCTTTGTAAAAACCATCAAGACATCATGATCAGACCAATATTACTCAGTTTTCTCACATTCTTCCTATCTGTTTTAAATTTCGCCCAGACTTACGAAATTCAATATGAAAGTTCTTACAACGGAAAAGTTCAGCCTAACCAAAATCCTACAATCGTTTGGGTCAGCGAAAATGAAAATTATATTTTAAACTCTAAAACTAAGGAACAGAAAAACGACTATCCTTTTGAAATTAACAAAATTGAAAAACCTTCTAATACGATTGTATCTTACGGATTTTTAAAGCCTGGAGATATAATTTCTACTTCTGATTCACAGTCAATTGCCAAGCAAAGTTTTGAATTCACAGATAAAACCAAGAAAATTTTAGGCTATAACTGTAAACAGGCAGTTATCAAAATCAATTCAAATACGATTGAAGTTTGGTACACGAATGATCTGAAACTAAAAGGAGGACCTTCAAGTCTTGGACAAAATTTAGGTTTAGTTTTAGAAATCGAACGAAACGGAAACTCTGCAACGACTGCAACTTCTCTGAAAAAAATCAAAAAATCAGGAATTGAAAATATAATCAATAAACCTATTACTACGACAGACCTTTTAAGCTACAAAGATTTACTCTGGAAAAGCAGATTTACCACATTGAAGGTTTTTGAAAATGAAATTATCAATTTCTCAGATCAGTCAAAATCAGATGAAAACATTAAAAGATTTGCTAATGGAACGATTATTTTAAAGAAAATCAAACTTCCAAAAATTTCTCAGGGTGAAAATATTTTTGCAGAATTAAAACAGCAATCCAACGGTGATGCTTACGACAGAACAGGAACCGTATTTTTTATTCCGGAAGATAAATCGCAATCTTTTTTTGACGGATTGGAAAAAGGAGTAAAAACACTTCCTGTATATGAAAACGGAAACGGGAAACAGTATTTTGGGATCATTTCAAACGAAAATTATCAGCCAACTGTCGAACTGATGAGATTTTTTACCGCTTTCGGAATCAATAAGTTTAATAATTTAGAATTAAAAGATAAAACGTGGCAAACGATTAGTCCGTTTCGACAGGACATTACTGAACTGAAACCTGCTCTTTCTGAAAAAGAAATCTGGGTAGGAACTTTCATCGGAAATTACGATAAAGGCGGTCACAAAGTAAGTTTAGACATTACCATTCACAAAAGTGATCAGATGGTCAACAAAAACAACAAAGTAATTCCGCTTTTTAACACGACCAATATTATGGAAATGGCGGGACAGAATTATGCGACGATGTTTAATAATGACAAAGGTTTATTTGTAGAATTTACTTTGGAAAAAGATTTAAAAGATGCGCAATTAAGATACATCACAACAGGTCACGGCGGCTGGGAAAATGGCGACGAATTTATTCCTAAAACCAATTCTATTTATTTAGATGGAAAAATGACTTTCTCATTTTTCCCATGGAGAACAGATTGTGGATCTTATCGTTTGTACAATCCTGCTTCGGGAAATTTTCCTGACGGACTTTCTTCTTCAGACCTCAGCCGATCAAATTGGTGTCCGGGAACGATTACCAATCCTAACTACATTCAGCTTGGAAATTTAAAAGCTGGAAAACACACTATTCAGGTGAAAATTTCTCAGGGAGAACCCGAAGGAACAAGTTTCAGCGCATGGAATATTTCGGGTGCTTTATTAGGAGTTGAGTAAAAACAAAACCTCCTTGCAATATTATTACAAGGAGGTAAAAACACAAATGATGAAAAAAAATTATTTCGAGCCACAAAGTAATGGAAAATAATTGAATAATTAATTATCATACATCAAGATTTTATAACTTTTTTTGACTTAAAAATAATTCTTCATTATCTCACAGAAAAAAATCAAGTTCAGACAGACAAATCCAGTCTTAAAAATTAATTTTTAAAATAAAATCATTTAATTAATTAAAAATATTAACTTTATGTAAACTTTTGTTTTAAAATTTATATACTATTCTTAATTTCGCTTCTAAATAAAAATAACATGTGTGGAATTGTATGCTTGTTTGACGCCAAACAGCCAACTGAAATATTAAGGCCTCAGGTCTTGGAAATGTCTAAAAAAATTCGTCATCGAGGTCCAGACTGGAGCGGTGTTTTTCAAAATGAGAAAGTTTTATTTTCTCATGAAAGATTAGCTATTGTTGACCCAACTTCAGGAAAGCAGCCTTTGTTTTCTAAAGACGGCAAACTGGTTTTAGCTGTAAATGGTGAAATTTACAATCATAGAGAACTTAAACAAGAATTTCCAGACTACGAGTTTCAAACTCAATCTGACTGCGAAGTAATTCTGGCATTGTATGAAAAATACGGAAAAGATTTTATCGAAAAACTTAACGGAATTTTTGCTTTTGCATTGTACGATATTGAAAAAAACATCTATCTGATTGCCCGTGACCACATGGGAATCTGCCCGCTCTATCAAGGTTGGGACAAAAACGGAAACTATTACATCGCTTCTGAACTGAAAGCTTTGGAAGGCGTTTGTAAAAAAATCGATACCTTTCTTCCGGGACATTATGTGTACAGCGTTGAAGGAAGCGAATCTCAGCAATGGTACAAGAGAGATTGGGAAGATTTTGATGCTGTAAAAGATAACGTTACAGATATTCAGGCAATCAGAAAAGGATTGGAAGATGCAGTTCACAGACAGTTGATGAGCGATGTACCTTATGGAGTTTTACTTTCTGGAGGTTTAGATTCATCCATCATTTCTGCAGTTACTGCAAAATACGCAAGACAGAGAGTTGAAAGTGGGGACACTCAAGAAGCGTGGTACCCGAGATTACACAGTTTTGCAGTCGGATTGGTCGGTTCTCCGGATTTAGCAGCGGCGAAAAAAGCTGCTGAACATATCGGATCTGTTCACCATGAAGTTAATTTTACCGTTCAGGAAGGTTTAGATGCCATTCGGGATGTGATTTATCATTTGGAAACTTATGATGTGACAACCATCAGAGCTTCAACGCCGATGTATCTTTTGGCAAGAGTGATTAAATCGATGGGAATTAAAATGGTTCTTTCCGGTGAAGGTGCAGATGAATTGTTTGGTGGATATCTGTATTTCCACAAAGCTCCGAATGCTAAAGAATTCCATGATGAAACGGTAAGAAAATTAGGGAAACTTCACCTGTATGATTGTTTGAGAGCCAATAAAGCCCTGATGAGCTGGGGAATTGAAGGCAGAGTTCCGTTTTTGGATAAAGAATTTATGGACATTGCGATGAACGTAAATCCTCAGGATAAGATGATTAACAAAGAAGAAGGAAAAATCGAAAAATGGGTTTTGAGAAAAGCTTTTGAAGATCTTTTGCCTGAATCTATTGCGTGGAGACAAAAAGAACAATTCTCAGACGGCGTAGGATATTCATGGATTGACACCTTGAAAGAGATTGCAGAAAAACATGTAACTGATGAAATGATGGCGAATGCAAAATTCAGATTTCCATTAAATACTCCTCAAAATAAAGAAGAATACCGCTACCGAACAATTTTCGAAGAGCATTTTCCAAGCGAAACGGCAGCGGCGACTGTTCCGTCAGTACCATCAGTAGCTTGTTCAACTCCGATTGCTTTAGAATGGGATGAAGCATTTAAAAAAATGAACGACCCAAGCGGAAGAGCAGTGAAAGTACACGAAACCTCTTATTAAAATCAATAAATTTATCAATCCTGTATTCGTACAGGATTTTTTCTTGAATAAAATCAATAATATTTGCATAATTTAACTAAGTATTAAACTTATTATCTAATAAATAATTATATTTGAAAAATCAAAAAATCTTTGCTGTAAAATGAAAAGAAACATTACTATTTTATTTGCTTTACTATCTGTAAGCTTCGCTTTTGGACAAGGTAAATATGGAAAATATCTTAATTCTAAAAAACTGGCTCTTACCTATAAAAGTGTAAAACCTGTTGATAAAGATGATTACTATCAGCAATATTACTGGTTGGTAAAAGCTGAACAGCTGAAAACCTTCCCTCACCTTGCGGATATCAAGCCTGTAGTTCTTTATAACTTTGTGAAAAAGGTAAATCCTCAAAACCCAACAAAGAAATTGGATGACAGAGGCAAGGAGCTAAGAAAAACAGCAGAATTATCATTAGATCAGTATTTCAAAAACAAAAACTTCCAAAACAATCAAGTTTTATTGCTCAATTTGGAGACGTATGTTGACCCTTCTCAAGGTGAATATTTCACTAAAGTGGATGCGGAAAAAATCAAAGAATTGGTACCAAAAGAATTTTTCGGTTTTGCTTCATTAAACAAAAAGACGATGGAAGAAACCATCTATTATCTTTGGGTTGACAAGAAAAAAGACGAATTTAAAATTGTAGACATTGTTCCTAATGAAAAAGAAGACAAAAAGTTCTATGCTTCTTTGAAACAGTATTTACCAAAGTACAAATTCAACAGAAAATATATGCCGACTGTAAAAAAAGGAAGCAAAGCTGATAAAACAGACAAAGATTTCTTCTACATCATGCCATTTGAGCAAAACGTAGACAACATCGAATACAAAACAGATGATTTTGAAACTTTCACACTAAGCCAAGTTAAAAGAGAAGGTGAAGCGTGGATAGGAGTAGAAAAGCCTAAAAAATAAACCCAAAAGTCCTGTGATTTCTCGCAGGACTTTTTTAATGTTACAAAATGGTTTTAAAATTGCTTTTAAAATCATTTCTTGCTT
Source organism: Chryseobacterium sp. 3008163 (assembly GCF_003669035.1). Lineage (NCBI taxonomy): Bacteria > Pseudomonadati > Bacteroidota > Flavobacteriia > Flavobacteriales > Weeksellaceae > Chryseobacterium > Chryseobacterium sp. 3008163. The sequence goes on along the minus strand of NZ_CP033070.1, from coordinate 3,392,624 downwards.
ATGCCGACAACTACATCTCCACGCCAGACCGTAAAAAAAGTTCTTCCACTAATCTTAGCGACTGCCATTTTCATGCAGATGCTCGATTCTACCATTTTAAACACTTCCCTGCCTTCAATTGCAAGAGATTTAAACGAGTCTCCTTTGAATATGCAGAATGCGATCATCAGTTATGTTTTGACATTAGCTGTTTTCATGCCGGCTAGCGGATTTCTGGCAGACCGTTTCGGAACGAGAAGGGTTTTTATTTTTGCATTGGTACTTTTCAGTTTAGGTTCGGTATTTTGTGCTCTTTCGCAGAATCTTACGCATTTGGTTATCTCAAGAGTTATTCAGGGAGTGGGTGGCAGTTTGATGACTCCTGTGGGAAAATTAGCTTTAATTAAAACTTTCAACAGAAACGAATTGCTGAAAGCCATGAATTTCGCAATTGTTCCCGCATTAATTGGTCCTGTTTTAGGACCTTTGGTCGGAGGCTATATAGTAGATTACCTTTCATGGCATTGGATTTTCCTCATTAATATTCCGATTGGTGTTTTAGGAATTGTTTTAGGTTTAAAATATATGCCGAATTACAATTCAAGAGAAACCGATTTTGATTTAAAAGGTTTTATGATTTTCGCAGCAGCCTCTCTTCTACTTTCGATTTCACTTGAATTATTTGGGGATATGCAGAATATAACGCCGGTTTTATTGGTTTTCATCTTAGGATTTTTATTTCTTTTCTATTATTATCGACATGCTAAAAGAGGCAACAATCCTATTTTTCCTTTAAATTTATTTCAAGTTCGTACTTTCCGTGTAGGAATTATCGGAAATCTTGCCACAAGATTAGGCATCAGCTCCGTTCCGCTATTGCTTCCTTTGATGATTCAGATTGCTTACGGTCAATCTGCTGTTATGTCAGGATGGATTATTGCTCCGATGGCTTTAACCGCAATGTTTGGAAAATCTTCTGTCATCAGAATTTTAAATAAATACGGGTATAAAAGAACTTTAATGGTCAATACTTTCGTGATTGGAACTTTAATCTGTTGTTTAGCGATTCCAAATATTCACGATTCCATTTTTTGGTTTGTGCCGGTGATTGCCATTTTAGGATTTTTCAATTCGATACAGTTTACATCGATGAATACGATTTCAATCGCAGATTTACGAAACTTCCAAACCAGCAGCGGAAATTCTCTGATTTCAGTTAATCAGCAATTAGCTATCGGTTTCGGGATTGCATTTGGTTTGATTGTTTTAAAAATTTACGAAAACAGCCCTGAACTTATTCAGCACGAAACCCACAACGCATTTCGTTATACCTTTTTAACGGTGGGAATTTTAACGATTTTATCAAGCTTAGTTTTCAGGAGACTTCACGTATCAGACGGAAGAAATATGAAATCTGCAGAATAAATACCCAAACATAAAAACTCTCATCCCCTCAAGCATTCCGACCCAAAAATCACTACTTACCACACATCAATGTAATTCTCTTCTTACTGTCCTAAATTTGTTTAAAATTAAAACAAACATATTATGACAACTAAAAAAGTAGAAATCGTAATTCCACCAAAGGCTGCACATTTCGTAGGTGATGGTTTTAGGGTGCATAATTTTATTCCGAGCGCTCAAAAGCTGGATATGAAAAGAATGGATCCGTTCATCATGCTCGACTATAATTCTAAATTTCATTTTAATCCTTCCGAAACTCCAAAAGGTGTCGGCGTTCACCCACACAGAGGTTTTGAAACTGTAACAATTGCTTATCAGGGAAAAGTAGAACATCACGATAGTGCAGGTGGTGGCGGAATCATTGGCGAAGGCGACGTACAGTGGATGACTGCAGCAAGCGGCGTTCTTCATAAAGAGTATCACGAAAAAGAATGGTCAAAGCAAGGTGGAATTTTCCAGATGGTTCAGCTTTGGGTAAATCTTCCTGCAAAAGATAAAATGAGCAAACCAAAATATCAGGCTATTTCAAATTCAGAAATGAAAAAAGTAGATCTAGACGACAATGGTTTTATAGAAATAATTGCAGGAGAATACAATGAAAATAAAGGTCCTGCATTTACCTTCACGCCCATCAATTTGATGAATGCTAAATTAAAATCAGGCGGAAAGGCAGAATTTAATTTTCCAGCCAATTTCAACACGGCGGCTTTAGTTATTGAAGGAAATATCATTGTAAATGGTGAAGAAAAAGCACCCACCAATAATTTTGTTTTGTTCAAAAATGAAGGCGAAAGCTTTACCATCGAAGCAACCGAAGATTCAATTATATTAATCATTAGCGGAGAACCCATTAATGAACCTATTTTTCCACACGGTCCTTTTGTAATGAATTCAAGAGAAGAAATTTTACAGGCTTTTGAAGATTTCAATACAGGAAAATTTGGATATTTGGAAGATTAATTTTCAATTATTAATTACATTATTTGTCATTCTGACGAAGGAAGAATCTCTTTAAAATAAGATTCTTCACTACGCTTTGCTTCGTTCAGAATGACAAAAATTAAAAATAAACTCACAACTTAAAAAATATAAGCATCATGAAACCAGAATTTGAAAACATTCCATTAGTAAAAAACGAAGAAAAAAAGAGATTTGAAATTGAATTAAATGGTCATTTTGCGTTTATTGATTACAAAGAAACCAGTCATCAGATTGCTTTAATCCACACTGAAGCAGCACCCGAATTAGCAGGAACCGGAGCCGCTGCAGCCGTAGTTGAAAAAACGTTGATTTACATTGAAGAGAGCGGTAAAAAACTACTTCCCTTCTGTCCGTACGTTTTCGCCTTTATCAGAAAACATCCGGAGTGGAAACGTATTGTTGACGAAAGATTTGAAAGCTACGATAAACTTTAATTTTACTTAAAGTACTGTAAATAGTAGAAATTTTTAATTAAATTAGCTTTACACAAAAAACTAAAATCACAATCATTATGTCAAATATCGGACTTATCATAGAAGAAAAATCAGCAGATATAGGAAATTTTTTAGTCGGAAGATTATTGCCTTTCCGCGAAAAAAGAGCAGTGGGACCTTTCGTTTTTATCGATCACATGGGACCTGCCGAACTGAAAGATTATCAGAATCTTGATGTTGCTGCACATCCGCATATCGGACTTTCTACATTAACTTATCTGCTTGAAGGATCAATTTTTCACAGAGACAGCATAGGAAGCGCACTTGAAATAAAACCGGGTGCCGTAAACTGGATGACCGCTGGAAAAGGCGTTGTACACTCAGAAAGAACTCCCGAATATCTAAGAACTACAGATAAAAAACTTCACGGATTTCAGATTTGGGTAGGTCTTCCGAAACATTTGGAACAAAGTGAACCTACTTTTCATCACATCGAAGCCCATGAACTTCCGGTTTGGGAAGAAGATGAAGTTCAGTATAAATTAATTGCAGGTGAAGCTTTCGGAAAAACATCTCCGGTTCCTGTTCACAGTAAATTATTCTTTATTGAAATTAAAACCAAGACTGCACAGAAAATCAGTATCGGACAAGATCTTTACGGAGAAGCTGCAATGTATGTTTTAGACGGAACAGTCAATATTGAAGATAATTCTTACGGTTCAAAACAATTATTGATTGCCAAAAACACCAAACTTTGCGAGTTTGAAATGAGCGAAAATGCTACGGTTTATCTTTTTGGAGGCGAACCTTTTGATGAAGAACGTTTCATTTTCTGGAATTTTGTCAATTCAGACAAAGAAGTCATAGACAAAGCAAAAGTAGACTGGAATGACCAGAATCATGAAGCTTTCCCTTTAGTTCCGGGAGATGACAAAGAATATGTTCCGTTGCCAAAAGCAATTTTGAACAGAAAATAAACCTAATTTTAATATTTAGACCAATCTTTTATAAATGAAAAACCTTGTAGTTTTATTCTTATTTTGCGCATCTTTTTTAGGGATTGCACAAACAACTGTAACTGAGCCTAAAAACAATCCGGCAGAATGGTCAAAAGACTATGAACCTTTCAAAATTGCAGGTAATTTGTATTATGTAGGAACTTCCGATCTTGCCTCTTACTTTATTGTGACCAATAAAGGCAGTATTCTTATCAACACAGGTTTGGCAGATTCTTATACTACTATTAAAAGAAATATCGAAAAGCTCGGTTTTAAATATAAAGATATTAAAATCCTGACCTTAACACAGGCTCATTTTGATCATATGGGTGCAATGGCTCAGATAAAAAAAGAAACCGGCGCAAAACTTTATGTGGACGAAAAAGATGCAACAGAGCTCAAAAGTGGCGGGAAATCTGACCATGAAATGGGAAAATACGGGGTCACTTTCGAACCTGTAAATCCTGATTTTCTTTTAAAGAATAAGGCTAAAATAAAATTAGGAAATACAGTGTTAACATTGCTTCACCATCCGGGTCACACAAAAGGATCATGCAGTTTTTTGCTTGAAACCAAAGATGGAAACAAAATTTACAAAGTTTTGATTGCCAATTTCCCTTCGATTATTATTGACCATAAATTTTCGGATGTAAAGAACTACCCTACCATTCAAAAAGATTATGCACAGACTTTTGAAGACATGAAAAAAATAGATTTTAATCTATGGGTAGCCTCACACGCAAGCCAGTTTGACCTTCATAAGAAACGAAAAGAAGGAGATCCTTACAATCCAAAATTGTTTATGGATAAAGAAAATTATTTTAAAAGGCTCAAAAATCTAGAAAACGATTATTTGGAAAAGGTAAAAGAAGATTCAGTGAAAAAATAATCAATTCAGGATTATACTTTTTGATAATTTAACAATAAATAAACATGAAAATATTAGCATTTGCAGGAAGCACATCTTCCACATCCATCAACAGAGAACTGGTAAAATTTGTTCTGAAAAGCTTTGAAGAAAACGAAATTAATCTAATAGACCTTAATAATTTTGATATGCCCGTTTTTTCCGTTGACCGCGAAAAGAAAGGTTTTCCTGCTGAAGCACATAACTTTTTGAAGCAGATTGAAGATTGCGATGTGATTATCTGTTCTTTGGCAGAACACAACCGCTCTTATTCGGCAGCTTTTAAGAATGTTTTCGATTGGGCATCAAGAATTAATGTGAAAGTTTTCCAGAATAAACCGATGCTTTTAATGAGCACTTCACCCGGTGGTTACGGTGGCGGAAACGTAATGAATACAGCAAAAACTTTCTTCCCGCAATTTGCGGCAGATGTGAAAGAAACTTTCTCATTACCTAAATTTTATGAAAATTTTGATTTGGAAAGCGGTATCATCAATCCTGAAATGCTGAAAGATCTTAATGATAAAATTGAAAACTTTAAAAATCAAACTAAATCGTAAGTCATGGAAACACATAAATATTCTAATGGTAACATTAATGTAATCTGGCAACCTAAGAAGTGTATTCACGCAGGAGTTTGTGTAAAAATGCTTCCAAAAGTTTATAATCCTAAAGATCGACCTTGGATAAAAGCAGAAAATGCAACTTCTGATGAACTACAAAATCAAATCAATCAATGTCCTTCGGGTGCATTGACCTACGAATTAAATACTGAAAAATAATGGCTGTAACCGTAAAAGCAAGTTTAGGCAAAACAAAATATTACACAGAAGTTATCGCAGGTGAAAACACTCTGATTACCGACGAACCCGTTGATAAAGGCGGACAAAACAAAGGTTTTAATCCTTTTGAAATTCTCGCAACGTCTTTGGCAAGTTGTACTGCAGCGACTTTAAGAATGTACATCGACAGAAAAGAATGGGACGTTGAAAAAATCGACGTAGAAGTAGAACTGGAAAATTTTCCGCTGACAAAATTGGCTGTTTTTAAAAGAAATGTTAGTTTTGAAGGAAGCAATCTGAGCGATGAGCAACTGAAAAGGCTTCATACCATCGCAGACGCTTGCCCTGTACACAAAATATTACTTAACGAAATAGAAATTCAAACCAAATTTTCATAATATGATAGAAGTAAAACAAAACAACGACGAAAAACACGGAAGCTTTGAAGCTGTAATTGATGGAAACAGAGCAGGATTAATGACCTATACCTGGGCTGGTGAAGACAGATTCATCATCAATCACACCGAAGTAAACGATGCTTACAACGGAAAAGGTGTTGGAAAAGAAATGCTGATCAAAGCAGTAGAATTTGCTAGAGAAAACAGCAAAAAAATCATTCCGCTTTGTCCTTTTGCGAAAGCTACTTTTCAAAAAAATGAAGATTTGAGGGACGTTTTATAGTATTACGATCAGAATTAAAATCTTAAAAACCTTTCACGAAATCTCGCTGAAAGGTTTTTCTTTTTCAACAGAAACAAAAAAAACTATATTTGCTAAAATTTAAAACCTTAGCATGAATCCAGGAACTGTTCTTTTGCTGTTTGTATTTGTTTATTTCGTAGGCCTTTTAGTGATCTCGTATTTTACAAGCCGAAATTCTGACAATCAATCATTTTTCATCGGCAACAAAAAAAGTAAATGGTGGCTTGTAGCCTTCGGAATGATCGGAACCAGCTTAAGTGGTGTAACATTTATTTCCGTTCCGGGAACCGTCGGGAAAATGACCGGCAGCGAATATATTTTCGGGGGGTTTGAATATTACATGATGGTGATTGGGTTTTTCATCGGGTATTTTATTGTGGCGGCGGTACTTCTTCCACTCTATTACAAGATGAATCTGACCTCGATTTACACGTACTTAGGCAGAAGATTCAATGTTGAAGCTCATAAAATCGGTTCGGTATTCTTCATTGTTTCACGAGCGATCGGTGCAACAGCTAGATTATATTTAGTTGTCAATGTTTTACAGATATTTTTATTGGAAGGTTTAGGCGTTCCGTTTTGGGTAACGGCTCTAGTACTTCTTTTAATGGTTCTTTTATATACTTTCGAAGGTGGCGTGAAAACTATTGTAATCACAGATACTTTGCAGACTTCGTTTATGATCATCAGCTTAATTGCTTGTATCGTCTATATTTTATCTAATTTAAATCTATCTTTTGGCGAAGCATACACGATATTAGAACATAAAAACTACACTCATTTTATCAATTTTGATCCGAATTCCAAGACATTTTTCTTAAAAACCATTTTGGGAGGAATCTTTATTACCATCGCAATGACCGGATTGGATCAGGAAATGATGCAGAAAAATATCTCTGTCGATAATCTGAAAAACTCCAAAAAAAACATGCTGACTTTCGCAGGAACATTACTTTTTGTGAATTTGGCTTTCCTGTTTTTAGGTGGTTTGCTTTATCTTTTTGCTTTGCAAAATGGCGCAGGATATTCTGAAGTAACAAGCATTGTAGAAGGAAAAGAAGTTGTTTCTAATGTTTTCGGATTTAAAGATGCTGCAGGAAATGTGAAAAACATTATGGGAGACGATTTATTCCCGGCTTTATCATTGAATGGGTATTTCCCGATGACCATTTCTGTCATTTTCATCATCGGATTGATTTCAGCTCTATTCCCTTCCGCAGATGGCGCTTTGACAGCAGTGACGAGTTCTTACTGTGTAGATTTATTAAATTTAAATGAAGATAAAACCAGAACAGAAAAGCAAAAGAAACATCTTCGTATGAAAATCCATTTGACGTTTACGGTCGTTTTCTTTATTTTAATTATGGTTTTCAAAGCGATGAATGACAAGTCGATTGTTTACCTCATCATGGAAATTGCAGGCTACACGTACGGACCGCTTCTAGGACTTTTTGCATTCGGAATTTTTACCAAATTTAAAATTTCAAAAAAATATTCAATTCTTGCGGTGACGCTTTTAGCACCGGTTCTTACCTATTTGATTAATTATTCTGTAACCACTTTCACCGATTACAGAATTGGTGTAGAACTTATTATTTTAAATGGTTTGTTGACGTTTATTGGGTTGTGGTTAGCGAAAAATAAGAATTATTTGAAGTTGGTTTAATTTTTCAGGGCAGCTATTTCCTCTTTAAAGAATTAAAAAATATCAAAATCCGGAACTCAAACTCCGGATTTTTCCATTTCCGTAAGCCGACAAAAAATCGTAAATTCGCATGTATCAATTCTAATAATAAATCCTAATATATGAGTAAAAGTATTGAAGAGCTGAAATCTCTTACAACACAAATCAGAAGAGACATTTTGAGAATGGTTCATGCTGTAAATTCAGGGCATCCTGGTGGAAGTTTAGGCTGTACAGAGTACTTCACCGCACTTTATGGTAAAGTTTTAAACTACAAGTTACCATTCACCATGGAAGGTAAGAACGAAGATCATTTTTACCTTTCAAACGGACATATTTCACCGGTTTTCTATTCTACTTTGGCAAGATTTGGTTTCTTTCCGGTAGATGAATTGAAGACTTTCAGAAAATTAAATTCACGACTACAAGGTCACCCAACCACTCATGAAGGTTTGGAAGGAATTAGAATTGCTTCAGGATCCTTAGGTCAGGGACTTTCTGTAGCGCTTGGTGTTGCTCAGGGTAAAAAATTAGACGGTGACAATTCTTTGGTGTATACCCTTCACGGTGACGGAGAATTGCAGGAAGGTCAGGTTTGGGAAGCTTTGATGTATGCTGCAGCTAAAAAAGTAGATAATGTGATCTCTACAATCGATTATAACGGACAACAGATTGACGGAAGTACAGAAAATGTACTTTCATTGGGAAATCTTCATGCAAAACTAGAAGCTTTCGGATGGATTGTTTTGGAAGAGAAAAACGGCAACGACCTTGAGGCCGTAATTGCTATTCTTGAAAGAGCAAAAACGGAAACAGGAAACGGAAAACCAGTGGCAATCATCCTTCACACCATTATGGGTAACGGTGTTGATTATATGATGGGAACTCACGCTTGGCATGGTAAAGCTCCAAACGACGAGCAGTTAGATACAGCTTTCAAACAATTGTACTTAGAAGCTCCAGCAGATTACTAATTATAGGTAATGAGTAATTGGTAATAATTAATATTTAAACATTAAGAAATTTTAGTTTTGAAGGTTTTTTAAGAATCAGTTAAATCTGAATTTAACATAACGCTTAAAAATATCTTTAGATATTACCTTAATCTTTTCTTAACAAATTAATTCATCTTAATGGTTTAAAATTAAAATTTATTTGCTTATCAATTATCAAACATCATTAATCAATTTATAAACTTAGAAATTCACATGAAATATACATATACAGAAAAAAAAGATACACGTTCAGGATTTGGGGCAGGATTAGCTGAATTGGCTGACAAAAACCCTAATGTTGTAGCACTTTGTGCAGACCTTATCGGTTCTTTAAAAATGGAAAAATTCATCGAAAAAGCTCCTGAAAGATTTTACCAAGTTGGTATTGCAGAAGCAAATATGATGGGATTGGCTGCAGGTTTGAGCATTACAGGAAAAATTCCTTTTACAGGAACTTTTGCTAACTTCTCTACTTCAAGAGTTTATGACCAGATTCGCCAATCGATTGCATACTCAAATAAAAACGTAAAAATCTGTGCTTCTCACGCAGGTCTTACTTTGGGTGAAGACGGTGCAACACACCAGGTTTTGGAAGATATTGGAATGATGAAAATGCTTCCGGGAATGACCGTCATCAACACTTGTGACTACAACCAAACGAAAGCAGCTACTCTAGCGATTGCTGACTTTGAAGGTCCTGTTTACTTAAGATTCGGAAGACCGGTAGTTCCAGTTTTTATTCCTGAAGATATGCCTTTCGAAATCGGAAAAGGTATTCTTTTACAAGAAGGAACAGATGTAACGATTGTTGCAACAGGTCACTTGGTTTGGGAATCTTTGGTTGCGGCAGAAGAGCTTGAAAAAGAAGGTATCTCTTGTGAAGTAATCAACATCCACACAATTAAACCTCTTGACGAGGAAATTATCTTAAAATCTGTTGAAAAAACAGGTAAAATTGTTACCGCAGAAGAGCACAACTATTTAGGTGGTTTAGGAGAATCAGTAGCAGGAATGTTGGCTAGAAAAAGACCTACAAGACAAGAATTTGTTGCAGTAAACGATACTTTCGGAGAATCTGCAACTCCTGCCGAATTAATGAAAAAATATAAAATCGATTCTGCAGCTGTAATTGAAGCTGTGAAAAGAATTTTAGATAAATAAATTTCTTTTTGAAATCATATTTAAAACACGCTTTCGGGCGTGTTTTTTGTTTTGCATATACTGGAAGCCACAGATTGTAATTATGTCGAAATACTTGGTTTGGTAATTGCTGTTCTATTTTTAGTGAATAAAAATTTTAAATATAAAACCTAAAAAAACATGAAACAATTATTAACCCTACTACTTGGAATCATCTTTATTTTAACAGGAATTGATTCTGCAAAAGCTTGTTCACCGGTTCATACCCCATTTAATCAACTTTTAGATAATTTTGATCCAACATTAAATACTGCAGTAGAAGGTTATTTTATTTCTCCAAATACGTTTAAAGTGACCAAATCATACAATCCGGCGATAAAAGTCGGGAGCGAAAATAAAGTTTTCGAATATGGACCGTTTGGAAGCCAATGCGAAATGTACGAAATGGAAAGCGGCATCGACACAAGATTTATTGGAGCAAAAAACAGCAGAATATTATTTTTAAATAAAGACCGAAGCAAAAATGGAAAATTAGTAACCCCAATCTTTCATGGAGAAGGGGTATCTATTAGCGGCTCAAAAACCGTTACGTTTAATCATTATGTTTCCTCAGATAAAGCACCCTATTCTCAGGAATATCGCTTTTCTGCAACTTTAGATGAAGTAAGAAAACGTTTTCTTCAACAAAAAACAACTGTTCCGTTAAAATGGAATAAGAATGTTGTTAAAAGATAAAAAGTTTACTGTAAATAATTAATCCACCGAATATTCAGTGGATTTTTTTTGTAATAAATATTTTAAAATTAATTATCTAAAAAACTTCCACTTCGGAATAATAGCCAGCATTCCAAAGCCTGTAAAAAGGAAAAGATTGGTGACGTCTGAATATAAGAACGTAGACAAGTAATAATTGTGCATAAAGAAGTGCAAAACGAGCATCCCAGGAAAAAGAATGATGCCTATTTTTCTGTAAAAAAACATGAGCACAATTCCTGCAATCATTAAAATATCGATTGAGAAAATAAAATAAAAATATCCTGAAGGAATATTCAGGGTTTCGTGTTGCAGATACTCGTCAAAATCAAGCCCGATTCCCATGAAAGTAAATAAAAGCAGAGATGCCAATGCTAAAATAAACCCCCATCCTTTTTTAGGATCTTCATCAAAATAACTGTATTCTTTATATTCCTTTTCCATAGTGCAAAAATAAAGAACTTATGAATAAATTCATAAGTTCTTCGGTATTTATATCGTCTAAAATTTGATTAAATCGAGATTGCGTTGATCAATCTGTTTTTATCACTCAAAAACTCTTCCATTGAGATCATACTCTCAGTTCTCATCACATCTTGGATGTCGTCGATCTGATAAATAATCTTCTTAGCGTCTTCAGTATTTTTAGCTTTTACCTTACAGAAAATGTTGTATTTTCCAGAAATTACGCTTGCTTCTACTACGTTTGGAATTGTTCCTAACTCCTTCAAAACCTCTTGAGTGCGGTTTGATTTTGTTAAAAGGATTCCGATAAAAGCTGTAAAGTGGTAATCTAGCTTACCATAATCTAAATTAAGAGATGATCCTAAAATAATACCTGCATCTTCCATTTTCTTCACTCTTACATGAATTGTTCCTGCAGATACGTCCATCTGTTTTGCAATTTCTGTAAAAGGCATTCTTGTGTTTTCTACTAAGAAATCAAGAATTTTCTTGTCTATTTCGTCCAGTTGATAGTTCATATTAGTGAAATTATATTTTTCCTAAAAAATCAATAAATTTTTTACAAAATTAAGAAAAATAAATTAACTAAAAAAAATATATCAAACATTAACAATAATTAACACGGATGATAAAAATCATTCAAGGATTCAGATTATTTAACCGTTGATTTTACGGAATCTGTTTTTATTTCCTTATTAGCAGGAGGCTGTTTTTTATCTTTTCTCTTCTTTTTAAAGAAAGAATTGAAGCTTTTACTCCATACGATACCGCCACCATACGCCTGATTTGCAGAACCGTTGGTACCAACCGTCCCAACACCCATTCCGATATTGGTGGGTTTAGAGTACCCTCTTAGAAGTAAAGTCCCGTCATTCTTTTTAGAAATATCGTATTCTATACTTCCTTCCCCGGAGAGATAGTTGGTTTCGGTGGCGTCTGTTTTATTTAAAGGAATACCTAATCCTGTTTTCACAGTAACTCTTGGTGAAAGATCAAAACTCACTCCTGCATTAGCACGGTCACCCAAATTTGAATTCTGGTCAGCTTTTACATAATTTAAATCAATCTGAAATTCATTACTCATTGTATTAAGCACTGACCCTAATTGTTTAAGCAACATATTGTAACCTGATGACTCTGCTACACCAGCCGCATCAAAATTTAAATTCCCCGTATTAGAAACATTAAAACTGTTTAATAATAAAATGGAACCAAACTGCAAAACATTCTCCCCTTCCGTCTGATTTATCCTTGCCGCTAAAGTTTCTTTTACCTGACTCGACACATCAAGCGCTGTAACGTTTAGTGCTATTTTAGGGTCACTTAAGGTATTGGTGATATTTGCCTGCAGAAGTATACTGATGGGTTGTAATTGACCCATGTTCAGATATTCCCCTGCATTAGAAACCATTCTTACATAATTTGCTGTTATATCAAGCATAGGCTTCATCGCATCACCATCCCAACGTATGCTGCTGTTTTTCTGAATCTGGAAAGTCCTGTTTAAGATTGCTTTGGACACAAACGTTCCACTATCCACCATATAAGATCCGTTCATTGCAATAGCTCCCTGCCTTCCCATCTGGAATCTCAAATCATCAGCAATCCCTTTTACCATAATATTTCCGACATCATCACCCACCAGAACATTTACCGTAGTTCCTTTATCAACGTCAAGACTGAAATCGATATTCATGTTGGCTCCGGATTTTTTCTTGTCTTCTAAAGTGACCAGACCATCTTTTCCTTCTTTCAGGAACCTCAGCATTTTAAATTCTTCCACGTTTGAAGTTGAGCTTGAATTGAAAGTAAATGTACTTCCGTTCAACGCTTTCATATTCGGAGTTGATAAATTTAACGCAGAAACCGGACCGTCGACGTACAAATCTCCCTGTCCGTAAACTCTTCCCCAGAAAAGATCATATTCTTTCTGAGTGGTGTTCAGCATTAATAAATTATCGGCTCTCATTACCAAGTTGACCCCCATCGATGATAAGGTTTCAAACTGTATTGCCCCGGAAATTGTTCCTTGAGAATTGGTTCTTCCGTCATGTACTCCAATATTGTTCAAAATCGCCAAACCTTTAGAAAGCGGAATCACTGTATCGTCAAAAGAATAATCAACTCCCGTGAACAATAGTTTTAAACCAAATTCCTTTAAAGCAATATCGCCACTATAATCAAGATTTTTAAGCGTTCCGTTTATTTTTAAATCTCCGGTTGCTTTTCCTCTTAAATTCCCAAAAATAGTCTGCACAAACTGTTGCGTAAATGCCAAATCGAAATCTCTCAATTCTGTAACCAAATCGATTGTTGGAGATGGTGTATTGTTATTAACCGTACCCGTTAGGTGAAGGTTATTATTTCCAATCACACCTGCGGATGTTACTTTTACGTCGACATCATATACATTTAAAGAAAATCCGTTGACTGCAGAAATGGTAAGGTCACCCATATCATTTCCGTTCATCATGATGTCGTCAACCGTTAAATCAACCAATGGCTGCAACGTGCTTTTATCCATTTTGATTTTTACGCTACCATTGGCTAAACCTTTAATATCCATAGGATTTCCGCCGGCCTGCATTTCCAATAGTTTCTCTATTGCAAAATCCTGAACTTCCGCATCTACATAGAAATCTTTCGCAGATTTAAATATCGATTCATTAATTAAGAGTGAACTTTTATCTGAATAAATCTTAAGATTTCTAACTTCAAAATCTTGTGTTTTCTTACGATAACTAATGTAATGGTCGAGCTCAGGGCTTGTATCAATAGACCATTTTACATTATTAAAATTAACTTCTGTAGGCTCAAATTTGAAAATATAATCTCCCGCCGGATTTGTAGACTGATTAAAATTAATTGCGTAATTCTTCAGATTATCATCAAGCTCATCTTGCGGACTTCCATGTTTAAAGCTGGTTGCGATTCTTAGGGTTGAGTTGTTTTCGTTTTTACCTGTAAGAAGAATGTCTTTCAGAATATTTTTATTGTATTCTACCCTTTTAATTTTTGCATATAACTGTTGGTCAAGATTTGCGGTATTAATTCTCACCATAACGCTATCGACCAAAGCACTGTCTCTGGTAATAACTTCTCTCGGATTTACCGTATATGCGGGGTTTGCATTGGCCAAAGCCATGTCAGCATCTGTGATTTCCTCTTTTTTGGTCATCACATACTTCAGAGAAGCGGCATCGAGATTTAAGATTAAATTGTTTGAATTCCCATCATACTCGCCTTCCACTGTTGCCCCTTGAGGAAGTTTTAAATCCGGCATAAAATAACTCACCAAACCTTGCTGAACATCGAAATTCATCGTAAAATTCTGTCCGCGGTATAACTTTCTTGGTGGCGGACCGACTAAAATTTTACCCAAACCGTTTTCCACCATTCCTGCCAAATCAGCAAGATTATATCGTCCTGAAATTTTACCATCTACTGCGCCCGGAGCATTGACATCAATCACACGATTTCCGCCTTCAATAAAAGTTTTTACTTTAGCATTCGGAATCTGATAGCGTTGTACAGCCGTTGCAAAACTGATATTATTGGCTTCAACATCAAGATTTAAATCATTAAGATTCGTCATCGACATTTTTCCGTTCACCTGACCGCTTACAATCTGGCTTCCTGGTTTATCGGTGAAATAGTTCATATTCAGATGCGTAACATTCGCATCAACATTTGCAGAAATTCTTTTAGTGCTGAAATCAATCAAACCTTTTACGGTAGCTTTTGCCTGTTCGTCATTTACGGTAATTAAACCGTTGTATTTTCTATGATCAAGCAAACCGTCCAAATTTAGATTATTGATTTCTTTATTCATGATCTCAATGCTTGAAATCTGAGATTTTGTAGTGATGCGCATCGTGTTTACATCAAAACTTTGTCCGTCAATATTGAATTTCCCTGAAATAAGACCCACCGTTTTACTTTTGGTAATCACCGAAGTATTCAGATCTCTCACTTCCGCATACCCTTTGTATTTAGGCATCGTCGTGCTGAAATCTGTCAGTGAAAAATTGGTGATTTTTGCCTGTCCGATTCCTGTCATCAGGTTTCCTGAAGAAACATAAACTTGTTTTGGAGTAACTTTTACGTCTCCATTGTATTTTAATTTTCCGAAATCATCTGCGAAGTTTTTCATTTTGGTTGAAATGAAATTCGGCATCATCGCTTTCAGATCTTTGTAGGTAAAATCTGCGGAAAGATTATTGGTTTCAATTAAGAAATTACCTTTCAACAGATTGGTAATGTTCATTTTTTGCGTGGCAATATTTACCGAAGGATTTCTGATCAGGAAATTATCTAACCTAAATTTATTCAACGGACCGGTCATTTTTCCGCTGATATTAAAAGGAATAAAGTTATCCCAATTGGTGACAAAATAAGAGATATCATAACCGCTCAACTGACTTCCCAGCTTAAGATTCATATCCCATTTTACTTTATTGGTAAAATCTGCCCAAGAACCTTTATTTAAATTAAATTTAATATCCCCCTGAAGAAGTGAATGATCGGTATTTAGAGTTAAATCTTTCAGAAAAAGATAATCCTCGGTCATGGAGAAATCGGTAGAAAAAGTATCTACAAAATGAGCTTTCCCCCATCGTTTTGTAGTAAAAGTAAAATTATTAATGGTTGCATTAATGTTGACTCCATTTACTTTCAATCTTGGGGCAATAAGATTGACATTGGTTGCTGTCAGCCATTTTCCGGGTTCACCGGGAGAGTTTTGGTTGACAATAGAAACTTTAGAATCTAAAATCTCCAATCTTGAATTTAGCTGAAACGGCGGTTTTGTCAGATCTTTTTTCTTACCGCTGTCAAAAAGCTGCGTAAAACGGATGAAGTTTGAAATACTGTCACCTTTATACGTAATCACTTTTATATCCGCATCGATAAGGCGTAAGCCGTTAAAACTTAATGAATTGTTTTTGCCAACATTCGTAGCCAAAGAAAACCAATCTGAATTGGCTTTAAATTCTCTTGCTTTGATGAAGTCTAAATTTTTATAATCCTTAATTCTTAGTCCTTTAATCGTAACATCCCCAAAGAAATCTACTTCTACACTTTCGGTAGACATTTTTGCTTTGAAATCTCTGTTGACAATCTGCAAAGCCTGATCTGCTGCCCATCTTTTAGTTACCGGAAGATTAATCGCAATAAAAACAAAAGCTACAATACCAAGAACTGTCCAAAAAAGAATCAGTAAAAGTTTAGCCCACCAAGAATAGCTGGTTACGTCTTTTGCAGCCTGCTTACCAAATTCCTGAGCGGTATCTATCGGGTGATGAATGGCATCAGAAGCAAGCTCAGAAGCCTCTTTCACCGTCTCCTGAACGTTATCAACCGTCTTTTGTACCTGATCTCCTAAGTTTTCAGCTACTGATTTTTTATGCTCATTTTCGTTATTATTCTCTAACTTTGCCATTACTATGAGTGACTCTATAATTTTAGGTATCGAATCGTCTTGTGACGATACTTCAGCAGCCATTATCAAAGGAAATTCTATTCTTTCAAATATTGCCGCAAACCAAGAAATCCATAAAGAATATGGAGGCGTGGTTCCTGAGCTTGCGTCACGAGCTCATCAGCAGAATATTATTCCCGTAGTAGAAAAATCCTTTACCAAAGCAAATATACAACAAAATGCAATCTCTGCCATAGGCTTTACCCGTGGCCCGGGACTTTTGGGTTCTCTCCTCGTAGGAACTTCATTTGCTAAGTCTCTGGCTATGAGCCTAGACGTTCCTTTGATCGAAGTTAATCACCTTCAGGCGCATATTTTGGCGCACTTCATCGACGATGCAAATCCTGTGCCGCCAAAATTCCCATTTTTGTGTCTTACGGTAAGCGGCGGTCATACGATGATCGTTTTGGTGAAAGATTATTTTGACATGGAAATTATCGGTAAAACGATTGATGATGCGGCAGGTGAAGCATTTGATAAAATCGGGAAAATTTTCGATCTCGATTATCCTGCAGGACCGATTATCGACCGATTGGCAAAAGAAGGAAATCCTGATACCTTTAAATTCAATAAACCAAGATTAGAAAATTACGACTACTCGTTCAGCGGGATTAAAACTTCGGTTTTATATTTTATACAAAAAGAAGTAAAGAAAAATCCTGATTTCATTAAAGAAAATATGAATGATCTTTGTGCATCTGTACAAAAATGTATTATTGAAATTTTAATGAATAAACTGGAGAAAGCTGCGAAAGATTTAGATATAAAAGAAGTTGCAATTGCAGGTGGAGTTTCTGCCAATTCTGCATTAAGACAAATCATGCAGGACAATCACGAAAAATTAGGCTGGAATATTTACATCCCAAAATTTGAATATACAACAGACAATGCCGCAATGATTGCAATGGTTGCACAGCTGAAATTCGAAAGAGGAGAATTTACAGATTTGAGAACTACAGCAACCTCAAAATACGATTTATAAAAGATTTTTTTTCCAACTCTAAAGGGTTGAAAATTTCTTAAAAATAACGACTTAAAATTAATATCTACAGATGAAATTATTATTAGAAGAAAAAGTACTGGGAACGCAATCTAAAAAGAACTCAAAATATTATTGGGTTTTAGAAACGATTACCGGAAAAAATGAAGTTACAGAAAAATCTGAAGACGAAGATTATTTAATGATAAGTTCAGAAATAGGATATGTTCAAAATGTAAAGGAAGAGATTATCGAGAAAATCAATTCAGAAAATGTATTTAGTTTTGCTTACGAACCTAAAGAAGGAGATTATTTATCCATCAAAAATAATTTAAGAAAAAACGAATATCTGAATTTGATTTTTATGAATAATAGATGGGTTGAAGAGATTTACGCTTGTTCATACAGAGATTGTGAGGGCGATATTTACACCACGATAAAAACGGGAGTGGCATTTTTAAGCGATAATGAGATTACATTTTAAAAAATAAAATAACTGTCTGAATATCAATATATGAAACTTTTTTTTGGAGAAATCAATAACGGAACAGCAATCATCAACGACGAAGAACAGCAGCACATCGTGAAAGTTCTTCGCATGAAAGATGGCGAGGAAATTCACGTAACCGATGGAAAAGGAAATTTAGCTTCCGGAACATTGATTATTGAAGGCAAAAAAGCAGGAATTGAAGTTGCCGAAATCAAAACTGAAACTCCAGATTTCAATCCAAAGCTTCATATTGCGATTGCTCCGACAAAAAATATTGACAGAATTGAATTTTTTGTTGAAAAAGCAGTAGAAATGGGAATTTCTGAGATTACGATTCTTCAGACTGAAAAAACTGAGCGTAAAAATCTGAATATTGATAAAATCAGAAAACAGGCGATCGCAGCATCAAAGCAAAGCTTGAGATTTCATTTTCCGATTGTTAATGATTTGATTAAATTACCTGACTTTCTAAAAAATGTAGATTCTGAGACTACTTTTGTGGCTCACTGCAACGAAAATCTAGAAAGAATTAATTTAAATGAAATTCCAACATTAGAAAACTACACTTTTCTGATTGGTCCTGAAGGTGATTTTTCGGATAAAGAAATTTTGTTTTTAGCTGAAAAAGGAATTAAAGCTGTTTCTCTCGGAAATCAACGTTTGAGAACTGAGACTGCAGGTGTTTTTGTGGCTGCTTGGAATTATAATAAGATGATTTTTTAAGACAAATTTAAAATTGAATCTTATTATCTTTTAGATATTTAGCCAAAATCTGCTTACCAC
The DNA here is from genome assembly GCF_003669035.1 of Chryseobacterium sp. 3008163. Classification (NCBI taxonomy): domain Bacteria; kingdom Pseudomonadati; phylum Bacteroidota; class Flavobacteriia; order Flavobacteriales; family Weeksellaceae; genus Chryseobacterium; species Chryseobacterium sp. 3008163. The sequence continues at coordinate 3,373,609 of NZ_CP033070.1, read as the reverse complement.
TTTTCACAGAATTCACCGCCCAACGAATCTTCATTCTCAGCAATTTTTCTTCATTGAGTTTATACTCAATATCAGATTTCATCAGCTTTTGCTTCAATTCATACATACAAAGCGAAGCTGCGACAGAGACATTAAAACTTCTTGTAAAACCATACATCGGGATCGCCAAAGTTTCATCGGCAAAATCTAGAATTTCCCGAGAAACTCCCTCCATCTCTGTTCCGAAAACGAGAGCGATTGGCTCGGTGATTTCATATTCCGGAAGCATTTTCGCATTATTTTCTAACGAAACGACAACGATTTTATAGCCTTTATCTTTGATTTTTTGAAAAGATTCCATATTTCGGGGAAGTTTTTCTACTTCAACCCAGGTGTCTGCACCTTTTGTGACTTTTAGATTGGGTTCGAAATTATTTTCTTCCTGCAAAGCAACCACTTTGTGAAAACCACAAGCTTCCACCGATCTTACAATTGCTGCTGCATTTCTGAACTGATAGACATCTTCTAAAACAGGAAGTACAAAATCTGAACTTTCAGGAGCGAAATGTTCAATTTTTCTTAATCTTTCTTCGGTTAAAAACTGTTTTAAATACTCGTAAGTTTTTGCTAAATCTTCCATCCATTTTCAAATCTTTGCAAATTAACGTAATTTTGAAATTCTGAACCTGAAAAGAAACTCAAAATCTTTAATTTAAATTTAAAATGAAGCGAAAAGTCCTTCTGATTTATACCGGTGGAACCATTGGTATGGAAAAAGATTACGAAACCGGAAGTCTCCGTGCCTTTGATTTCGGAAATATTTTTGAGAAAATGCCCGAAATGAAACTCATGGAATGTGAAGTTTTTGTACATCCTTTTGCAAAACCTTTGGACTCTTCTGATATGGGACCTGAAGAATGGAGAATTATCGCTAATTACATCTTTGATAATTATAAAAAATATGACGGATTTCTGATTCTTCACGGAACAGACACCATGTCATACACGGCTTCTGCATTGAGTTTTATGCTAAAAGGTTTAACGAAACCCGTGATTCTAACCGGTTCACAACTTCCGATTGGAGATTTAAGAACGGATGCGAAAGAGAATCTTTTAACTAGTTTATATTACGCAAGTTTATATGAACAAAACGAAGCAGTGATTCAGGAAGTGGCAATTTACTTTGAATATAAATTATTGAGAGGAAACCGTACTTTGAAATACTCTGCTGAATATTTTGACGCATATTCAAGTCCAAACTACCCTATTCTTGGGCAATCCGGAGTTCATTTGAAAATTGACAAAGACAATTTGTTCCGATGTGAAGGTCGAACTGAATTTCATGTAGACGGACATATTTCTGAAGATGTTTTGTTCTGGAGAATTTTTCCGGGAATGAAACTGAATCATTTTAAAGAAATTCCGAAAATGAAAGTTTTGATTTTGCAAGTTTTTGGTTCTGGAACAATTTTCAGCAGTGAAAAAACTTTGGAAACTTTGCAGCAAATCAGAAGCAACGGAACGGAAATCGTAGTGGTAAGTCAGTGTATTTCAGGCGGAATCTCCTTTGGCAAGTATGAAAACAGCAATATTTTTGTTAAAATCGGGGCGATAAGCGGAAAAGATATGACCGCTGAATGTGCCATCACAAAAGCAATGCATTTAATTGATAACCCAAATTACAAAGGAAGTTTTGCTGATAATTTCTCGAAAAATATTTGTGGCGAAATCAGTGAATTAGCAGATTAAGAATTTGTTAATTCGATAAAATAGCCTATTTTTGCAGTCTTCAAAACATAGAGAGGTGTCCGAGTGGTTGAAGGAGCTACCCTGGAAAGGTAGTATGCGGGTAACTGTATCGAGGGTTCGAATCCCTTCCTCTCTGCAAAAGCGTTGATTTTCAACGCTTTTTTAGTTTCTAACTATCGAAAATTTTAAAATAAATTTTCATTCTTTTTCTTATAAAATTATTGCAAAATTGAGCTTTCAATTAATCATAAAAATTCTAACAATTTTTTAGTACTTATTATAAATAATCCAATGGGCTTTTCGCATTACTCTTGCTGATATCTGTAATATGCGTGTAGATTTCAGTTGTTTTAATATTACTATGACCCAATAAATCTTTGATGATTCTAATATCAATTCCATTTTCCAACAAGTGTGTAGCATAAGAATGCCTCAAAGTATGTACTGAAGCCGGAGTGATAATTCCTGCTTTCCTCAAAGAATTTTTTAGAATTTGCTGTACACTTCGTTCAGAATATTTTTCTGAGCTTTTACCTTCAAACAGATAGTTTTTTGGTTGGTAAATTTTATAATAATCTCTTAAAGCATTTAATAATTGGGCAGATACAACCATCAAGCGGTCTTTATTTCCTTTTGACTGACGGATTAGCAGCAACTTTTCTTTTACTTTAATATCAGATATTTGCAGTTCCAAAAGCTCACTCAATCTCAAACCGCAGGAATAAATGGTCATAAGAATTGCTTTATGTTTAATATTTTCTGTGGCATCTAATATTTTTTTAACTTCGTCTCGTGTGAGAAATTTTGGCAGTTTATATTCCCTTCTTTTAGGATAGAGGTGCTTTAGGCAAATATGGCGTTGGAATATCTCTTTATAAAACTTGGTAATTGTAGAAATCATCGCTTTCTGATATGATTGCCCTACTTTTCTTTTTTCTACCAACCAGACAACAAAATTTTCTATTTGTTGATCGGTAATATCTTCCGACTTGTGTTTAGCAGAATGTCTGAGAAAATAAGTAAGATGTGATGCATAAGTCTTTACACTTCTATCAGCATAACGTTGCATACGGAGTATTGTTACAAATTGATCTATGAGATTTTGATTCATCTTTTATTGCGTTTATCCAAAGATATAGAAAATTAATCAACTAATTTATAGATAATTAACTAAAATAGTAAAGAGGATAAGCGCAACAATACATATCTTGTATTTGCGCAATGCGTAAATTTGGATGTTGACAGTAATGTTATAACCACACTAAACAAACAAATTTTATGACAGGAATAATTCATTTTGAGACATTTTTATTGACAGGAATTTTATTAAACCTGACACCAGGTAATGACACAATTTTTATCTTGACTAAAAGTATTGGGCAAGGGAAAAAAGCAGGAATTGTTTCAGCTTTAGGTATTGGGACAGGAAGTCTTGTTCACACAATTTTAGCCGCATTCGGACTTTCCATAATTATTGCAAAGTCAATATTACTCTTCAACATTATCAAATTTGCAGGAGCTGCTTACCTACTTTACATTGGTTTCAAAATGCTTACTGATAAGTCGCAACTTAAAACAGACAATATTATTTCAAGTAGTTCTGCGGACTATTGGAAAATATACCGAGACGGAATTTTTACAAATATTTTGAATCCCAAAGTTGCTTTATTTTTTATCGCATTTCTACCTCAATTTATAGACCCTACTTTAAAGAATACTATTTTGCCATTTCTTACATTAGGGACAACTTTTATTGCGACAGGAACAATTTGGTGTTTGATATTGGCAACTTTTGCATCTGCAATTTTTAGCAAATTGAAGACTAACAAAAAGGTATCAACTTGGATAAATAAAATTTGTGGATTAACAATGATTGGACTTGGAATTAAAGTAGCATTGACTGACCGTAAATAGAAAACACTACTGCCAACAAGGGTTTTGCGTCAGGCGGGCTGAAGTGCAAAATTCAACAGTAGTTTTTCAATTAAACTTTAGTAATAATACAGGCTTTTGTGCTTCGATTTCCCGTCCGAACGCAAAGCCCCGAACCGTTAGCGGTAATTTCTAACAAAAGTATAATACAACTTATGAATGAAAATGAAAAAATTGTAACAGAATTTCTTAAGATGATGTCAGAAAGAAAATCCGAAGATAACTTCGAGAAATTCTATCATCAAGATGCTGAACAAATAGAATACCCAAACTTAGTAACGAAAAATGTTGCAAAAAGAAGTCTGGAAGATTTAAAGATTGGATCTGAACGCGGTCGCAAAATAATGTCGAAAGAAGTATATGAAATCAAAAAACTATATAGTTTCGAGAATATTGTAATTCTTGAAGCTGTGTGGAAAGGCACAATATCAATTCCTATTGGAAAGCTTCAAATTGGAGAAGAAATGGTAGCGTATTTTGCTCAATTTTTTGAAATAAAAGATGGGAAAATATTCCGTCAAAGAAATTATGATTGCTTCGAACCTTTGGATTAATTAAGGAAACTACCGCTAACAGCCGTTTGGCGCAATAGCTGGTTTGTCTTTCTTGGAAAATACTCTCAACTTCAGCATTTCTTATTACATTTTTCTTTAACTTGCCGCTACTACGCCAAGCCGCGGAACGTTAGCGGTAAGTTTTCAGAATATCTAATAGAAATTTATGTTGAACGAAGAATTAAAAGACCAAATTTTACAGACGAAACTAGTTTATCTTAACGGCTATCTTGCTTCTTTAGCTGCTATTAATTCTTTTTCAGTAATTGGAATGAATTACAAACTATTTGCTTATAATTTTTCGGATGGAAATATAGAAGGCGCTATACAGAATAATTCATATGAACTCTTCGGAGTATATCCAAATGATTGGGATGTAGAATTAACAGAAGTTAAAGATTGGAAAGAAAGATTAGAAATTGAATTAGTAAAACCTGTAATGCAGCAACCATCTATTTTAAGTGATAAAGAGAATGAAACAATAAGGGATTTGAAAAGTAGAATCAAAAATTCAATTAACGACTTTATAACTTTACTTGAGAAAGAATTCGCCGAAATATCAACAAACATTTACGAATCAACTGTTACTAAAGGTGGTTTTTACAGAATAATGGGAATAGATTTGGTTTTTGAGATTGAAGAAACAAAAATTATTTTTCTTCAAATACTCGGTAATGATTAAAAAACCTACCGCTAACAGCCGTTTCTCGCAATTGCGAATTTTGTAGTAAGTTCACGTTTACGTTTCGCAAGAATTTTTATCTTTAACAGAAAATAAAAGGTTCCGAACTTCGCAACTGACGAGAAGCGGCGGAACGTTAGCACAAATTGTATGAAAATAGCACTCACCTTAATCTTTATAATCATTACAAATTTGTGTTTTTCACAATCTGTATCTGAATACAAAAGATTTAAACATTTTACAATATTAAAAGATAATGATACAATAAATTATCACATCTACTCACAAAATGAAATTACAGATAAAACAAATATTATATTATTTATTCAAGGTTCGGCAGCAGTTCCAATGTTTGATATAAAAAAAGAAAAAGAATCCGTCTCTGTGGTCTCTACAATTCCTTTTGATTTGAACAAAATACCGACTAATTACGCCTTTATAATTGTATCAAAGAAATGCGTTCCTTTTGCAACAATAAATGAAACTTTTAATCCGCCGAAATGCTATTATGAAAATGAATCTTTGGACTATAGAGTTTGGCAGTACAATAATGTTATTAATCACATTAGAAAAAAAATAATCAAAAATTCTGAAAAAATTGTTGCTTTAGGACATTCAGAAGGAAGTGATGTTGTTGCAAAGCTGGGCACTGTAAATAAAAAAATTACACATATTGGATTTTGGTCAGGCAGTGGAAATACTCAATACAATGATTTTGCATTATCCATAAGACAAGAAGCATCTAAAGGTAAAATTGATGAAGCTACTTCTATAAAAAAACTGGATAGTTTATATTCACAAATTGAGGATATCGAAAAAAATCCAACCTCAATAGATAAATTCTGGTTAGACAATACATACAAACGTTGGCACGAATTTTCAGAGCCGCCAATCGAGAATTTACTCAAAATCAACATCCCAATATTTATTGCAATTGGAACCAAGGATCAAGCAGTTCCTATTGAATCGTCTTTAATTATAAAAACAGAATTTATACGACATCATAAGGACAATCTTACCTTTAAATCTTGATCACGGATTTGAAACTCTTCCAAGCAATGATAATGAAGAATCGAAAGATATGTGGATGGATATTTTCGCAGAATTTATGGAATGGACAAATAAAAAATAACAACTTCTGCTAACCGCCGCTAACCAAAATTGCCGAGTTTTCGGTAGCCGGAAGTTGTGAGTTCACGAACAAACATTATCTTGGCAGAGAAAACTCAGTCCGCTTTGATCGGCAACTTCGGTTAGCGGCCAAACGTTACCTTCCATTTTATCCAAAACTAAAACGACAATAATATTAAAAACGAATTTTTATGTACAGATTATTAATTATCACATTTTGTTTAAACTCATTACTTTTCAATGCTCAAATAAATAATAAAAAACAGAAAACAGAATTGACAATTATTGGAACTGTACATTTCCCTACAAAAAACATAAATAAGGATACAATTTATTCAATTTTAGAAAATCTAAAACCTGATATAATTCTTATGGAATCAGATATGACAAATTTCAATTCAGATTTTACATTTAAAAATACTTATGATGAAAATGAATGGAATGCAATTATTAAATATAGAACCAATTTTAAGAATACATTATTTAGACCAATTGAATTTGAAGGAAGAAATAATTATAGAAAACAAAATGGAATTCAAAATCCTGATGTTGTATTGAATGAAATTAACGTTCTCGATTCATTAAATATTTTATCTGAAAAACATAAAAAAATCTGGAGTAGATTTATTGAATTATCGGGCTCTCTAAACGAATTAGACAATAATTCGTTAAAAGCAATAAATTCGACTTCTACAGAAAATTTAGTTAAGGAAAGGCAATTTTACCAATATCAAAAACTAAAAGAAATTGTAGATGAAAATGACGAATTCGCTAAATTGAAATTTGAAACTGCAACTAAAGACTCAATTTCATTTAGAGAATTATATAAAAGATATTGTTACTTTGAGGAGTTAAGAAATAGAACCATAATTGACAATGTTTTAAAATGGAAAGATAAATATCCTAACAAAAAAATTGTTGTATTAATTGGTTTCTATCATAAATATTTTTTAGTAAACGAGTTGAAGTGGAAACAAAAAGAAAACAATTTTGAGCTGAAAGAATACAATAAATAAAAAACGACAGGTAACACGCGTTTGGCAAGATTGGGGTTTTGGGCTGAATTTAAAGGTGGTTTTGTACTTGCAAAGTTCAGTCTTGAACCGAGAATTTAGTTTTCCTTAATCCCCAACCTCGCCAAGCGCTGGGACGTAGCAGAAATTTCAAACAAACACTCGTCACAAATGAAATTTATTATATTTTTTCTTGGAATTTCTACATTTTGCTGCTCGCAAAAAATTAGTTTTATTTACGAAACAAAATACAAACTGGATTCAGAAAAACCAGATGATGTTAATTCCGACAATATGATTTTGGATCTAAAAAACAATATTTCAATTTTTAGAGATTCACTAGACAAAAAATCAGATTCAATAAGGTTGAATAATGGAAATGGAAGGTTTAAAATGGGTGTTGAAAACCAATTCTATGTCAAAAAGAATTTAACTCAAAAAAGAATTGAAAAAGTAATCACTTATTTGGGAACAGATTTTCTTCTTCCAGTTGAGGAAATATTAAATTGGAAAATAACTTCCGAACAAAAAACAATTGGAAAATATAAATCTCAAAAAGCAGAAACAAATTATGGAGGAAGAAACTGGATTGCCTGGTTTACTACAGAATTACCTTTCAGTGATGGTCCATATATTTTCAATGGTTTACCTGGATTGATTGTTTCTATTCAAGATTCAAACAATGACTATTCATTTAATTTGATAGAAGTCAAAAAAGGCGGGAATATTTTTGACGCACGCACAAAAACTATAAAAATTGATTGGAAAAAATATGAAGCACTTGCAAAATCATATTTTAATGATCCTTATGATATAAATACAAAAGTGGCAATGGGAAAAACAGTTACATTTACCGGCCCGAATGGTATTGCAATGGATATTTCAGTAAAGACTAAAGAAATGCAAAAAAATATTTTGCAAGAAAATAATCCTATTGAGCTAAATCATAAAATAAACTACAAATAAAAACTTCTGCTAACATGGTATTTCCAAAATGCGGGGTTAAAAATTTCAGTTAAATCCAGCCCGCACTTCGCCAATTTATTTTCGTTAGATAGAATAACGAGCTTAGTCCAAGTAAAAACACCATCGTTAATAATTTCATTTTTATAAATTAGTCAAAAACAAAATCCAGATCAATGAATCTGGATTTTTGCTTGAAATACACTCTGATAAAATGCATTTCGACAATATAATGATGTATGAATGTTTGGTGTTTTAATGAAAGACTTCTCATCTAGCCCGGATTGCAACGACATCCTTTTTTTGAATTGGCTTTGCAAAAAAGCGTGGGCGAAAAAGATACAGTGGAAAGCCGGATTAAGCTCCTAAAAAATCAGTTGCAAACCGTAAGGAAAGTCTGGTTTCTCATGTGAATTTTAATCATCGCTTCCGATCGCAGTTCGCTGTACATACTTTTTTCAAAAGCCTCAACGGCTTTCAGTTTGAAATCGATAAAATCTGCAATTCTCACGACCGAAAAATAGAAATTTCTGTACAAAGCCATATCGACTGTACTTCCAAAATGAGGCAGAAAAGCCTTTAAAAAAGGAAGTTTTTTCTGATGCAAATTATAGTCCAGGCAATATCCTGTTTTCTCTTTTGCTGTGATGATTTCGTAATGATTGATATAGTTTAAAATTGTCTCATTTTCTTTCATCGAAATTTTATTTTTCTGAAAGTAATGATGAATTCTGTCCAGAATATGTTGGGCATATTCCATCATGCTGATGGTTTTCAATTCGGAAACGTTGTTGATTCCGGTTTTGAAACTTTTTGCATTAGCGTGATTCATATTGAATGAAATTCCAAAATTTTCATGATATGGAAAGAAGCAGTTTTTTACGTCAATCACAGCATCTGCCTGCAATCTGTCTTCAGAAAAGTTGTAACACAAATACGGTTTGTACATCTCTTTTATATGAAGCAGAAAATCTGTCTCATTGGTGTTTTGATCGTTTTCAAACCACTTTTCAAGATTGTTATAATATTGATTTTCGAATTCTCTGAAACTTAAATAAAACGGGATTTCCATAGCTCTTAATATTTTATACTGCAAAGCTATAGGTGTAATGCGACAAAACTTGACGTGTTTTATTTGGGATTTAAATTTTAACAAAAAAAGCCCGGCCCTGAAAACAGAACCGGACTCCACGATTGAAATAATGATATATGAATAAAAAACTAACTTATTTCCAGCCGCCGCCTAAACTTTTGTAAATGTCGACAACGGTGCTTAACTGTTTCTCTTTGGCTTCAATCAACTCCATTTTTGCATCTAAAGCGTCTCTTTGATTTAACAAAACTTCAAGATAATCTGCTCTTGAGTTTTTGAAAAGTTGATTTGCAATATCGATGGATTGGTCTAAAGCTTGAGTTTCCTGAGATTTTAACTGATAATACTGGTCGATGTTTTTCACTTTAGACATCAGATTTGAAATATCCAGATACGCATTCAAAATGGTTTTGTCATATTCGTACAAGGCCTGAATCTGTTTTGCATCTGCCGTCTGAAAGTTGGCTTTTATCGCACTTTTGTTGATCAGCGGTCCTGCCAATTCGCCAACTAAACTTGTAGCGATCGACTCGGGTAATTTAACCAAATAAGAAGGTTTAAAAGCTTCCAATCCTAAAGTTGCTGAAATTTCTAAAGAAGGATAAAACTCTTTTCTTGCTGCTTCAACATCTAATTTTGCCGCTTTTAATTCTAATTCAGCCTGTTTAATATCAGGACGGTTTGCCAATAACTGAGACGGAATTCCCGTATATACTGTTTGCGGAATGATCGACATAAAACTTTCTTTCGTTCTCACAATCGGCTGCGGATAACGTCCACAAAGTGCATTGATCTGATTTTCTTTTTCTGTGATTTCCTGACGAATCGTGTATTCCGTAGCTTTTGATTTTGCCAATTCAGCTTCAAACTTTTTCACCGCCAATTCAGTTGCTGCTGCGGCCTGTTTCTGAATTTTTGCAATTTCTAATGCTCTCGTCTGCAATTTGATGTACTGCTGAATAATATCAAGCTGATTATCCAACGCCAATAATTCGTAATAGTTATCAGCTACTTCTTCGATCAGATTTGAAAGGACAAAATTCTTCCCCTCAACAGTTGAAAGATAATGTGCTACAGCAGCATCTTTTTCGGTTCTGAGTTTTTTCCAGATGTCGATTTCCCAATTGGCCATCAAACCACCTTCGAAATTCCCAAGCGGGTCTGGCATTTCTTTTCCCGGTTCTATTTCGGTACTTGCATCTCCGGCTCCTTCACTCGTGTAACGACCGGCTTTACTTACTCCGGCTCCTAATCCTGCTCTTACAGACGGACTTAATCTTCCTTTTTTGGCAACGATTCCGCTTTTGGCAATTTCGATTTCCTGAAGCGTGATCATTAATTCCTGATTATTTTTCAGAGAAGTTTCAATTAAACTAACCAAATTTGGATCTGTAAAAAACTGTCTCCAAGGGGTGGTTCCGCTGTTGTTATTAACGTCCTGTTGTTCATTTTGACTAAAATTCTCAGGAATTGTATTTTTTACTTCATCCTGAATAACGGTCGCCATTGGCGCCTTACAACTTGCTAAAACAAGCGATAAGGCGATGGCTGCTATATATTTATTATAAATCTTCATGTTTATCATCGTGTTGATAAGGTTCTGTTTGTTCGGTTAAAGGATTTTCCTCTTCATATTTTGACAATCGGGATTTATCGGCAATAGTTCCGAAAATGTAGTATAGTCCCGGAATAATCAGCAGTCCGAAAACGGTTCCGATGAGCATTCCTCCTGCTGCAGCGGTACCAATAGTTCTGTTTCCTACAGCTCCCGGTCCGGTTGCCATGACCAAAGGAATTAATCCGGCAATAAATGCAAATGAAGTCATCAAAATCGGTCTGAAACGGATGGCCGCTCCTTCGATGGCCGCCTGTGCCACAGGAATTCCTTCTTCTGCTTTTTTCTGAACGGCAAATTCAATAATTAACACGGCATTTTTACCTAAAAGTCCGATCAGCATAACCATGGCAACCTGTGCGTAGATGTTGTTTTCCAATCCTAACAATTTCAAACATAAAAACGCTCCGAAAATCCCTGTAGGTAATGAAAGAATGACCGGTAAAGGAAGAATGAAACTTTCATACTGCGCTGAAAGAATTAAATAAACAAATCCTAAACAGATCAGGAATATGTAAACTGCTTCGTTCCCACGACCAACTTCATCTTTTGAAATTCCGGCCCAATCGATTCCAAAACCTCTTGGTAATGTTTTATCGGCAACTTCCTGAATGGCTTTAATCGCTTGTCCAGAACTGTACCCCGGAGCAGGGGTTCCGCTCACCTCAGAAGAGTTGTACATATTATGTCTCGTGATTTCAGAAAGACCATACACTTTTTCCAAATGCATAAAATCTGAATACGGAACCATCTGATCTTTGTCGTTTTTCACATAAAGTTTCAACAAATCACTTGGCAAAGCACGATATTGCGGACCAGCCTGAACAATCACTTTATAAGGTCTGTCGAAACGGATGAAACTGGTTTCGTAGTTTGAACCGATTAAAGTTGAAAGATTATCCATTGCTTTCTCGATACTCACACCTTTTTGTTCGGCCAAATCATTATCGATTTTAAGCATATATTGAGGGAAACTTGCGGAATAGAATGTGAATGCAGAACCCAGTTCCGGACGTTTTTTCAATTCTTTCACAAAATCGGTACTCACCTGCTCCATTTTTTGGTAATCACCACTTCCGGCTTTATCCAAAAGTCTTAATTCAAATCCACCTGCAGCTCCATAACCCGGAATAGAAGGCGGTTGGAAAAATTCAATATTGGCCCCCGGAATATTTTTAGCTTTTTCTTCGAGCTTCTCAATGATCTCGGCAGCAGATTCTGAACGGTCTTCCCAACTTTTAAGGTTGATCAAACACGTTCCTGAGTTTGAACCGGTTCCTTCTGTCAGAATTTCGTAACCAGCCAATGAAGAAACAGACTGTACTCCGTCGATATCTTCAGATTCTCTCAATAATTCTTTAGCAATCTGATTCGTTCTTTCTAATGTAGAACCAGGCGGCGTCTGAATAATTGCATAAATCATCCCCTGATCTTCTCCCGGAATAAATCCTGAAGGAAGTGAGTTGCTTAAAAAGTAGGTACAAGCGCAGAAAAGCAATAGCAAAGGAAGCGTGATAAACTTTTTAGTTACTGTTTTATTCAGCAACTTCTCATATTTTCCTGCTCCTTTTGTAAATACATTGTTGAATTTATCTAAAAGAATCGTAATCGGACCTCTCTTTTTAGCTTTTCCATGATTGTTTTTTAGAATTAAAGCACATAAAGCCGGAGTCAACGTCAACGCTACAACTCCCGAAAGAATAATAGATGATGCCATCGTGATGGAAAACTGACGGTAGAAAACCCCAACCGGACCCGACATAAATGCTACCGGAATAAATACAGCTGCCATTACCAAAGTGATTGCGATAATCGCTCCGCTGATTTCGTGCATTGCTTCTTCAGTCGCCTTTAATGCAGAAAGTCCTTTTTCCTCCATCTTGGCGTGAACGGCTTCAATTACTACAATCGCATCATCGACGACGACCCCGATTGCCATGACTAACGCAAAAAGCGAAATCATATTTAAAGTAATTCCAAATGCGGACATCACAGCAAAAGTTCCCACCAAAGAAACCGGAACTGCAATCGCTGGAATCAACGTTGAACGCCAATCCCCAAGGAATAAAAACACCACAATCGCAACCAAAATAAAGGCTTCAAACAAAGTATGCACTACCTTTTCAATCGAGGCATCCAAGAATCTTGAAACGTCATAACTAATGTCATAATGCATTCCTTTCGGGAAATTGGTTTTTTCAAGATCCGCCATTAAGGTTTTTACATTTTTGATAACGTCACTTGCGTTTGAACCGTAAGATTGTTTTACCGTGATTGCGGCAGATGGTTTTCCATTTAATGTAGAATAAATATCGTACATCGAAGAACCAAATTCGATATCGGCAACATCTTTTAATCTAACAAATTCTCCGGCAGATTTAGCTTTAAGAATGATATTTCCGTAATCTTTTTCATTATTAAAACGTCCGGGATATTTTAAAATATATTCAAATGATTGAGAACGTTTACCAGAACTTTCGCCGGTTTTTCCGGGTGATGCTTCTAAACTTTGCTCGTTCAGAGCTTCCATCACTTCATCAGCCGAAATATTGTAAGCCGTCAAACGATCAGGTTTCAGCCAAATACGCATTGCATACTCTCTTGTTCCTAAAATATCGGCAAAACCAACTCCACTTACCCTTCTCAATTCAGACATCACATTGATATCTGCATAGTTGAAAAGGAATTTCTGGTCAGCTTTAGGATCGTCACTGTACAGGTTAATATACATCAACATATTCGGTTCTTCACGGGTAATTTTCACCCCTTCACGCACTACCAACGGCGGAAGTTTATTTACTACTGAAGAAACACGATTCTGTACATTAACTGCGGCAACATTGGGGTCAGTTCCCAAATCAAATACTACCTGAATAGAAGTCTCACCGTCATTTCCTGCGTCGGAAGTCATGTATTTCATTCCAGGAACACCATTTAATCCTCTTTCCAATGGAATAACCACGGATTTGATTAACAACTCGTTATTGGCTCCGGGATATGTAGCCGTGATATTTACTTTGGGCGGCGAAATCGCAGGAAACTGTGTGATCGGAAGTTTCATTAAAGATAAAACTCCCATAAAAACAATGATCAGCGAGATCACAATTGACAGAACAGGTCTGCGAATGAATTTTTTAAACATAATTCTTCTATTCTGCTTTTAATTTTAAATTCTGAAGAACTTTCTTCGGATCTTGGAATTTCACTTTTACTTTCTGATCGTCTTTAACTTTCTGAACACCTTCCAACAGGATTTTTTCATCCGGAGAAATACCTGAAGAAACTATATAGATATCAGGAAGTTCATAAGAGACTTTGATGTTTTTAGATTTTGCAACTCCATTCTTATCAATCACAAAAACATATTTCTGATCCTGAATTTCGTAAGTTGCTTTCTGTGGAATGATTAATGCATTTTTAAGCGGTAAAGTCATACGAATTTTTCCTGTCTCACCATTTCTCAACAGTTTTTCAGGATTTGGAAATTTGGCTCTGAAAGCAATATTCCCTGTTTCGTTGTCAAACTGACCTTCAATGGTCTGAATTTCACCTTGCTGATTAAACATTTCGCCGTTTGCCATCATTAAGCTTACATTTTGGCTGCCGCGATCAGCAACGTGAGTCTGGTAATTCAAATATTCAGGTTCAGAAACATTGAAATAACTGTAAATATTGGTATTATCTGAAAGCGTTGTCAACAAATCACCTTCATCAACTAAACTTCCTAATTTCAATGGAATTCTATCGATAATCCCAGAAAACGGAGCCTTAATATCTGTAAATGAAAGATGGATTTGCGCTAATTTCATTTCTGCATTGGCCGCATCCAATTTAGCTTTTGCCATTAATCTTTCGTTTTTTGAAACAATGTTGTTGCTGGCAAGAGTGCTTGCATTTTTCAGTTCGATAGAAGCCTGCTCAACTTCAGCTCGTGCTTTAAGTAATTCTGCCTGATAGATTTGTGGCATAATTCTGAACAAAGTTTGTCCGGCTCTTACATATTGACCTTCGTCTACGTAAATCTTCTCAAGGAAACCTTTTTCCTGAGCACGAACCTCGATGTTCTTCACCGACTGGATCTGAGCGACAAAATCTTTGTTAATAATCGTATCCATTTTTACAGGTGAAGTCACCGGATACACTGAATCTTCCTGTTTTTCTTCCTTTTTATCATTGCAGCTTGCAAGTAAAAGGACAGCGCTTAAGACAACGCTTGGGAGAACTCTTTTCATCATAATCTAGAGTATTATTAAAATCGTTAAATGTTAGTTTGAATAAATAATTCTGGGGAGTATTTACATTATGAAATCAGAATAGACCACAATGCAAAGCTTTTTCGCTCCGGTTCGGGAACAAAAAAGGTGATCGGAAAATGAAATTTTAGATTCTGATAGAACGAATCAGAATGAATGTTTTTACAGAATGAACATGCTGTAAAAATTCAGAAATAGAAGGTTTAAATCTTTTCTTAAATAATAGTCCAAATGAATAAATCAATCCAAAAACACTCGCAAAAAGATAATTGCCTGTACGGTATCGGATAGCTGAAAATCATCCTCCGTCAATTCTAAAGTAAAATTATCAGCACTGTCGCTTATCTGCTGGACAGTAAATTTCGAACTCGATTGATTAGAATGATCAACTTTATTTGGGTAATTGTGAGAAATATGACCAGAAAAGTCGCTTCGCAAAGTTTTGACATTAAGCTTGCTTTCCACTACAAAAAGCAGAAAAAGGCTGGTCAAAAAGTATACGATATAGTTTCTCATTTGAAGAGGCAAAGGTAAGTTTAGATTTTAATACTCAATTCACTATTAACAAAATTTAACTCTTCTTGAATTTCGCTGAAAAGTGAATGAGAGAAACAATAAATTACATATACCCTTAAAAAAAATACATAAACAGACTCCAAATTCTTTAAATTATTAAAATTTAACATATTTTAAAGAAAAATAATTGTAATTTTACACAACCAAATCAATATTAATTGAAACTCATAAAAATCACAACTACAAATGAAAAAATCTCTTCTTGGATTCTTTGTAATCCTCACACTAGCAGCATGTAAGCACTCTGCAAAAGACCCAGACTTAGCCGTAGTAAATACTGAAGCGGCGTCTCAAGACGACATTACAAAAGAAACTATTTCTGATCGTCATGGCGATGAAATGGAGGTAATCACCAACAATACGAAAGATATTATCACAGTACACCTTAACGGAAAGACGTATGAATTGAAGAAAAATCATTCTACTCCCGGATTTTCTACTGAGGATAATAAATATTTGTACACTGAAACAAAAAATGAAGTCACCTTCCTGAAAAAGGAAATGGATATGGTTTTATTCCATGGAAAAAGAAATCAGGCCGAAACAAAAATGGCTTCACAATAAAAATACAAAAGACGTTCAATTTGAACGTCTTTTTTGTTTAAAACCTATCTAAAGAAATTTCTTGAGGCAATTCAATTTTATTTTCAATAAAATCATAAAGATTTTTGGAGAAATAACAGCCATTCAAAATCCCTCTAGCGCCCAAACCGTTGAAGACAAAAAAATTCTGATGTTCAGCATGTCTTCCAACAATTGGTCTTCGGTCTTTTACAGTGGGTCTAAAACCAAAGTGGACTTCTTCTATATCGAAATCAGACGGATAAAATTCAGATAGTCCTTTTTGTAGCTGCTCTACTGCAGACTGATCAATATGCTCATGTAACTGTTCCCTGTCGTAGGTTCCACCATAGAAATGCAAACCATTATTTAACGGAAATAAAAAATGTTTCTTTTTGATGGTAATATCTTTCTGAAGCGGCTGAGAAAGTTTAACTCTGATGTGATGTCCTTTATTTGGAATCACGGGAATATCTGAAAAGTAGGGATTGTTTTTAACACCCATTCCTTCGCAGAAAATAATATTTTTAAACTGAAAATTCTGATACGTCGAATTTTCAGCATTAACTTCATTATAATTAAATTTTTCTTTAATTAATTGAGCATTACTTTCATGAAATTCAAGTAAATCATTGAAAAATCCATGAACGTCTAATCTGGCAGACTGATTGACCATTCCTGAACTAAAATCGTTTTTAACGCCCTCCAAATCCTTAAAATTCTCGTCTAAAAATTCGGAAAGTTCTTCTGATTGCGATTTTTTAAGCCATAGTTTCTGTTCGTTCTCATCATGAAAAATTCTGTGAATGGAAGCATCAATTAAATAATTTGTTCCGGTATATTTCTCTATTTCATTGAGTGAGGTTTTGAGAAAATCTAATTGTTCCTGGGCGAGCCAAAAAGTCGTAAATTTTTTAAGAACAACAGGATTGATGATTCCTGCAGATATTTGAGATGCACTTTTCTTTCTTTCGGAAAAAATAACGAATGACTTATTGTGTTTTGTCAATTGATGGGCAAAAAATAATGCGGCATAACCGTCACCAACAATAATATAATCTACATTTTGCATAATAAAAAAACCTGAGTAAAAGTACTCAGGTTTTTTATAAATATCAAGTGAAATTTAGTAATTCCACATATCATTCTCCATTTGAAGAATTTGTCCTTTGATTTTGTCGCTTTCTTCTAATTGCTCCTCGGCATTTCTAGGAATGTAGTCTTTAATAACACCATCACCTAAACCAATTGAAGATTTATAAATAATAGAAGAAAATCTTCTTGCGTTGATTATATCATCAAAAGATAAGTCTGCAGATGAATTATTTCTGTTGAAAACATAGTTGTTTGCTAAGATCTCTCTAGCTTTTGGATAGTAAATCCAAAATAAATCAACTAATTCATTAGCTCCTGCCATTGGTTTCCCTTCAGCATCAAGCCTTCCAATTGATGTAGGATCCGGCCCCATTGCAGCTATACCAAGAGGTCTGTATTTCATCTGACCATCTCTCTTATCAACAAACCACATTCCCATAATTTTAAGAACTTTAACTTTTTCAGTTGTAGTTACAATATGGTCAATCAGTCTTTTCTTTTCTTCTTCTGTAAGCTGACGTCCTGAATTTAGAATCTCAATAGCTTCTTCATCCATTCTTACGCTCTCCAACTTTTTCTCAATACCTTCCTTATTAAGTCTGGTAGTAAAATTTTCGTCATCATATACTTCTTCCAATTGCCCATTCATTGCAGCATCAAGAAGAATTTGATATAATGATCTTGTAGTTTTTGAAAGTAAACCGTCTGGATTATCATAATAGAATGGCTGATTAATTTTATCAT
Source organism: Chryseobacterium sp. 3008163 (assembly GCF_003669035.1). Lineage (NCBI taxonomy): Bacteria > Pseudomonadati > Bacteroidota > Flavobacteriia > Flavobacteriales > Weeksellaceae > Chryseobacterium > Chryseobacterium sp. 3008163. The sequence continues at coordinate 3,355,669 of NZ_CP033070.1, read as the reverse complement.
TCATGTCTATTATCTCCCATACCATCATACTTTTTGCTATGTCTTTATCATCTACAAAACCGTACTCTAGTGGCTTTACTTTATTACTAATAACAGTATCTCCCACTTTTCTCATATTTTCAGCTCTCATCTGTCTGAACTCTTCCGGAGAAGAAGCATTTAGAATAGTCTGGGAAAATGCAAACCCAGATGCTAAAACTAAAAGACTGCTAATATATTTTTTCATAATATGAATTTACAAATTAATCTTATTGAACGTTAATTGTTATCGGCGATATCTCTTTCAATATTTGTTTACCTAATCCAGTCGCCGTAGCTTGGATATCATAAATCTGAACAACATCACCCGATCTAAGATTTTTCAACAATCCTTCAGCCGCAGATAAAGAATTACCTTGAATCATTGTACCTGCTCTACCTGGAAGTTTCAAAATAAAGCTATTAACTGTAAATGAAACAGGAAAGTCGAAATCAGGAAGCGTTGCTGCAACAATCTGATTAGGAATAGAACTAGCCGGCATAAAGTTAACCGCTTTACCTCTAATTTGTCCTTGTGGTCTTGGAATACCTTTAATTCTGTATTCAAATACCTGAGAAACAGATTTACCCGTAGGATCAGTTCCAGAAAGTGTTAATTTAACAGTATTTCCAGCATTAGGAATAACATCCCACTTACCTTTACCTGTATTTTTAACAACAGCTCCCGGAGCAGATAGAGATAATTTAGCATTGTCTGCACCAAGGATAGATCCTGTTACAGGATTTTCTAAACCTCTATACATTACATTCATCTTATCAGCAGAAAGTAATAAACCTTGTTCAAGCTTAACTTGCTGAGGACCTGCAATTACATTATACGTATGTGTAAATGGATATTGTGTTGCTTTTCCTGTAGCGTCTGTTAAAGTAATTACACCTCCAATTTTCTTCTCACCAAGACCTCCAGTGTTTAAAGGAAGATATCCTTTACCGTTTTCTTGTCTGCTTACACCACTGATGCTGATTTTATTGCTGTTAGAATAAGTTCCTAACATAATCACTGCTTCAGCTTTCTTTCCAGACTGGATATCAGCAGGAGCAGAAACAATCGCTTCATATTGGTTAAACTTGATGCTTGCATCTACTTTCTCCTGAAGCATTAAAGCTAATGCATCAGACTGTACGTTTCTAGCATCATTCTGAATAATTTCTAAGTTAGAAATCGCAGCAATAAGTGGTTGGTGATAGAATTTATTCTGAAACCAAGTTTTACCGTTTGGAGATTTTCCATTGGCATACTCTGCAGATAATGAAGTATTTGCTCTATCAACTAACTTCTTAAGTTGTTCGTTACCTCCGAATTTGGCGTTGATGTAATTTTTCACATCATCCATCTTCTTCTTTAACTCTAAAGCGCCTGCTGATGGGCTATTCTCCTCACCTTCTTTAAAGAAATATTCTGTAGTTGCTTCGTTATTATTCAATGCCGAGAAGTTCTCACTCACATCCATATCCTTACCGGTTTTAGGATCTTTATCAAGAAACTCAGATTGTTTTTTAAGCTTTATTTTAATTTCTTCAGTAGAAGATACCAAAAGATCAATTTTAGTTTTAAGGCCTTTATAATCTTCCCAAGGCTGAGCATAAGTATCTGGTACCTGCTGAGCTTTAGCTTCTAAAGTTTTCTCAAAAATATCTTCGTTTTTCTGCTCTGTCAAGAACCTAGTTTCTTTAAGAGCTCTTGTAGAATCATAATATGATCTAATGATCTCAACATCAATGTTTAGGGCCATCATTGCGATGAAAACCAGATACATTAGGTTGATCATCTTCTGACGTGGAGTCTGTTTTCCTTTTGCCATTCTCTTTTCTTTAGTTTTTTATTAAATTAATGGTTCGGGATTATGACTTCATTGCAGTTAACATACCACCGTAAACTCTGTTTAAGCTGTTTAAGTTTGTTGTTAAACCTTGTAATTCTTGATTAAACTTCTCAGAATGTTCAGCTGATTTCTGCATATCTTCAACATATTTTTTAGCAAAATCAGATTGTCTCTGACCACTTTCTAATTGCATTGCATATAGAGCGTTCATGCTTTCCATGTGTTGAGCAGCTTTGTTTAACTGATCGTTATACTTGTGAGTAGAAGCAGATACATCAACAGTTTGGTTGATTTGATCTACTGAACTTGAGAATTTATCGATTCCTGTTCTTAATCTGTCAAATAACTGTACATCTAATTTTGCATCCTGAAGCATCTTATCTAATTTACCAGATAGAGAGTTTTCTAATTCAGCAAAATGATCAATCGTATTTTTAGAAGAAACATTTGAATGTAATGGGTTTGGGTTTGCATGCTTATCTAATAATTCAGGATAAACATTTTCCCAATGGTAAGACTCTTCAGCTGCCGGAGGGTCAAAAGCGAAAATAATAAAGATAATTGCCTCTGTAACAAGCCCTACTGTAAGTGCGATGTTACCATTGATTGGGCCAAATGAAATGTGAGTAATTTTAAGCCAAGCTCCAAGAATTACAATTGCAGCACCGAATGAATAGAAGAAATTCATCCAAGCATCTTTAGTCTTAAACATATAAGTTAGTTTTTTTTAATGTTAAATAAAATAGTTTCTGAAAATAATTTAATTGAAGCGATCTTATCTGGTAACTCTTTTTACCTTCACAGCTGCTTCAGGAATATCCTGTACTGTTCTGAATCCGATGTAACTTCTTGCAGAATCTTTGCTTTCATAATCTCTAGATCCGTTCATCAACATATATCCAACATCTTTCCAAGAACCTCCTCTTACAGATCTCTTAGCATCTTCTTTATCTTTAGTAGAAGGATTTAGCGTAGAAGAGAAACCGTATGATGAGTTATTGTATGCAGACACTGTCCACTCAGAAACGTTTCCAGCCATATCAAATAATCCGAATCCGTTTTTCTTAAATTTCTTTACAGGAGCTGTATACATGTAAGTACCTTTTTTAGCATCTTCCATATAATCACCTCTTTTTGGCTTGAAATTTGCAAGATAACAGCCTCTATCATCCATCAAGTAAGGACCACCCCAAGGGTAGGTAGCATTTTGCTTGCCCCCTCTTGCAGCGTATTCCCACTCCATTTCAGTTGGAAGACGGAACTCCAAAGGTCTTTGCTTCTTTCTTTTCATGCTTTCATTGTAATCAGACTTTAATTTTGATCTGAAGTTACAGTATGCTCTCGCCTGATCCCAAGTTACCCCAACAACAGGATAGTCTTTGTAAGCTTTGTGCCAGAAATATTGTTCGAATAATGGTTCGTTATAAGTAAAGTGGAAATCTTTAACCCAAACAGTTGTATCAGGATAGATTGCAATACTTTCGCTTCTCAAGAAGTTAACACCTCTTTCGTTTTCAGCGAGAGCAGCATTCATATCTCCCCATCTATAATTATATTTTAATTTACTAACATCAAGAAGTCTTTCGCTACCAACTCTAGAAGAAGCCGGTAAATACATAGATTCTAAAACTTCAGCATATTCTACATCTGGATATTTAGAAGTATTCCAATGCAATGGAATTTTCCAGTCTAATTTTTTAGTATCATCAAAACCGTTTCTACCACCTGCACCTTCAAGATATTCTTGATATGCAGTTAGGTTTTCTTCTTTTTTTGCAAGGTATGCATAATCTCCGATCCCTGTACCTTTACCACCACCTTCACCACCTTCTCCGGCAGCTTCAGCAAGCATGGTTCTTGCAATAGAGTCTCTTACATAATTAATAAATACCCTGTACTCTGCATTAGTAGTTTCAGCTTCATCAATAAAGAATGAAGATACAGTAACTGTTTTCAGTGCAGCTTTCTCAGGGCTTCCCGTAGGATCCCAATCAGCTAAACCTGCAACAAAAGATCCACCAGGAATGGCAACCATACCAAATGGTCTTTCTGCAACAAATGATTTTGTTTTTTCTCTAGGTATCAATTCCCCTTTTGTTCCTGGCTTCCCAACAGAAGAAGATCCACCACCTGAACAAGATACCGATGCTACCGACGCAGACAATAATAAAAGAAATATCCTTTTCATGTTAATTTTTATAATTAAGCCGTAAATATATAATTTTTTAAGAAACTTTTAAGATTTTTTTTAGAATAACGAAAAAAATCTAAATTTATTTTATTTGCAAGTATTTTTACTCAACAGTTACAGATTTTGCAAGGTTTCTCGGCTGATCAACGTTTGCACCTCTATAAACTGCTATGTAATAAGCGAGTAGCTGTAAAGGAACAGAAGCAACAATTGGTGAAAAACACTCAGAAGTTTCAGGAATCTCAATAACGTAATCTGCCATAGCACTTACCTGAGTATCTCCTTTATTGACAACTGCAATAACTTTCCCTTTTCTAGCCTTAATTTCCTGTACATTGCTTACAATTTTATCATAATGACCTTTTTTAGGAGCAATGATTACGATCGGCATATTTTCATCAATCAATGCAATAGGCCCATGCTTCATCTCTGCTGCCGGATAACCTTCTGCATGGATGTAAGAAATTTCTTTCAATTTCAATGCACCTTCTAATGCTGCAGGATAATTGTAACCTCTTCCTAAATAAAGGAAATTGGTTGCATTAATAAAATCTTTAGCAATGCTTTGTGTTAATTCGTGAGTAGCTTCTAAAACTTCCTCAATCTTTTTAGGAATAGCATTCAATTCAGCCGCTAAGCTCATGAATTCCGCATTTCCTAAGTTTCCGTTATGCTTTCCTAACTTCAATGCAATAAGCGAGAGAATCGTAAGCTGAGCCGTAAATGCTTTTGTAGAAGCAACACCAATCTCAGGACCTGCATGAGTGTAAGACCCTGCATCTGTAATTCTTGCAATTGAAGAATCAACTACATTACAAATACCATATATAAATGCACCTCTTTCTTTCGCCAACTTTAATGCTGCCATTGTATCTGCAGTTTCTCCTGACTGTGAGATAGCAATCACAACGTCTTTATCCGTAATAATTGGGTTTCTGTATCTGAATTCAGAAGCATATTCAACTTCAACAGGAATTCTTGCAAATTCTTCAATTAAATATTCACCAATAAGACCTGCGTGCCATGATGTACCGCAAGCGATAATGGTAATTTTGTTCGCATTTTTGAATTTCTCAAGGTGATCCCAAATTCCGGCCATTTTGATAATTCCTTCTTCCACAAGGAGTCTTCCTCTCATAGTATCGTGAATTGATTTTGGCTGTTCAAAGATTTCTTTCAGCATAAAATGCTCGTATCCACCTTTTTCGATTTGCTCTAAATTTAATTTAAGCTCCTGAATTTCAGGAACGATTTTAGAGTTATCGTTAATTGTTCTGATATCTACACCCTTTTCTAAAGAAAGAATAGCCATGTGACCTTCTTCTAAATAGATAGCCTCTTTTGTAAACTCTACGAAAGGAGAAGCATCTGAAGCAATAAAATATTCCTGCTCTCCAATTCCGATTGCTAACGGAGAACCTAATCTTCCCACAACCAAAACTCCAGGATAATCTTCGTGCATTACCGTAATTGCGTAAGCACCATATACTTCATTTAAAGCATATCTTACAGCAGTAGGAAAATCTGTTTCAGTATTTAATTCTGTAAAGTACTGAATCAAATTAACCAAAACTTCAGTATCTGTTTCAGATTTGAAAGTATATCCTTTATCCGTAAGCATTGTCTTTATGGTATCGTAATTTTCTATAATACCATTGTGAACGATTGCTATTTTTCCGTTATTAGAGACGTGAGGATGAGAGTTTCTGTCGCTAGGAACACCATGTGTTGCCCAACGTGTGTGACCCATACCTACTTTTGCAATTCCTTTTAATTGACCAGAGATATTAACAAGGTCATCAACTTTACCTTTAGTTTTTTCTACGTTAAAACTATTGTTTTCACCTTCTAAAACAATTCCGGCACTGTCATATCCTCTATACTCTAATCTTCTAAGACCATTAATGACAATTTCATAGGCATCTTGAAAACCTGTATAACCAACTATTCCGCACATAACTTAATCAAGTGTTTTTGTTTTTTTATTTTGTACCGTAAGTAACTCTTAACTGAATCTTTTTAGTATTTGAAGGATCAGCAGATCCTATAAACACTGCCCTATCTGTAGAGAAGGGTCGAGATGTAAATTGATATCCTGCTAAAGTATTTCCTGTAGAAGACTGCAAGAAGTTACCCATATCAATTTTGAAATATTTATTACTATAATCTTTCTTTTCCACATCTTCAACAATTTCTTTCAAGGATTGGGTTACTGTAAAATCATAATATGCAGGATTTTTATCCAGATTATAAGCTCTCATGTAAGCAAAGTTGGGTGTTGCTGACAATAACAGAAGATCATTTGTGAATTTTGTGGTTTCTTTACCATCAGTATCCTTATCTTTCTGTACAATAGTCAATAAGGTTGGTTTCTTATACTTATTATTCCAAGCAACATCATCTGTGTACATTCTGATCTTTGCAGAGACGATGCCTGCTTTATTATCATTATAGAGTTTTCTCAACTTTTCTATTTCCGTAGGAGAAAATTTAATTCCTATAGAATTACCTCCCATTCCCTGAGCGAAAAGTTTAGCGTCACCTGTTGTTGTATTTGGAGGCAGTGCTGTTCCTGCTGCAGATCCTGCTCTATTGTACTGATAATTTCCAATATGAGCATTTCCGTTTCCTATAGAGAAAGCATATTTTGTCTGTGGTCTTGTAGTAGTACCATTTTCTACTTTGTCAGATTTGTAGTACATAATCAATTCAACCGATGAAGGTGAAAACTGCACTAGATATCCGTCATTTTCTTCAACTGAAATTTTCAAACCTCTGAAATATCTGATGAAACTTGCTACATCTTTCAATTCAGGCTGACCTTTTTTATTAATGATTTTTGTTTGAAAGAACTCTGGTTTCAACGGTATTCTAAAACCAGCTTCTGAAGAAAATAATGAACTATTATCTGAATCTTTTGTTATAGCAATAGAATTTACAGAACCATTAAAGGTTTTAGAACCTAATTGCTCACTTGCATTTAAATTTACTGCGTAATCTTTATTAGAATAGGCAATATCACTATAGCCATTTAAAAAATCAGTAACCTCTTGTACTTTAACCGTTAGATTTCCACCATTAGCCTTAGCTCTTCCATATTTGGTTGCACGATAAGTGTTAACTACTTTTTTAGCAGCTATTGCTCCATCAGGATAAACATAACTTTCATCAGTCGTTGTCGTCAAAGAATCTGATGCATAAGTCGGTTTTATTACCAATACTACAGAGTCTACCACTGCATTTGTTCCGAAATCAGGATCGTAAGCTGCCAATCTCAACTGTGTGTAATAAGATGCTTTCTGCATCCCAAACTGATCTTCATTAAAAGCTCCTAAAGTAGCAAGCCCCAATTTTGCAGCATCACTTCTTATACTGTCATTATTATTAATATTATAAGCGATAACGTCATAAGCAACTTCATTACCTGCTGCAGCGCCATCTAAAAATAATTGTTCACCTAGAGAATCCGGATCAGGTTCGCAATTGTAAACCAACATCCCTCCAAAAATCACCATTGAAAGTATAGTGAAGGCTTTTTTCATATTATAAATCATCAAAATGTTCTTTTAATATAGTTTATTGATAGAATCTATGTCTAAATATTCTGACTTTGCAGTAGACGTTTCGTTAAAAGCTTTATCTAAATCTCCTTCTAAGAATTCATCACCTTTTACAACCTCATCTACATACTTCATACTTTCAATCACAAAACTTTGAAAGCTTGGTGTATTTAACGCTTCTAATCCTGAAATATTATCAAACTGTAATTTTTCCACGATACTTTTATCCAAAGGAGCATCCTTTTCATTATATAATGAAAGAACAATTTTCGCATCTTTGAAATAAGTGTCAGACTGATAGAATGTTTTTAAATAAACAGGAATGAAAGAAGCCATCCAACCATTAAGGTGAATAACATCCGGTACCCAATTTAATTTTTTAATCGTTTCGATAACGCCTCTTGCAAAGAAAATTGCACGCTCGTCATTATCTGGGAAACCTATGCCCTCGTCATCAAAATAATATTGTTTTCTTTTGAAGTATTCTTCATTATCGATAAAATAAACCTGAAGTCTTTCTCCCGGAAGAGAAGCTACTTTTATAATAAGAGGCTGATCAAGATCGTTGATGATAATATTCATCCCAGAAAGACGGATTACCTCATGAAGCTGAAATTTTCTTTCACTTATTTGTCCAAATCGTGGCATAAAAACTCTTACATCATTGCCTTCTTGGTGCATTTTAAGTGCCATTTTGTTTACCACTGTTCCTAAGTTTGTATCTTCCTGATAAGGGTACATCTCTGTGGTAATGTACAGTATTTTCTGATTGGGCATATAATTTTTATATAATTTTAAATAATGCTATAAGTTGCAAAATTACAAAAAAACATCCAACATTATTGTAATTAACATTTTTTTACGATAATCACTACGGTTGAACTACTAATTCCTGAAAATTAATACAAGATATTTTAGTATTTTTGAATTACTATTAAAATAAATTATGGAAGTTCTAAAAAACAAAAAAACACTTCAGGATTTTATTGAAAGACAGAGAGAAATGGGCAAGAAAATAGGTTTCGCTCCCACAATGGGTGCGCTACATAATGGTCACCTCTCTTTATATGAAGCTGCCAGAGCAGAAAATGACTTGGTTATTTCTTCGATATTTGTAAATCCTACACAGTTTAACAATGCTGAAGATTTAAAAAAATATCCTAGAGACACCAACAGAGACATCAAAATCCTTGAAACATCAGGTTTGGTGGACGCTGTGTACATTCCGGAGGTACAAGATATCTATCCTGAAAAAGCAGAAAGCCAGCATTATGATTTTGACGGTTTGGAAAATGAAATGGAAGGAAAATCACGGCCGGGACATTTCGATGGTGTGGGAACCGTGGTTGAAGAACTTTTCAGACAGGTAAAACCAGACAATGCTTATTTCGGTGAAAAAGATTTTCAGCAATTGGCGATTATTAAAAAAATGACCGAAAAGAAACAACTTCACATCAACATTCATGGAGTTGATATTTACAGAGCAGAAAACGGATTAGCATTGAGCTCAAGAAATCAAAGACTCACTGAAAACAGAAGAGAAGATTCTAAAGTGATTTATGAAACGCTTGTAAAAGTGAATGATTGGTTCAGAACGGTGTCGATTCCTGAGATTAAAGATAGAGTTAAAGATATTTTTGACGATCAAGTAGGAATGCAGATGGAATATTTCATGATTGCAGATGAAAACACTCTGAAAGAAACCGATTTTTTTTATAAAGATAAATCTTACAGAGCTTTTATCGTAGTGATGGTAGATGGCGTGAGATTGATTGACAACATACATTTAGATTGATCAACTTCCCTAAAAAATCAAAGGCTTCCGGAAGGAAGCCTTTGAACACCAAATCACAAAATATTAATATGAAAAAAATTTACTTTTCAGTAAACTTGTGACCCGGCTGGGATTCGAACCCAGGACCCATACATTAAAAGTGTATTGCTCTACCAGCTGAGCTACCGAGTCGGTCTTGTTTTTAGATTTGATAAATTTAAAATAAATTTTAGAATTACCAAACTTTTTTTTGCAGTGCCTGCGACTGGACTCGAACCAGCACATCCTTAGGAAACCACCCCCTCAAGATGGCGTGTCTACCAATTTCACCACGCAGGCAAAAAAATTATAAAAAAATATAACATTTTTGCTAGTGACCCGGCTGGGATTCGAACCCAGGACCCATACATTAAAAGTGTATTGCTCTACCAGCTGAGCTACCGAGTCGGTCACTTTATTATCAAGTTTCAGTGTTAAGTAATGTCCCTTGTTTTTAGTGGTGCAAAGATAGGACTTTTTTCATTATCTCAAAACTTTTTCGCAAATTTGTTTAAAATAAATTCATGATAATTTCACTAGTCGGATACATGGGAAGTGGCAAATCTCACATTTCCAAAATTTTAAGCGAAAAAATAGATTTTAAATTAATTGATCTCGACAGAGAAATTTCTAAGCGAAATAAATTAACGATCCCTGAAATCTTCGAAAAAAGGGAGAAATCTACTTTCGTAAGCAGGAAAGAGAAATTTTAGAAGAGCTTTTAGCTACAGAAGAAAATATTATTCTGAGCTTAGGAGGAGGCACGCCTGTTTATTACAATAATATGGAAATCATCAACCATAATTCTAAAAGTATCTTTCTCAGAACGTCTATCAATACTTTAATAGAAAGAATTTCAAAACAAAAAGAAAAACGACCTTTGATTGCTAATATTTCAGATGAAAACCTCCCCGAGTTTATTGCCAAACATTTATTTGAAAGAAATGAATTTTACAGCAAAGCTCAGTTCATCATTAGCACCGATTCTAAAGAACCGGAAGAAATCATGAACGAGATTATAGAGAAACTTTATTTATGATTCTTTCTCTTCTTCTTTTTCTGAATCGCTCTCTCCAAAAAAGTCATCCCAATCTGTAAAATCTGAATCTACATCATTTTCTGTATAGCCGTCAATCTCTCTCCTATCCTTTTTGGTCGGCCTTCCTTCACCTCGGTCTCGGTAATAGCTCTGAGACATTTTTCTCAGTTTAAGCAGCTCATACTGCTCTTTATCTGTGACATCTTTGATATGAAGCGAAACTAATTTAGCCCCAATTCTACTTTTGGGGATTTGGATGACTTTTATTTTATAGTCAATTTGATTTTTACGGATTTTAATGACATCTCCCTCTTTTACCTCTTTAGACGACTTTACAACCGATGCTCCTATCGCTACTCTGTTCTTTTTGATCTCGTCGGTAGCAATACTTCTGGTCTTGTAAAAACGAATACTCCATAAAAATTTATCTATTCTCATAATTTTTTATACTTTTGCCGTTATATTATTTGTAAAGTAATTAAAGTTTTTGAAATGAAAAAAATATTTTTGTATATCCTTGCTGGATCTTTGTGTTTTTCAGCTTGTAAGAAAGATGATGAAGTGGAAACATTTGTAGAGCCAGAAAACATTGAGGTAAGAAACTCACTTGATGAGCAGGCTATCCAAAAATTTATGGATAACAACTACTTAGACACTCAAGGAAACATCAAAGCATTTACTGCTGATGCTGCTGATGATAATTTTAAAAAATTATCTGAGCTTAGTCCTCAAAAGCTTCCATCGGGAGTTATTTATATTAAAAGAGACGGTGCGCAACCTACTCCGGGAAAAGCAATAGGAGATAACAGCCTTATCAAAACAATGATGAGAGGAAGTTATTACCGCGCTACTGATATCGACGGAAACGTTGCACTAACTTCTGGCGGAACGTTGATCAATACTATTGATTTGGAAGCTTCTCCGGTAACTGATCCAACATTTTACTATGTTAAAAAATCAGTTCTAACTGCAGCAACCACTGACGCGGCAAAACAAAGAAGTTATTATGAAATCGAAGGACTTAAAGAAGCGTTAAAATACTTTAACGGATTTGAAAATCTTCCCAACGAGACATTACCTAATTTACAGGGAGTAATTATTATCCCTTCAAAAGCTGCTTTTGCAAGAGATGCTAATTATTACAATCTTCAAAATGCAACTTTTGTATTTAATTTTCAAATTTATCACACAGAAACAAGACCTGCCAGTCAGGAATAAATAGAACAAAATAAAAAAATCCGCTTCAAAAATTTTGAAGCGGATTTTTTTTGCCTTTTTAAATTTGAACTATCTCACATTCCCTAAAATATCCGGAAAATATTTATCTGAAAGATGTTCAAATTCGTCACCTCGCATAAACATTGACGCATCAACTTCTTCGTAAGAACTTCTTCCTGCAGCAGCAATCAGTTCATTGCAAGTATGCAGTGTATTTTTATGGAAATGATAAACCCTCTCCGCTTTATCTGTCACATCAAGACCTTTAATCAACATTTTATCTTGGGTAGCAACTCCGGTCGGGCAATTATTATTGTTACATCTCAACGCCTGAATACAGCCTAATGAGAACATGAATCCTCTCGCATTATTACACATATCAGCTCCCATTGCAACTGCTCGTAAAATATCTAAACTTGTCAGAACTTTTCCGCTTGCTATTACTCGTAGTTTATTTCTGACATTATAATTTCTAAGTGTTTTATTGACAAAAATCAAAGCAGGTTCTAACGGCATTCCTACTCCGTCAGAAAATTCGGGCGGTGCAGCTCCTGTTCCCCCTTCTGCTCCGTCAACCGTTATAAAATCAGGATAAATTTTTAAGACATTCATCTGAACGCAAATATCTTCAAACTCTTTGGTATCGCCGATACACAATTTAAAACCAACTGGTTTTCCGCCTGAAAGTTCTCTTAAATACTGAACAAATTTCAATAAACCAGCAGCATCAGAAAATGATGAATGTGATGGCGGAGAAACAATCGTTAAACCAGGTTGTACGTGACGAATTTTTGCAATCTCAGGTGTATTCTTCACACCCGGTAAAACTCCACCATGACCGGGTTTTGCGCCTTGAGACAATTTAATCTCAATCATTTTCACATTCGGAAGTGTTGAATATTTTGTAAATAATTCCGGGTTAAATTTCCCTTCATCATCTCTGCATCCGAAATATCCCGTACCAATTTGCCAGCATAGATCTCCTCCTTCCATGTGATGCGGAGAAATTCCACCTTCACCGGTATTATGATAAAAATTTCCTTTTTTTGCACCACGGTTTAAAGAAATCTGAGCTCTGTCACTCAATGCACCAAAACTCATTGCCGAAATATTAAATAATGATGCATTATAAGGCTGTGTACATTGTTCGCCACCCACTAAAACTCTTGGAAGCTCTTCTTTAGGAGATTTAGCATAAATAGAATGTTTAATTCCCTCATACTTTCTGTGATTGACTTCTAACTGAGTTCCGAAAGGCACAGTATCACTTAGATTTTTTGAGCGTCTATAGACTGCTGAACGCTGATTTCTTGGAAAAGGCTTCCCATCAGTTTCTCTTTCAATAAAATACTGCTGCATTTCGGGAGAAATGTCTTCAAAAAAATACCTGAAATAACCCAAAACAGGAAAATTTCTAAGAATTGCATGTTTCGTTTGATAGGTATTGTAAACTCCCAATGCATAAACTGCTGTTAAAAGTATTGGAATCCAATAATGTGCTTTGATGAGTAATGCTACGACCCATGTCGCAACGACCAACACCAATCCCCAAGATAAAAACTTATCTCTCATAAGAATGTAGATTTAAAATCGTTAAAGAATAAATTTAGTTGAAATAAAGCAAACAGACTAAGCTTTTGCTAAAAAACTTTCGAAAGACGATTGCACAGAAACCGTGCCATCTGACAGGATTTTTTCTAAATTCAGAAATTCAATCTGATTGACAGACGCCGAATCATAATCTTTTTGTACCCTCACATAATTTTCTGTGAAGCCGTACATTTTTCCGTCTTTATTTTCGTGCTCCCAAAGTACTGGAAGGGTTTGCCCAAGCTGAGTTTGGTAGAATGACATTTTCTTTTTTCAGAAAGAATTCTGAGCATTTTATTGCGTCTTTTTCTTTCAGGAATCGGAACTGCGCCATCCATTTCGGCCGCCTCAGTATTTTCTCTTTCAGAATAAGTAAAAACGTGCAGATAACTGATGGGTAGCTCATTCAGGAAATTATAAGTTTCCATAAACAATTCTTCAGTTTCACCCGGAAAACCAACGATCACATCAACACCAATCGCTGCATGAGGCATTACTTCACGAATTTTATTGACTCTATTGTTGTATAATTTGGTAAGATAACGACGTTTCATTTTTTTCAATAATTCATCGCTTCCCGATTGCAAAGGAATGTGAAAATGCGGAACAAAGCTTTTACTTTTAGAAACCAATTCGATACTTTCATCTTTCAAAAGATTCGGCTCAATCGATGAAATACGGATTCTTTCAATACCGTCAACTTGATCTAATTCTTTAATTAAATCTAAAAAGTATGCTCGTGTTTTTTGTTTCCAAATTCACCTTTACCGTAATCACCAATGTTGACACCGGTTAAAACAATCTCTTTAATGTCTCTCGATGCAATTTCTTTCGCATTTTTAAGAACATTATCTATGGTGTCTGATCGGGAAATCCCTCTTGCTAAAGGAATGGTACAGTACGTACATTTATAATCACAACCATCCTGAACCTTCAGAAAAGCTCTTGTCCTGTCCCCGATAGAATAACTGCCGATGAAAAAATCTGTTTCTTCAATTTCACAAGAATGCACAACACCTTCACTTTCAGATTTCTCTAAATCATCAAGATAACTCAAAATGTTGAATTTTTCCTTGGCCCCGAGAACCAAATCTACTCCTGTAATTTGCGAAATTTCTTCAGGTTTTAGCTGAGCATAGCAGCCAACAATTACTACCAAGCCTTCGGGATTGGCTTTCATTGCACGCTTTACGTGAAGTTTACATTCACGGTCTGCATTTTCTGTAACCGAACAAGTGTTAATTACATAAACATCTGCTTTCTCATCAAAACTTACCTTATCATACCCAGCATCTGTCAATTGACGGGCAATGGTAGATGTTTCCGCAAAATTTAATTTGCAGCCAAGGGTGTGGAATGCGGCAGTTCTGTGAAAGTGAGACATTTATTGTTCCTGAATTTTATGGCTGCAAAGATAATGATTTAAATATGAATACTAAATTGATTAAATCTATACTTTGTAATCGTCTCGCACTTCGAGACTATTCGCAAAGCAGACAGAAGAAGAATTCTGAATTTCAATCACTTCATCATTTTTTGAAGATCTTTTATGCATTGCTCACGAATGTTCCAGATTTCATCTAAATTATATGGAATATTCTCGTCAAGAATCCATTTTTTAAGAAAATCTTTGTGAAATGATATTTTCTCTTCGACAATTTCATTGAATTCTATTTCTTTTTCAATCAGCAATTTAGATTTAAAGTCAGCATAATTTGAATTGGGTTTTGTAAAATCAAAATATTCATCATCGATTTTCAGATAATTGTGGGCTTCTGGAATATAATTTAAATTAAATTTTTCTAGTGTGCTTTTAATTTTCTGAGTGTATGCTGCATCCATCTTAAAAATACCGAGAATTAATTTTACATCTTGCTGATCATTTTCAAGAGCCAATTTTCTTAAAATGGCATGTTTTGTACTGCAGGTTCCGCCTAAATCATTAAAAACGCATTGAATATTATTTTTATCTGAATTTCTTTTGTACGGCAATTCTGAAACATATTTGCAGGCAGAACGAAAATCTGTGATATTTCTGTTTAAAAATTCATTAGAAATAATGCCTTTGTCTTTATGAATTTCAAAATTTTTCATGATCTTCTATTTGAAATTATTCTTCATTTCATTATTAAAATCCTCAGATTTATTTCTTGCAATAGAAAGTGTTTTCCAATCTTCATTTTTAAGCATTTTCGCAATAAAAACTATTTGACCGATATGATAAGGATAATGTGCCAATTGTCTGAAAACCGCATCAATTACCGAATGTGCTTCATTCCTGATGTAAATGGTAGCATTTAGATTCTCCTCATTAATTTGATTTAAAGCTTCAAAAAGACATTTCCAACCTTTCTCCCAATAGTCTAATACCTCATCTTTTGTTTTAAAAGTGTTGATAAATTCTTCATCACGCACTCTCCAGGGTTTCTCGCCATCTTCTGTTAAAAAATTCGTCCATCGGGAAATCATATTTCCAGCAACATGCTTGATAATGATAGCGATAGAATTACTTTCTTCATTAAACTGCCAAAAAATCTGTTCGTCTGAAAGCTGCTCAAATGATTTGTCACCAAGCATTTTATAATATTTAAACCTTTTGATGAATAAATCTGTCATGGGTAAATGTTTACTATTTATTTAAAAACCAATTTAGTGTTTTTCACGTATATAAATGTAAATTGCAGCCTATGAATTGTAAGATCAGCCATTTTATGCAGGATTTAAATTCCTTAAATATTGAAAAGCTTGAAAAATGGTTTACTGATGAAACTGTAATTTGGATTCCGCCAGCGAAAGAAATTTCAGGAAAAAGTAGAATCTTAGCTTTATTCAGAGCCATTTTCAGAAGATATGAAAAAATTGAATGGAGCGTTTCTGAAATTTTTCATTTAGGAAATAACAAATATTTTTATCAGACGAATTCTTTAGGTAACATGTCAGGTAAAGGCAGTTATACAAATGAAATCTGTACTATCATTCAGTTTTCTGAATGCGGAAAAATCCTTTATCTCTCAGATTATTTTAAAGATACTAAAGTTTTTAATTAACAAAAGCCATCTTTCTCAAGATGGCTTTCATTATATTCAATCATAAATTTTATTCTCGATTTTTCACCAGTACCCAGCCTGTATATTTGAATAAGGTGTTATTTTTATCATTCTCATTCCATGTAACAGAATACCAATAGTTTCCGGTTGGCACTTTTTTATTTGCTGCAGTTCCGTCCCATTTGTAATTGTTCTTTTTATCTGCCTGGAAAATTTTATTTCCGTATCGATCAAAAATATTGAAGACCAAGTTCTGCTTGTGGCCTAATGCAGAATAGTCGATGATATCATTAATTCCGTCGCTATTCGGTGTAATCACATTCACCAAATTAGGAACAACAATAGCAACACTTATCGATTCGCAATCATAGATATCCTTTATGTAAACCACATGGTCACCCCTTTTAATATTCGTAAATACATTAGAATCTTGCCAATTGACATTATCCATCGAATATTTATACGGTGCCTTACCACCATTTGCATTCACTGTGACAGTAGTATTAGAGATTTCTACACTTGAAATAACTGGTTGCTCAGAAGGATAAACTTTCACTGTCTGATACGAGATACATGATCCCGTTTTTAATTTAACCCAATAATTTCCTACTCCAACATTCGTAATCGTTTGTGTAGTTGCACCGGTACTCCATTCATAACCATCAAATCCTGCGCCCGCATCTAGCGTCGTTCTATCTTCCATACAGATAGTTTTATCTTTTAGAATGGTAGAATAAACAGGAGGAATCACCTCTAAAGTGATTTTAGCAATACCATAACAACCATTTCCATCTGTTACTTTCACATAAACCACTCCGTTTGGAGATACATAAGCTGCGGCCATGGTAGCAGATATTTCATTCGTTCCACTGATGGCATCCTGTAATGATTTATAATATTTTTTAGTCGTACCTGTTTGTGATGTTACGTTTGCAGTTGTAAGGTTAAAAACCGCCGTAACAACATTTTCCTGTAATGCACAAAAACGCAAAACCGCATCATTTACAACAACTTCAGGATAAAAACCCAATGTTATAGCCGCTGTATCAGAACACCCTTCTGTTGTTTTCACAAAAGCATAAACTACTCCGCCTGCCGACACATATTGGGTAGGGTTTGTAATTTCAGCAGTTCCGGCATTGAGATTTGCCATTGTAGGATAATATTTTATCGTTACATTGTTACCTGTGAAGACACCTGCCGTTGTTAAATTGAATGTGCCTGTGCCCGCTTTATTATTGTTACAAGCCAGCAATGTTTTGTCATCAGCGGTGATATTTCCCAATTTAAATTTAAACGGACTGATCTGTCGGCAAAAATTCAAAGGATTATTAGGATTAGCAGCATCCTGATAATGAATACTGTAATAATAAATTGTTGTTGTATTTACCGTAATTGGCGCAGTAATAGGGCTCGTTCCCGCCAAAGCATCATTTTGTGTAGTATGATAAGAAATTACAAAATTCGGATTTCCATTTAAAATTCCTGTAGATAATGTAGAAAAATCGAAAACTGCCGGACTTACGCATATCAGGATCTCTCTCGGATCTAAAGGATTTGCAGCTGGCAATCCTGGCGGAACAAACGGCTGTGGTTGTAATGCGGGATCTGTAAATGGTGAAGCCAACGTTGCAGTTCCTCCCCACGTTAATGAGAACGGAGCCACTGTACTACCTCCTGCTCCCACCCAGTTATCTATATATAAATAATAGGTTTGCCCAGGCAAAACATCCATATATTGACAATAAGGCGTAGGTGAGCCACCTGCTGCATTGGTAATTGTACTGGTCATATTCAAACCGGTTGCAGCACCTACTCCAATTACTGTTGCAGCATTACATCGAAGGGGCGTACCTAAAGCACCACAAGTAACATTAGGACCATATACCGCCCAATCATAATCTGCATCGGGATCAGTTGGAACCAAATCAAAAGTCAACGTTCCCCCAGTAGCAATCGTCAGTTTGTACCAGATAGAATTATGTTCACCCGTAATCAAACAACCTCCCAAAGACTCATTGACTAAGCCAATTCCTGTGGGGCTGTATGTAATATTTGAATTTCCACAAACCGACAATGCAGTCGCACAATCTGCCTGAGAATAAAACATCTGCGAAATGCAGAAAAGAACAAAAAGTAGAGTTTTTTTCATATTGAGTTGGTTATTAGGATTTAAACTTCATCAAATATAATAAATTTAAATTATAATCACCAAATAATGATAAAAATGAACTATTTAACAATAAAAATATTATTTATTTAAATTTTAAACACAAAAATTAACAAACTACTTAATACTCGTCATATTCCCACAAAGGTTTTCAAGATGGAAAATTTTATGAAACGGGCTTTCTACTTCATTCAAATGTTCTTTGTCCTGAATAAAAGTATACCTCGACGCCAGAGAATTCATATCAGAAACGATGACCAGCCAACATTCATCAACCGATCTGTCATAATATGGAAATTTCTCGTTTTTCTTATCTATTATTTCTAAAATTTTCTCAGAACACAGCTCGTCAAAGAGATTCATATTGTATTCGTGGGTGATAAAAACATTTCTTCGGTGAGTAGATTTCCGAATGCTTTTCACACATCCAATGGCTTTATTTTTTTTAATGCTTTTGTAAATATTAAGAATGATTTCCTGTTGCTGCTCTATACTTTCAAATTTTAAATGAGCGTGAAAAGACAAAAAATAAACACCACGATATTTCGTAGTGTCTTCCTGTTCTAATAATATTTCTGCCTGACGGAATATTTTATTTAAATTGCTCTCAACCTTCTTCATTTCAAGATGATTGATGACTTCGGTCAATTCTATTCCAATCTTTTTGTTGTTAAATTTTGCGATAAAGTCTGGACTTTCGCAGGTAAGATTTTCAAAGGTAACCTCAGGGAAATGATGCATAAAAGAATTGAGCAGCAAAATTTCTGCTTTCTTCTTATATTTTTCCCTGTCATGAAGCGGAGATTCGTCTATGGTGCGATGATATTTTTCCATCGGCTTCTTTTTCAGATGACGATTCAGGTAATATAAGCTCAGATTCTTGATTAAATCTTCATCAGAAAAAACCTTTTTCATATTTGGAAGTTTTTGATTATCAAAAATTTATACTTAAAGGTAACTAAAAAAACTATTCAACAGATATATTTAAAAATATTTATTATATAATTAATGTAAAGTTTATTTTCTTAATCAATATCTTTGATTCTTTAAACACAAAAATTGAATTTTTTATGGATTTTAAAAATTTTAAAATACCTTACAGCATTAACGAAAAGTATTCTAAAAAAGTTGCCTATTTTTCAATGGAATTTGCCCTTGAGCAGGTTTTAAAAATATATTCTGGCGGACTTGGCTTTTTGGCCGGCTCGCACATGAGAAGCGCTTACAATCTGAAGCAGGATTTAGTAGGAATCGGGATTCTCTGGAAATTCGGATATTATGATCAGGCAAGAAACCACGATCAAACGTTACAGCCGACCTGGACCAAGAAAATGTACAGCTTTCTTGAAGACACCGGAATAAAATTTCAAATAGAAATTCACAGTGCACCGGTTTGGGTAAAGGTTTGGTATCTTGATCCTGAAACTTTTCACACCGCACCTATGTTTTTCCTTTCTACCGATGTTCCGGAAAACGATCATATTTCAAAAACAATCTGTCACAAGCTTTACGATGCCAACGAATCTACAAAGCTAGCTCAATATATTTTGCTCGGAAAAGGTGGTGCAAAATTGCTGGATGAACTCAATCTGGAAAGAGAAGTATATCATCTGAATGAAGCTCATGGGCTTCCGGCAGCTTTTTATTTATTAAAAAAATACAACGGAAATCTTCAGAAGGTTAAAGAAAAATTAGTTTTTACAACCCACACTCCTGAGGAAGCCGGAAACGAAAAACACAATCTGAAATTATGCTACGATATGTCATATTTTTCAGGTTTAAGCATGGAAGAAACCAAACAATTGGAAGGTTCTGATGGTGAATTGTTCAATCATTCTCTATGTGCCTTGAAAATGGCAAGAATTGCAAATGGAGTATCTCAGCTTCACGGTGTAGTTTCCAGAGCGATGTGGAGCAAGTATCCTGGAATTTGTGAGATTAAATCAATCACAAATGCTCAGGAATTTAAATATTGGGGTGATAAAAATCTTTATATCGCAAAAGATGAAAATAACGATACCATTTTTGATTATCGCAAAAAGCTTTTGAAGAAAAGATTATTTAAAATAGTTGCTGATCAGACCGGAAATTTATTTGATCCGAATGTTTTCACTATTGTTTGGGCAAGAAGATTTGCAGGTTACAAAAGAGCAGATTTACTTTTGCATGATAAAGACAGATTTAGAAAACTATTAAACAATCCAAAATATCCGGTACAGATTATTTGGGCAGGAAAACCTTATCCGATGGATTATTCTTCGATTTCAACCTTTAATACTTTGGTTGAAGAAAGTAATAATCATAAAAACATGGCAGTTTTAACGGGTTATGAGCTTTCTTTAAGCAAATCTTTGAAACAAGGTTCTGATGTTTGGTTAAACAATCCTAGAGTTCCGAGAGAAGCTTCGGGAACATCGGGAATGTCTGCTGCAATGAACGGATCTGTCAATTTATCAACTGACGACGGCTGGATTCCTGAATTTGCTAAACACGGAGAAAACTCTTTCGTCGTACCAAAATGTGATTACGAAAACATGAGCATTTATGAGCAGGATAATTATGATTTAAATAAATTATACGAAATTCTTGAAAACGAAATTCTCCCAACCTATTACGACGACCAGAAAAAATGGAGAAACATTCAGCAAAATGCCATGAACGACGTAAAAGATCAGTTCAACAGCGACCGAATGGCTGATGAGTATTATCAGATTTTGTACAATCAAAATAAATAAAATTAAAATCGTCCGTGAAAACATTTTCACGGACGATTTTTTTTGAAAGTAATAATTATATTTTAATCTGAAAATTTAAGATTTAGCCGTAGAAACTCCGATCTCATAAACACTAGCATGTTTAAGGTACTTTGAGCGCTCTCTTGAAGTAACAGATTCCAAATGGTCATTTTTAATAACAATAATCGGGTCTTCTGTATTTTCAATTTCAAAACTCGCTAAATATCTTTCTTCAGGACCTGTTTTATCCTGATTGGCTTTGATTTTTTGTAATTCGTCAGCATACTGCTTAAAACCTGAGTCTGAAGAGTGAATAAATTTATATTCTGCACCTGCATCTACATAATAGTGTAATTTCTTTTCTATCAAACCAGCTTCTGAAGTTATTTGCGGATTATCATTTCCATCTTTGAAAGCTACTTCTACCAAAGTTCCGCTATGCTCTTGGGTGTATCTTTCAGCATCAGTGAAATTTGAAAAACCAGTATAAACAATTTGATCTTCAAGTTCATATTTGTTTAGTTTCTTATCATGTGTATTCGTTTCCATAATTATTTAATTTAAAGTTAAAGAATACATTCAATTTTACTGCCAAATTACATTCACAAAAAGCTTTTTACTACAATTTGATAAAATTGTTATCTTTGGATTTCTTTAAATTAAGCAATGAAAAAATTCTTACTTACCCTTAGCGTTGTCGCAGCATTTTATAATGTAACAGCTCAGGAAATCACTTTAGATAAAATATACTCGGGATATTACCGTGGAAAAGGCATTGCCGGTATCACATCTATGAAAAACGGTGAAAATTATCTGGTCATCGAACAGGGCGGAATTGCAAAATATTCTTACAAAACTTCTCAGAAGGAAGGAAATTTAGTCGACGGAAATTTTGAAAGCTATGAATTTTCTGATGATGAGTCTAAAATTCTTCTTTTAAAAGAAAGTCAGCCAATTTACAGACATTCTTTTTTAGGTAAATATGATATTAAAGATTTAAAAACCGGAAAAACGACAAGTCTGAATGAAGGAAAACCTATTCAGGAACCAAGATTTTCTCCGGATGCAACGAAAATTTCTTTCATTGTTGATAATAATTTGTTTTATCAGGATTTAAATTCAGGGAAAATTACGCAAATCACGGAGCATGGCGTAAAAAATAAAGTATTGAATGGTTTGGCAGACTGGGTATATGAAGAAGAGTTTGGTCATGCAAGATTGTATGAATGGACAAAAAATTCTGCTGATATTTTATTCGTGAAATTAGTTGAAACTGACGTTCCTGAAATTTACATTCCAATTTACGGAAAATCGCTTTACCCAAGTGAAATGCGTTATAAGTATCCAAAAGCGGGAGAAAAAAATTCTGTTGCATCGGCACATATTTATCATTTGGCAGACGGAAAAAAGACAAAGGTCAATTTAGATCAATTCAAAAATTATTACATTCCGAACGTTATTCAAACGTCAAATGCGGATGAAATTGTTTTGATTACTTCACAAAGAACACAAAACGCTTCTGATGTTTTGAAAGTCAATACAAAAACCGGAGAGACAACAAAACTGTTCACAGAAACGGATGATAAATGGATTGATACAGACAATGTAACTCTTGAATTTTTAGAAGACAACAGCTTTCTTTGGGGGTCTGAAAGAGACGGAAACCGCCATCTGTACTGGTATGACAAAGACGGAAAGCTAAAAAAACAAGTTACCAAAGGAAATTGGGAAGTGACAGATTATTATGGTTACAATCCTAAATCTAAAGAAATTTTCGTTCAGACAACAGAAAAAGGAAGCATCAATAAAGTTGTTTCCAAAATCAATATTGAAAATGGAAAAGCTCAGTTGATTTCTAATGCTGAAGGAAATAACTCAGCAAATTTCAGTAAAAATTACAATTATTTTATTGAAACCTCTTCCACAGCTTCTAAACCTTACACTTTTATTTTAAAAGATGGCACAGGAAAACAATTGAAAGAACTTCAAAACAACGATGATCAGCTTAAAAAGTTGCAGGCAGATAATTTTGCAGTGAAAGAATTTATAACAATTCCAAACGAAGCAGGAGATCAAATGAATGCGTGGATTATTAAGCCTAAAAACTTTGATCCAAATAAGAAGTATCCATTATTTATGTTCCAATATTCAGGGCCGGGATCACAGCAGGTCGCTAATTCTTGGGATAACGGAAACGCACTTTGGTTTGAAATGCTGGCTCAAAAAGGTTATATCATTGCGTGTGTTGACGGACGTGGAACTGGTTTTAAAGGAGCTAAATTTAAAAAAGTAACGTATAAAAACTTAGGAAAATACGAGATTGAAGATCAAATTACAGCAGCAAAATGGTTGGGAACTCAAAAATACATCGACAAAACAAGAATAGGAATTTTCGGATGGAGCTTTGGCGGTTACATGGCGAGTCTGGCAATGACTAAAGGCGCTGATGTGTTTAAAACAGGAATTGCTGTTGCACCGGTGACCAACTGGAGATATTACGATTCTGTTTATACCGAAAGATTTTTGTTGACTCCACAGGAAAATCCGGCTGGCTATGATGACAATTCACCGACGACTTATGCTAATTTATTGAAAGGTAAATTTTTGCTAATCCACGGAACGGCTGATGACAACGTACATTTTCAAAATTCTATGGAATTTTCTGAAGCTTTGATTCAAAACAAAAAACAGTTTGAATTTATGGCTTATCCCGATAAAAACCACGGAATTTATGGTGGACAGACAAGGCCACAACTGTATCAGAAAATGACGGATTTTATTTTGGAGAATCTTTAATTTTAATCTTAAAATTAAACTATAAAAAATCCGAGTCTCTGATATGAGATTCGGATTTTTATTTTCTTTCTTTCCATTGCTCAGAATTTCTGGAAGTATGGAAAACAGAATATATCTCAATTAAATTTTTCTCTTTATTGTAGAAATAGTGAATTTCGAAAGGAAATTTCTTCAGAAAAACGATTCTGTTTTCATCATATTTAAGTTCAAAAGACAAAGGGTTTTCTTTTATAAAATTGATTTTTGAACGAAACTCTTTAATAAATTGAGTCCAAAGTTTCTTATCTATCTTATTATACCAATTATTAATTTCTTTCAAATCCCATTTTACTAAGTGACCGTAAATCAATTTAGTCGCCACTTTCTAAATCATTTAAATAATCATCCATTTCAGACTCAGAAACAAAACTTTGAGGGTTATTTCGAGAATAACTCATCCTTCTTTTAGTCTCTTCTTTTTGCCATTCAGGAACTTCATATTGTTTTTCTTTAAGATATTTATATTTCAGAAAATCAATAAAATTATTTACATCATGTAAAAATTCTTTGGGCAAAGTTTCTAAGTTAGTCTCGATGTCTTTTATAGTTGTTTCCATTTTTCATCTTTTATTTTACTCAAAGTTAATAAAATTCAAATATTGTTTTTAAAATTTTATATTTGTGAAATTGTAAAAATCTTATACATGAAAACCAAACATCCTAAAGGGCTTCCCTATCTATTTTTCACAGAAATGTGGGAGCGTTTCGGCTATTACCTTATCCTCGGAATTTTTGTACTGTACATGATCGACAGCGAAAAAGGCGGATTAGCATTTGATGATAAAAATGCCGATGATATTTTCGGAACTTTTATCGCCTTAACCTATCTAACTCCTTTCTTGGGTGGATTTTTAGCCGACAGAGTTTTAGGTTATATCAAAGCCATTTACATCGGAGGTTTTCTGATGGGATTGGGTTATCTCGGAGTTGGTTTCTTTAAAGAACTTCCTCTTTTTTACGCTTCGTTAGCTTTAATTATCATCGGAAATGGTTTTTTCAAGCCAAGTATTTCTACTCTTTTAGGAAATTTATACAACGAAGAACCTTACAAAGCCAATAAAGATGCTGGTTACAATATTTTCTACATGGGAATCAATATCGGAGCTTTTGTCTGTAATATTATTGCTGCATTTATGCGTAATAAATACGGATGGGGACCTGCTTTCATGACTGCTGGAGTCGGAATGTTTGTTGGACTTTTGGTTTTCACCATCGGAAGACAGCATATCCTTCAGGCAAATATTTTAAAACCTGCACAGGAAGGTGATACAAAAATCTCTGATGTTTTGGTAAAAGTATTTTACCGGCAATTATTTTCGGACTGATTGGATGGTTTATTCCAAGTAATATTTTTGGAAGTGACAGTACAGATGCCTTTATTTTTGCATGTGTACCAGTCATTTATTTCTACGTAATGCTTTATGTAAAAGCCAATGCGGAGGATAAAAAACCAATCGGCGCACTGTTGGCAATTTTTGCAGTAAGCTTAATGTTCTGGGCAGTTTTCAAACAAAACGGAACAGCATTAACACGTTGGGCAAATTATTATACCGACAGAACAGTTCCTGCGCCTTTAGAAAAGCCTTTGGAAGCTATTTACTTAGTTGATAAAAAAGATTTTCAGGATAAGGAAGTTTCTGTTTATGACGACCAGTATCAGGTAAAAAAAGATGACGAAGGAAAACCTATAAAAGAACAAGGTAAAGATGTTTACTTCAGAAATATTTCTCAATCTGATCGCACAAAGCTTGAAGCAAATCCTAGAGAGAAAGTAAATCTTTATAATACAGAATTATTCCAATCCATCAATCCTGGTTGGGTAATTTTACTGACGCCTGTAGTTGTAGCGTTTTTTATGATGCTTCGAAGAAAAGGAAAAGAGCCAAGTACTCCTTCGAAAATCGTTTTAGGATTATTTATTTCAGCATTATCATGTTTGGTGATGGTGGGAGCAGTATATGCCGGGCAAAACGGTTTGGTAAAAGTATCTGCTTTGTGGCTGGTTGCAGCGTATGGAGTCATTACCGTTGGTGAACTTTGTCTTTCTCCGATGGGATTATCATTAGTTTCAAAGCTTTCTCCACCAAGATTAACTGCATTAATGATGGGTGGTTTTTTCCTTTCCACATCAATCGGAAACAAACTTTCAGGAGTTTTAGCAAGTTTCTGGTATGATTATGACAATAAAGCCAATTTCTTTATCGTGAATTTTGGTTTGCTACTTTTAGCAACACTCTTAGGATTATCGATTTTAAAAAGATTAAATAAAATAATGAAAGAAAAAGGAGTTAATTAATTCTTTTATCATTCAACATAGCCAAAGCTGTAGATTCTTCTGCAGCTTTTTTGTTTAAATTAAAATTAAAACCTTGTCAAAAACCCAAAAAAAACTATATTTGTGGGTCTTAACAAAAAATTAACAATTAATATATGGATACAGCAGTTCAGTCGAAGACTAAACACCCTAAAGGATTATGGGTTCTATTCGGAACAGAGATGTGGGAGCGTTTCAACTTTTACGGAATGAGAGCATTGCTTACTTTATTTATGGTAAACTCTCTATTAATGAAAGAAGGAGATGTTACGATAATATATGGTGGCTTTTTGGCTCTATGTTATCTAACACCAATGTTGGGAGGTTTTATCGCTGACCGATTTTTAGGAAATAGATACTGTATCATTGTAGGAGGAGCATTAATGGCACTTGGACAATTCCTAATGTTTATGAGTGCATCAACATTTGGTTCCAATTTAGGATCAGCACAAACATTAATGTGGATTGCTTTAGGCGTAATCATTTTGGGAATGGGTTTTTCAAACCAAATATTTCTTCGATGGTGGGAAGCCTTTATCCAAAGCAGGAAAAATCTAAATTAGATTCTGCATTTACAATTTTCTATATGGGGATTAACTTGGGAGCATTTTTAGGTCAATTTATCTGTCCATTTTTAGGAGATGTAAAAGATTCTAATGGTTTAAGAGACATTCACGCTTTTAAATGGGGATTCTTAGCAGCTTCTATCGCAATGACGATTGGAACATTAACGTTCATTTTACTTAAAAACAAATATGTTGTAACGCCAGAAGGAAGACCAATTGGTGGTTTACCTAGTGAAAGCACAGCAGAAGATTTTGAAGAAGGTGAATCACAAACTGCCAAATTTTCCGGAAAATCTATTGGTATTGCAGTTGTTGTTTTTCTATTAACTTTCTTCGGATTTCAATATTTATTTGTTGACAAAGTTGGGTTTGGTTCTGTTGGAATGGGAGAATTTGTGAAAGCAGTAATCTATCCATTCATTTATTCTATGGGACTTGCTTTGGCTTATTTAATTATGTCTGCAACTGAAAACAAAATAGAAAGAGATAGAATCTGGGTAATTTATATCGTATCTTTTTTCATCATATTCTTTTGGGCAGCTTTTGAACAAGCAGGATCATCATTGACATTTATTGCAGATAATCAAACAGACAGACATATTCTTGGCTGGAATATGCCACCTTCAATGGTTCAGATATTTAATGGTCTGTTTATTGTGGTTTTGGCGGTTCCATTCAGTATGCTTTGGGACAAACTAAGAGCCAACAAAAAAGAACCTGTTTCACCTTTAAAACAAGCGATTGGCCTTGGATTAATTGCTTTAAGTTATTTAATAATTGCTTACAATGTTAAAGATTTAGGAAATACCGGACTACTTGCCGTTAAATGGTTGATTTTACTTTATTTAATCCAAACAATGGGTGAACTATGTTTATCTCCAATTGGTTTGTCTTTAGTTGGAAAATTAGCACCTAAAAGATTTGCATCACTTTTATTTGGTGTATTCTTTATTGCAAATGCAGCAGGTTATGCTTTATCAGGAACTTTAGGATCTATTCTACCTGCAACAGGTGATAAATTTGTTTTAGCAAAAGAACAAAATATAGATTTACAAAAAGTTTTAGATAAAACGTATCAACCTTCCGCTAAAGAATTATTTTTGCTTGCTCAATCTAATTTGGCCGATGTTAATTTTGGTAAAGATGAAACTTTAAAAAAAGAGGTAAATACTTTATTTGCTGAAAACAACAAGATTATTTCTGCACAAAGAGCTGAATTTGAAGCAAAATTTAAGGATGATAAAGTTGCAAAACCAGAATTTAAAATGGATCTTGCTCAGATTAGATATCCATCTGAAGCACAGCTAGCAAAAATTAAAAACGAAAATATAATCAACGCCGAATACAAAAAGTTCTCTGGATTTGAAATTCGCAATTTATTTGAATTTTTCATGGTGTTTGTAATTCTTTGTGGAATTGCAGGAGCTATCTTAGCACTTATCTCTCCTATTTTGAAGAAAATGATGCATGGTGTAAACTAAAAATCATTTTAAAAATAATATTCAAACCTCTGATTTTTTCAGAGGTTTTTTTTTACATTAGTAGATTGTAAAAAACAATACTGAAATCCTTACTTCAAATAACATAATCTATCTATGAGCCTAACATTAGAGGAAATACAAAATTTCAAAGGAAAATACCCCAAACAATTATGGACACTTTTTACGGTAGAAATGTGGGAACGTTTCTGTTTTTATGGGATGAGAGGGGTTCTTACATTTTTCATGGTCGATCAGCTTCTGTTGAAAGATGATGTTGCCAATCTTCAATATGGTGCTATTCAGGCATTTGTTTATGCTTTTACATTTATAGGCGGTATTTTTGCTGATAAAATTTTGGGGTTCAAGAAATCATTATTCTTTGGAGGAATTGTCATGATTCTTGGAAATTTATTGATTGCTTTAGCCCCTCAAGAAATGTTTTACTACGGAATTGCTTTTTCCATAATTGGTACAGGATTTTTCAAACCAAACGTTTCATCAATGGTCGGAGAATTGTATGATGAAAAAGATCCGAGAAGAGATGCCGGCTATGGTATGTTCTATGCGGGAATTAATATTGGCGGACTGTTAGGAGGAGCTTTATGTATCTATTTAGGAAAATATCATTCGTGGACATTATGTTTTCTTGCCGCAGCAGTTGTAATGATTATAGGTTTATTTACCTTTCTTTTTACAAAGAAAAATTTAGGACCAATCGGGAACTCTCCTCTGTTAAATATGGATGTCGGAAAAAGAAGAATCAGAGAAATTGCGGTTTATGCTCTTTCAATTTTAAGCATCCCATTAATTTTTATAATGGTTAAAAATACTGACTACACAGATTATTTCATGTATACCATCGGAATACTTGCTGTCGGATATTTCATTTTTGAATTATTAAAATTAGAACAGGTTAGTTATCAGAAAAAACTGATTGCTGCATTTGCATTTATATTTTTCTACTTCTTATTCAATGCGATTTATGAGCAAAGTGGAGGTTCATTATCATTATTTGCAAAAGACAATTTAGATCACAGTTTATTAGGATTTAATATGGATCCGAATGTTGTGAATAACAGCTCCAATACACTTTTTGTCATCATTTTAAGCCCAATTATAGGTTTACTTTGGCTTTGGTTGGCAAAGAAAAAATTAGAACCAAATACTTTAATAAAGTTCGGAATCGGATTTTTATTCCTTTCTGCATCATTTTATATCTTTTATTACACTAAATTTTTTGCAAACGTTAAAGGAATAACATCGTTAAATGTTTTTGCTTTTGCATACTTTATCACTACAATTGGTGAGCTTTGTCTTGGACCTATAGGAATGTCGATTATTACTAAATTATCCCCCAAAAGATTATTCGGAATGATGATGGGACTTTGGTTTTTAGCAAGTGCATTCGGTCAGCTTGCTGCTGGAAAATTGGGTGCTGAAATTTCAAAATCGAACACAGGAAATGACTTAGTTTCTAAATTACAATCCTATACAGACGGTTACTACCAACTTGCTATTTACGCTCTAATTGCCGGAGTGGTACTGATTTTGATATCACCATTAGTTAAAAAGCTCATGCAGGAGGTTAAATAGAATCTCTGTAACTTGTACAAAATATCAAATCATGAAAAAAATATCCACCATACTTTTCCTTTTTTTTATCAGTTTAAATTTTGCACAGGTAAAATGGATGACGATTGAAGAAGCATTAAATGCTCAAAAAACTCAACCTAAAAAAATTCTGATTGACTTCTACGCAGATTGGTGCGGGCCATGCAAAATCATGGATAAAAAAACGTATGGACATACAGTGATTGCAGAATTTTTAAATCAAAATTATTATCCGGTAAAATTTGATGCAGAGGATAAAAGAACCATAGAAATATTTGGAAGAAGTTTTTCTAATGAGAATAAAGCACATAAAAAAGGAAGAAATTCCCTTCATGAATTTACACAGTTTATGAATGTAGGAGCAGTTCCGAGCACCGTATTTTTAGATGAAAACGGTGCACCAATTACAATTTTGCAGGGAGAACTTTCAGCAAAAGAATTAGAACCTTATCTTTCATTAATTTCAAACGACCTATACAAAAAAATAAAAAACCGTGAAGAATGGGAAGATTATCAGAAAAAATTTAAATCAAATATAAAAGATTAGAAAGTTTCGTAGCGAATTGTTTTTGACATTTAATCTAAAAAAAAATGCTCAATCTGCAAAATGAGAGAGAGCAAAAAAACAAAGTCTAAGCTTTCAAATCTGAAAGCTTTTTTATTTCTAAATTTTCCCGAAATTCGTGCCTTTCATAAACATTGACTTTAGAAACCTCCATAGAATTTGTAAAAGGAATAGGTCCTGAACGAGCCAAACTCATCAAAAATGTGTTGGGTATTTCTACTGTGGAAGATCTTTTACACTTCTATCCTATTCGTTACATCGATAAAAATAAATTGTACAAAATAGGAAATCTGCAGGAAAGCAATATTGAAATCCAGCTAAAAGGAAAAATTTCCAACGTTCAGGAAATTCACAACGGTAAAATAAAAAGGCTGACCGCAAAATTCAATGACGATACAGGAAGCATGGATTTGGTGTGGTTTCAGTATTCAAAATGGCTGAAAGAGCAGCTTCCGATGAATCGTGAGGTTTTTATATTTGGAAAGATTAATGCATTCAATAATCAGTTCTCGATGCCACATCCGGAAATTGAACTGGATGAAAACAAAGAAAAAGACAACAGATTAAGACCCATTTACCCAAGCTCTGAGAAACTTACAAAAAGAGGTTTGAATCAGAAATTTTTTCAGGTGATTTTAAGAAATATCTGCAAAGAAATTCCAAATTTAATTCAGGAAAATCTACCGGAATATCTTATTAAATCGATGAAGTTTTTATCGAGACAGCAAACTTATCTGAACATCCATTTCCCGGAAAATTTAGAATATTGTGATAAAGCCAATTTTAGACTAAAATTTGAAGAATCTTTCTTTTTTCAATTGGGTTTTGGTTTAAAAAAAGCACATCACAAAACAAAATCACAAGGAAATCCGTTCCCGATTGTTGGCGACTATTTTACCGATTTTTATGAAAATCATCTTCCTTTTGAACTCACGAATGCACAGAAAAGAGTTTTAAAGGAAATCAGGTTGGATATGAAAAAGCCCATCCAGATGAATCGACTTTTACAAGGTGATGTAGGCTCAGGAAAAACAATGGTTGCTTTATTAACCATGCTGATTGCGCTTGATAACGGCTTTCAGAGTTGTCTGATGGCTCCGACAGAAATTCTTGCTCAGCAACATTATAACGGAATCAAAGATTTACTGAAAGACACAGAAATCAAAGTCAATATTCTCACAGGTTCTGTAAAAGCTTCCGCCCGAAAAATCATTCATGAAGAATTGGAAAACGGTGAACTTTCAATTTTGATAGGAACTCACGCTGTTTTGGAAGATAAAGTTAAATTTAAAAATCTTGGTCTTGCCATCATCGATGAGCAGCACCGATTTGGTGTGGCACAAAGAGCAAAACTTTGGGCAAAAAATAAAATCCCGCCTCATATTCTTGTAATGACTGCAACGCCAATCCCAAGGACTTTGGCGATGAGTTTTTATTCTGATCTGGATGTTTCTGTGATAGACGAAATGCCTGTCGGAAGAAAACCAATTATCACCGCTCATCGTAGAGAAAAAGATCGTGCTTACGTTTACAATTTCTGTCATGAAGAAATTCGCAAGGGAAGACAAATCTATTTCGTTTATCCGTTAATCGAAGAATCTGAAACGTTGGATTATAAAAATCTGATGGAAGGTTTAGAGCATGTAATGGAAAACTTTTCAAATTACAACGTAACCATGCTTCATGGAAAAATGAAACCTGACGAAAAAGACGAAGCAATGAATTATTTCGCATCAGGAAATTCTCAGATTATGGTTGCTACGACAGTGATTGAAGTCGGGGTCAACGTTCCGAATGCTTCTGTGATGGTCATAGAAAGTGCTGAGAGATTTGGTTTATCACAGCTTCATCAGTTGCGAGGTCGTGTTGGAAGAGGTGCCGAACAGAGCTATTGTATTCTGATGACTTCGGATAAACTGTCGACGGAAAGCCGAACGAGAATCAAAACCATGACAGAAACCAATGACGGTTTTAAAATTTCTGAAGTTGATATGCAATTGCGCGGTCCCGGTGATATTTTGGGAACTCAGCAGAGCGGTGTCGTTGATTTTAAAAAATTGGATTTGGTAAATGATGCTGCCATCATTAAAAACACTAAAAATATGGTGGAAAAAATTCTGGAAGCCGATCCTTTATTGACAAGAACTGAGCATCAGATTATTAAGAACTATTATCTTCAGTATTATAAAGGAAAAAATAAGTGGAGTAAAATTTCGTAATAAAGATTCTCATTTATACTTTATAATGTATCCTCATTTGAATAGACATTTCGTGAAAACGTGTACAAAGCTGTTTAAATACTAATTTTTCAACGACATAAACAACATCCATAATCAAATAATTTCTTTTTGAAAAAAAGTAAAATAAACTTTACATATTGTAAAATATTTTTACATTTGAATAATTAAAAATAACAATATGAATACATTACAACTTTTCCCAAACCATTTCAAAAAATAGGCTGGATCATTTTCATTCCATCATTAATTTTAGGAATATTATCATTGACTGATATTCTTACTTTGCCTGAAGTTTCTGTACCTGTATTTTACAATTCAGGATTTCCCCTGAGTAGTGAAGAAAACGGATTACTTAAAAAAACAGAAATTGCAATTTTCCCAAATCTGTTTGGAATTTTAATTATAATCGGTGGAATTCTGGTAGGCTGTTCAAAAGAAAAAATAGAAGATGAGTACATTTCAAGTTTAAGATTAAAGTCTGTATTTTGGAGTTTAATTGTTACCTACTCTATCATTCTGCTTTTATTTCTAACCATTTTTGGAAGCCTTTTTTTCACAGCAATGATTTTAATTATGTTTTTACCTTTGGTTCTGTATGTTTTCAGATTTAACTATTTATTATTAAAAAAATGAAAAACACGATTAAAATAGAAAGAGCAGTAAAAAATATCACACAGGAAGATTTAGCAAAAAAAATCGGAGTATCACGTCAGACCATCAACGCCATGGAAGCAGGAAAATACGTTCCATCAACGGTTTTAGCTTTGAAGATTGCAAAATATTTTGATAAAAAAGTGGAGGATATTTTTGAGTTGGAGGATGGGGATTAATTGTAAATTGTAACTATTCATTTTAAATTAAAGCCAATGAAAAAACTAATTACAATGTTCCTGATTTTGGTTATAAATATTTTTTATTCCCAATTTAAAATTTATGCATTTGTAGGTAAGAAAATTTCGGTCGAAAGAGTAAAGCCTGATGACAGTTTTTATTTGAAATATAAAAATGTTTATAAAGTGGAGCAAACCTTTGATGACGAGATTAAGACAGACACACTTGTTTTTAATTCCTATACCCATATGAATCAAATTAGATATTCGGTTTATGATTATGCGATTATCTATCTTGTGAAAAATAAAGCTGGTGATTTCGTTCATAGAAGAACCTATTACACACCAATAATTTTAAAGAAAAATGGAAAATGGTATGGTTTTGACAGTACAGATGAGAAAACTGATGAATATGAAAACATTAATAACGAATGTCTAAATATCAGGAAAAATCTAGCGATTGGAAAGACTACTTTTATAGAGAAAATAAAGAACAGATGGCTTATTAACATTTTTTATACAGAAAAATTCTTTACTCCAATCAATAAAAACAAAGTCCAAATTAAATATCTCAAAATGGCAGAAAAACTATTAAAATATAATTAGATTTATTATTTTTAATATTCCAAAAAACTTAATCAACAGTTATGAAATTCGGACAAGTAGAAGACCCATCAAAGATAGATTTTACATTACCAAAAGATCATTCGAGAACCAAAGAAATTTTGAAGCAAAATAAAAAAGGGCTTGAAAATATCTCAATTGGCTGTGCAAAATGGAATAAAACAGATTTGAAAGGCTTTTATCCAAAAGGAACAAAAGACGAGCTGACTTATTACGCCACACAATTCAATTCAATCGAACTGAATGCAACATTCTACGGAATGCCAACCTCCGAACAGGTTTTGACATGGAAAGAAAAAACGCCGGCAGATTTTAAGTTTTTCCCGAAAATCACCAATACGGTTTCGCATTTCAGAAGACTTTTGAATATTGATGATGTTGTGACCCAGTTTGCGACGGCAGTTTTAAATTTTGATGAAAAATTAGGAATGGTTTTCTTACAGCTTCATGACAATTTTAAACCTAAAGATTACGAAAGACTTGAGCAATTTGTCAATAAATGGCCCAAAGAAGTTCCTTTAGCCATCGAACTCCGAAATACAGAATGGTTTACTGATGAAGAAATTTTCGATAAAACCTGCCAGCTTTTTGAAGATAATAATATCACAAACATTATTGTAGATACTGCCGGAAGAAGAGATATGCTTCACATGCGACTAACGACTCCGAATGCGTTTATCAGATATGTTGGAGCCAACGCCGAAAGTGATTACGAAAGATTAGGTGACTGGTTGAAGCATTTAACGAAATGGAAAAAAGAAGGTTTGCAGAATTTATATTTCTTTGTACACCAAAATCTTGAAAAAGCTTCGCCTTTGCTTTCTTCTTATTTCATTGAAAACATGAATAAAGAATGGAAAACTGAGATTATTATACCAAAAATGGGTCAGGAAAATATGCCAAATTTATTTTAATCTGAATTCTAAAATACTTTGACTTTAATAAAGATAGCACTCCTACGGAGTGCTTTACTTTTGTGGATTAACCATACCACACAGAGAATGTTCCTTTGGAGTAATTATAAACATTATTTTATTTGCTTTGACTTGGTTCTCACCATCAAAGAAATATTCAGAAAAATCAGAAGAAAGCAAAGCGTCACCCAAATTCCTAACTGGATATTTTCAAAATTATAATTTTCAACATGCTTTTTTGCCTGTTCGGAAAGCTTTTCACTTTGAATAATGTAGTTTTGAACTTCAACAATCTGATCCATGTTTTTATTGGGTACAGCGTGCTGCGAAAAGTAAACCATATTTTTCTTTCCAAGATAACCGACAATCCAGTACTGATCAGATTTGGTTAGTTTAAGATACTCAATTCTGTAATATTCAGGACGAACTTTTCCGATGTGTTTTGTCTCAAAAGTTCCGCTTTTATCTAAATTATTTACAGTAATTACATAAAAATCTAGCGGCTGTGGAAGTTTATTTATAACCTGCAGAGAAACAGAATTGCTCACAATCCCAATCGAACTTTTTTTGATAAACCAATACGTAAACAGCGAAATGGAAAAAACCAAAGTAAAAATCCGAAAGATTTTCGCCAATTTGGCAAACTCTCCAGACTTCACTTTATACAGAAAAAGTGAAAGAATCAGTGAAAAAAAGATGATAGAAATGATAAACCCCATGGTACAAAGATACTTATTTATGTATATTTGGCATTAAAATTAAATAACTATGAAAAGAATTATTTCAATACTATTATTGCTTCTGACAGTATGGTCAAACGCTCAAGTAAAGTTCGAGGAAGGTTATATCATCACCTCAGATAACACAAAAAAGCAAGTATTGATAAAAAATATTGATTGGCTAAACAGCCCTAGTGAATTTATCTACAAAATTGATAATCAATCCAATGAAATTAAAGGAAATCCTGCGACCATTAAAGAATATAGAGTAAATGGCTTTCCAAAATATGTATCATACATAGGCATTATTGATACTTCTCCATCTCATTTATCAAGCTTATCAAACAAGTATGAGCCAGAAACACAAGAAGTCAGTACATTTTTAAAGGAAGTAACCTCTGGTGATAAAAATCTTTATTCATATCATGGTTCAAAAAACTCTGGCATATATTTTTATTCCGACTCTGACGATTCAGAAATTAAAGCTTTGACTTATAAAAAATATCATCCTGAAGGCAATGATTCTAAAGTCGCTACAAATGACACGTATCTTCAGCAATTAAAAAATATTTTTAATAATGATTCTAAAACATCATCAATGATTTCTAAAACAAAATATACAGAAGGCAGCATGATGAAAATTTTCAAAGCACACAATTCCCAAATCTCAGGAAATGTAGAAGAAAAAAGTTCTGTGGTGAAAAATAAATCATTAAATTTTAATTTAAATCTTAGACCAGGAGTTAATTTTTATTCACCGCTTAAAACAACATACTTTATTGGAAATAATGAATTCCCATCACAAACTAATTACAGGATCGGAATTGAAGCAGAACTAATTTTACCTTTTAACAAATATAAATGGGCAGTTTTATTCGAACCAACATACTCATCTTATAATAGTAAAAAAATGATTGCACCCACAGGAAGTGACCTTTATAATATGAGTATGGAGAATTATTCTTTTATAAATTTACCAATTGGAGTAAGACATTACATGTATCTGAATGATAAATCTAAATTTTTTGTAAACACACAGGTAAATGTCCTAACATTAAAATCTGGTAAGAGTAAAACGATCGATGTTGATTATGAAGGATATATTTTTGACCAAACAGAAATGTCTCAAAATCAAGCATTCAAGAGTTTTTCATTTGGGGCAGGTTATAATTATAATAGCAAATTCAGTATCGAGCTAAGATATAATACCAATTACAATATACTTAAAAAACAAGAATTACAAACTGCAGAACTTAGTTACACTTCTGTAATATTAGGATACAACCTGTTTTAATCAACATTCCATTCTTTATAAAACTGGTCGAGGAAATTCAGCATAAATTGATGTCTTTCTTCGGCTATTTTTTTGCCTTCTTCAGTATTCATCAAATCTTTTAACAGCAGCAGTTTTTCATAAAAATGATTAATGGTTGTACCATTTGATTTTTTGTAATCGTCTTTTGACATATTGAGTTTGGGCTCGATATCCGGATGATACATCAGGTTATTTTTAAAACCTCCGAAGTTGAATGTTCTCGCAACACCAATAGCTCCGATGGCATCAATACGATCAGCATCCTGTACAATTTTCAGTTCAATAGGTAAATCTTTTGGTGCTTCTCCTCTATTTTTGAACGAAATATTCTGAATGATAAACAAAACCTGCTGAATAATCTTATCCTCTACATTTTGGCTTTCAAGAAACTCTCTTGAGATTTTTAAGGCTAAAGTTTCGTCACCGTTATGAAATTTTGGATCTGCAATATCGTGTAATAACGCAGAAAGTTCAACGACATTTTGGTTACAATTTTCAGTTTGTGCAATCTTTTTTGAAAGTTTCCATACTCTTTCAATGTGAAACCAATCGTGACCAGCTTCGGCACCTTCTAGTTTTTCTTTTACGAATTGTACTGTGTTTTGTATGATGTTGTTCATTTTTTGATTTTTATTAAAAGTTATCTTGAACCCACCCCGTCAAAATTTTTCAAATTTTGCCACCCCCCCAGAGGAGGGAATTTTTTGAGTCGCTTTATTGTTGAATTTCGTTTAAAATAATTTCCCAAAGATTTTTATTATAGCTTCTAAAAAAATTGATGTGTCCTATTTCACCTTTTTCAGATTCTGAAGTTTTAATCAGTCTGTACGTTGGCTTCAGATTCGGATACGTATCATTTAATAATGATTTCACCCCTTTTTCCGTTAACCAAGCGTCATCTTCAGCCTGAATTACAAAAACTTTTTTATTTAAATCTTTTGAAAAGTCATCCGTTTTAAGCAATAATTTATTGGTAGATTTCTTGTTCAAAATTAAGATTCTCCAGTCATAAGCGCAATTTTTTGGCAGACTTTCTCCCAACCCGAACCAATGCGCTGGAAAATAACCGAATAGTTCAGTGAATACTGGCTGAACAATTCCGAATCCTAAAACAGCTTCAATTTTCGTCCGCCATTTTAGATTCCCGACGAATGCATTTTGAGTTCCAACAAAGAAAAATTCGTCAAATATTTCAGAATCTTTGTTCATCCCGAGAATCAAAGCACCAACTGAATGTCCTAGACAAAATTTCTTGTAATCTGTAAAATTATTCAGGATAAATTGTGTCAGTGTTTTGTAATCTTTACTTCCCCAAATTCTCATGGAGGCTTTAAAGTTTCTCATGTTTTGAGGCTTTGAAAGACCAATCCCTCTATAATCGTAAGTGATAACGGTAAAACCTTTTGAAGCAAAAAACTGTGCAAATGAGAAATAAATCTGCTGCTTCACACCGGTCGCCGAATTAATCAATAAAAGTTGATGATTGCTTTTTTCAGGTTTAAAAAGATGGGCGGCAAGTTGAATTCCGTCATCGGTTTGGAGAAGCAGTTTTTCCATAGGATTACAATAAAATATCCACTGTCAAAAGTGGATATTTTTATGCTTAAATTTGATTGATTTTCGAGATTTCGATATGCGGTAAATAATTTACTTC
The DNA here is from genome assembly GCF_003669035.1 of Chryseobacterium sp. 3008163. NCBI lineage: Bacteria > Pseudomonadati > Bacteroidota > Flavobacteriia > Flavobacteriales > Weeksellaceae > Chryseobacterium > Chryseobacterium sp. 3008163. The sequence continues at coordinate 3,316,776 of NZ_CP033070.1, read as the reverse complement.
AATATTTCTGAAAGCTTTGGAAGTGCTGTCTGGGCTCCTCTCCCCAATGAAACTTTTGATGAAACCTCATTTCCGAATTTTACACATTCTTCAATTGAATTTCCGTGGCATAATGCGATGGAAAAACCTGATGTAAATGCATCGCCCATTCCCATTTTGTAGACCATACTTTTATCTTCGTTTCTGAAATATTTCATTTCTGTACCATCAAAATATATGGTTGAATTGGTTTCGTCACGAATGAAAACTTTATTAAAATACTTTTTGAGGACTTTCTCTTTTTGATCTTCACCGAAAATGATTTCAAGCTCGTTGCTTTTAGCTACAATAAAATCAACATTTTCAATCACTTCACTGCTTAAAGGTCTTCCAGGAGAGGCATACAAACCTACTAACTTACCGTAGTTTTTTGCTTTTTTAATGGTAAATTCTACAACATCCATCGGGATTTCCAATTGCAAAAGAACCATGTCTGAGGCGTAGATATATTTATCTGCTTCTTCAACATTTTGAGTCGTCAGATACTTATTTGCTGCCGGAACGACTACAATCGCAGCATCTCCGTCAGAGCTTGTGACGTAGGCTGTGCCTGTAGAATCTTGGTCTGTTTCTGTTACAAAACCAACATTCACATTTTCACTAACGAGATTTCTCATGATTTGCTGCCCAAGCGGGTCAAGACCCACACAACCAATAAAATAAACACTGGCACCCAATCTCGCAGTACCAACCGCCTGATTAGCACCTTTTCCGCCAAAATAATTATCGCAGTGACTTGCCATCACCGTTTCATTAGAAGACGGAATCTTTTCGGTATATAAAACCAAATCTAGTGAGCAACTTCCAACCACAATGATTTTGTGTTGTGTTGAAGAAAAATTCATATTCTGTACATTTAGCTATCAGTAAATTTAAACAACTTACTGTTACAAAAAATAAAAATTTTAAATCTTGATTAAATTAAATCAAATTTAACTTTCAATCGTATGAATTAATTTATTCAGATCGAGCTTTAGAGCCATTTAATTTACTAAAATTTCAATAAATTCAGTTACAATTTTCACAGGTGCATTTGCTTGATCATAACCGATATAACTTGCGTAAAAACCTTCGCCATAACCGGTTTCAAAACCAAAAATAGTTCCCGGAAGCTCTTCTGAAGGTTTCAAAAAAGCATATTGGTCAATTGCCCCGTTTTCATCAAAAAAATGCTCATGGAAAAACTCTTCGTAAATCCCCATGAAATCGTCTCCTTTTCTTCGAAAAAGTTTCTGTTCTAAATCACTAAGGCTGGTCTGCGTTTCTACATCCATAAAACATCCCATTCCACTTTCTACGGGATAACCAAAAACTTCACCTTCGGCTAAATCTTTAATGTTTTGACTTTCGGTTGTTGCTAATTTCCAAGATGTAATTTCGGCATCAGTAAAAACAATTTCGGCATAAGCAACGCAGTTACTTTCTCTTTCTTTATGGAGTAAAACGGAAAAATCACCTTTAGGGAAAACATTGGTGAAAGCCTGCATATCATTTGTGATCAAAGGGTCGCATGCAACCAGTTTTCCGGTTGGAAGATATATTTTTCCCACATCAAAACTTTCGAGAAGCGGACTTTCTACGAAGTTTTTTGAGAATAGTTTTTGTATGTTTTCTAGGTGTGTCATTTTAATTTTTTAGGTTAAGGTTGAGGCTAAGATTACAACAGCCTAAGTCTCTACCTTATTTTATTAACTTTTCAGTAATTACCAATTGCTATCGTCAGAATAAATTATAAATAAGCCTTCCCTGTATGGTTTATTTATTTGTTGAATTCTATTTTGTAGAATTTCCCAACTTTCATTGGAATAAGATTGCAAAACATCTTTCAGCTCTATCTGATTATTATTTACATATTCTACCGGAACGGGAAAAAAATCATCCCAATGAGTAGTAGTATTATCGGAGCCTTGATATAAGGCAACAGTACTTATTCTATCATTTAATTTTCCTTTCCCTTTGTAAGATATAATTTTCACAACAGGATACTTTCCTCCGAATCCTATGGAAAGATCTGTGGTAACTGCAATGAGTTTTGGTTTATCTGAAATAATAATTCCGCCGTTTGAATCTCCGTGTGCAAAATGTTCTTTTTTTCTTCTCCAATAAAAAATATTTATTGCTAAAAAAATAAGAAAAGCAAATCCACCCCAAATTAATGAGACATCAAGAGCAAATGCAATCGAAGTCAATAGAGCAATTAATAATAAAATAGGTGTATGAAAATGTTTCATCAAAACCAAAGGCATAACTTTTACTCTACCTGGATTTGAAGCAACAGTATTGCTATTTAATGTAAAAATTTCTCTATCGTCTTCCATATTATAAAAGTTTGTTTAAAAGACTTTTATAAACTTTTCAGCTTTTCTTCTAAAATCGCAATCTTATCCTGCGCATCTTTTTGTTTTTTGCGTTCAACTTCTACCACTTCTGGTTTTGCGTTGGCAACAAATTTTTCGTTAGAAAGCTTTTTATCAACAGAGATTAAAAATCCTTTCAGATATTTTACTTCTTCTTCTGTCTTCTTTTTTTCTTCTTCTAAATCTAATTTTTCGCTTAAAGGAATTGAAATTTCAGTAGATCTTACCAAGAAAGTAAAGCTTGGTTTATCCGTTTTTTCACCAAAGTGAATTTCAGAAATGCTTGCTAATTTTCTAACTACCGCTTCATTTTCAAAATTCAAAGCATTTGTGTAAACTTCAACAGCTTCTCTTGGTGAAATTCCTTTTGTCTGACGGTAATTTCTTACTCCTGAAATGATTTCTTCTGCAGTTTCAAAGTTTTTAATGATATCTTCATTAAATTCTTCTGCTTTCTTCTGCTGAGCAATCACCAAAGCTTCTTCAGGTTTTCTTTCTGAAATCAACTGCCACAATTCTTCTGACAAGAATGGCATAAACGGATGCAGAAGTTTCATTAATTCTTCGAAGAAAACAATCGTCTGATCGTACACTTCTTTCGAAATTCCTTCTCCGTAATTTGGTTTAATGGCTTCAAGATACCAACCACAGAAATCGTCTTTCACCAATTTTTGAATCAAATGCAAGGCATCAGAAATTCTGAATTTGTCAAATTGATCATTGATTTCAGCAATCGATTTATTCAACTGATTTTCAAACCATTCAATCGCCTGAATATCTGAAGCAATTAGTGGCTTATCTTCTTTATTCCAGTTTTGCGTTAAACGGAAAGCATTCCATATTTTCGTCATGAAATTTCTTCCTTGTACCATCAAATCTTCGTCAAACAGCAAATCATTTCCGGCAGCCGAACTCAATAAACTTCCAACACGTACTCCATCTGCACCATACTGAGAAATTAAATCTAAAGGATCAGGCGAATTCCCCAATTGCTTGGACATCTTTCTTCTCTGTTTATCTCTTACAATCCCTGTAAAATAAACATTTTTAAAAGGAACTTCACCTTTAAATTCCAATCCGGCCATAATCATTCTGGCAACCCAGAAAAAGATAATATCTGGACCGGTTACCAAGTCTGAAGTCGGATAATAATAATTGATGTCTTTGTTATCAGGGTCAAGCAAACCATCGAAAACCGACATTGGCCACAACCATGATGAGAACCAAGTATCAAGAGCGTCTTCGTCTTGTTTTAGGTTAGCAGTTGTTAGTTGATCGTTGCTGGTTTTTTGTTTTGCTAATACTAAGGCATCTTCAATGTTTTCTGCAACTACGAAATCATTTTCGCCATCACCATAGTAGAACGCAGGAATCTGCTGTCCCCACCAAAGCTGACGGGAAATATTCCAGTCACGGATGTTGTCCATCCAGTGTTTGTAGGTATTTTTAAACTTTTCAGGATAGAATTTTACTTCATCATCCATCACAACGTCTAATGCAGGTTTTGCGATATCAGACATTTTCAAGAACCACTGAACAGAAACCTTAGGTTCAATAACTGCACCTGTTCTTTCAGAAGTTCCTACTTTATTGACGTAATCTTCTGCTTTTAGTAAAAGATCATTTTCTTCTAATTCTTTTGCGATTTGCTTTCTAACGTCAAATCTGTTTTTCCCGGCGTAATGTAAACCGTGGTCATTCAGATTTCCGTCATCATCCAAAGAATCAATCATCTGAAGATTGTGCTTTTGTCCGATTTCGTAATCGTTAATATCGTGAGCAGGAGTAATTTTCAAAGCTCCAGTTCCGAATTCAATATCAACATATTCATCTTCAATAATCGGAATAACTCTGTTAACTATAGGAACGATAACATTTTTACCTTTCAGATGAGCATATCTTTCGTCATTTGGATTGATACAAACAGCAGTATCACCGAAAATAGTTTCAGGACGCGTAGTAGCAACAGAAAGAAATTCCTCTGTACCTTCTATCTTATATTTCAGGAAATATAATTTTCCGTTTTGTTCTTTAAAGATTACTTCTTCGTCAGAAATATTGGTTTTTGCCTCCGGATCCCAATTTACCATTCTGTATCCTCTGTAGATAAGACCTTTGTTGTATAAGTCAACAAAAGATTTTATAACCTGCTGAGACATTTTATCTTCCAACGTAAAACGGGTTCTATCCCAATCACAAGAACAACCTAGTTTTTTTAATTGTTCTAAAATCGTTCCTCCATATTTATCAGTCCAGTCCCATGCGTGTTTCAAAAATTCTTCACGAGTAATATCAGATTTATTGATTCCCTCAGACTTCAGTTTAGCAACAACTTTCGCTTCAGTAGCAATTGAAGCATGGTCTGTTCCCGGAACCCAACAGGCATTGAAGCCCTGCATTCTTGCACGACGTACCAAAACATCTTGAATGGTGTTATTCAACATATGCCCCATGTGAAGAATTCCTGTGACGTTTGGCGGCGGAATTACGACCGTATACGGCGGCTTCTCGTTAGGTTCTGAGTGGAAATATTTGTTTTCCAGCCAGTAGTTGTACCATTTCTGTTCTGTTTCCTGTGGATTATACTTTTCTGAAATCTGCATAAATTCTGGTTTCTTTATCTTATAATCTGCAAAAATAGTTTAAAGTAAAAAAATGTAAGCATTAATTAAAATAATTTTTAACTTTGTTTCTCAAAATTTATCTAACAAACATATTAACATTCAGGAATATGAAATCGCCAAGGTCGACTTGTGAAATAAGCACTAGTCAAAATAGGCGATAACATAAGACCTTAAAAATTTAATAAATATCTACTTATGAAAACATTATTTGCAGGAATTGCATTATTTGGAACCATTGCTTTAGCATCTGCACAAACAATTACATTCGACAAAACGACTTACGAATATGGTGCAATTAAACCAAATTCTGACGGTACAAGATTTTTTACTGTAACTAACACAGGTGATAAGCCTTTGATTATTTCAAACGTAAAACCTGCTTGCGGATGTACAACTCCTGAATTTAGCCAAGACCCAATCTTACCAGGAAAATCTGCTAAAATCAAAGTAGGATATGCTACAGCTAATGCAGGTCCTTTCAACAAAATGATTGAAGTATTTTCTAATGACCCTGTAAACAGCAGAAGTATTATCTACATCAAAGGTGATGTAAACGCAAACGCTCCTGAACCTAAAGTTTTGACACCTGCCGAACAAAAAGCAGCTGCAAAAGCTGAAAAGAAAGCTGCTAAAGCCGCTAAGAAAGTAGCTGCAAGAAACTAATATTATTTTAAAATATTATTGAACCGTCTCACATGAGGCGGTTTTTTTGTTATATTTATATAAGGTTAAATTATTAAATAACATCTTCAATATTTGAATTCTAAAACTTTCACTTAAATTATTACAATATGGCAGACAATTTTTCAGACGACTTTATAATAAAGGACAAATTTTCAATAAAAAAACTGATACAGAATATAAAGGGAAACTTACTAAAGAGGAAGGTGTTCAGATCTTAATCCAAGAAAAAGAAAAACTTCGTGAGTTGCAGGAAAAACTGTATGCCGATGGAAGTAAATCTCTTTTGGTTGTACTTCAGGCAATGGATGCTGCAGGAAAAGACAGCTTGATTGAGCATGTTTTTGGCGGAGTAAATCCTCAAGGCTGTAATGTGATGAGTTTTAAAACACCGAGCTCAAAAGAATATGCTCATGACTTTTTGTGGAGACATTATTTAGCTTTACCACAAAAAGGAATGATCGGAATTTTCAACCGTTCTCATTATGAAAGTGTTTTGGTTTGTAAAGTACATCCTGAATATAATTTAAGCGAAAAAACCTGGGATTCTGTAAAGGATTTTGATAAAGAATTCTGGGATAATCGTTACGAAAGTATTAGAAATTTTGAAAAACATTTGGCTCAAAACGGAACTACTATTATTAAAATTTTCCTTCATGTTTCGAAAGATGAACAAAAGAAAAGATTATTAGATAGAATCAACGAACAGGAAAAAAACTGGAAATTCTCTGCGGCAGATTTACCCGAAAGAGCTTTGTTTGATGAATACATGAACTGCTACGAAACTGCAATTAACGAAACCTCAAAAGATGAAGCGCCTTGGTATGTGATTCCGGCAGATAATAAATGGTTTGCCAGATTATCTGCAATACAAATTATTATTGATACATTAGAAAAAATGGATTTACAATTTCCTCAACTTTCAAAAGAAGATAAAGCTGGCTTAGATGAGGCCAAAAAACAGTTGGAAAGCGAGTAATCTATTGAATAAAATGCCATGAATGCACTAATAAGAATTGATATTTCTAAAAAATATTCGTGCATTTGTGGCATTCTAATAAAAATCACGAGAAAATCTATAAGCCGGATTTTGTATCCCGAAAAATCGGGACGCCTGTTATTTATCTACGTTTTACATTGCTGCAAAACTTGAGCTGATTACCCCTCGGCTTTCAGGACGAGCCGCCCCTATTTTCATTGCTGAAAAGAACCGATATACTTATCATTGCACCACAAAGAGTTTACCTGGTTTCACTACAGCCGAACTGTACCTGCTTTCTGTTGCACTTGTCCTATCCTCACGGATGACGGATGTTATCCGCTTTGCTGCTCTATGGTGTCCGGACTTTCCTACCCTTACCGAAGTAAGAATCAACAAGCCGACTTTCTCGTGGGTGCAAAGATAATTAAATCTAACAATGTATCGGTGTAACAATTTACCAATTATAGGAATTCCAAATATATTTTAATTTGTTACACTTATACATTGTTAAATTGTTACATTATATTATTATCTTCGTGGCAATTATATATCGTTTTGATTTCTAAAGAGAAAGAATTTGCCCAGCTTATAAAAGATAATCAAGGTTTGATTATAAAAGTGTCACGGCTATATACCAATTCTCTCGAAGATGAGGAAGATCTTTTTCAGGAAATTGTACTGCAATTGTGGAGAAGTTACGATTCATTTAAAGGAAACTCAAAAATATCTACATGGATGTATCGTGTAGCGCTTAATACTGCGATTACACTTTTCAGAAAGAAAAGCAAAAGCTTACCAACCAATGAACTGGATATCAATCACCGAGATTTTATTGAAGATGATGACGATAAGCAACAACAAATATCGTTATTGTACACTGTGATTAAAACCCTTCCAAACGTAGAAAGAGCGATTGTGATGATGTATTTGGATGATCTTCCGTATAAAGACATTGCAGAAAACCTCGGGATTACTGAAGTGAATGCGCGTGTGAAGATGAATAGATTAAAGAAAGTCCTTAAAGAAAAAATGGAAAAAAATGCCTGAATTTGATTTAGATAGCTTTAAGAAAACCTGGCAAGAACAACCTGTTCAGCCAAAATATGACAACGATGAAATTCTTCAGATGTTGAATAAAAAATCACGTAATTACGTGAAATATATATTATGGATTAGCATCATCGAGTTTTTATTATTTTCTGCTTTCGGATTATTTTATATTATACAAAACAAAGAATCAAATACTTTTCTTGCCTCTTTACAAAAATTAGGTGTTGAAAAAAATGAACAACTGCAAGATATTTTTGATAACATTTATTTAATTATAAAAGTCCTGACACTATTTGTCACTGGTTATTTTGTTGTGAAGTTTTATGAGAATTACCGTAAAATAAAAATTGAAGAAGATTTAAAAGAATTTATTTCCCGAATCATCAGATTCAAAAAAACGGTTAATGCATTTATTTTAATAAATATTTTAATTGTCGTAATATTTACCTCTGCTCTCACAATTTTCGGGATGTATGCTATACATAATCAAAACACTGCTCTTGCCGATTCGTCAATGATTGCTTTTACAGTAAGCTTTATTATCAGTACAGTTCTTTGTGTTCTGCTAATTTGGGTATACTATAGGCTTGTTTATGGAATTCTTATTAAAAGGCTCGATAAAAATCTGAATCAATTAAAAGAAATAGATTCTCAGGAAGATTAAATATTTCTAAAAAATATCAACATTAAAAAAGCATTTCAAATTCTGAAATGCTTTTTTGTTTTATAATTCTTTCCTCAATCTTGCGACCGGAATGTTTAACTGTTCTCGATACTTTGCAATCGTTCGTCGTGCAATATTATAACCTTGTTCTTTCAATATCACAACCAAAGCATCATCCGTAAGCGGTTTTCTCTTATTTTCTTTGCTGATGACCTCCTGCAGGTGCATTTTGATTTCTTTGGTAGAAACTTCCTCACCGTCATCATTTGTTAAACTATCAGAAAATAAATCTTTTAAATAAAGAATTCCGTTTGGCGTATCTGCATATTTACTTTTTACAACTCTTGAAATCGTGGAAATATCAAACCCTGTAATATCAGCAATATCTTTAAGAATCATAGGTCTGAGAGATTTCTCATCACCAGTAATAAAATAATTATACTGGAATTTTACAATCGCATTAATTGTTTGCAGCAATGTATTCTGACGCTGGTTAATCGCATCTATGTACCATTTTGCAGCATCTAATTTTTGTTTAATAAATAATGCAGCTTGCTTATGTTCAGATGACTTTTTATCATGAGAGTAAGTCGTTAAAATATCTTTATACTCTTCAGAAACCCTTAGTGTCGGCGCATTTTTACTATTCAACATCGGAATTACTACTCCTTCTTTCACAGATATTACAAAATCCGGAATAATCTCCTGATTGATAGTAATCGTTTGTGTATCAAAATTCCCACCTACTTTTGGAGATAATTTAGAGATTTCTTCTAAAGCATCCTTCAAATCTTCCTCTTCAATATCATATTTCTGAATGATTTTATTATAATGCTTATTCGTCAAAGCATCAAACTGGAATCTCAAAATATTGGCAGCCAAAGAAATTGCTTTATCCGAACTCACTTTCTTCTCAATCTGTAACAAAAGACACTCTTGCAAGCCTCTCGCACCAACTCCAGAAGGATCTAACTTTTGAATATAATTTTCTAAAATATCTTCAACCTTATCAACAGACGTATATATCCCTTGAGAAAAAGCCAAATCATCTACAATAGACTTTACTTCACGTCTCAAATAACCATCAGTATCTAAATTACCAATAATATATTCTGCAATTTTCAAATCATCTTGGTTGATATTGATCAAGTTGATTTGCTCCATTAAATAGTCATATAAAGATTGTCCTTCAGTCAAAAGACTTTCATTATCAAAATCTTCATCATCCGCAGAATAATTGCTGGAAGCAGTTTTGTAATTAGGTTCGTCATCATAGATGTAATCATTCACATCAAAATCTGTTTCAATGCTTTCCGTACCTTCAGTTTCGTAAGACTCATCCAAAGAAGAATACTCCTCTTCTTTAGACTCTTCCTTTACCACTTCTAATGCAGGATTTTCTTCCAATTCCCTTTCCAATTCTTCTTCAAACTCTAAGGTATGAAGCTGAATAAGCTTCATCAGTTGGATTTGCTGAGGAGCAAGTTTCTGTCCTAATTTAAGTTGTAAATGTTGTTTTAGCATATCTACTGTGATTTAACATAACGTATTCTACGAATTTAGTAAATATTTTTTGATAAAAATAACTTTTAGCACGATTTTTGTAGTACTTAATTCATATAAATATTATTCCTAAATATCTCATGCAAAATGCATGAGATATTTTTTTGAAATCTATTCTTTATATACATTTATAAGTATATGACTCATTGGAACTTTATTTAGCCATTGATTATTAGAAGCTTCATCCAGCTCTTCACTATATCTTTTTTGTGCCCGTGCTTTTACCGGATAACAAAAAAGGATGCCGTTTCGATCTGGGCTAGGGGTGACTGCATTCTTTGATTATCTGTCAAAAAAATGACTTTTTCCATTTTCAAGACTATTACTTGATGGTTGATGGTTGATGGTTGATGGTTGATGGTTACGCAAAATTACATATTGTAACACTATTTTAGGGCTAGTGGAGATTAAATTATTTCTCATCAAAATTTGGAACGAATTGTAAAAAACAATCAATAATTTTCCAATAATAATATTCACTTTCAAAAAAGCCGCAAAGCGGCGGACTGTCAATAGAAGAATATGAACAAAAGCTCACGAGAAGTTGAAGCTCCTACGGAGCGACTATAAAATTGCAGCATTTACAAATGAGGAATAGATAGTATTCCTACGGAGCGCATTTCTTATCTTATTAGCTTTTTCTACAAAGATATTGCTCCTACCGGAGCAACTAGATTATTGATTGTTAAACTAAGCTTCAATCACTATACTCGAAATATTTTAAATTTTAGTCTCGAAACATTGAACATCGAGCTTTGAATATTTGCATCTCGTACCTTGATCACAATTATCGTTAAGTTGTTTCGTTTAGACCAAAAAAAAGTCTCATACAACTGAATGTATGAGACTTTTAAATAAAAACTGGCGGCGACCTACTCTCCCGCTTTCGCAGTACCATCGGCGCTGGTGGGCTTAACTTCTGTGTTCGGAATGGGAACAGGTGAGCCCCACCGCTAAAACCACCCTAAAGGTTGTATATTGTTGTCAGTTTTTGGTTGATTGTTGATGGTATAATACTATCAACTGTCAACTCTTTACTGTCAACTGTTTTATCGATAAAAATGTTCACAAAGAGAGAACCTTGATTGCGCAATTAAGCGTTGCCAATTAGGCTATAAATCTACGGGTAATTAGTACTACTCGGCTATGCTGTTACCAACTTTACACCTGTAGCCTATCAACGTCGTCATCTCCAACGACCCTTAAAAGATGTCTCATCTTGAGGCGAGTTTCGCACTTATATGCTTTCAGTGCTTATCTCTTCCAAACGTAGCTACTCAGCGGTGCTCCTGGCGGAACAACTGATACACCAGAGGTTTGTTCAATTCGGTCCTCTCGTACTAGAATCAAGCCCTCTCAAACATCTAACGCCCGCAATAGATAGAGACCGAACTGTCTCACGACGTTCTGAACCCAGCTCGCGTGCCACTTTAATGGGCGAACAGCCCAACCCTTGGGACCTTCTCCAGCCCCAGGATGTGACGAGCCGACATCGAGGTGCCGAACCTCCCCGTCGATGTGAGCTCTTGGGGGAGACTAGCCTGTTATCCCCGGAGTACCTTTTATCCTATGAGCGATGGCCCTTCCATACGGAACCACCGGATCACTATGTCCTGCTTTCGCACCTGATCGACTTGTAGGTCTCACAGTCAAGCACCCTTATGCCATTACACTCTACGCACGGTTACCAAGCGTGCTGAGGGTACCTTTGAAAGCCTCCGTTACTCTTTTGGAGGCGACCACCCCAGTCAAACTACCCACCACGCAGTGTCCTTCTAAAAGAAGTTAGGCTCCAAGTAAGTAAAGGGTGGTATTTCAACGTTGACTCCACAAACACTAGCGTGCCTGCTTCAAAGTCTCCCACCTATCCTACACATTACTTACTCAAAGTCAATACGAAGTTATAGTAAAGGTTCACAGGGTCTTTTCGTCCCATTGCGGGTAAACGGCATCTTCACCGTTACTACAATTTCACAGAGCTCATGGTTGAGACAGTGCCCAGATCGTTACACCATTCGTGCAGGTCGGAACTTACCCGACAAGGAATTTCGCTACCTTAGGACCGTTATAGTTACGGCCGCCGTTTACTGGGGCTTCAGTCAAACGCTTCGCATTGCTGCTAACGCCCTTCCTTAACCTTCCAGCACCGGGCAGGTGTCAGACCCTATACAGCATCTTTCGATTTAGCAGAGTCCTGTGTTTTTGATAAACAGTCGCCTGGGCCTCTTCACTGCGGCCAGCATTGCTGCTGGCGTCTCTTCTTCCGAAGTTACGAGACTATTTTGCCTAGTTCCTTAACCATGATTCACTCTAGCACCTTAGGATTCTCTCCTCGACTACCTGTGTCGGTTTTGGTACGGGTTGCTTCACTTCGGCTTTTCTTGGAAGCACTTTCCTTACAGCAACTTCGCCCGAAGGCTAGGTCTTGACTATTCCGTCAGTCTCCAGTAAGTACGGCACTCCGTCCCCTTTTTAGTGTGAGCAAGTATGGGAATATTAACCCATTGTCCATCCACTACCCCTTTCGGGTTCGCGTTAGGTCCCGACTAACCCTCAGCTGATTAGCATGGCTGAGGAAACCTTAGTCTTTCGGTGAGCGGGTTTCTCGCCCGCTTTATCGTTACTTATGCCTACATTTTCTTTTCTGTCCGCTCCACCAAGCCTCACGACTCAGCTTCTGTGCAAACAGAATGCTCCCCTACCAGATACAACCCTAAGTTGTAAATCCATAGCTTCGGTACTCTATTTATGCCCGATTATTATCCATGCCGGACCGCTCGACTAGTGAGCTGTTACGCACTCTTTAAATGAATGGCTGCTTCCAAGCCAACATCCTAGCTGTCAATGCAGTCCAACCGCGTTGCTTCAACTTAATAGAGATTTGGGGACCTTAGCTGTTGGTCTGGGTTCTTTCCCTCTCGGACACGGACCTTAGCACCCGCGCCCTCACTGCCGTGGAACATTTATTAGCATTCGGAGTTTGTCAGGAATTGGTAGGATTTGACTCCCCCGCATCCAATCAGTAGCTCTACCTCTAATAAACTTATACACGACGCTGCACCTAAATGCATTTCGGGGAGTACGAGCTATCTCCCAGTTTGATTGGCCTTTCACCCCTACCCACAGGTCATCCGAAGACTTTTCAACGTCAACCGGTTCGGTCCTCCACTTTGTGTTACCAAAGCTTCAACCTGCCCATGGGTAGATCACAAGGTTTCGCGTCTAATACTACTAACTAAGCGCCCTATTCAGACTCGCTTTCGCTCCGGCTCCGGACCTGAAGTCCTTAACCTCGCTAGTAACATTAACTCGTAGGCTCATTATGCAAAAGGCACGCCGTCACCCAACTTGTGGGCTCCGACCGCTTGTAGGCGTACGGTTTCAGGTTCTATTTCACCCTTCTATTCGAAGTGCTTTTCACCTTTCCTTCACAGTACTTGTTCACTATCGGTCTTTCAGGAGTATTTAGCCTTGGAGGATGGTCCCCCCATATTCAGACAGGATTTCACGTGTCCCGCCCTACTCATTTATCATCTAAATATACCTTTCATGTACGGGGCTATCACCCTCTATGGCTGTTCTTTCCAGAACATTCTATTAAATATATAAAGACTTTTGGGCTAATCCGCGTTCGCTCGCCACTACTTACGGAATCTCTTCGATTTCTTTTCCTCAGGGTACTTAGATGTTTCAGTTCTCCTGGTTTGCTCCTCTTACGAGGTGACATGTCTTCAACATGCCGGGTTGCCCCATTCGGACATCTGCGGATCAATTCGTGTGTGCCGATCCCCGCAGCTTTTCGCAGCTTACCGCGTCCTTCTTCGCCTCTGAAAGCCTAGGCATCCGCCATACGCCCTTAACGATTTCTTTCCTAATTATTAATTAGTTCAGTATTTTTTGCTTAGTATTGCTACCAAGCTATTTTTGTAAACTCAAACGCTTAATTGCGCTCGGTTTTCTCTTTGTGATATTTTTACCGTTAATGTCAATGATCTTAATTCTTTCTGCTTGTCTGATAAATGGATATTTGTTTTGGCTCTATCCATCGTACTTTTAAATCAAACGCACAAAACTGTGGAGAATAAGGGAGTCGAACCCTTGACCTCCTGCGTGCAAGGCAGGCGCTCTAGCCAGCTGAGCTAATTCCCCCTCTAGTAGTTGTCAGTTGTCGGTTTTTAGTGGTCAGTTGAAAACTAACTTCTAATTACTAACTTCTAACCTCTAATTCAATTAGTAGTCTCGGGCAGGCTCGAACTGCCGACCTCTACATTATCAGTGTAGCGCTCTAACCAGCTGAGCTACGAGACTTCATGTTTTTAGTTGTCGGTTGTCGGTTTTTAGTTGTTAGCTTTAAAACTAACTTCTAATTATCTAACCTCTAACTTCTGTAACTAAAATCTCTCTTTCCCTGATACTAATTTCTAGTGGGTTTTGTATTTTTATAATATAAGCAACCGAGTAAAAAACTAAAACGTTTTCTTTTAAGTAAGTACATGATACATTTAAGTATCTTTATTTGTTTAACGTCTAATGACGCTCTAAAATGAGATGTTCCAGCCGCACCTTCCGGTACGGCTACCTTGTTACGACTTAGCCCTAGTTACCTGTTTTACCCTAGGCAGCTCCTGTTACGGTCACCGACTTCAGGTACCCCAGACTTCCATGGCTTGACGGGCGGTGTGTACAAGGCCCGGGAACGTATTCACCGCGCCATGGCTGATGCGCGATTACTAGCGATTCCAGCTTCATAGAGTCGAGTTGCAGACTCCAATCCGAACTGAGACCGGCTTTCGAGATTTGCATCACATCGCTGTGTAGCTGCCCTCTGTACCGGCCATTGTATTACGTGTGTGGCCCAAGGCGTAAGGGCCGTGATGATTTGACGTCATCCCCACCTTCCTCTCTACTTGCGTAGGCAGTCTCACTAGAGTCCTCAACTAAATGTTAGCAACTAGTGACAGGGGTTGCGCTCGTTGCAGGACTTAACCTAACACCTCACGGCACGAGCTGACGACAACCATGCAGCACCTTGAAAATTGCCCGAAGGAAGGTCTATTTCTAAACCGATCAATTCCCATTTAAGCCTTGGTAAGGTTCCTCGCGTATCATCGAATTAAACCACATAATCCACCGCTTGTGCGGGCCCCCGTCAATTCCTTTGAGTTTCAAACTTGCGTTCGTACTCCCCAGGTGGCTAACTTATCACTTTCGCTTAGTCTCTGAAGCTTAAAGCCCCAAAAACGAGTTAGCATCGTTTACGGCGTGGACTACCAGGGTATCTAATCCTGTTCGCTCCCCACGCTTTCGTCCATCAGCGTCAGTTAAGACATGGTAACCTGCCTTCGCAATTGGTGTTCTAAGTAATATCTATGCATTTCACCGCTACACTACTTATTCCAGCTACCTCTACCTTACTCAAGACCCGCAGTATCAATGGCAGTTTCATAGTTAAGCTATGAGATTTCACCACTGACTTACGAGTCCGCCTACGGACCCTTTAAACCCAATAAATCCGGATAACGCTTGCACCCTCCGTATTACCGCGGCTGCTGGCACGGAGTTAGCCGGTGCTTATTCGTATAGTACCTTCAGCTTTCCACACGTGGAAAGGTTTATCCCTATACAAAAGAAGTTTACAACCCATAGGGCCGTCGTCCTTCACGCGGGATGGCTGGATCAGGCTCTCACCCATTGTCCAATATTCCTCACTGCTGCCTCCCGTAGGAGTCTGGTCCGTGTCTCAGTACCAGTGTGGGGGATCACCCTCTCAGGCCCCCTAAAGATCATTGACTTGGTGAGCCGTTACCTCACCAACTATCTAATCTTGCGCGTGCCCATCTCTATCCACCGGAGTTTTCAATATTAAATGATGCCATTCAATATATTATGGGGTATTAATCTTCCTTTCGAAAGGCTATCCCCCTGATAAAGGTAGGTTGCACACGTGTTCCGCACCCGTGCGCCGCTCTCAAGATTCCGAAGAATCTCTACCGCTCGGCTTGCATGTGTTAGGCCTCCCGCTAGCGTTCATCCTGAGCCAGGATCAAACTCTCCATTGTATGTTTGTCTGACTCACTCAAAGTTTTGACGCTTTAGTTTTTCCTTACTTGGTTGTTATATCTATTTTTCAATGATCTCTTCTCTTCCGCTTCCTCAGCTACCCTTTTCTGTCGTTGGGCGTTGCCGTATTTGCGTGTGCAAAAGTAATAACTTATTTCTAATTGACCAAATGTTTTTTGAAGAAATTTTAAAGTTTTTTAAGTAACCCTAAACCCTTTTCCTAAACATTCAATCTGCTACTCCCGCGCTTCCCGTATTGGGATTGCAAAGATACAAATCTTTTTTATTCTCACAACTTTTATTGCTAAAAATTTTCAGTGAATCTTTTTTTGATTTACATCCTATAAAGTAACTTAAATTATATGCCCGAAGGCCCTCCTGCGCTACTGATATACTCTCGTTTTCAGTGGGGCAAAGATAGGGCAAGTACCTACACGAAACAAATAATTAATAATCAATTATTTTGATTGTGGAAAAGTATTAAAGTAAAACGTTGGTTTAATAGGCGTTGAATATCATCATGGAGTTATCCACAATGTTCATATTATTTTGATGCTAGGCAAACAAGTAGTTTTATTCAGGTATCATTGTGAAATTCAGTAAACAAAATACCAAATTTTATATCTCGAAAATACTGTTAACATCATGTTCATGGGTAAAAACAGCAACAACGATTATATTGTTTACAAAGATCAAGCCAACAAATTATTTATATTTATCTATTAATGAAAGGTGTCGCTCCTACGGAGCTCTGCTGTGTGTAACAAAACTTTACTACAAACATATTGCTCCTCTGGAGCTCTACTTTCTTTAATAATATACTGGTTCTCTGGAGCAAAAGAGAAGAATAAGATCTTCAAATGAGCAATATGGTAATAATGGAAAGGTTGGGTTGTAAAAAAATATATTTAGACTGAAGCTAAACAATTGAAAAAATATTTCTTTTTTGGCAAATAATAATCTACCGACTGCTCTCCTAGCCCAGATTGAACGGCCTGTCTGAGCTCTTTTTGCAAGAAAGGGAGAGCTAAGGCGCAAAAAAGCGATTAGTGAAAGCTGGAATGAGCTCCTTATTTGAGTGAAAGAATTTGAGTACGAGATTATGTTTGAGGGTTTGAGTAGAATGACCTTCACAAACTATTATGTTTCAAAAAAAATACCTCTGAAAATTTCAGAGGTATTATATATAATATGATGCAGATTAAAATTCTGCGTTCTTTGGAGTTCTTGGGAAAGGGATGACGTCGCGAATGTTGGTCATACCTGTTACGAAGAGAACCAATCTCTCTAAACCAAGCCCGAAACCTGCATGAGGAACGGATCCGAATCTTCTGGTATCCATATACCACCAAAGCTCGTGCTCATCTACGTGCATTTCTGCCATTTTAGTTTTCAGAACATCTAATCTTGCTTCTCTTTCTGAACCACCGATGATCTCGCCAATTCCTGGGAAGAGTACATCCATTGCAGCAACAGTTTTGTTATCGTCGTTCAGCTTCATGTAGAATGCTTTGATCTCTTTTGGATAATCGAAAAGAACAACTGGGCACTCGAAATGCTTTTCTACCAAGAATCTTTCGTGCTCAGACTGAAGATCAGTTCCCCAGCTTTCAACAGGAAATTGGAATTTTCCTTTTTTATTTTCTTTCGAGTTCATTAAGATCTCAATCGCTTCTGTATAGCTTACACGTTTGAAACGTTTAGCAATAACATTCTGAAGCTTTTCGATCAAACCTTCTTTTGCTCTGTCTTTTTCCGCTTTTCCGTTTTGCTCTTCTTCGAAACGTTTGTCTAAGAATTCAAGATCATCTTTGCAGTTGTCTAAGACATACTGAATTACATATTTCAAGAAATCTTCCGCCAAGTCGATGTTATCTTCAAGATTGTTGAAGGCAACTTCAGGCTCAATCATCCAGAATTCTGCAAGGTGACGGGTTGTGTTTGAGTTTTCAGCACGGAAAGTCGGGCCGAAAGTATAAATTCTTCCCAATCCCATTGCTGCAGTTTCCCCTTCAAGCTGTCCTGAAACCGTCAGGTTGGTTTTCTTACCAAAGAAATCCTGTGCGAAGTCAATATCACCTTTTTCGTCTCTCGGAATATTATTTAAATCAAAGTTGGTCACCCCAAACATTTCGCCTGCTCCTTCTGCATCAGCTCCCGTTACGATTGGAGTGTTAATGTAAAAGAACTGGTTTTGGTTAAAAAACGAGTGAATCGCAAAACTCACTGCATGACGTACTCTGAAAACTGCCCCAAATAAATTGGTTCTGAATCTTAAATGCGCCTGATCTCTTAACGTTTCCAAGGCATGTTTTTTAGGCTGAAGGATTGTTTTTTCTCTTTCTTCAGTAAAGTTATCGCCTAAAATGATAATTTTTTTAGCGATGATTTCTACAGCTTGTCCTGCACCTTGACTTTCTACCACTTCACCTACAACTTTTAGAGATGATGCTGTGCTTATTTTACTGATAATTTCTTCGTCGAAATTTTCGAAATCAACAACAATTTGCAAATTATTAATTGTAGAACCATCATTAAGCGCAATGAAGCGGTTTGCACGGAAGGTTCTTACCCAACCGTAAACTGTAATGTCATGATGTAATACTTTTTTGTAGTCTTGTAGGACTTCTTTAATCGTCTGCTTTTTCATTTGTTGATTGATAAATTTTTGTATAAAAATTAATGTTTGCAAATTTACAAAAAACGAGGGAACTTTTGCTTGTTAAGATTTAGGATTTAAATTAAGATGAGTTTTCCGTGAAATAACAGACTTAATTAAATAAAGTGCTCTTTTTTCTCAGCTTCCCTTTTCTGATATTCCAGGCATGGTAACAACTAGGAACGTCGTATTGCCATTTTGGAAGAATTAAAATAATCAGAATAACATCAATATGAGAAATAATCCCTAAAATGATCGTTAAATGAAATGCCCAGCCAGCATGTTGAAATCCTATTAAATAAGTAAAAGCAATCAATAAACTTATCCCCATAATTTTGAAAGCCATGCGTGTGTGCAGGTTTCCTTTTTAAATTTAATGATACTTATGATATAGCATAAAGCTTCCATGATAAAAATAAGCGCAATACTTTGCCAATGGTTTTTTATCACTTCAGGATTGATGAAATATGTTGCGAATCCCAACGAGAGCCAAAACACCAAATCGACCTGGCTGTCGAGTCTCCTTAGTTTTTCTGATGAAACTCCTACTTTTCGGGCAATGATTCCGTCGAAAATATCTGTCAATAATCCAACGAACATTAAAGATAAAATTACAAATCGGGATTTTTCTCCATTAAAATAAGCTAAAGCAAAAATAATTAGAGCAAAAAGAAATCGTGTTGCTATTAATATATAAGGTATGGTTTTCATGATTTTACTTTTTTAGATTTAAAATTCCAATTGATAAATGGGAACTTTCTTTTCTGATTTTCATTCCAAAATCCGATCTGGATGCCTTTTGCATCTTTACAAGAATTATAAAGTGCTATTTGCACTCCTCTACATTTTTGACTGATATTAGCAATAGGTGAAATCACAAAGCCGTTCGAAGTATGATGAATATTATAAAGAGGAGAAATTGAGACACCATTGATAACTGCCGGAGCACCAATATTGCTGGAAAAACTAAACTCTAAACCATTGGTAACCGTAGGTTCCATATTGATAATGGATAATTGAAGTCCATTGATTTTGTTCATTTTATCTGGTACAGTTTCCGGAGAATGAACCGGAAAATCCCAATTATTTATGCTTCCTATATTCACAAGCATTAGAAACGGAATAAATATTCCCAAACCATTGAAACCTAAACCTATCCCATTAACTTTTTTAGGAACAATCTCGTTATCTATTTCATCATAATATTTTAAAAGAATTCCATTTACATTTTTAGTTTTCTTTGATGGTGAAAATCCAACTACTTTTGCTTGATCAGATCTGTTAGCCAAACTATCTTGACTAAAAAGCAAGCAACTCATTAGGAGCGCTAGAATTGATAATAAGTTCGTTTTCATATTTTCTATGTATTAAATTATTACTCAAAGCTAATTTTGAAAACCACTTTTATGAATGCGAAAAAAAATTAAAATAAATCTCTACATTTGTGAAAATCGCAAATCAGTATGAATCAGGAAATTTTACTCAAACAAATCAGGAAGAAAATCGGAGATAAATCTTTGAATGATGAAATTGCAAATATTCTCAACATCAGTTACGATGCTGCACACAGAAGAACTTCGATGAAAGCAAAATTCAGTTTTGAAGAAGCTGTAGAATTGGCAAAATATTATCAGATTTCGATAGACCAATTTTTGGGAACAGAAAACCAACTGGTCGTGAAAAGAACAAAACCTGTGAAAACTCAGGAAGATTTATTATATTTTTTGAAAGTTCACTGAAGATTTTGAATGTTTTTCAGAGCATCAATCAGTCGAAGGTGTATTATTCTGCGAAGGATATTCCGTTTTTTTATACAATTTCCAATACAATCCTTTCACGCTTCAAATTTTATGTCTGGATGAATTTGCTGAACGAAGATAAATTTCTAGGTCCATTCGAAGATTTTGATCTTCCTTATCATTCTCCAAAAAATGAAATGCTGAAAAATTTGTACGAAAACCAGAATGTAACCGAAGTTTGGAATGATACCACGATTATGAGTATTCTGATGCAGGTTTCTTTTTACTCAGAAATGGGACTTTTGAAATATAAAGACATCGTACTTATTTTGGAGGAAGTGAGAAGTGTTCTACAAAATATAGAATATAAAATTCAGCATAATCCTGATTTCAATTTTTATGTGAATGATTTAGTAATTTTAAGCAATAATATTTTGTTTAAAAATGAATATCAATCGTCGTTTTTTATTCCATTTAATATGTTTGGCTATATGATGACGAACGATGAGAACACTTGCAACGACACTTTGATTTATTTTGAACACGAAATTAAAAATTCAAAATCACTGAATAGTTCAGGTAACAGAGAACGAAAAATGTTTTTTAATAAAATGTATGATCAAATTGAAAACTTACAACAAAAATTAAAATGAACACACTTTATAAGGGTGAATTTTTTGGTCAAACCAACAAAACGCTGCACTTCGATGGCCTGATTATCACAGATACAGAATACACTCATTCTTATGTTGACTGGCACTACCACGAGAATGCTTATTTCACTTTTCTCATTCAGGGAAATGTGGTTGAAGGAAATAAAAAAGAAATTTATGAATGTTCTGCAGGAACTTTACTTTATCATCAATGGGAAGATCCGCATTATAATATAAAACCAGATGGTTTTACACGAGGTTTCCACATTGAAATACCTCGAAAATGGTTTGAAAATCTGAATATTTCAAAAAAACAACTCGAAGGAAGCTTTAATATAAAGAATCCCGAAGTAAAACTTTTAATGTATAAAATCTTTAAAGAAAGTAAAATAGATGACATCTCTTCTGAAATCTCTACGCATCAGCTTTTGCTCAATATTTTCAGTCAATTATCAACTCAAAAATCTAAGGTGGAAAAGAAACCAGTTTGGGTTAAGCAAATTGATGAATTGTTGCACGAAAGTTATACGGAAAAATTTAGCTTAACAGATATTTCTCAAACATTAGATATTCACCCAATCCATCTGAGTAGGGATTTTCATAAATATTTCAATTGCAATCTGGGAGATTATATTAGAAAACTAAAGATTAATCATTCTCTATCTTTTCTTACAGCCAACGAGAAATCTTTAACCGAAATTGCATTAGACTGTGGTTTTGCAGATCAAAGTCATTTCATCCGCAGTTTTAAAGAAAATATCGGAATGACACCTTTGAAATATCGAAAAATTTTGGAAAAATAGTTATGTTAATTCTATTCTATTTTTTTTAAACTAAACTGTCTATTTTTGTTCCTATAAAATTTAAAATGAAATCAAGCACAATATTTATTCTGTTTTTACTATCTAATTTTTCATTTGTAAAATCTCAAAACATCATCAATCCGGAAAAAATTGAAAATTCTGTTCAAAAAAATCATTTGAATACAATTGTTTTTATGGACAAAGCAGTTTCTGAGGGAAATTTAAAAGAATCAGATTTCCTTTCAACGATGATTTTTCAAGAAGATAAAGATCTTGCGATCCGTATTTTTCAAGATAATTCTTTGATTAATTATTTACATCAGCTTGATCCTTCTTTAACAGCTGATGAGTTATTAAAAAAAGGGAATTATCAGTTTTCTTTTTATGTTGACGGAAAATTAGTTTATGTAGAAAATCTTAACTCAGGAGCAGGAACAAAAGAAAGTAAAACTTTAAAAACAACTTTCGGAATTCCTTTTATCAGTTCAAAAAATGAAGATTCCTGGGGAAGATTTTTGTGGATGCGATTTTATTTATCGAATGGCGGAATCGATGCTTTAGAAACCGGAAGCCATAATTTAAGTATTGAGATAAAACCTTACTTAAAAACTTCAACCTTAAAAACGGGAAAAGTAATTGCAAAGGGCAATATAAATTTGGTTATTCCTAAAAAGAATATTCCTGAAAATCAAATTGCCGTTCAAAAAATAAAACCCAATAGCGGCTGGAAAGTTTCGAAAGATAAATTTAATATCGAAAAAATAAAAGGTTTAAATCAAAAAATTGCAGAAAACAGATTCAAAGATATTACGGGTATCGTTGTAATCAAAAACGACAAGCTTATTTTGGAAGAATATTTTAATAATTATGAAAGAGACAGCCTTAATGACACCCGTTCTGTAGGAAAATCTTTCGCTTCTGCTTTAATGGGAATTGCTTTGAAAGATGGATATTTAAAAAATGAAAATCAAAAAATCAACGAATTTTATGATCTAAAAACATTCAAAAATTATTCTCCTGAAAAAGATAATATCACAATAAAAAGTTTGCTGACAATGAGTTCAGGTTTTGATGGAAATGATGAAGATGAAGATTCTCCTGGAAATGAAGAAAATATGTACCCAACTGATAATTGGATAAAATTTGCACTAGATTTACCTTTGACAGACAATAAAATTGGAGAAAAGTGGTCTTACTTTACTACCGGAGTCGTTTTAACCGGAGATATTTTAGATAAATCTATTAAAAATGGATTGGAAAAGTATGCAGATCAAAAATTGTTTCAACCACTTGGAATAAAAAACCACAAATGGCAATATACACCTCAACACAAAATCTCGCTAGCCGGAGGATTAAGAATGAGAGCTCTGGATTTTGCAAAATTCGGACAGTTATATAAAAATAACGGCGTTTGGAATGGCAAAACTATTTTAGACAAAGAATGGATTAAAAAATCTTTTACCAATTATTTTTCTGACAATAAAGATTTTGAAGGGTACGGATACTTGTTTTGGAGAAAAGTATATAAAATAGGCGCTAAAAGTTTTGAATCTTATCAATCTAGCGGAAATGGCGGGAACAAAATTATCATTTTCACAGAGCTACCTGTCGTTATGGTCATCACTGCAAAAGCTTACAACAAGCCTTATTCGCACTCACAAGTCGATAAAATGGTACAAGACTATTTATTACCAGCGGTTTATAAATAATAGATAAATGAAAATTTGTGAAAGAACAGATATCCTATTATAGTTTTTTGCTAACTATTTGTATTACTCATCTTTTTTCGAAGGAACCAAGTAAACATCAACCAAACCTTCAGGAACCTGCATTTTGATAAATCTTTCCTCACGGTTAACTTCAATAATCCAATCTTTGATTAACGGAATTACTACTTCTTTACCATCCAAATTGGTCACAAAATAGTTTTGTGCCGTTTGGTCGTTCACAGATCTGATGACACCACAATTTGTATCATTCTGATCAAAAATTTCGTAGCCGATAACTTCGTGATAATAAAACTGATTTCCTTTCAATTTTGGCAAACTCGTCAACGGAAGATAAACGTCTTTATTCAAAGATTGATCTACCAAGGCTTCGGAAGAGTTTTTAAAAGCAATATTCACAGCATCGAGTTTACTCCAAGATGTTTTTTCAATAAAAAAAGGAACCAGCAAACCATTGATTTCTACAAAAATAGAATCCAGGTTTCTATAAAGTTCGGGCTGGTCTGTATCTAATTTAAGGATTACATTTCCGGCAAGGCCGTGTCTGCGGGTGATTTTTCCTAATAAATAGCAGTCTTCTTTTTTCATAATGATGTAGAATCTTAAAAATTGGTTTTCTCTCTTAATCTTATTAAGGTTAATAACACTAACAAGATTTCTTATTTCAGTTTAAACAACAAAGACACGAAAAATCGTGCCTTTGCTTTGTATTTTTTAGAAGAACTAAGCCTGAGTTTCTTCAGTACCTTCTGCTTCAGCAGTTGGCTCTTCTGTAGCTTCAGTAACAACTTCTTCAGCAGGTGCGTTAGCAGCCTCTTCAGCAGCTTTAGCATCAGCTTCTACTTGAGCAGCCGCAGCAACTCTAGCTTCGTTTACTTTAGTTTCAGCATCAAAAGCAGCTTTCTTAGCATCAGCCTGAGCCTTTGTTAAACCTTCTACTTTACCTTGTACTTTTTGTTCTTTAGATTCTACCCAAGCAGTAAATCTTTTTTCAGCTTCAGCCTCGTCAAAAGCACCTTTAGCAACACCACCTTGTAAGTGTTTTTTGTAAAGTACACCTTTATAAGAAAGAATAGCTCTTGCAGTATCAGTTGGTTGAGCACCGTTGTTTAACCACTTTACAGCAGAGTCAACGTTCAAATCGATAGTCGCAGGGTTAGTAATTGGGTTGTAAGTACCTAGTTTTTCGATGAATCTACCATCTCTTCTAGCTCTAGCATCTGCAACCACGATATGGAAAAAAGGTCTCCCTTTTGATCCGTGTCTTTGTAATCTGATTTTTACTGACATAATGTATGAATTTTAAGGGAACTCGTCCCGATTAAATATTTAAGTGTGCAAAGATAGTAAAAAAGTTTAAAGTATAAGTTCAATGTCTAAACTTTTTTGCCACATTACGCCAAATTAAATTTCTCAATTTTTAGGAGCCGGGAACCTGCTTTCCGCTATATCTTTTTCGCCAACGCTTTTTTCAAGCCATAACAGAAAAAGGATGTCGCTGCAATCAGGGCTAAATCAAAGCTTCGTCATCAATTTTGATTAAAGATTATTACATTAATCAACATTTCCCATGTAGAAAAGCCCCAGACATTTCTGGTTTTCTTCGATAGTCAAAGACTCTTTCAAATGGTCAACTATTTTAGGAGAACTCCAATAACAACCTACTCCATTCGCTGTACAGGTAAGATACATATTCTGAACCGCCATAGAAACGGCAGCAATTTCTTCCCACTCAGGAACCATTCCGCTGAAATTGACGACGATAGAAACTACTGCATCAGCTTTATTGATTTTAAAACCAATATCCTGATATTTTTTCTCTAAAAAAACTTGGGGAGCTTGCGTAGACTTATAAATTTCCTGCATTTCGAAAGCTAATTTTACTTTTTCTTCGCCTTTGAAAATTTTAAAACGCCACGGTTTTGTTCTCTTATGATTGGGAGCTAATGTCGCTGAATGCAGGATTTCTTCGATGATTTCCTGTGAGATTTCCGTTTCAGCATAATCTTTGGGAAAAATACTTCTTCTTTGCTCTATGATTTCTTTTAAAACTTCTGCTTTCTTCATGAAGACAAAAATACGGAAAAAGTTGATGGGGAAATGGGGATGAATGATAGTTTTTTGTTACTAAAAATGTAGATTTTCCTATCATAAATGACAGACTGAAAATCTCATCATTCAGAACTCACAACTAATAACTCTTTTAAAGAACCTCAATAATCTCCTGATGAATGTTATTCAAAGTAAACGAGCTTCCGGATTGCATTCCCATCATTTTCTTAGCCATCGGACTTTCTGCCGAGATGGCATAGAAACGGTCGCCTTTAAAAAAGAATTCGCCCAACGAAACTGAAATATAAAATCTCGCTTTATTGGTAATTACTAATGATCCCAGCTGTACCTTTTCTGTGGAGGCCGGTAAAACTCTTGCCATATTTGTTCTTAAATCATGCAACGCTGCAAGCTGTCTTTGCATTTGATAGATTTCCTCCTGCATTTCCTCGCGCATGCTGTCGTATTTCGGAGTTTTCTTAATATCTCGGCTTGCTTCTAAAGTAAATTCTATAAAGTTTTTTAGTTTTTCTATTTTTTCTGAAATCACGGTTTTCACATAATTTCTTATGTTATTTTTCTCAAATACTATCTTCTCCATCTATCGTAATCTTTAGATAAAGATAATATTTTTTAAATAAATTCCATATTTTTGAAAACATAAAAAAATACAAGATGTTTAAAAATCCCTTTTCATTTGACGGAAGAATCAGAAGAACTGAGTATGGACTTTCGTATCTTATCTACATTATAGTCGGATTACCTTTTGATTTGTATTATGACAATACATACGATCCCTCGCTTACCGTTTCAATCATTTTTTTAATCATCCTCATTCCACTTTTATGGTTTATTATTGCCCAAGGAGCTAAAAGATGTCACGACCGTGGAAACAGTGGCTGGTTTCAAATAATTCCGTTTTATATTTTCTGGATGATTTTTGCTGACAGCGACAACGGTGAAAACGAATACGGCTCAAATCCAAAAGGAATAGGAAACCACGGTTTTATTGATGAGATTGGAAGAAAAGATTACTAAAAAAATAAGCCTTACAAAATTGCAAGGCTTACACTTTATTTTTCTACCAACGTCTTTAGATTATTGAGACCTTCTTCGTAAGATTTTCCCATTTGGTAATCCATCATCGGTCGCATAATTTTCATCCATGTTTCCTGTTTTGTATCCATACTCCATGTTACTTTTGTAGAATTTCCTTCGGAAGTTAAAACAATATCAGAAATTGCCTGCCCTTCAAAAGGTCTTTTAAAAATCATTTCTGTTTTCTGCTTTTCGCCAGGAATCAACTCTTTAATTTCCTGACAACCTGCACCTGCATCATCATTTTTACTGTCCCAACAATACTTATCTCCTACTTCCCCAGAATTTCCGGTGTAAGCGATTTTCATGTTTTTGTCTAATTTCATCCAGGGATTCCATTCATTAAATGCCTTCATTGTACTGATTTGCTGCCAAACTTTCTCTTTTGGAGCATTCATTACGACAGATTTTTCGTAGTGATAATTATCTCCGAAAGCCAACATAGCAACGATTGCATACACAATAAGCAAAAGGATAACTCCCCCGATAATTTTTAAAATTGTTTTCATAATTTATATATTTTTTTTAGTTTGTTTTTTGCATTAAATAAGACACCAATTTCTTAACCAATCCATTTTCCAATTCGAAGACATCACAGAAATCTGCATTGAGAACATCTCCGTTCTTGAAACTTCCAATCACATTTCCTTCTGCAATGACAACATTATTTTCTTCTGTCATTCTGAAAATTGTAATTTTTGGTTTTCCTGTAAAATTTTCGTTTTCTATTTCTTTGTCAAATTCTTCTTTCCCATGATGCAGGTAAACTCCCGGCATTTCCCAAATAACATCTTCGGTAAGACAGCTTAGGATTTTTTCGTGATCACTTTCCTGAAAAGAATCCATGTATTTTTGAATTGTTTCTTTGTTTTTAGACATCGTTATGTTTTTTCTATTGTATATTATTTTAAACGCAAAGTCCCCAAATATTTTTGAACTACTAACCGCTTTTAAGTTCGTCCCGAAATTTCGGGATTCTATTCAGGAAAGAACTCAAAGTAAAATTAGTAACACCCAAAATTAGCAATTCGCTATGAAGCAAATCTTTTCCTATGACAAGAAAATTCTTGAATGATGCATTTTTGTCATACAATTTGTGGTGGGCATTGTTTTTGAGAATTCAAAGATCATTACATTCAAATTAATTAAATTTACATCAATTAAAAATAATTCAATGAGTATTTTAACAGAAAAATTCAATACACTATATTATTCAGCTCCATTCGACAAGATAAAAAATGAAGATTATCTTCCGGCTTTTAAAGAATTAATTCAAAAATCTGAAAAAGAAATCAACGAAATAGTTAATAATTCTGACGAAGCTACTTTTGAAAATACGATTGAAGCTTTAGCATTTTCCGGAGAGCAATTAGACAGAGCTTCTAATATTTTCTTTAATTTAAATTCAGCCGAGACGAGTGATGAATTGCAACAAATTGCACAAGAAGTTTCACCTATTTTAACTGAATATTCTTCAAAAATTTCTCAAAACGAAGCCTTATTTAATAAAATTAAAAAAGTGTATGACGAAAAGGAAAAATACAATTTGAATGAAGAACAGCAAATGCTTTTAAATGAAACCTATAAAGGTTTTGTAAGAAGCGGTGCACTTTTGAATGAAGAAGACAAAGAAAAATTAAAGAAAATCAGCATGGATTTATCTTTAAAATCTCTTCAGTTCGGGCAAAACGTTTTGGCTTCAACCAATAATTATTTCAAACATATCACCAATAAAGAAAATCTAGCCGGAATCCCCGAAGCGATTATTGAACAATATGCAGAAGAAGCGAAAGAAAGAAATCTGGAAGGCTGGGTTGTCACATTGCAGTACCCAAGCTATATTCCGTTTTTGACATATGCTGAAAACCGCGAACTGAGAAAAGAACTGGCTTTGGCAAACGGCAAAAAGTCTTTTGACGGTGGCGAATTTGATAATCAGAATTTAATTAAAGAGCTTTTAAATTTAAAACAACAAAAAGCTGAACTTTTAGGCTATGCAAACTATGCAGATTTTGTTCTTGAGGAAAGAATGGCAAAATCTCCAACGAAAGTTTTAGACTTTTTAAATGAACTTTTAACGAAAGCGAAACCTTATGCAGAAAAGGAAATTGAAGAATTAAAGTCTTTGGCAAAAGTCGATGGGATTGACGAAATGCAAGGTTATGACCACGCTTTTTATGCAGAAAAACTTCGTAAAGCAAAATACGATTTGAATGACGAGGAATTGAAACCTTATTTCCCTTTAGAACAGGTTCAGGAAGCTGTTTTCGGTTTATCTAAACAACTTTTCGGATTGACTTTTGAAGAAAGAAATGATATTCCTAAATACCATGAAGACGTAAAAGTGTATGAAGTAAAGGAAAATGATGAATACAAATCTTTACTGTACGTCGATTATTTCCCAAGAAAAGGCAAAAGAGCCGGAGCCTGGATGACGAGCTACAAAAATCAGTACAAAAAAGATGGTGAAAATTCTCGTCCGCATATTTCTATCGTGTGTAATTTCAGCAAACCGACAAAAGATACACCAAGTTTACTAACGTTTCAGGAGGTGACTACTTTATTTCACGAGTTTGGTCATGCGCTTCACGGAATGATGGCAAACACTCAATATCCTAATCTTTCTGGAACTTCTGTGAAATGGGATTTTGTGGAATTGCCTTCTCAGTTTCTAGAAAATTTCTGCTACGAACCTGAATTCTTAAAAACTTTTGCCAAACATCACAAAACTGGTGAAGTTCTTCCCGATGAGAAAATAGAGAAAATCGAACAATCGAAAAACTTTATGGAAGGTTATCAGACAATGAGACAGCTTGGCTTTGGAATTTTAGATATGAACTATCATACGAAGGTTGCTGAGTTGGAGAATTTGAGCGTAAAGGAGTTTGAAGATAATTACACCACAGCAACCCAACTTTATCCTTCGAATCCTGAAACAGCGATGAGCCCGAGCTTTTCACACATTTTTCAGGGTGGATATTCTGCCGGATATTATTCTTACAAATGGGCGGAAGTTTTGGATGCCGATGCTTTCCAATATTTTAAGGAAACCGGAATCTTCAATCCCGAAACTGCAGCAAAATTTAAAGTTCTCCTTTCTTCTGGCGGAACAAAAGATCCGATGGAATTGTATAAGAATTTCAGAGGAAGTGA
This sequence comes from Chryseobacterium sp. 3008163, assembly GCF_003669035.1. Taxonomy (NCBI): domain Bacteria; kingdom Pseudomonadati; phylum Bacteroidota; class Flavobacteriia; order Flavobacteriales; family Weeksellaceae; genus Chryseobacterium; species Chryseobacterium sp. 3008163. The sequence continues at coordinate 3,286,872 of NZ_CP033070.1, read as the reverse complement.
GCCGAAAGTGGAAAGTTTGCTGAAGAGAGCGTTTGGTTAGAATTTAAAATAATATTTTAAGACTCCAAAAGGTGAAAGTTTTTTGGAGTATTTTTTTTAATAGGCACCTCATTTCTTTCAGGACTTTAAAAATACCATTGAGACAATCACTTTATTGACAAATAGCGTTTAAGTTAATTAAGAATAAGACAAATTTTTGAATCACAAATAAATTTTCTACATTAAAATATTTTTTATAATTTCACGCCAGTTTGACATAACACAAAAAAACAGTTTACCATGAAAATGAAACTTACCAACCTTTTAATTTTTTCACTGATCCTTACAACAATCGGATTCTTGATGGATGGAGATATCAAAGAGCCAAGTATGGTTTTGCGATTTACCGAATACTTTGCAATGACTGCATTAATTTTCACAGCAACTTCAATCCTTTATTTTTCTGCAAACTTCACAATGAAAAAATTCCAAAAGATTCGCAGCTAATTTTTTTAAGATAAATTTTAAGAGCAGCAGTGATTTTGTTGCTTTTTTCTTTTTAAAAATTCATTTATTCGTTTATAAAACAAGTGAAATTATGAGCTACATCATGGTAGATATTGAATCTGACGGCCCCATCCCGGGTGACTTTTCTATGATCTGCTTTGGAGCGGTGCTTGTTGATGAAAATCTTGACAAGACTTTCTACGGAAAATTAAAACCTATCTCTCAACATTTTAATCCGGAGGCTCTTGCCGTGTCGGGATTTAGTAGAGAGGAAACCGAAGACTTTGATGACCCAAAAGAAGTCATGCTAAAATTCGAAGATTGGGTGAAAACAAATTCTAAAGGAAGACCAATTTTCATTAGTGATAATAATGGTTTTGACTGGATGTTTATCTGCTGGTATTTTCATCATTTTATTCAGACAAATCCATTTGGTTACTCATCAAGACGACTATCAGATTTATACTGTGGATTAGAAAAAGACACGTTTGCCCAATGGAAACACCTTCGAAAAACCGAACACACTCATCATCCGGTTGATGATGCCAAAGGCAACGCTGAAGTTTTGCTATATCTAAAAAATGAATTGGGTTTGAAGATTAGTTTAAAATGAAAAATATGAATCTTCAATACAGAAAAGCTACAGAAAACGACATAAGTTTTTTGTTTGACTTAAGAACGAAAACAATGACCGAGCATTACATCAGTTCTCATCTGCCGACCGATAAAGAATCAACTTTGCAAAGAATACTATATCATTTTGAAAAAGCAAATATCATTACTTTAAACAATGAGCCGATCGGATTACTAAAAATAAACAAGGCCGAAAATCATATTGAAGTATTCCAAATTCAAATTGATCCCAAACTTCAGGGAAAAGGAATTGGTAAAAGTATTTTGAAAGAGATTATTGAGGAAGCTTCAGCTACGAAAAAACCTGTCCGACTTAGCGTTTTAAAAACCAATAAAGCACAGACTTTATATGTGGTTTTAGGATTTAAAATTATAGCTGAAGATCAGCATTCTTATATGATGGAGTTAGTAAACTAAAAAAGTACACCTCTCAGCATACTTTTTTGTTATTTAATAATCTGTCCGTTATAATATTTCTCTAAAAAGAAACCCAGATCTGCACGATAACCAATTCCTGAAGCTTCAAATTTCCAACTTCCGTTTTTTTTGTACAATCTTCCGAATTCAATTCCTGTTTCTATAGAAAAATCTTCGTCTAATTCATACTTTGCAATCTCCTGATTATTACTTTGGTCAACAATTCGGATGTAAGAATTTCTTACCTGACCAAAATTTTGCTTTCTTCTTTCAAAATCTTCAATCGTTACCACAAAAAGAATCTCTTCAACTCTGGAATCTATTTTTTCAAGATCAATCATGATGGCTTCATCATCGTCTCCGTCACTGTTTTTACCACTTGGATCATCACCAGTATGGATCAAAGCACCATCGGGAGAATTCAGGTTGTTATAAAAGACAAAGTAATCTTCACTGACCAACTTTCTTTGAGAATCAATCATAATCGCAGAAGCATCAAGATCAAAATCATAACCCGTTCCATCGTTAGGATCCCAACCAAGCCCGATGGTCATTTTTGTGAGTCCTATATCAATTCTTTGTCCTTTCTGTAGGTTAATTGCCATAATTCTGTACTTTATGTCTAAGATAGTTTTGATTTGTCATTTTTCCAAATATTCAGATTAAAAAAACATTAAAAAAGCCCAATCCATAAGATCAGGCTAAATATTTATATTAAATTTTAAAACTTATTTGTTGTTAATTTCAGTTTCGGCTGCTAGTTTATTTCTCGCTTTAGCCAAAATAGGAATAGATAATAAACCCGTCGTCAACATGATTACAATTTGCAAGGGAAGAGAGATAAATGAATAGGTCAATCCCATTTCACCGCCAAATTCTGCACTTTTTCCCATGGAGATAAACAGTGCCATAAAGCCGTACTTCATCGCTAAATTAAAAGCACCAATACCTCCACTCGCAGGAACAATCATTCCCAAAGTTCCCACCACAATGATGAAAAAGCCGTCTGCGATGGTAAAGTCTGAAGTTTCCGGTAAAGCAAAACAAACAAGATAAGCGGCCATGAAATAGCAAATCCATATTCCGATGGTATATAAAATGAATTTTACTTTTTGTTTCAGTTTAAATATGGAAGTTAAACCTTGGAGTATCCCATCAATGAAACCAATAATTTTCCCTAAAATCGGAACTGTCGCCAATTTCCTTTTAAACACAAAAAACAAAATCGCTCCTAAAACTAATATGGAGAGTATTAAAATTACCTTATTCGGATTAAATTTAATCCCTGAATTTTCGTAAAATGAAAGGATTGCTTCATATTTAAATATGAAAGTTAGTCCCAAAAACACCATCATACAAATCAAATCTACTACCCTTTCCAGAATAATTGTTCCGAAAGATTTGTCAACAGGCACTTTTTCTACCCCATACAGAGCTGTTGCTCTGGCTACTTCACCACTTCTAGGAATGGTTAAATTCATTAAATAACCAAAGGAAATCGTCCAGAATGCATTAGAACTCGAGATATTATATCCCATGGGTTCCAGTAAAAGATTCCAGCGGACTGCTCTTAGCCAGTACGCCAAAACACCAAACACCCCTGCAATGGCTACCCAAAGATAATTGGCTCTTGCCAAAGATTTCTGCACCTTTTCAAACTCAAAACCCTTGAGAGCAAGCCACAGAAAAAAACCTGCAAACGCAAGTGAAATGACAATCGTAAGGATTGATTTTAAAGGATTAGCTGATTTTTTTTCCATCAATTAGGTAAGAAGGTTAGTTTTCTCATCTGGGAAAACGATTTTTGGCTGAAACTCTCTTGCTTCTTCAGGCGTCATTTGTGCATAGGCAATAATGATAATGATATCATCACGCTGTACTTTTCTAGCCGCCGGCCCATTCAGACAAACTTCTCCAGACTTTCTCTTACCTTTGATAACGTATGTATCAAAACGTTCTCCGTTGTTTACATTAACGATATAAACTCTCTCTCCCACTACCAATCCTGCTGCATCAATAAGATCTTCGTCTATGGTAATACTTCCGATATAATTAAGGTCTGAAGCCGTAACTCTCACCCTGTGAATCTTCGATTTGAATACTTCTATTAACATGGTGCAAATTTATTAATAATATTTAATAAAATGATTTTAAAATTGATTTAAGAAGGCGCATCATAACGACGTTTGAATTTCGTAGAAATTAATATAATTCATTACTGATTATCAACTTAATAAGCATATCAAGAAAAAAATCAAAAGTAATCATTAAATTTAGGATTTAATAAATACAAAACCCAATATTAAATTTTCAACAAAGCTAATAAACATAAGTAGTTGGCACGATTTTAGCATCTCGAAACGTAGATTTTTCGTAAAAATTTGAATTATGATATATTGATTAATTTAAGAGTAAATTAAAAAATATCCACAAGTTTTTAGAAAAAATTTGCACAATTTGAAAATTGTTTTATATTTGCTACAATTACTAACTAACTTTTAATATAAAAATTATGAACAAGTCTGAATTAATCGACGCAATCGCAAAAGACGCAGGTATTACTAAAGTTGCAGCTAAAGCTGCTTTAGAGTCTTTTATCTCTAACGTTACAACTACTCTAAAGGCAAAAGACGGAAAAGTCTCTTTAGTAGGATTTGGTACTTTCTCAGTATCTGAGAGAGCTGCAAGACAAGGTATCAACCCTGCAACTAAAAAACCAATCAAAATCGCTGCTAAAACAGTAGCTAAATTTAAGGCTGGTGCTGACTTGGCAACCGCGGTTTCAGGAGTGAAAAAGAAATAATCAATCAGATTATAAAAATGCAAACCTCATCTTCTGATGAGGTTTTTTGTTTGTAGATACATTTTGATACCTAAAGTTATTATGCTTTGACTACGTTCTTTTTGTTTATGGTGCAAGTCGTGAAATTTCCCAGTCTAAATCTTTTAGTGAATAGATGATTCTGTCATGAAGCCTGTTTGGTCTTCCCTGCCAAAATTCAATCTCGTAAGGTTTTGCAATATATCCGCCCCAATTTCCAGGTCTTGGAACTTCAGAATCTTCAAATTTCTCTTCTAGTTCTTTTAATTTAACTTCCAAAAACTCTCTGTTTGGTATCACTTCACTTTGTGGCGAAACTGCTGCGCCAAGCTGGCTTCCTTTTGGCCTGGAATGAAAATATCCATCACTCAGATTTTCAGCAATTTTTTCTAAATCAGCTTTAATGATAATTTGTCGTTCTAAACTCGGCCAGAAAAAATGAAGACATGCTTTGTGCGTTTTTGCAATTGCTTTTCCTTTTCGGCTATCGTAATTGGTGTAAAAAATAAAACCTTCGTACGTATATTCTTTAAGCAAAACCATTCTCGTTCTGGGGCAACCATCATCCTCTAAAGTAGAAACCGCCATTGCATTTGCTTCAGAAACTGTAGGATTAACCGATGCATCCAAAAACCAATCTCTGAATTGCTCAATAGGATTCTCTTTAATCTCACTTTCAATAAGTTGAGATTTTTCGTAGATTTTTCTCTTGTCATGAAGGTTTTCCATAAATAATTTTTATTAAATTTGAGTATGAATTACTCATACAAAGGTAAAATATTAATTTCCACGCCTGATATTTCCGGAGATATTTTTTCCAGATCAGTAGTGCTTATCATTGAACATAATGAAAGTTCAGCTTTTGGTTTGATTTTGAATAAGAAAAATTCAAAAATGAGTAACAAATTCAAAAATTTCTTCGACTTTAAAATTGAAGTTTATGATGGCGGACCGGTAGAAAATGAAAAAGTTTTTTTTATCATAAAAGGAAAGAAAGTCAGCGAAACTTATACGGAAATTAATAATGAATTTTATGTAACAGAAGACATAGAAACTGTTATTAGTGCGGTTCTCAGCAATGAATTATCAATTGATGATGTTAAAATATTTTCAGGCTATTCTGGTTGGGGAGCTTTACAGTTGGATAGTGAAATCAAACGTAAACTCTGGACGGTTGTAGATGTTTACAACCTTGATTACACCCTTCCAAATGATCAGACTCTTTGGAAATCTATTATGCAAAACCTTGGTGGTGAATATCTTCTTTGGGCAAACTCTCCGGAAGATATTTCATTGAATTAACCATTACTTCACAAAGAAGCGATTTAAACTTTAACAAACTTTAAGTTATTCTTACATAATTTTTAACATACTTTTCACGTTCTTTGACAAACTAAACCTAGGATATGAAAACATTTAAATTACTGGTTTTATCTCTTGCATCTACTGCAATTTTATCATTCTCTCCCACTAATAAAAAAATTATCGTCATTGATGCCGGACATGGCGGAAATGACATGGGCGCAACTTATAACGGGGTTTCTGAAAAGCAAATCGTTTTGGGAGTGGCTTCACAAATCAAAAAACTAAACAAATCTGAGGATTACGAAATCATCTTAACCAGAGATTCTGATCAATATGCCGGTTTGAGCGACAGAACGGCAATGATTAACAAGCTAAATCCCGAAATGGTTATCTCACTTCACATCAACAGAACACCGGGAAGCGAGACTGACAAAAAAGGTCATGAGATTTTTACACAGAATTCTGATGCTTCAAAAGCATTGGCCGAAAAAATTTCAAAAAAATTAGGCTCTTGTAAGATTGAAGAAAAGAATCTTCATATTTTAAGAGAATCAAAATCCCCTGCTGTATTAGTAGAGTTAGGATTCATCAACAATAAAGAAGACAGAGATTATCTAAGCAGTGAGGCCGGGCAAAAAGAACTTGCTCAGAAATTCATCGAGATCATCAACGAAAAATAAAGTGGAAAAAACACTTTTCTGATTGTATCAGAATAAAACCCGGTAAAGGACGTCATTGTTGTTTACCGGGTTTGTCAATTTAATTTGAAAAACTATTCTTCCAGCCTTCTACCAATGCGGTGAAACGGGAGTTCTCAAATGTTTTATTTCTAATTTTCCTAACTGAGAAAATTCCTTTCTCGTCAGAGATCATTAATATTTCTTCAGCTTTCTGAGATTCAAAAGCAATGATTTCATGCTCCTGAATATCTGCTAAATTATTTTTATGTAAATAAGTCACGAAGTTCTCAAGCAGAGGCGAAATGTATGCTCCCTCTGAATGTTTTGGAACTTTAATAATATTTCCTTCCAGAAAAAGTAAATTTCCTGAAGTAGAACGGGCAATTCTCTTATTTGGATTTAAAAGAATAACGTCATCTAAGTCATTTTCCTGCGCATAAATTCCAGCATAGATATTCTCCGGGCAATGTACTCTGATGTTGCTCAAAAGATTATTATTGACATTGATTTCTTTAATTAAATCTAATTCTAAAGGTCGCTGATGCACATTCAGAATATCATCCATCTCATCAACTTCAAAGAAGTAGGAAATGGTAGATTTTGATAAAGTAATTCCATCAGAATTTCTGTATACCAGAAAATTGATGATTCCGTTTTTTACAGCTTTTTCCTGAATTATTTTTTCATTAAAAAGATTCTGAAAAAACTCCAAAGTATAGGTTAGAGGAATATTCATCCTCATTTTTCGCATAGAAGCCATCAGGAAGAAGTAGCACTCTTCATCCATAATGAGTTTGGAATTTCTTATAAAAAATGAAACTTTCACAGCATCTCCCAAAAGAAACGCTCTGTTTTTCAGCTCGAGCTCTTCTGAAGTAAAATATGTATTTTGCAAAATATGATTGTTTATAAAAAAATAATGAACGATAAATCGTTCATCAGTTTTACCATTAAGTCAGTACCGCTTATCAATTAAGCTGCACCTAATTTTATTCTAAGGTTTTCGATTAGATTCTCCCAGTACAAAGCATTTTCTTCTTCGTCACCTTCTTCACAGAAATCTGTAATATTAAGAGCTAAATCTTCTGTAATATCGTCAATCGTGATGGTCATTTCAAAGAAGTTTTTGGTACCTTCATCTTCTTCCCATCTGAAACGTACGAAACCTTCAGGTTTATATCTGATCAAAGTTGCTTTTTCTTCAGAACCTCCACCCCAACTAAAATAGAAATCGTCACCTTTCTCTATCACATCATCTGCAAACCACTCGGATAATCCCTCAGCACTAGCCAAATATTCGTACAAAATCTCTGAAAGACAGTGCATTGGGAATTCGTAATGGACTTTATGTTTCGCCATATAACTTATTTTTAACGTCACGCAATATATAAATTAATTTTTTTATTACACAAAAAACTAAACAGATTTTTATGCAATATGAATGATATTTATCAGAAAAATTAATAAAAGTTCTTATGATTTATAATTTATTTTTCATTTTGAAGCAATAAAAAACCAAAACTATTCATTATGAGAGAATTAGCTTATATTTTCATTAATCAATCTTCGTTTAATACATCAAGAATAATCTTACAACCTTCACTAATTTCTTCTTTTGAAATCGTCAATGGTGGTGAAATTCTCAGATATTCGTTTCTGTAGAGCTGCCAAAATACAATTAGGCCTTTATCCATACATCTTTTGGCTACATCTAATGTGTAATCAGGGGTACCGAGATTGACTGCCAACATTAAACCTTTTCCGTTGATATTTTTGATTTTCGGGTGTATCAGAAGTTTTCTGAACAGTTCTTCTTTTTCTGCCACCTCATTCATCAGTCCGCTTTCTAAAACTTCTTTTAAAGTTGCGTGAGAAGCTGCTGCAATCAATGGATTCCCTCCAAATGTGGTAATATGTCCCAATTTTGGTGAATGAGATAATGTTGCCATTATTTTTTTTGAACTCATGAAGGCACCCACGGGAACTCCACCGCCCATTCCTTTTCCCATAACCAATATATCAGGAACGATGCCGAAATGTTCAAATGAAAATAGTTTACCCGTTCTTCCGAAGCCAGGTTGTATTTCATCTAAAATTAAAAGTGCGCCGACTTCTTCACATCTTTTTTTTAGTTTAATTAAATAATCATCGTTCGGCACTAAAAAACCGGCTGCTCCCTGAATAGTTTCGAGGATAACGCAAGCTGTTTTTTCTGTGATTTTATCGAAGTCATTTTCATTATTGAATTCAATGAAAGAAATCATTGGTAATAAGGGGCGGAATTCTCTTTTGTGAAACTCATTTCCTGAGACGCTTAATGCTCCGTGTGTATTTCCGTGGTAAGAATTTTTGAAGGATACGATTTCTTCTCTTCCGGTGTATCTTTTTGCTAATTTTAAACTTCCGTCGATGGCTTCTGCTCCGCTGTTGACTAAATAAGTAATTTCTAATGGATCTGGTGTAGATTCTGCCAATAATCTGCATAATTCAACTGGTTTCTCCTGAGCATATTCTCCATACACCATGACGTGAAGATATTTGTCTGCCTGCTCTTTGATGGCATTGACGATCTTTGGATGAGAATGCCCCAATGTATTTGCGGAAACTCCTGCCACAAAGTCGAGGTACTTTCTGCCGTCTTTCCCGAAGATATAAGTTCCTTCTGCTTTTTCTACTTCAAAACCTGCTGCAAACTGCGTGGTCTGTGCCTGATATTTAAAAAAATCTTTTTGCATTTTTATGGATGAAAAATTTACGGCAAAGCTAAAAAGATAAGTCAAATGGTGAAATTTAGATGAGGATTTTTAATACACCAAAGATTGTGTTAAATATAGAATGAGCATTTCTAAAAAAGCAGGCAAGCATTTGTGTTAAAGCTAAAGACGTTTTATCGAAAGACTTACAAATCACTTACAAAAAAAGACCAGCTTCACAACTGGGTCTTTCTGTTTTTATTTTCTAACCCTTTTAGGTTTTTTCGCTTCTTCTGCGGCTTTTGCTTTATCAATTACTTCCTGAGCCTGATTAAAGAGTTCATCATCTGACTCGTATTTTATCTCTTCATAATTAGGAGAATCTACGAGGATATCCTGCCATTTTCTGATGCGGTCTTTGGTATTCCAATTGAAGTCGGGGAACTTCTTTCTGTCAGGACCAATTTTACTCATCGGATATAGGGTAGATTGAACGCCTACACTGCAAGAGAGAATCTGCATTACCTGATCTTCAAAATTTGCATGGATGATTCCGCAAGACGAAAGCCTGATTCCTATTCTTTCTTTCTCTTTGGTTTTCTCATTGACATCATCTGCATATGCGATGTATTGTGCGTTTCCGATCACTTTCACCTCCTTAATATCTTTTCCTTGGTAATAAACGGTCATTAACTTACCTTTCACCTGATTAAACTCATCTTTCATATTCAGAGAGTCAACTTTGCTAATTGCATAGCCGTTTCCGATTACTTTCAAAGAGTCTATGTTTTCGGTTTCAGTATTAAAATAAGCTTCAACTTTATCTCCGGTCACCTGTTTTTCTCCACTCCATAAGATTGGGTTGGTGTACATGTGCAACACACCATCGGTTTCGTTGAATGCGATAGAATCTGCTCTTCCCTGAGCATTAGATTTGTAAATTCTTGCTTTTTTAAAAGCTCGTAAATAGCTTTTTTTAACGTTAGCTGAATCTAATTTTTGGTATGAAAGTATTTTCTCCGAAGCGAAATAGATAGAATCTTTCTCAAGAATCTTAACTGCATAAGGCCCTTTGGTCATCATGGCAGAATCTTTCTTTTCGAAAATTTCGCCATAACCGCCTTTAAGGTATCTTTTTTCTAAAGGATCATCTAAGGTTACATTTCCTGTAGCTGTACCAAAACCACTGAGCTGGTTGTAATACATTGCATCTCCGGTAAGAATTTTATCGTTGTAATAAATCCTTGAGTTTTTATTCAGGAAAGATTCTTTGGTATTCAGGTTATGTGTTCCTTTTTCGGTAAAGATTCTGTTTTTAGGATTTTTTCTGTTGGTAATCGTGGTAGGCCCGTTGATGTCAACAATGTTGGTGTTTTGATTTTGGACAACATTAATACCATCTAAAATATAATCTTTATCCTCAATTCTTACATTGTCTGTCAAATTAATCGTTCGGTTGGTCAGATTATATGTAGCAGACTTCGAATAAGTAGTACTCTTGCCATCATTGATGGTTCCTCCGGTGTTGTAATAAGCAAGGTTTGAGACTCTGTCATAATACATCGTTTCGGTTTTAATTACTGTACCTTTTGGATCATTAAGAACCACATTTTTTCTGGCTATACCTTTTTGAGAATTCCCATCATACTCCATTTCTGACGCAGTGATTACTGAGCCGTCCGGATTTTGAAGTTTGGTGTTTCCAATTGCTTTAACGAAGTTTTCTGCTTCATACACAATTACTTCGTCCGCATATAATATGGAACCCTGATGTTCCAACACCACGTTTCCTTTAAAAAATTGGTTACCATCATACTTCAGAGGATTTTTTGAAATCTCATCAGCATGCTTGATGTTGATTTTATTATTTGTATTCGATTTCTGAGGCTGATTTTTTACTGGATTCTGTAAAAACGGATCTCTCTGCACAAGCTTAGGTTTGTCTTGCGCAAAAGTAAAAGTAGAAAATAAGAGGAATAGAAAGAAGAATATTCTCATCGACTAGTCATTCTTTTTACCATAAAAATACAGCGAATGAGAATCTATTCTTACGCCAAAAGCTTCTTCAATTGCTTCTTTAATCCCCTGAATTCTAGGGTCGCAAAACTCAATAATCTCTTCAATTTCCTTATCTGAACCTTTTTGTAAATCACCAAATGGTCATGCTGCTTATCGAAATATGATTTCTCATAAGACGAAGAAGTCAATGTTTTTTCACCAAACTGATGCTTACGGATCAATCCTGCATCCAGAAAGATCTCTATGGTGTTGTAGATTGTTGCTTTAGAAACATGATATTTCTTCTGCATCATCAAAAGATACAGGTCATCTACATTGAAGTGATGATCCATACTATAGATTTCCTCTAAAATAGTGTATCGTTCAGGTGTGTTACGAAAGCCTTTCTCTAAAAGGTAATTTCTTAAAACATCTTTTATTAAAGTAATATTTTTTTCTTTTTGTAAAGTATCCATCAAAAAATTTATACTACAAATTTATCGATTTTTATTTAAATACAATATACCACTTCAGAGAGTATACCGCTGATATTCTAAAAATTATATCACTTAAAATTAGACTGCTGAATCCTGTTCGCAGAAATGGTCTCTTCCGTCAAAGGTGCCGATTCTACTTCTACGTTGTGCATGGTAACTCCCCAGGCTTTAAAATCATCACTACCGATATACTTCACAAAGTTATATAAACTCAGGGTAATTTTCTGTTTTACCGTTAAAAGAATATCGTTGATATAGGTATTGTCTATGACAACATATTTTAAATCCGGTGGAATATTGTGCGCTCTCAGCGATGGATGGCTGCTTCGTGAAGGAATTGTACCTTCTGCCATTAAATCTTTTAAAACCATACTGAAATAATCATTAATTCTTCTATCAACTTTAAATCCTAAAAGAAAATTCACTTTATAAATTGTTCCCGGCAAAATTTCCTCGACTGTATATTTGAAAGTGTATGGGTCTTCTTGGTTGATTATGCTCAATATAAAATAATGGTCTGCTCTTTTGGGCTGCTTTTTAATTATAGAATAAATAATCTTTGATTCTATCTCATCATTGTACTTTGCTCTGCTCAGATAAGCGAGGTTGGTACAGTATTTTGGTATCGTCTCATCTAATTTCATGTCTTTGATGATAGAAACATATTTACTGATTTTAACAAAATTAATGAATTTAGCTTTTATCTGTCTTCCATTATACCATGAGTACATACATACTCCTATAAAGCCAGCTAGCACCACTGTAATCCAACCTCCATCAAAGAACTTAATGATGTTGGCGCTAAAAAACCCAATCTCAATCGCTCCATACATTAATAAGAAACTCAGAATAAGAAGTTTATTCACTCTTTTCTTAAGCAACCAGAATGTGAGCAAAATAGTTGTCATAAACATTGTTACCGTAATGGAAAGACCGTATGCAGCTTCCATTTTGTGAGATTCTTTAAAATGTAAAACGACAATGATACAGAATAACAATAAGCCCCAATTTATTCTTGGGATATACATTTGACCTTTTATACCGGAAGGATAATCAATTTTTTGATTTGGCCATAAATTAAGTGACATTGCTTCTGAAAAGATGGTAAAAGAACCTGTGATTAATGCCTGAGAAGCAATAATTGCAGCTGCTGTTGCTAGTACAACTCCTGGCAAAATCATCCATTCCGGCATAATTCCAAAGAAAGGATTTACACCGTTCCCTTGTACCACTTGATAATTCTTTAATAACCATGCACCCTGACCGAGATAATTTAATATAAGCATTGCTTTCACAAAGATCCAGCTTACTCTAATATTTTTAGCTCCACAATGCCCCAAATCTGAGTATAAAGCTTCAGCTCCTGTAGTACATAAAAACACAGCTCCTAAAATAATGATTGCGCTTGGAGAATCTACAATTAGTTTATATGCATAATATGGATTAAAAGATTTAAGTATAGAAAAATCCTGAAACAAATGTAAAGAACCTAAACCACCTAAGACTAGGAACCAAACAACCATCACCGGTCCAAAAAACTTGCCTATGAAAGAAGTGCCAAATTGCTGAACTACAAAAATAACAACCAAAATACCACAAGTAATCAACACAACAGGAGTATGAGGATTATATATTTCTAAACCTTCAATGGCAGACATTACGGTAAGCGAAGGTGTAATAACACCATCAGCTACCAAAGCAGATGCGCCTACGATAGCGATTAAATACAGCCAGCGTTTTTTAAGATTTTTAATTAATGAAAAAAGAGCTAAAATACCACCTTCACCTTTATTATCTGCACGAAGCGCAATAATTACATATTTTAGTGTGGTTTGAAGTGTTAAAGTCCAGATAATGCAGGATAAAGCACCTTCTATATATTGGTCAAAAGGCATCGTTGCCCCTGCTTCTCTCGCACTCACAATCGCTTTCATTACGTAAAGCGGTGAGGTACCAATATCACCGAAAACAATTCCGAGTGAAACAAGAACTCCCACAAATGAAAGCTTTTTAAGGTCTATATGATGACCTCCTTCTGTAACTTCTGCCATGTCAGCTAATTATTTTTTGAAAGCGCAAATGTATACTAAATTTATGACCCTCAGCTCAAATAGTGATACATTGTATAAATGAAAAAACTTCCTTTCGGAAGTTTTTTTCTATGACTTAACGTACATTGCTTTTTTGATTTCTTCTTTCACTTTTTCAAGTTTCGGGAACCAATCTGCAAATAATGCTGCTGAATAAGGTGCAGGAGCATCCGGAGTAGTAATTCTCTTAATAGGAGCATCTAAATAATCAAATGCTTTTTGCTGTACCATATAAGTAATCTCTGAAGATACAGAACCAAATGGCCAAGCTTCTTCTAAAATTACCAATCTGTTTGTTTTCTTCACTGAAGCTAAAACCGTATCGAAATCTAAAGGACGAACTGTTCTTAGGTCGATTACTTCAACAGAAATACCCTCTTTAGCCATATCTTCAGCTGCCTGAATGGCTAATTTCATGATTTTCCCGAAAGAAACCAAAGTTACATCTGTACCTTCTCTTTTGATTTCAGCTTTTCCTATTGGTAAATAATATTCTTCTTCAGGAATTTCCATTTTGTCCCCGTACATCTGCTCAGATTCCATGAAAATTACCGGATCATTATCCTGAATTGCAGTTTTTAATAATCCTTTCGCATCGTAAGGGTTTGAAGGAACTACTACTTTAAGACCAGGAATATTTGCATACCAGTTTTCAAATGCCTGAGAGTGCGTAGCTCCCAACTGACCTGCAGAAGCTGTAGGACCACGGAAAACAATCGGGCAGTTCCACTGACCACCACTCATTTGACGAATTTTTGCAGCGTTGTTGATGATCTGATCAATCCCAACAAGTGCAAAGTTGAACGTCATATATTCTACAATTGGTCTGTTACCATTCATTGCAGCACCCACGGCGATACCTGTAAAACCAAGTTCTGCAATAGGTGTATCGATTACACGTTTAGCACCAAACTCGTCCAACATTCCTTTAGAAGCTTTGTACGCACCATTATATTCTGCTACTTCTTCTCCCATTAGAAAAATGGATTCGTCTTTACGCATTTCCTCGCTCATTGCCTGCGCAATCACTTCACGAAAAGTATATTCTGCCATATTTATTTGAAAAATTTAGAGTACAAAAATAGTAATTATTTATTATCTACATAACAAAAACGGTAATTGAATGAATGAATTATTATTTTGTTCAAATTGCTTTTTCTTCAATCTCGCTTAATTCTTTATAATTTTTTCGAAGATGAAATAAAATTCTGCCGTAGGTACTTTTATAAATCAGGTACAGAAAATATATAAAAACCAATAGTAAGATCGCAAAGATTACATAAGTTACAAGTTGCGGATTCATGAGTTGCGGATTGGTCGTATGAGGATTATTTTGATTATACCCATCATTAAGACCAGCCATGAAATCTTTAGTGTAGTGATTGAAGTTATAAATATTATCTATTATTATCAACAGAAAAGAAATGCCAGCATATCCTAAGATTACTCTTTTAATATTTAAGATACTTTTCATTAATGAAATTGAGTTTTTCTCAATTTTTATTTTAAAGTAAAAACAAAGAATTAAGACAAAGAACACTGTAAATAAAGCAATCCGTAAAACAGGAAACTGCCCGTCAATATATCCATAAATTGCCCATAGAAAAATTTCTATAATTCCAATCACACATAAAACTCTAGTGACCGAAACAGATTTTCGCTTTATCATTGTGTAGATTTCTTTTTCTGAATATTCTTTAAACTCATCAGATTCTTTATTCCAATCTGTTTTTAAAAATTCTAATTCGTCCATCTTATTTTGCATTTATTTTTGATTTTAAATTATTCTTAGCTCTATTCATTTTCACTCTTGCGTTTCCTTCTGTAATTCCCAAAATATCACCTATTTCTTTATAAGGTTTATTGTCAAGATACATCATGATCAATGCTTTTTCAATATCAGTCAGAGTATAGATATGTTGATACATTTCTTTAAGCTTATATTCATCATCTTCATAAGTTTCTTCTTTTACTTTCAGAGACGAAACATTAATATCAAATTGTTGGAATTGATACCTCTTAGTTTTCTTAAATAATGTCATTGCCGTATTTAAAGCAACCTGATACATCCAGGTAGAAAATTTAGATTCGCCCTTAAAACCCGGATAAGACTTCCACAATTGTATCGTGATTTCCTGAAAAAGATCTTCATGATCTTCAGAATTATTTGTATAAATTCTACATATTTTATGTACAATTCTTTGATTTTCTTTAAAAACATCAATAAATTTTTTCTCCAAATCTGAACTCATACTTTATATGTATATAATTTTATTTTTCGTTACAGATAATTACATAAAAAAAGACAACTCATTGCTGAGTTGTCTTTTTTTATGTAATTATTCTTTTAAACTGATTAATCGACTTTATGCCAAGTTTGAGTTTTCATTGCAATTCCCATGATAAGAGCTTTTACCTTAAGCGTATTATTTTCTCTCACAATCTCTGTCTTATAACTTTTACCGTCTTTTGGGTTAGTAATTGTTCCGCCTCCAAACTCGTTACCGTCTTTTGATAATCCTCTGATGATTTCCAAACCAATTAAAGGTTTATTTTTACGGTCGTCTTTACATTTTACACAGTTGTTATTTTCTGGCTTTATCAAAAGCTGTACAATTTTACCATAGTATTTACCGTCGCTTTTTTTAAATACTTCAACAATAGATTTCGGTTTTCCTGTTTCGTCATCAATTGTTTTCCATTTTCCTTCGATTTGCGCAAACGACATGACACTGAATAAAGAAAGTGCAAATGTTGCTAATAATTTTTTCATATTATATAAGTTTAATTTTATTTATAGATAATCAATTTGTTAATTAGTTAAAAATAGAAATAAATTTTAAATAGGCAACAATTTTTATTATCCTTTGCATACATTACAATAGAGAGGCCGTTTTTTCAAAATTAAACAGTCTTAAAAAATCAATTCAGCTTTCTATTCATTACTCTGTTCATATAATCCTGATACCACGCTTTTGCGATGAGTTTTCCTTTTTCGACCTCCGGAGTTTTTAATTTGTCGTTTAAATTATTTTCTAACCCTAAATCCCTTTTATCATAAATTCCGGTGATTTCTTTTCCGTCAAAACGATAAATGTAATTTCCGATGATAAACTGCTCCGAAGAACCGTCTGAATTCACAATCAGGGCAGGATATTTTTTCTCACTTAACAAACTTCTTCCCCAGCTTCTTATTTTTTATTATATCCGATTAAATCTGCTAAAGTCGGATAAATATCAATCTGTTGTGCAACTTCATTATTCACACCTTTTAAATTAAATTTCGGGTTGGGTGAGTAAAAAATCAATGGAACAGCAAAACGATTCATTGCTTTTTCATATTCCGGATAAAAAATTTGATTGGGATGATCTCCTGTGAAAACGAATATCGTATTATTGAACCAAGGTTCTTTTTTAGCTGTTTCAAAATATTTTTTAATTGAATAATCGGTGTACTGCATCGGCTCATGCATTTCTACATTTCCTTTTTTGAATTTCCCGTTATATTTCTCAGGAATTTTGAAAGGATGGTGCGACGAAGCAGTAAAAACAGTTGCCATAAAAGGTTTTGTCTTTCCTACATTTTTAGCAAAATATTGCAAGAACGGTTCGTCCCAGATAGCCCACATTCCGTCAAAATCTTCATTGTGATTGTATTCATCTTTCCCGAAATAATGTTTAAAACCAAGAATATTTCCAAAGCCTAAAAATCCCATCGAACCATTTGGTGCTCCGTGATAAAACGAGGTGTCGTAACCCATTTCATTACAAACCGAAACAATCGACTGAATTTTCTGATTAGAATATGGCGAGCTTGTAAAAGCATCCGTAAGACTAGGAATTCCCGCCAAAATACTGCTCATCCCATGAATCGATTGCCTTCCGTTCGCAAAAGTGTTTGGAAAAATTAAACTTTCATTCGCCAGGCTGTCGATAAAGGGCGTGTAAGAAACGTAATCTTTGATATTCTTATCTTTATTAAATGCTCCTGAATATTCTCTTCCAAAAGATTCAACAATAAAAATAACGATGTTGGGCTTATCCTGAACCTGTCTTTCGTAGATTTTGTAAGGCTGAATATTTTCATCAATAAATTTCTCATCAACAAAATGTACTTCTTTAAAATTATTAGTTCCTAAGGTTCTGAAAAACGAGAATGTACTGTTCAGAACCACGTTTCCCTGAAGTGGAGTTTTCACAAATTTGTTGGCATCAACCAGATTGATTGGTCTTGTACTATGTTTGAAATCTCCACGAATTCCACCAACAATCAAAACTGCGGAAAGGCAAATTGTAACCACAGAAAGAATGAAATAAGGAATCAGCTTTACAGGTTTTCTCTCTTGGATTTTAAATCTTTTATAAAGAAAAACCCACAAAGCCATCAACGCAATGAACCAAAAAACCACAAAAGGATGTTCTTTGGTAGAAACTGTGAAAACTTTTAAAATATTCGTTTCATGTTTTGCCACCTGAAAAGCAGCGGAAGTCAATCTTGTCTGAGAAAATTTATAGTAAATAAAATCACCGAAATTCATCGAATACGCAATTCCGTTGGTGATAAAATACAGCCAGAAAAGAACTTTCTGATAGACCCTTTTTGTATTGATGATAATCGGAATCAAACTCAATAAAATAAAAAGCGAGTTGACATACAAGATTGCGGTCGTATCAAATGCGATCCCATGGAAAGCAAGACTGAGGTAATCTGCAACACCATCTATTTTTATTAAATCTTTATTGAAAAACCAAAACAGAAATCTGGCAAACTGATAAAAAACAAAAGCCAAAAAATTCTGTAACATAAAATCAGGACTTCTTGCTTTCTAAATTCTTTAAAAAATTTCATTTATACTATCATGTTTTAAAAGTCAAAATGTAATCGTAGGCTATGAAACATAATTTTTTCATGCCTATTTTCAAGATGCAAATTTAAGTTAAATTCACAGTATTGTAATTTTTAGTTCATATTAATTAAGGTTAAAATTTTTAAAAAATGTAATTTTGCTCTCATGAATTTCATTAAGAACAATCTCGCAAATGCCATCACGTTGGGAAACCTTTTTTCGGGTTGCGTTGGTGCTGTACATTTGATTTTAGGCGACTATCAAACGACTGCAATTTGTATTATCCTTTCCTTGATTTTAGATTTTTTCGACGGATTTGTTGCGAGAGCTTTGAAAGCGAATTCCAATTTGGGAACTCAGCTGGATTCTTTGGCAGATATGGTGAGTTTCGGATTAATTCCCGGCTTGGCAATGTTTAAAATGCTTGAACCTTTCGGAAATGAACTCTTTGGAATGCCGCTTCCATTCGAAATAAAATATTTAGGATTTTTTATCACGCTTTTTTCTTGTTTAAGATTAGCGATTTTTAATTTAGATGAAGACCAGAAATATTATTTTAAAGGTTTGAATACGCCCAGTAATACAATCTTGATTTTTGGGATTTATTATATATCACAATCGGGACCTCATCAAGTGCCACAATTTTTCAATATCTCTAACTTTAATATTCTTCAAATTGGATTGTTACCATTAATAATTTTAACAATTATTTCTTCTTGGATTCTTATCAGTCCGATTAAAATGATTGCAATGAAATTCAAATCGATGAAGTTGCAGGATAATTATCCAAAATTAGCTTTATTGATTGGTGCAATTCTTATTTTAATTATATTTAAAACTGTAGGAATTCCGTTGGTGATTTTATATTATATCTTAATTTCATTAATCTTTCAGAAACAGTTAAAATAAAGATTCAACGTTAGTACACTCAACCTTGTCAAGGTTTTGAACCTTGACAAGGTGAAATTTAAACAAAAACAACTTTATACTTTCAAATAAAAAATGAATTTAAAACTACATAAACCGCTTTGCGTATTCGATCTAGAAACCACAGGAATCAACGTCGGAAAAGACAGAATCGTTGAAATCTGCATTTTAAAAGTAAATCCGGATTCTTCAAGAGAAAGCAAAACATGGCGTGTAAATCCCGAAATGCCAATTCCTCTACAGTCGAGTGAAGTTCACGGCATTTATGATGAAGATGTGAAAGATGCACCGACGTTCAAAGAAATCGCCTCTAAAGTGGTAGAAATGATTTCTGGCGCAGATTTGGGTGGGTTTAATTCTAACCGATTTGATGTTCCGTTATTGGCTGAAGAATTGCTTCGTGCAGATTTCGATTTTGATTTAAGTAAATTTAAATTAGTTGATGCACAAACGATCTATCATAAAATGGAACCTAGAAATCTGGGTGCAGCTTACCAATTTTACTGCGGGAAAACTTTAGAAAATGCTCACTCGGCGGAAGCGGATGTTTTGGCAACTTTCGAAGTTCTGGATGCTCAGGTTGGAAAATATGATGATGTTCCGAAAGATATCAATGCACTGAGTGAATTTAGTTTCCACAATAAAAATGCTGATTTGGCAGGTTTTATCGGATTTAATGATAAAAATATCGAGGTTTTCAACTTCGGAAAATATAAAGGACAAGGCGTGAAAGATGTTTTCAAAAAAGACCTTGGGTATTACGGATGGTTGCAGAATGCTGATTTCCCGTTGTACACGAAGAAAGTTTTTACAAAAATTCAGTTATCAAGTAAATTTTAAAAAATGAATGATTTAGTTAAGTTCAAATTTTACGAAACAGCTCTCGAAGCGAACAGAGATAAACAGATCTTAGCTGAAAATGACATTCAGAGCTTCATTGCCAATGAGCAGACGATACAGTCTGATTGGTTGTTGTCACAAGCTTTAGGCGGAATTCAACTGCAGGTTTTTGAAAATGATTTTGAGAATGCTGAGAAGATTCTTACAGATTATCACGAAAACAACAAGTTCTCTTTGGAAGTTGAGCACACCGTTGAAAATCCAAAGTTTGATTTTGTATGCCCGAAATGTGGTTCAAATCATATTTATAAGGATGACAGCTCGACGAGTTTCTTTGGAATTTCGCTACTTTCAAGTGATAAATATGTGTGTTATTATTGTGAGAATGAGTTTACACATGAGTAATTTGTATGATTGGTAAAATGAAGAGAATCGGAAAACTCTTACTTATTGCTGTAATTATTGGAATCGTTTTTATCCTAGGAAAGTATTTTTTCTTTTGGAAGAAAGTTGAGATTGACAGTCATATGAGTAATAAGACACTATTCAAAGATTTTAATTATCAAAAACAGCAATACATTGACGGTGGAGACAGTGAAGAAATTAAAACCAATAACTTCCGAACAAAAATTGACAGTCTTTCAACCGAGTCTTATAGTTCTAATATTAGTAATAATGGCTTTTCTCTGGAAATAAAACTATCGACAGGAGATGGATTCAGCGGCGGAGGTTACAGTATAAATATTGTAAATAACCGATACAAAATCTCGCCTTACCACTATACCGATAATCATAGACCTTTTGATTTTATGAATGAAGAATATTATAAAATCATTGACAGTAAAGTGATTCTTGATAAAGATTCTTATAAAAAAGGAGACAGCATTTTTGGATATACAAAACTAAAAGTTCAGAAAAGATACGGTCCGGAAAAATATTTCGAAGAAGGAGAAGGATATTTTAAAGGAATTGTAAATTAAATAAAAAGAATAATGAAAATAATCTGCATAGGAAGAAATTACAGTGAACACGCAAAAGAATTGGGAAATGCAATCCCAGACAAACCTGTGATTTTTATGAAACCCGACACTGCGGTTTTGAAAGGAAATGACTTTTATATTCCGGAATTTTCTGACGATGTTCACTACGAACTGGAAATTGTGGTAAAAATCTCAAAAGGCGGAAAGTATATTCAGAAAGAAACGGCAAACAAACATTATGAAGAGATTGGCTTGGGAATCGATTTTACAGCGAGAGATTTGCAAAGCGATTTAAAATCTAAAGGTCTTCCATGGGAACTGGCTAAAGGGTTTGATGGTTCTGCGGTGGTAGGAAGCTTTTTCAAAAAAGAAAATTACGACCTTGAAAATCTACAGTTTTCGTTATTGAAAAATAAAGAACAAGTACAGCATGGAAATTCAAAAGACATGATGTTTAAAATTGATGATATCATCGCTTTTGTTTCGCAGTATTTCACTTTGAGAGTTGGGGATTTAATCTTTACGGGAACTCCTGAAGGCGTGGGGAAAGTTTCTGAGAATGATATTTTAGAGGCCTATTTGGAGGAAGAAAAAGCTTTAGATATCAGAATATTATAAGTATTTAACAAGCCGTTTTTATAAATTTTTCATATCTTTAAGAGACAAATTAAAATATGAAAATATGATAAACATTGTATTGCCAGTAGATTTTGGCGAAAAAACAGATCAGCTTGTAGATGGCGCAATAGAATTTGCGAAGAAGGTAAACGGAAAGCTCAATTTGATACACGTAGCGCCCACAGACATTGGTTTTGCAATCGGAGATATGGGCTATCAGTATTTTCCGGAGATTGAAGAAAACGAAATAAGAGAAGAACTGGTTCTTTTAAATAAAATTAATCAAAAAATTCTTTCACACAACATCGATTGCGAGCATTTATTAAAACAAGGCATTGCAAAAGATATTATTTTGGAATACGCTGACACCAAAAATGCCGACTTCATTGTCATGGGATCCCACGGTAGAAGCGGAATTTACGATGTATTTGTAGGAAGCTTAACCAAAGGGATTACCAAAAGCTCTAAAATACCTGTTTTGGTATTGCCGATACATGATTAAATTTAGTCAATAACATAAAAAAGACCGATCAAAAAAAATTGACCGGTCTTTTTACTATATAACCAATTAATTAACCTTCTTTTTTGTAGATCGTAGGATCGTAGTAAGGGTTTTTACCCTCAGTCGGAGAATAATATTCTTTGTCTTTGTCCCCCCCAAGTGTTACCACCAAGACATAGCACCAATATGTAAATAGTACGCAACAAACGATGAATAAAATCCAGTTGAGTACGTTTCCAAAGGTTGTGAAAAAACCAAAAGACCATTTGAAAACATCACTTAAGAATAGAAAGAAAGACGTCATTATTTTCCTTTTTTAAATTAACTTTGCACAAATTTATAAAAAATGTTTAGATTACTTTCAAAAGAAAGCAATATTTTTTCAATTCCTGTTTATATTGGTTTTCTTCTTTTAGTAGTTATTGTAATTAACACCCTCAATTTCAACACGTATGAAGCAATAATCGCCATCATTACGTTTCTTGGAATTTCGCTTGGTTATTTCTGTTTTAATGCGATTGCACTGAATTATCAGACGCATTTGCCATTATTGCTCTATACATTTTTTGTTTTCGGACTGTATCCCGGGAAATTAGACATCGGAATTGCTGTAGCATTGCTTACCAATTCATTTCTTTTGCTTCTTCTCACGAGTACAGATGAAGACCTCAGAAAAAAATCTTACGTTTTGGTAGGTTCTATTTTAGCTTTAAATTTTATTTTTCTGCCGACGACGTGGCCAATGATTTTCTTTGTACTGATTCACCTCATCGTTACGTCTGAAAGAATCGGTTTAAATATCTTCAGATTCATTCTGGGAATGTCGTTGATTGCATTGAGTTATTTCTCATTGATGTTCTTCTTTAGATTTAATCAGTGGAATATGGATTATTTACCATTCGGGAAGATCAAATTTGTAACAGATTATACCGAACTTTTACCACTCATCCCTATAGTATTAATGTTGGTTTACGCAATATATGATCACTTTAAACATTATAATAAGAAAAGCCCTATCAGCCGTTACAAATATACTTTCTTGCTGGTGTTCTCATTTGCACAGTTGGTAAGTATTATTTTATATATGAACAACCGTTATGAATACCTTTTGCTGCTGGCTTTTCCGGCAACGATTATTATGAGCAGGATGCTGAGATTTTTGCCAAAATACTGGATGCAGGAAGTGAGCTTATGGGTTATCATTATAAGCTTGATCGGTTTTAATGCAGGCACTCATTTCGATTTATTTTAAAAAAAAGATTATGATTCAAATAGACGATAAATTAATTTCTGAAGATATATTTTCTGAAGAATTTGTATGCAATCTCACCAAATGTAAAGGCGCATGTTGTGTGGAAGGTGATGTGGGAGCTCCTTTGGATAAGGATGAGTTGGTGATTTTAGATAATATTTTCGACAAAATAAAACCCTACCTTACCCAGGACGGAATTAAAGCTTTGGAAGAACAGGGAACATGGACAACCGACCCAATGGACGGAATGTATGTTACCCCAATGATTGAAGATGCAGAATGCGCCTACGTGACTTTTGACGAGCGTGGAATCACTAAGTGCGGTATCGAAAAAGCATACGAAGACGGCGCTATTGATTGGCAAAAACCAATCTCATGTCATTTATATCCAATCCGTGTAACAGAGTATTCTTCTTTCAGCGCATTAAACTACCATGAGTGGTCCATTTGCAATGATGCCTGCACTCTGGGTAAAGAACTTCAGGTTCCGGTATATAAGTTCTTAAAAACACCGTTAACACGTAAATACGGAGAAGATTTCTACACAACCCTGAGCGAAGTTGCCGAGGAGTGGAAGAAGGAGTATGGGAAATAGTTGATTAGTTGTAGCTATACATTTTATAAAAACAAACAACCGCAGAAAAATTTCTGCGGTTGTTTTCATATATAATCGACTAAGATTATTTTACTGCGGTCGCTTTTACTGTTGCAGCAGCTTCTTTTTTAGGAGCACTTTCCCACCCGTCTTCAGGCATTAAAGTTGCAACTACTCTGTTTTTAGTCAGATATTTCTTAGCAACATCCTGTAGATCTTTTACCGTCAGTGCTTTTACTTTCTCCTGATAATTTAGGATTTCATACTTATCACTTCCGTCCAATTGGTTTTTAGATAAAGCATTCAACCAGTAATTGTTGTCTTTGATGTCTGTTTTATAGTCATTCATCTCGCCTTCTTTGTACTTATCAAGATCTTTTTGTTCAGGACCTTTATCAATCAGTTTCTGAAGTTCTGCGATAGCACTCTTCGTCAGTTTATCTGCATTTTCGGGTCCACAAGGGAAACTTAGACTGAAATTATAATTTCCGTAAGGAACTTTATACATTCCGCCTCTAGCTCCACCACCATAGATTCCGCTTTCGTCTTCTCTCAATTTCTCAATCACCTTGATGGTTGCCACTTCACCTAAAGCTGCAAGTGCCAAAGCCTCTTTCTCGTTGTAAGGAGTTTCTCCCGAGTAAACGATCTGAACCATACTCTTCGGATCTTTTCCTTTTTTGTAGACTTTGGTATGATCTCCGGTGATTCCTCTGTACCCGGTGTCTTTGAAGTTGGTCGTTTTTCCTGTTGTAGGTAAGCTTGCGATGTACTGTAAAACTTCATTCTTAAATTTGGCTTCATCAATATTTCCTACAAAATAGAAATGGAAGTTTCCTGCATTGGCAAATTTCTCTTTGTAAACATCGTACGCTTTTTTATAGTTCGTTGCCGCCCAGTCTTTCTCCATTGGAATAAGTCCGATAAATCTTGGGTTTTTCTGATTCGTAAACTTAGCGTGCTCACTTGCAAAATATGTCTGTGGATTAGACAAAAGGTTATCCAACATCGCAGACTGCTTCATTTTATAAGCATTGAATGCTTCAGGATTGTAATTTAGATTAGTGAAATAAGCATACAACAACTCCATTGCTGTACCTAGGTCTTTTTGGCTAGATCTCCCAAAAACACCTTCCAAAGTACTGCTGATGTACGGATTTACATTCACCTGCTTTCCTGCCAAGTAATTAGTCAATTCTGCCTTAGATGCTCCTGCTACACCCGCTTCGCTTAAAGCCTGATAAGCAAATTGAGTATTGTTATAATCTGAATCATTTAACAATGAATTTCCTCCCAAACTTCTTGCAGAGAAAACAATCTCATCATCTTTAAAGTCGGTCTTTTTGAAAGTTACTTTCGCACCGTTGCTTAACGTCCAGGTCGTCGTTCCCAATTTGGCATCGGTTTCTGTTTTAGCAATTTTACCATCAGATTTGAATGGTTTTACTAAATTCTTGATGGTCGCTTTTTCTTCGTAAGGTTTAAGATTGGCTACTTTTACATCATCGAAAGTTTTAAGAACCAAAGCCTCAGTAGGCATCGTCACATTATCTTTTTTAGGACCAGTAATGACAATCACTCTACTATCTTCTTTCACCATTTTTTTGATGATCTCATTTGTCTGAGCCAGTGTTACCGTAGGCAAAAACGTCTTTGTATCTTCATATTCCCAGGCTATTCCCGGCATTGGCTCCTGCTCCAGGAAGTTTCTCACGTACTCGTCTACCAACATATCGCTTTCCGTTTTGTCGCGGTTGTTGTAAGATCTTTCTATATTAGACATAATCTGAGACTTCGCTCTGTCTAATTCGCTTTGTGTGAAGCCAAATCTTTTTGCTCTTTCAGTTTCTTCTAAAAGCACTTTCAAAGCACTGATTTGATTTCCTTCTTTTACCATTGCAAAACCTTGGAAAGCTTCCTTGGTTCTTCCAACTACTCCACCATGATATACAGATCCGAAAGTAAACGGTGGATTATTCGAGTTGATCAATTCTCTCAAACGGTTATTCAACATTGTAGTCGCTACATTTTCTACCATGCTTTGATTATACTGCTGTACAGTTACATCTGGTTGGTAAGACTCCGTGTCTTTCATCATGAATTGTACCATAGAGTTGGTAGCGTCAGGATCGGTTTCTATTGCCACTAAAGTCTCTTGGTGATTCGGTAAATCATAAACCTTTCTTTCTCTTGGTTTTGAAGGATTTTTATATTTGCTGAAATTATCTTTAATTTTCTTTTCAACCTCATCCACATTGATGTCTCCTACCACAACTAATGCCATCAAATCTGGTCTGTACCAGTCTTTGTGGAATTGTCTGATAACATCCGGCTTAAAGTTTTGAAGAACTTCTTTTGTACCGATAGGTAGCCTGTCTGCATAATGCGATTTGTAAAGCATTTTAGGGAAATATTTATCCCTCATTCTTTTATCTGCCCCCAAACCTAATCTTAGTTCTTCCAATACAACCCCTCTTTCTTTGTTGATCTGCTCGTCAGTCAACGTTGCGTTAAAAGCCCAGTCTTCCATTACTTTAAGACCCGAATCAAGATTTCCCGGCTTGTCTAGAGGAACGGGAAGCATGTACACAGTTTCGTCGAAGCTTGTGTAGGCATTAAGGTGTTGTCCGAATTTCACACCGATTGACTGTAGAAAGTCTACCAATTTGTTATCTGGGAAATTTTTGGTTCCGTTGAAGTTCATGTGCTCCATAAAGTGAGCAAGACCTTTTTGGTTTTCGTCTTCAAGAATAGATCCGGCGTTGATCGCTAAACGGAAATCTACCTTCTTTTCTGGTAATGTGTTTTTTTTGATATAATACTTCATTCCGTTTGGAAGAGTACCAGTTTTGACAGAAGGATCCAATGGGATATTCTGTGCGAATGCATTAGCTGAAGCCATGAAGACTATTCCTAATGACAATAGAACTTTTTTCATACAGTTGTTTATTAAATTTTGCGTGATAAAAGTATAAATTAATCACAATTACAAAAAATTTTATCCCTAGAATTTTAGTTAAAGTTGAGTTAAAGTTTATTTCACAAACAGTTGTTTAATAATTTAAGCCTTCATTTTACTGTATCTCGATGATTATAAGTCTATTTAATTTCGTAGATTTTGCTAATTACCCAAATCTATTTTGCAGTAATTTGTTTTATTTAAGAAGCATTATAACTCTATTCCCTCATCAAATACAAACAAAAAAGACCGGAAAAATTCCGGTCTTATATTGATTTAAAGATTTATTCTTTAATTGAAATCAGCTTCAGTCACTCCAGAGTTCAAAGTAACCTTTGTGGTTCTGATGCTCACTTTTTGTCCGCCTCCTTCAGCTTCGATCAATTCAGGGAATTTAATTCCGTCAACTGTCATATAGCTTTTCATGATGGCATCACCCTGACCGCTTCCTGCTTTGTAAAGTAATCCTGTAGCTGCATCAAAGTAGAACTTACCTTTGTTTGAAGACAATACATTATAATCTTTACCATCTAATTTCTCAACCGCTACGGTCTGAAAGCTTGACGGATCATAGGCCAACGCATCAATCGTCTGGCTTTTTTTCAATTCAGGAATTTTATCTGCTGGGAAATCTGTTTTTGCACCCATCTGGTTAGAATATCCTTTCTCACCGTCAAAAACCTGAGTCATCTCCTGCCCCATTACAGATTGCACAGATTTGAACTTATTCCCCATTTTTTTTGTGGTAGAATTGATTTCCATTCCCTGAGCACTGATTACGTTTTCGATGATGGTAGATTTCACCGCTTCCAGTTTTGCTTTTCCTCCAAGAGCGGTAAGATAGTTATCGATTACTTGTTTTGGAGTGATCTGCGAAGTTGAAGCAGTTGATTTTACGGTAGCCGTAGATGTTTTTTGTGCGACTGCTGATGTAGAAAAAAGTACAGCACAGAAAAACGGAACGATTATCTTTTTCATAATAATATTAAATTTTAATGATGTAAATATAAGAATTTTGAACGGTACAAGGCTATCAAGTTCTGTTCCGAAAAAAAACACCCCAATAAATATTGCTTATTATAATAATGGGAATTCAAGAATTTAAAATAAATAGCTACATTTTGATGATGCGCTCATCTTAAACCACCCTGCTTTCTTTCTCCGAAAGAATCACCTTCCAAACGAGGAGGATTTTCTATAGTTTAGAAGTATTGAGTAGATATTGAATTAGAATATTTTTAAACCAACATTCATTTTAACAAACAAATAACTTTTATTAATGATTTGTTAACATTTCTAGGTACAGTTATTGCTTCCAATAGAATCGATTCTCATGTTTAATTGAGTTTTCATGGTTATTAGTTTTTACCCAGCTTCGGCTGGGTTTTTCTTTTTCATAAAATAATAACTCAAATTAATTTTTCGATTTTATTGTTTTTACCCAATTTTGATAGATTGGAAACCAAACACGATCTCCGAGTGATCCGTTACAAAGTACGATGATACCGCTCTTAGTTGGTAAATCCAAAAGCAAAGCTGTACTCCAACCGGCATTTTCTCCGGTATGCCCTATTGTTTCAAATCCGTCAAAATTCAGAAATCTATATCCCAAGCCGCTTTTTCCTTCATTAGAAAAAGGAAGCACAGGCGTTTCCATTAATAGAATTGTTTCTTTTGTTAAAACATTATTCAATTGATTTTTATCAGGTGTAATCGAAAGTTCTGCAAAATGAGCCAAATCTTCTATAGTTGTTTGCAATCCTGCGGCAGCTTTTTCGGTAAAAATTCTGTTTTTTATGGGTTTACCCAATTCGTCATACGCAGTTGCTGAGTTTCCCATCATATCTTCGGTCCATTCATAGCTGGTATTTTTCATTCTAAGTGGTAGAAAGACATTCTCTTTCATATATTCCGAAAAACCTTTTTTAGTTGTCTCTTCCAACAACAGTTGCGCGACTGTGTAACCACCTCCTGAATATTGCCATTTCGTTCCAGGCTCATTAATAAGATGTACCGTTTCGCCATTTCTTTTAGTTTTTCCATTGAGCGATTCTTCAAGACTAAGAAGTCGTATTCCCTGATCTGAACCTCCATACCCATGGACAGAAAGTCCCGCAGTGTGACTCAGTAATCTTTTCAAGGTAACTTTTGATTGATTAAATTCTGACTCGGAGAAATGCCATCTGGTAAGATATTTATCAACCGGTTCATCTAATTTTACAAGTCCTTTTTCTGAAAGCTGCATAAAACCCCATGCAGAAACTAACTTAGAAATAGAGCCTATATTAAAAATAGTTTTAGATGTTACGGGTTTCTTGCTTGCCAAATCTGCATAACCAACCGTTTGAATCCACGCTACTTTTCCATTTTTGATTACGGCTACAGCGATTCCGGGAACATTGTTTTTAACGGTAAGCTCCTTACCTAGCCTATCAATTTCAATATACAAAGGGTCTACCTTTTCAGAAATGACTTCAGTTCTTTTTGATTTTGTAACGGAACATGAAAAATTTATCCCTAAAAATAAAATTAATAAAACATGAAATAGATTATTTTTTATCTGACTTATATCCTTCATAATATTTTGCTTTCTGAGAACTTTAGTGGATTAAGAAGTTGGAATTAAATCAGATAGCATCCAAATGTACAATTATATAAAATAATTTAATTAAAAAAACGAAAATCAAAATATACGCATTACCTAAAAGCAAAAAACCTCCAATTGCTTGGAGGTTTTCAAATATTATTTAAGAATAAATTACTTCTTCAATTCTTCTAAAAATTCGTCGTGCGAAATTGCAGTTTCCTTTTTAGTCGCTTTTTCAAGAATTACATCTTTTAGTTTAGCCATAGCAACCTCAGAAGAGATTTGTCTTACCTGCTCCTGGTCTTTCAACATTTCAGCAGCATATTTCTGAACTTCTTCGTCTCCTAAGTGGTGAATTCCGTAGATTGCCAATTGGTTTCTTACCAACTGCTCAGCCTGAGCTAATACGTCTGCGTAATCTAATTTGATATCATTATCAGACATTAATTTACCTTCGATGATCTGATATTTCAATTGAGTTTTCTCAGCTTCAAGAATTTCTTTAGCCTGCTCTTCAGACTGGATATTCTGGTTTGAGAATACCAACCACTTCGTCAAGAATGACTCAGGAAGTTTTACTTCTTCTTTTTCAGAAACCTGCTCCAATACTTTGTTTACAAAGTGTACGTCTGCATTCTGCTGGAAGTATTCATCTAGCTCAGTTTTTACTTTGTCTTTAAGTTCTTCCTCAGTTTTGATGTTTCCTTCACCGTAAACTTTATCGAATAATTCTTCGTTAAGTTCTGCTAAGTTTAGGCTGTAGAAATCTTTTACTTTAACCTCAACTTCAGCGTGGTGCAAATGCTCAGCTTCTTCTTTAGTGAATCCTAATTCTTTAGCTAAGTTTTCGTCAGCAGCCAAAGTTTCTTTAGAAACTTTCACAGACTCATCCATTTTAAGACCTTTTACCAATTTGAAAGCATCTTTGTTTTCAGCAGTAATGGTTGCATTTTTTGGATGGTGGTGGTGCTCACCTT